>CAZJAT010000019.1:22539-33044 GCA_964544145.1 uncultured Bacteroidales bacterium | reverse complement strand
GGAAATGAGAGTTATGAAGAATTATTTAACCTCTTGACATTCCAATAAAAGGGCTTAAAATAATACTAAAAAAGGTATTAAAATAAGTACTAAAAAGCAGGGGTGTGCTATGAATAAATTATATGCAAATCAAACAGTCAGTATAAGTGAATTAAAAAAAAGCCCAAGCCGGGTAATAGAGTCATCAGGGAACAAACCCACTGCAATATTGAGTCACAATAAACCCAGTGCTTATCTTGTCCCCAGCAAGGTTTTTGAAACAATAATGGATATCATGGATGATTATGTGCTTAGTAAGGAGTTACAGACAAGAATGGATGAGGGTAATGAAAGCGTAAAGGTCAATATCAGTGATTTATGAGCTATTCTTTGATAAGAAAGCATTAGAGGAGTGGCAGGGGCTAGACAATACAATCAAACAGCAATTCAAGAAGAAATTAAAAGAAAGATTGGAAAATCCATGCGTAAGAAAAGACAAATTGTCCGGTCATAATAATGCTTATAAGATAAAATTGAGGAATTCCGGATATCGATTGGCATATATTGTGAATGATCAATTGAAAAGAATAACAGTAATGGTAATAGGGAAAAGGGACAATAATACTGTTTATCGTAAACTCAAGAACAGAATCATCAATAAGCAATATTGAGTGTCTCACATGCTCTATCCCGGGGGCACAAAAATACAAAAAAATCTCTATAAGTGACATAATAAAGTAATATGCAAAATACAGGGAAATTAATCATATGAATCCGTCTCGAGAAGTGTTGACAGAAGTAATAAAAAAGGGGAGTCACAATCCCCTATGGATAATTTATTGTATAATTATCCTATTCTTCCTCTATCAAGCCCATGAGAATGGATGTTACTGTGACCATGTCTTCTGCTTTGATATATTCATTAACCGTATGCACATCCATCATGCCTGTACCTATGATAACTGTTTTGATGCCATGTTCATTGAAAATGTTGGCATCAGAACCGCCTCCGCCTGTTATTGTCTTACATGGAATACCCAATTTGGAGAACACCTTTGTTATACGTTCAAGTACATGCTCGCCCGGCTTCATGTGCATTGCATTGTATTCCCTCTGCACATCTATATTGCACACTGCTGTCTTAATCGTGCCGTCAGGCATTGTTATTCTATTTTTGGAGCATGCCTTATAGACCGCTTCCTTTATCTTTTCTGTATAATATGTTAATTTATCTTCATTGTGTGAGCGTATCTCTCCATTCATAGTGATTTTTTTTGCAACAATATTTGTGGCCATGCCGCCTTCAATCACACCGATATTGGCTGTTGTCAGAGAATCAATCCTGCCCATAGGCATTTCAACAATAGCATCTGCAGCTGTTTTGATGGCGCTTATACCCTTCTCCGGACACATACCGGCATGTGATTCAATGCCTTCAATCTCAATGGCAATGGAATTCTGTGAAGGAGCGCGCACAAAAATACCGTCAATGTGTTCACTGTCCAGTGCATATCCTTCCCTTGCCCTGAGCAATTGATAATTCATATTCTTTGCTCCGAGTAATCCTATCTCTTCTGCAACAGTCAGCACAATGTCTATGTCCGGTGCATCTATGTCATTTTCCTTGATGAGCAGCAATGCTTCAAATATAGCGGCAATACCCGATTTGTCATCCGCACCCAGCACAGTATCACTGCTTGAACGGATTATGCCGTTTTCCAATACGGGTATAATATTCTTGCCCGGTTTGACAGTGTCCAGATGAGCGGCAAACATAAGGGGTTTTTTCATTGAATTACCATAATATTTTGCAATAATATTGGATTGCTGTCCATTTATCTTTGCAGCAGCATCATCCTCATATATCTCGCATCCAATCTCATTTACCAGAAAATCCTTGCAATAATCGCCGAATTCTTTTTCCTCAAGGGATTCTGAAGATATCTTCACCATTTCCATAAACCTGTTTATCAGTCTCTCTCTGTTTATCTCGGCCATGATTACTCCTTTGTGATTTGCTCGGTATTCTTGTCCAATTTAAGAATATCCGATGAATTCTTACGTATCCTGTCAAAATGTGTATTGCCCACATCATATGCTTCGCGGGCCTTCTGGAGTTTATTGCCTATATCTTCGTATTTACTGCTGAAATGTTCCATATTTCTCTCCAGTTTCTTTATATTCTCAAGCAGTGTCTTTGTATTCTTGAATATCTCAATATTCCTTAATCCCGCTATAATAATCTGCAGGAATGCATAGAATGTGGATGGACCGGCAAGCAACACCTTGTTCTGCTGCGCAAAATCAAAGAGTGTATTGGCAAAACCCTCGGTATTCTCTGTTGATATTGCATCAAAATATATTGAATCAGTCGGGATAAACATAAGTGCGAATTCGGATGTGCCTTTTTCCGGTTTGATATATTTGGCAGAGATATCCTTTATATTCATTTTGAGCTTCTTGATGAATTCATTCCACAATTCTGATTTTAATTTTCTGTCATTCTCGCTGACATATCGGTTATAATCATCAGTGGGGAACTTCACATCAATGGGTATAATACTATTATTGTATTCAATGGCAAAATCAACGCGTTCACGCTCTGTTCCGGAAATATTATACTGTTTATGCCATATGCCCTCGGGTAATACCCGCTTGAGCATCTCCTCCAAAACGATCTCTGTGTAATTGCCGCGCGCCTTTGGTTTCTGAAAGAGATATTTCAAATCCTCTGTCAATTTAGTGGAATGTTTCTGCTCATCTGTGAGGCGGGCAATTGTGCCTGATAATTCCTTTATCATCTCAACTGTTTTCAGTGTATTTGCCGAAATGATATCCTTTGTATGCTCCATTTCGCTCTTATTCAGATGCATATTCTCATTTAAATCCTTCTGGAACTCGAGGAATTGTGTGTTCAGATGATTGAATATATCATTATTATTACGCCTGCGTATCATCATAATGACAATCAACAGTATATTGATAAATAGAAGTATGAGTATTATCAGTTGAAATATATTCATATATAGATGATAGAATAAATCCACATATAAATCAAGTATAAGGAATTGATAAAAATATCTTGACAAATTATACGAAACAATATACAATAATAAAAAAGAGGGCTTATGAAATATTTCTTATTTTTATTCATTATTATTTCATATACAATCACTGCAGAAGCACAATTGATTACAGCAGACAATAGGGGTGCGGGTATAATGAGTGAGCATTATCTATTCAAGAAGCCGCAGGGCCGGTATATTTCAATGTACTCATCCATATTGTGGAATATGTATGAATTAAACAATTCCGGCATATCATTCTACAATCACAGCGGCAACATGCTATATGGCATACAATCAGTATTCAGCGGGAATGATATTGTGTGCAGATTATCTGTGAATCCGATGATATCATATTACACGGCAAATGCGTTATTTGGTATAATGCCTGCATTCAAATACAGGTATTTTGCCGATAGAGTGATGTCATGTGCTTATGATGTATTTCTCTTCTGTGCTGTTTTTCCGGGCAGCTTTCACTCAACAGCTGTATTCCGTTTGGGTGAATACACTGAATCTGCCCTTATCACATCATATACATCAGAACACTTTAATATAACAATTCAATGCATTTATAATAAATTTATGACATTAGGCGGCGAGATATTGTTTGCACTTAATTCATGTATGAATGTTGCATTCTATGCGGATATGAATCGCATATTAAAGACAGGTATAACGCTTAATTACAGTATATATTCATTAGAGTATTCAGCATATATACATCCCATGCTCGGTATAGGGCATATGTGCACATTGGGTCTTCATATACCTTATTATAATAAACACGCTGATATAGATATCCCTCAGTATGAACGGGCAAATGATATAATTCAAATACCGTATCACAGTATAATCAATATAAATAAAGCAAACATACATCAATTGATGAACATTGACGGCATAGGAAGCAAAATGGCATTGAAAATTCTCACAAAGCGTCTTATAATTAATGGATATAAATCATATGAGCAGATAGATTCAATAAAAGGCATTGGTGAATCATTGATGGAAAACATAAAGAACAGCACATTCCTGGGGGAATAATGGAAAAGATGATTGAATCCGAATTGGTATTCAAGGGAAGGATTATTAATGTTTACAATGACAGGGTCTCATTGGAGAATGGCAGGGAAACATCCAGGGAAATTGTAAGGCATAGCGGTTCAGTGGGAATGATAGCTATTGAAGATAATTTTATATATCTTGTCAGGCAATACAGATATGCAGTTGGAGATTATCTGCTGGAGATACCTGCAGGTACACTTGAAAAGAATGAATCACCAGAGCAATGTGCCATACGTGAATTAAGCGAGGAGATTAAGATGAGGCCGGGCAGCATAAAGAAAATAGGCACATTATATCCTTCACCGGGATTTATTGACGAAATCATGCATCTCTTTTTGTGCTTTGACTTGAAACCTGCTCATGGCAATACGGATTTTGATGAAAATATTGAGATTGTTAAAATGGATATTGATTCATTAAAGGAGATGATTCTATCAAGGGAATTAAGGGATGGAAAAACAGTAACAGCGGTTCTGTTGTATTTGTTTCAGCATTAGCATTATTGATCCTCATTGTACCCATAAATGCAGAAGAATGGTCTGACCGTTTTCAGCAGAGCGATTCACTGGAACTTATTATTGAGGATTTCTCCGGATTTTTGAATGATATTGAGATTGATTCGCTATATGTGTTGTTAAAAGCAAAGAAGAATATAACTCAGCAATTAATATTTTCATTGACCGGGGATCATTATGCTTCATATGTAATAAGCAAATACTCGGATGCAGGCAGGTTTAATGGTTCAGCAGGCATATCCTCTGATGCAATGCGTTTTATCAATGCAAAATATCATGCAATGATGAATGGAAGGTTTAAAAGAAGGCATTCCTATTCCCTTATTATTGAGAAGGACAGAATGGAAGAAAATGGCATTGATAATGTGAAGGGATATTATCAATTCTCACCAAATATAATTATCGGAAATATCAGATTGAAAACGGGCAGGGGCTTATTCAGCGATTATTCTAATTATTACTCATTAAGCAGTATACCATTCTATTCCATGCGATTTGAAGGAGACGGCTCAAGGGATGAGTATCCTTCATTCAGGGGTATTGGTTTGGTCTTCCCATTTGCTGATATCAGGACATATATGCTGTTGTCATTCAATCAGTATGATGCAAGGATAGAGAATGATACTGTATTGAGTATTATGACATATAATATTCATGATGATTCATTATCATTATCAAGGAAGGATAATCTGGATGAATATGCCGGGGCTTTAATTGCCGGTCATAAATCAGGTGTCATCAATGCCGGATTTCTCTATTCACAAAATGCTTTTCCACTTAAACCTATAGATGCAAATCATTATTATACAGGCAGTGTATTCGGTCATTATGACATATATTCATATGATATTGCTTATAGCAGCAATGGCGGCTATGCATTGAGTGCGGCTCTTAAAAAAACATATAAAAGAGAGATTACATTCAAAGCCAATTATCTCAGGATATCTGATTACTTCAATCCGCATAGTAAATTGGCTTCATTGGTCAATAGGGACAAATTCTCATTTTCATTCCGCTTGCATAGGCCTGTGGGTATACTGTATGAGAATATATTTGAATTTGGGGATAGATATTCTGTCAAGCATTATATAACATTATATCCTGTAAATTTCTTTCATATGGTTTATGCATTTGATCAGACAGATTATTCATCACGCATTAAATTGAAGATTCGGAGTGTGAATAGTGATGATTTTATAATGTACAATTCATTTAAACTGACATCACAAATGAGTTTATCTATACGCTCTGATATTCAATATGTAAAGGGATTCATGAAAACAGGCATATTTATATACTATTTCAGCACACAGGAGGATATGCTGTCAGAATATGAATTCACTGCATCCGGCACTTATGCGCAGCATAATATCTACGATGGCAGCGGTTTCAGGGGCGGAATAAATATTGTAATTGGCCTTCATTCCAATATTTCCTTATCTGCCGGTTATGCAGGCAATTTCAATAATGACCATTTGTTTGCTGCAAATCTCCAGATAATGCTCAAATAAACACTCCCATAATGCTTTATCAGAAGTAATTAACATATTGTGTGCTTTTACTTGACTTTATTATAAATATATATAAAATATCTAATCTATAAGATTTTACACAAGGAGGATATTTTGGCAAATTTTGGAGCTGCTGATATTAAGAATCTGGCCTTGGTGGGACATTCCTCAACAGGAAAAACTTCCCTGGGTGAATGTTTTCTATTCAATGCCGGAGAAACAACACGTTTAAATAAGGTTGATGATAAGAATTCTATTCTGGATTTTAATGATGACGAGATGTCCAGAGCAATAACTATATCATTAAAATTAGCAACAATAAATTGGAATAAGAAACAGATAAACATGCTGGATACACCCGGTTTTCCGGATTTCTTCGGAGAGGTGGTGTCAGCATCTAAGGTATCAGAATCATTTGCGATTATTGTTGATGCCCAGAGCGGTGTTGACCTTGGAACAGAAAAGGCATGGGATTTAGTGCAGAAGGAAAAATTGTCAGCAATGTTTATTATAAACAAAATGACAAAAGAAAACCTTAATTATGAAGCTGTTCTTTCCGACATCAAGGATAATCTGACACCAAATGCAGCACTTGTGCAGCTTCCGCTCGGTGTGGGACCTGATTTTAAGGGTGTAATAAACCTGATAGCAGGTAAGGCATATGAGTATAAAGACGGAAAAGAGACAGAAACAGATATACCCGGCGAATTGAAAGATACTGTTGAGACAATGAAAAGTGAACTCATTGAGATGGTTGCACAGTCAGATGATGAATTAATGGAGAAATTCTTTGAGGAATCACTGAGTGATGAGGATATCACGCGCGGTTTCAATGCAGCAATTAAATCAGGAAAACTCTATCCTGTTTGTTTCACAGATGCTCTTTCAAATATAGGAACAGACAGGGTACTTAATATTATCTCAGAATATATGCCGTCAGCAGCAGATAAGGGTGAATATGAAACACAATCAGACCCTGTGAAGGTAGATGATGCAATGACTGCATTTGTTTTCAAGACAACAGTTGAAAAACATGTGGGTGATATTGCTTTTGTCAGGGTTATCTCAGGTGAGATGAAATCAGGTGCAGAGGCAGTGAATGTAAGCAAGGGTGCCAATGAGAAAATAAATCAGATGTTCACTGTTACAGGTAAGAACAGAAAGGAGTCTGATTCAATCTCTGCAGGAGGAATGGGTATTATAGTTAAGCTTAAGAATACAAAGACCAATGACACGCTAGCTGACAAATCAATGAATGTACAATTCCCGCATATTGATTTTCCTGCAACAAATGTATCAATGGCAATACTGCCGCAGTCAAAGGGTGATGAAGAAAAGATATCAAATGGATTGATGAAATTATCAGAGGAAGACCCCACATTCAGATATAAATATGACCCGGAGATCAAGCAGACACTTATTCATGGACTGGGAAATATTCATCTTGAGGTCATTGTTAACAGATTGAAGGAAAAGTTCGGTGTGAATGTTACCCTGGAAAAACCGAGAATTAAATACAGGGAGACAATCACAAAAACAGCATCTGCCGAAGGAAAGCATAAGAAACAGTCAGGAGGAAGAGGACAATTCGGTCTCTGTAATGTCAGATTTGACCCGCAGCCCAGAGGTGAGGGTTTTGAATTCGGCAATGAGATATTCGGCGGTTCTATTCCTGCCAAATATGTGCCCTCAATTGAAAAGGGTGTCAGGGAACAGCTCAGTAAAGGTATACTGGCAGGTTATCCCACGGTTGATGTGAAAGCAACAGTGTATGATGGAAAATTCCACCCAGTGGATTCATCTGATATTGCATTTCAAATAGCAGGTTCACAATCTGTAAGGACAGGTATCCTGCAGGCAGGTCCGATATTACTTGAACCGGTTATGAAAGTGGAAGTCATTGTACCTGAAGAGTATATGGGTGATATCATGGGTGATATGAATACAAGAAGGGGAAAGATATTAGGTATGGAAGCAACGGGTAAGAATCAGAAGGTCAGAGCTTTGGTTCCCGAAGCAGAGATGTATCAGTATTCCTCACAGCTTCGTTCAATGACGCAGGGCAGAGGCACATATTCAATGACATTCGGAACCTATGAACCGGTTCCCAGAGAACAGACAGAAAAGATTGTTGAAGAAGCAAAGAAACTGGCTGAGGAAGAGTAATAATATAAAGAAAATAAATATAAAAAAAACCGCCCTTTTGGGCGGTTTTTTTATGCTTAGATATATTATTGGCAATTAAGGGGCAACAAATCTATATGGTATAGTTGCATTCATCTCTGCAGGAACGCCGTCAACAGTGCCCGGTTTAAATTCGCATTTCATGGCAGCATTCTTAGCTGCTTCTTCAAGGGCTGTGTTTCCACCCTTCAATACATCAGCTTTCTTAACCTTGCCATCTGTGCCTACAAGTACCTGAATGAATATCATTCCCTCAGCTCCCACCTTGGAAGCGGCATCAGGATATGTCGGCTGAATCAATTTCTTCAATTGCGGCTGAAGCGTTATCTTGGGTTTTTCCTCAACAACTTCCTCTGTCTCATCAGGTTTTTCTTCAGCAGGTTTCTCTTCTTCTGTGGTTGTCTTTGCTGCCTGCTCTGATAAAATCTGTGATGCTGTCGGCTTCTTCTCTGTTACAGGTGTTTCTTTCTTGGTTGTTGTCTTTTTTGTATTATTATCTGTCTTTTTTTCCACTTTCTTGTCTTCAACCTTAAACAGTGCTGCAACATCTATATCTTTCTGATTATTCTTTTCTACATAGAAGATATCAAGATTTGAGAGTATGTCTGCATCAGATTCATATATACCGTCAAATGAACGCAGTATATTGTTTACCGCAATCACCCTGTTTGGAATATAGAGAAAAGCATAGGGCATATCATCAGCAATTGTACGCTGGAATTCTGACCAATATTCAAATGCGACTTCCTTTTCCATAGATGATACTGCATTTCTCAGTATTTTATCAATATTTTCATTATAATATGATACAAAATTGAACATGCTGACGGATTTATCTGATGACCAGAATGGGAATGGATTGTAATTCTCGTCAACTGCCCATGATAATACATATGCATCAAAATCCTTATTTATCAGTTTGCCGATAAGGTCTGCACTTTCCAGTGATTTCACCTTTGCATTGATACCGTTTTTCACCAAATCAGATGCTATTGCATTTGCAATCTTAACCATCTGAATATCATTTTTATCTGTTATGATATCAAAACTGAATTTTTTATTCTTGAAATAATATGTATTATTTTTCTTTGTCATATGATTTTTCAGTAATTCTTCAGCTTCCTTTTTATTGAATTCAATGGGATTCAATTCCTTTGAATAAGCCCAGAAAGCAGGTGTCAATGGACCATTGGAGAGCATTGCATTGCCGCCCACATAATTCTTAATCATACCTTCTCTGTTGATTAGTTTTGATATGGCAGTACGGACTTCTTTATTGTCAAAGGGTTCTGATTTCATATTGAAACCCATATATGTGTATGTGTTGCCCTTTTTGTTGATAAGTGAAACATTCCCGAGCTGTTCTATATCCTTCTGTTTTTCAGGGCTGATATCATAGGCAATATCCAATTTGCCATCCTTGAGGTCTGCAATCATATTCTCCTGATCATCATAAATGATATATACAATCTTGTTTATGAATGGTTTATCTTCCAGTGAATAATTCTCATTTTTCATCACAGTGATGTATTTGCCTGCTTTCCATTCGCCCAGTTTATAGGGGCCATTGCCGACAGGTTTCATATGAAAATCTGCAAATTGAATCTTTGCTTCATCCTTGAGCAAATGCATTGGTAGCGCTTTGATATTTGAATCATAGAGAGCTCTCGGATAAACCTTTGAAAAGAAGAATACAATTCTGTAATCATCAATAGCCTTTACAGAATCAATATACTGTAATCTTGATAATAATGGATAACCATTAGCCGGGTCTTTCATGGCATTGAATGTGAATGCAATGTCTTTAGCTGTTACGGCCTGACCATCCTGCCATTTAATATCCTTATTGATATTATATGTGATTTTGGTCAAATCTTCCGAGTATTCCCATGAATTTGCAAGCATTGGAGCTATCTCACCATTTTGATTTAATTTATGCAATGGCAGAAACAGCATATCCGTAATCTCGTTGTGTGCTGTGAAAGAGGGATACATTGGGGAGAGATTTTCCGGCTCACTGATAATGCCGACAGTGATATCTCCGCCCTGAACAGCATCCTCGGGAGCTCTGCTTACAGCTCTTTGACATGATACTGCTATAATCATTATTAACATTAATAAAACTAAGCTTCTAAATAGCCTCATTCATCCTCCTTTATATTTCATATATTATAATATTTATA
>CAZJAT010000019.1:0-22439 GCA_964544145.1 uncultured Bacteroidales bacterium | reverse complement strand
GACTCTTTAGCTGATAATACTGATTATCAGATAAGAACAAAGATAATCAGATTTGAAGATGGCAGAGCTTATTATACAATGCAGTTAATGAAGAATAATGAATTGAAATTTGAGGTAAGCAAGATAATTACTGATAATGACAAATTAGATTTATTTATAGAAAGAATGCTTTTTTCACTAATGAATCAGAAGGATTTTAAAAATTCTAAAATTGTTGGGAATGTCATTGTTGAAGAAGAAACATTGAGTGATATTAAAGAACCGTTTAAGACATCTTTCGCTCTCGGAATAGGAGCTCATTTGGGTACTATTGAATCAATTACGCCAGATTATCACTATTTACCTGTTTTTACTAATTTGAGTTTATATTTCACAAAACCTGATTATATGTTCAGCATACAGAGCAGTAATTTTTTTGAAGGATTAGGATTGAGAATCGGGTCATATAAGATTACAACAAGGGAAGTAAATGCTCTGTTTTACGGTGGAGCAGTTGGGGTAGGTGTTTTTTGGGGACCATATTATAGTACATATGTTGATTATGCAGGAAATACAACACAAAGAACCGATATTGATCCATTCTTATCTCCCATTGTATCTGCTTCAATTGGAGGTTTATTCAATAGAACATCCACAGTAGTTTTGAAACCTGAACTAGAGATATCTATTGAATATAGGAAATCAAATACAGTTCAGTTGATAACAAGTGCTAATGTATACATTTCTCTTATGTTCTAGGAGTAATGATGAAAAGAGTAATTAGTATTTTATTGATATTTTCTATTTTTTCTCTATATCCCCTAATGGTTAATGCTGAAGAGGGTGTAAGTTTATTCTCCGATCCTGATGATAAAGAATCAGAAGAACAAGTGCCCAGCAACAATGAAACTATGTATTCAGAAGAATATATTATGGGTATGAATGATGGCGAAAAAAATGTTACTCCAAATAAGTTATTTTTCTTTTCCGGGTTCTGTTTGCAAATAATCGGAGTAATAATACCATTTGTGTTAACATATGAACCGCCATTAAAGCTTTTGCAAAATAAATCCATTGCATATTCAATGGGGCTGAAGGAACGTTACAATGCAAAGATGCGCAGTGAAAACGGCAAAATGGCAATAATCGGACTTGTTTCATATTATGGAATGTTTTTGCTGATATATTTTCTGATGATTTTATCTGCTTTCATAAGTTAAATTATAATAAAAATATAATAATTAATTTTTATCATTTTTTATTCAATTTCTATATTTAATACATTGACATATACCAATTATTTGGCATTATATATATTATGAAATATTTATATACCATTATATTGATTGCTGCAGTGATTAATATTTTTTGCGGAAATGATGACTATGACAGAGGCGTTAAGGATGCAGAATTGTATCTTAAAGACAAGAGTGATATAAAACAATATTCATTGCTCAGCACATTAACTTCGTTATTTTTCCCCGGATGCGGGTGTGTGGGTGTGAGTATTTATGCATATTTTGATGAACCACAATTACCCGAATTAAGGGAGATACATAATATATATTATATGAGCGGATTCAAAAAGACGTTCATACCTGCAAAAAAGAATGAGCGTATGAGCTACTCATTAACAGCAGGAGGGGTAGGCACTGTGATAAGTGTTGCAACTTATGCTGTGATTGTTATAATACTAAAAAATCTCTAAGGGGATGAACATGACCAATAAAATAGAATTAATCAATGTTAGCAAGATCTACAAAACCGGCGATATATCTGTAAATGCATTAAAGAATATATCGCTTAACATTGATGAAGGTGAATTCCTTTCAATTGCAGGTCCATCGGGAAGCGGTAAAACAACAATGCTTAATCTGATTGGATGTATTGATGAGGTCAATGAAGGGGAAATACTTGTAAATAATGAAAATATTACTCATATGAATGGAAATGAGCTTGCATTATTCAGAAATAAACACATTGGTTTTATATTCCAGGATTTCAATCTTATACCGGTTCTCACTGTTTATGAAAATGTGGAATTCGCATTGGCCATTCACCCTAATCTGAAGAACAATCACAGAGAGATGATAATGGAAGCCCTTAAAAAGGTTGACATATCTGATTTGAAAAATAGATTTCCAAAGGAATTATCAGGGGGACAGAAACAGAGGGTTGCTATTGCAAGGGCTCTTGTAAAAAATCCAATCATTGTACTTGCTGATGAACCAACAGCAAATCTGGATTCTGTGAATGCAGTCAATGTAATGGATATTATGAAGAGAATGAATAAGGAATATAATACAATATTTATTTTTTCAACACATGATAATCTTGTTATGGATTATGCCGACAGAATAGTGCGACTGCGCGATGGTGAAATAACTGAGGATGTTAAGAAGTGAAATTTTTCTTTAATTTTGCTTATAAAAACATGTTTAGGAAAAAAGGGCGCACAATGCTGACAACTATTCCCATAATTGCCGGTACTGTTCTGCTTGTATACACCATCTCCTTCATTGAAGGCATGAATAATATGTCATACAATAATATCATTAATTATCAGACAGCACATGCAAAGATATTTCACAGGGATTATGATTTTGATAAAAAGGGCGCAAATGACAATGCTACTTTTAATGCAGATGAAAATCTTACAAAATATATTGAATCAAATAAGCTGGTAAACAGCATTACCCAGCAGATTATGTTCTCAGGAAATTTATCTGACGGCATCAACAAAATACCTGTACTTGCTCTCGGTGTAATGCCTCTTTCGTATAGGAAGACATTCAGCACATTGGAGAACAATACTCCAATTGAAATGCCCGGTAATGGAGATATTTATATTGGCGCTGATCTGATAAAGCTCTTTGACCTGGAAGAAGGTGAGATATGTTTTCTGGAGGGAAGAACAAAACATGGGGCTTATGATGCAGTTGATCTGACATGCATAGGATTTATAAGAACAGGAAATCCGAATATTGACAATAGTTCTGTAATTGTCAATATTAACACGGCAAAGCGTTTCCTTGAAACAGATGGAGAAATAACGGATATTGCCATTCTCCTGAAAAGCAGGAAAAGCACAGATTCATTTGTCAGACAAATGAGGGTTTTTCTGAATGAGTATTATCCTGAACTAAGGATAATGTCTTGGAAAGAAGAAGAAGAGGATTTCTTTGCATTTGCTTATGCTGATCAGATTTCAGGTTATATTTCAATATTAATGGTATTAATTATTGCAGGTGTCGGAATAGCAAACACAATGCTGCTTTCTACATATGAACGTCTTAAGGAAATAGGTACAATGCGCGCTTTGGGTGCATCATCAAGAGTCATTATGCAGCTCTTTATAACAGAGGGAGCGCTGATAGGCGTGCTGGGAGCATTGATTGGTTCAGGACTTGGTATAATTATGATGTGGCATGCAAGTTATGTCGGCATAGATATATCTGCAATGATTGGCAATATGGAATGGGGATATCCCATAAATACTGTTGTCAGGGGGGCATTTAATCTGATGATTGTGGTGAAAACTGTTATATTTACATTTTTAATGGCAATGGTCTCTTCCCTCTATCCTGCAAGACGGGCAATAAAAGAGCAGATTGTAAAGATAATGAGATAATTATGAAATTTATTATAAAATTAGCATTCAAAAACATATTCAGGAATCACAGGCGCACATTCCTGACAACCATTTCAATAACTTATGCTGTTATTCTGCTTATATTCGGAAAGAGTTTTATGGAGGGTGTATATGGACCCATGAGAGAATCCATTCTTGACCTGCAGACAGCACATGTGAGAATTACTGCAGAGGGTTATTTAATGA
Organism: uncultured Bacteroidales bacterium; assembly: GCA_964544145.1. Classification (GTDB taxonomy): domain Bacteria; phylum Hydrothermota; class 32-111; order 32-111; family 32-111; genus CAZJAT01. The sequence goes on along the minus strand of CAZJAT010000019.1, from coordinate 18,622 downwards.
AAGAAAGGCTTTTGCCTGTAAATAAGCTGATAGACAGTGATGCATTTGAGAAGAATATTGAGCATATTAAAGGTATTAAAACAATAAGACCCAGAGTAAAATTCGGTGCTCTTATTGCCAAGGATGAGGAAGAGATAGAGGGAATGATGATTCTCTCAATAAGACCTGAGAGTGAAAAGGACAACAGATTCATCCTGGGGACAAACCTGCAGAAGGGTGATATTCTTGTCTCAAAACAATTTTCTGAAAAATACAATATTCATATAAATGATTCTCTGGTCATAATTGCACCGACAAGATATGGTTATCTGAATGGCATCAAATTAAAGGTCAGTGAATTCTATGAATGCGGTATTAATTATATTGCAAATAAAACTGCATTCATACATATTGATGATGCGCGGTTTCTTCTTTCAATGAATAAATATCAGGCAACAGAATTGATGATAATTGCTAATTCCGGTGCAGAATCATATAGGGTATATAGGGATATTGAGGCAGTATCAGACGGGAATGAGGATATTTCATTCTATGAGAGTGAGGGTTCTCTTATTCAAATGATTAAGATAGGTATCTATTTCACATATATCTTTCTGATTATTATATTTGCCCTGGCATTTATTGCTATTATTAATACAATGATTATGGCATTATATGAACGAATAAAAGAGGTTGGCATGATGAAATCTCTCGGGCTTAGTAATAGAAAGGTCTTTGCAATGTTCCTTGTGGAAACAGTTATTATCACACTACTGGGAGCTGCACTGGGCGTGCTTCTCGGCTCTGCACTAACATATTATATTCAGCTTAATGGAATAGATTTTTCTGCTGCAATGAATGATATTGAGTTTCCGATGGAGAGTGTTTGGTATACCAAATTAACGCTTGATACAATATTGTTTGCAAGCGGATTAAGTGTTATATCCGGACTGCTTTCGTCATTATTTTTACTGAGAAGAATTTGGAAGATAAATCCTGTTGATGTATTAAGGGAGTAAAAATGAAAAAGATAATATTGATTTTACCTTTAATTATTACAGTATTAATTATCAATGCTTTAAGTGTTGATGATATAATAGATAAGGTTGACAATAATATGGTATATAAAGATATGAAAATGACAGCAACAATGAATGTCATGGAGGATGGTGAAGAACGCAGTATGACAATGGATATATATATGAAAGACGAAGAGAATATTCTTATTGAGATAACTGCGTCAACATCTGGTCATATAAATAGATTCATGAAAAAGAATGATCAGATGTGGTTATATATACCGTCAGCAGGTCAATCAATACGCATAAAGGGTCATATGCTTAAAGAGGGGTTTATGGGATCTGATTTTTCATATGAGGATATGGCTGAAAACAGAGAGACAAGTGAATTATACTCAATGGAATTATTGGAAGATGACACACTGTATATTATTAAATTAACAGCAAAATCACCCGATGCTCCTTATAAGATGAAAATGGAATATATTGCAAAAGAGATATTTCTACCCGTGAAGGAGGAAATATACTCATCAACAGGCAAGCTCTTGAAGGAATTTTATATAAGTGATTATAAACACATTAATGGAAAATATATACCGACAAGGATGAATATGGTGGACCAGTTAAAGCAGGGCAGCACAACAGAGATCCTGTATGATGATATCAGCCTGAATGCAGGCTTGCCGGAGTCATATTTCCAGAAGGCTTATTTAGAAAGATGAAAAAAATTATATTTGTTTTTATTATTCTGCCTGAACTGATAGCAGGTCTGCAGATTAATGGTCAATTTGATTATAATTATTACTATTTTCAGACAGTAAATTATTACAATGAGAACAGACTTATAATAGGTTTTGCAGAAGACAGGGGGTTGGCTTCTTTCTATCTGCAGGGTATAGGGCAGTATTATATCGGAAATCCGCGATTCACCATACCCTATCCCAGCAATATGCCTGATTATCTGAGGGATATGCTTCCCAGTTATTATCAGCTGGCCAATTCAATGACTCTTAGTCATGCCTATATATCCATATTCTGGAAAGGAATCAATGTTAAATTGGGTAAATTCCCTATGAAATGGGGTATATCACAGACATATGCTCCGGCGGATATTTATGGGAATGAAACACCAATGGATTATTTTTATATACGCGAGGGTATTTGGGGATTAAGTGCGGCATATTCATTTGGGGATAATACAGTGTCATTTATTTATCAGGATAATCCGGAATATAAGAAGACAAAACAGGGTGTTCTCTTTGAGAATATAAATAATTACTTCACATATTCAATATGTGCAGCTCATCTGTTTAAGTCAGAAAGAATGCTTAATGGCTTGATATTCAATACAGATACAACGGAATATGCATTGATTGGAATGAATGCAGTAACTGATTTATGGGGGCCGGGCCTTTGGGCTGAAGCTGATTATTTTTATAATATGGATTCAATGAATCTTGAGAATTCACATTATTATATTATTGCAGGTATTGATTATACATTCTATGATTTTGTTTATACATCATTGGAATATATCTATTATTCCGATGGAAGGAGTCCGCAGTATACATTCTCAGATCTGCTTCTGAGATATCTGAATGATGATTATCTTATTGGAAAACACTATTTAATACCAATAATTGGAATTAATAAAGGGGAGAAACTTAGCGGAGAGGCATTATTCTTCACAAACATGGAGGACAGAAGCTCCCTTGCTCTGTTCAATATAAACTATCAGCCCCGCGATTATCTATGTGCATGTTTTTCAATGACATTCTTTAATGGAGATGATAATCAGGATTTTTCGGGATTACCGCCTGTGTATAATTTTAATCTTAAATTTCTATATTGAGAAGGATAAATATGATTAGAAGAATATTTTATATTGTATTTGTTTGCATATTGATTTCTATTTCTGCATGCAGTATTGCATTCTCAACAGATACGGAAGAGTTTACTGTCAAAATACCCAATACATATGGTGTATATATAGAAGCTGCTATTGAAATACCTGAAGATGCAAGGGATGAAAAGATAGAATATTCTGATGTGATAATCCATTATGAAGTGAGTAAAGGCGGATTTGCCACTGATATTGCCATGTATATTTCCGCTGACTCCCTTGTTGATAATGTCAAGAATGACAATGATGAGGAATTGATAGACCTGCATCTGGGAATTTCTGATGACACGGTTTCGGGTGAAGCAGAGAGCGAATTATTAAAGGAGCAGCTTCATAATGAATATATTGTTATAGGTATTGAAAATCTCAGTGCAGGTTCTCCCTTTGACTATACTGAGATAACAATATATATTACTGTTAAAGGTCAGTACAGTATATTTTGAACATCTAAATATCTTGGAGCAAAAATGAAGAATTTTATCTATTATAATCCTGTACAGATTATATTCGGACCGGGTTCAATACAGAATCTCAAAAAAGCAGCAGATAATTTTGAAGGCAATATTCTGCTTGTCACGGGACAGAAGAGTATAAGGGAAAGCGGTGTGTATGAAAGGATTATAGAAATTCTTCATAATAGAGATATCATACATTTAGAAGGAGTCAAATCAAATCCGGAGTTGAACAAGGTGCGTGACGGTATTTCAGTGGCAAGGAGCAATGATATACGTTTTATACTTGCAGCAGGAGGCGGTTCTGTCATTGATACTGCAAAGGCAATTTCAATAGGGACTCATTATGATGGTGATGTGTGGGATTTCTTTGCAGGTAAAGCAAAACCCTCTTCAGCATTACCGCTGGGGACACTGCTCACCATAGCTGCAACTGGCAGTGAAATGAATCCGATTTCAGTAATTACCAATGAAGAGTTAAATGAAAAAGTGGGCATAGGTCATTATCAGATGTATCCACAATTTTCAATACTTGACCCGGAATTAACGATGACAGTTTCAAAGGAATATACTGCATATTCAGCAGTAGATATTATTGCGCATTCAATAGAGGGTTATTTCACAAAGAGTGATGATGATACGCCCATACAGAATAAATTGGTATTTGCAGTAATAGGGACAGTTATTGATTCAATGAATGCATTAAAGGATAATGCATTTGACATTAATGCAAGAAGCAATATGATGTGGGCTTCTACAATTGCCCTGAATGGTATTTTGACTGCAGGCATAGGAAAATACTCATTTGAAAATCATATGCTGGCACATTCATTATCTGCTTTTTTTAATACACCTCATGGGGCATCATTATCCATTATTATTCCGGCATGGCTAAGGCAGAACAGAGAATGTCTCTCAAAGAGAATAATCATCCTGGGCAATGAAGTGTTCAGGAAAAAATATGCAGATGCAGATATCGTTATAAATGATATTGAATCGTATTTTAAATCATTGGGAGCACCTGTCCGTCTCAAAGAAGCGGGTATAGATTTTATTAGCAGTAAGCTGATTGAAAGTGTAATAGAAATTGCAAATCGCAGAGGTATAGAAATGAAAGAGGAATATATAAAGAATATTTATGAAAAAGCATTATAAAACAGCTATAATAGGCAGTGGTCCTGCGGGATTATTCTGCGCATATGAACTGATTAAGCATGGTCAAAGAGGTATAATAATTATTGATGAAAATGCATTTCCTTCGGGCGGACTGCTCAATGATTGCAAACTGAATCTTACCAGTAAGATTGGAATGGATTTGAATGAATTGCAGTTGAATGAATCTGAGGCAGATGAATATATTGATATGATTGATAATATTTTTATTGATTTTGGCGCACCCATTGAATTGTTCGGAACAAATCCTGATATGTATCAGGAGTGGATAGACAGAGCTCAGCGGAATGATGTTAAACTAATACCTGCAAAACAGAGACATATTGGAACTGATATGTCAAAAAAGATGATAAAGAAAATGAGATCATATCTGGAGGATAATGGAGTTGAATTTTCATTAATGACACATATTTCAACTATTGAGAAAAAAAATGAAACCATAATCCTTCATTCTGAGAATCGGGAATTATCCTCTGAATATCTGCTATTGGCGCCCGGCAGAAATGGGTCTAAATGGCTGCGTAATATATCCAGAAAAACAGGGATTGAATTTAGTAATGGGAAACGTATTGATGTGGGTATACGGATGGAATTGAAAAGAAAGGATTATCCTATCACTGATTTTCTCTATGATCCGAAATTTCATATAATAACTAAATACAATACTCTTGTAAGAACATTCTGCACAAATCCCGGAGGGAGGATACGCATAGAACATTATGATGAATTTGAACTTATAAATGGTGATGCATTGAAGAATAAGAAAACGGAAAACACAAATTTTGCATTGCTTAATACAATTGAATTGACAGAACCTTTGACTGACCCGTTTCTCTTTGGACGGTTGATTGCTTCCGCAACGAATATACTTGGAAACGGGAAACCCATTGTACAGAGGATAGGAGATTTCCTTGATGAGAAGAGAAGCAAAACAGAAACATTCTTTGATGCAGACAGATGGTATAATAAATTACATCCTACTCTTCTGCCGGAGAAACTGGTAACCCCCGGGGATATTAGAATGGCATATCCATATAAGATAGTGAAATCATTGAAAGAAGGGCTTATTCGTTTAAATAAGATTTTTGATAACACAATATTAAAGGAAGAAAATCTCATTTATGCACCGGAAATAAAATTCTATTCTTTAAAGTACAAGACAGATAAATATATGCAGTCTACTGTCAGCAATATTTTCCTTGGCGGCGATGGAGCAGGTAAATCAAGAGGTATAGTGGGTGCTGCAATATCAGGTATGATAGCAGCAAAAGGTATGTTAAAAAATGATTAGAAATTATGTTAGGTCATTCATATATGCAGTAAGACCTTTTGAGACAATGGAGCATTTTGCAATGACTGTTGCAGGGTTTACATTCTCTGCATATCTTTCGGGTTCAATGAATTTCACATTAAAGGGTTTACTCGGCGCGGGAGCAGTTATATGTTTTCTGTTTCAGGTTCTCAGTTATAATAATTATGCTACATTTGATGAGGATATGCAGGATGAGAACAAAAAATTCAAGCAGAAATTCAGGGGAATTAATAAGCATTTTATATTCTGGGTCTCTGTAGTGTTTTTTGCAGGAAGTGTGGTGTTATCTGTTTTTGTTAATTTGAAGATGGCGCTTATTCTTGTGCTTCTAATGCTGTCATGGACCATGTACACGCATCCCATTGTTATGTTAAAGAGAGGGAGATTTTTACCCTATTTCTTTGATATGATAACAATGCCTTTTCTCTTTTTGGTCGGCAGCTATCTGAATGGATATGCAGATTACAGATGCGTGTTATTTTCCGTTTTTTTCGGATTAACGGAGATAGCGGGTCATCTCAATCATATGACAATGGATTATGAGATAGACAGGAGTACTGAAATACGGACATTAGCTGTACAAAAGGGTCCCAAATTTACATTTATTCTTTCAACAGTGTTTTTTATTGCAGCACCTGTATATTTCACATTGCTTGGTATTTTAAATATTATTCCACTTTGGATCAGCATGATATTCATTCCAGGCGCCATTGTGCATTCAGTTAAATTTGTAAATAGGATACATTCATTCAGGACCCGGGATTCTGTTTCTTTCAGAACACTATACAGGTCTATCTACCTTATTGAAGCATTGGTGCTTGAAATATATATGCTTATTCACATAGGCATTTACCGCATACTATTATGATAACAATCAATAATCTCACATTTTCACATGGAATAACAACAATTTTTAATGAAGCAAATACAGTATTTGAGGATGGCAAAACTGCGCTTGTCGGACGCAATGGAAGCGGAAAGACTACATTATTCAATATGATAGCAGGGGAAATGAGAGATTTTCAGGGTGATATAATAAAGACAGGTTCATCAAGAATTGGTTATTTGAAGCAGGAAATGAAGATTGAAGAATCAATTCTTATGCCTGTGGAATTTCTGCTGAACAATATTGACTATTACTATAAATATAATGACTTAATGAAGAAAATTGAAAATATGAATAAACCCGATTTTGCCACGTTAAACAGATTATCCCTCTATGAGGAAGAATACAGGCATATGGAGGGATATTCTCTTAATGAAAGAGCTTATAGAATGCTTTCAGCGCTGGGTTTTGCAGAGCATATGAATAAATCAGTACATGCACTTTCATATGGCTTTAAGATGAGGCTGATGCTTGCAAAGATATTACTGGAAGATAATAATATGCTTCTTCTGGATGAACCGACCAATCATCTTGACCTGCCTTCTATTAAATGGCTTGAGGCATTTTTGCAGTCAACAAACAAATCCGCAGTTATTGTGTCACATGACAGAGCATTTCTTGATGCTATATGTATGAAAACAGTTGAGCTTTCAGGCACAAAACTTATATCATATAAGGGCAATTACACCTTTTATAAAGAAGAGAAAAAGAAGTTTACCGAGAAAATGGAGATGGAATTAAAGAATTTAAAGGAAGAGGAAAGACAGCTTATTGCATTTATTAATAAATGGAAAGCAAAGAACACAAAAGTGGCAATGGCTCATTCCCGCGAAAAGGTGCTCTCAAAAGTGAGAGATAAGATGAAGGGTATACAAATTATCTACGAAAAGGATGTGAAATTCTCCTATCATAATGTGGAAATATTGAGATCGAGAAAGGGAATTAAGGGAAATATCATAGAAAAAGCTTATAATAAAAAACAGATACTGTCTAATCTGAGTCTTGATATTGCACCGCAGAAGAAGATATTTCTTATAGGAAAGAATGGTATAGGGAAATCAACCTTGGTGAGAATACTTGCACAGAATGATGATGAATATGCGGGGAATCTTGAATATAATGATGGCCTCAATATGCTTTTCTTTGATTTTGACAGAATTTCTCAACTGCCTTCAGACGATACAGTTCTTTCATTTATACAGCATCTTGAACCCAATGAATTCCGCGCCAAATCACTTCTGGGTATGATGCTGTTTAATGCTGATGATTATGATAAACCTGTGGGGGTTCTGTCAGGCGGAGAAAAGGTGCGGCTATATATGTGCAGATTGTTCATCTCAAAATTCAATTTTGTTGTTCTGGATGAACCGACTAATTATCTTGATATTGATACAATAGATATATTTATAAAATGGCTGGAAGGTTTGAAATGCGGTTTTATTATTGTTTCTCATAATGAATATCTGCTCAGAGCAGTACATGCGGATGAAATGTGGGCAATAGAAAATGGAAAGCTGAACATCCATTATGGTGATTATAATGATTTGATTGCCTCCGGAGAGTATAGAGATAATTATGAACAGAAAGAGAATAGGATATCAATAACATCAGAACCGAACAATCCGGTGAGGGCCAGAAAGGAAAATAGGCAAGATCTTATAAACAAACGCATTTCAGTAAACAGAGAAATTGGAAATACAGAGAAGCAGATATCCGCATATGAAATTGAGAGGGAAGAAATATTCAATATGCTCAAGGATGTTTCTCTTTACCGTAAAGATCCGCAAAAAGTAAAATTGCTGAGACAGAGGGAAAAGGAAATTGGGGGCAAATTGGATTGTCTATATGAAAAGTGGAATCAGCTTGTAGAGGAAAAGCCGGAATTGGATTAGTCCCATACCCAGGTTGACATTGCAGGATTATTAATTATTATATTTAATTATGAAGAAAACACTTTTCACACTTCTTCGGATAGCTGTAACAGCAGGCATACTGTTATTTATCTTCAGCAAACTGGAAATCAGCAAATCATTTAGTATTATTCTAAGTTCAAATATAACTGATCTAATATTTGCAGCAATATTTATGCTTATACTGTCATTTATTATTTCATTGAGATGGCATCAGATTCTAAAGGTGTATGGCTTCAGCATATCGTTGTTTAAAGCATTCCGTATATATATGATAGCTTTCTTTTTCAATAATTTTCTCCCTTCAACTGTGGGTATGGATTTTATCAGAGGCGCATATGTGGCTACAGATAAGAAGAAAATTGCAGATGTTATTTCAACTATTATTCTTGAACGCTGGATAGGATTGCTTGGTATAATAATATATGTAACAATTATCCCCTTGATATTCTTCCGTATTATTGATGTGCAGTATTTTTACTATGTTTCAGGCGGAGGAGGTTTGATATCAATTATCTTTGTCATTGCAATATGGAATGAACGTGTATATAGCATATTAAGCAGATTTATTGCAAAAATAACATGGCTTCATTTAGGAGAAAAAGCAAACAATCTCTATTCATCACTTAGGACGATGAGAAAACATCCGCAGATGTTTTTCACCAATCTGATTCTTTCAATATCCATACAGCTTCTTTTTGTCCTTGCCAATTATTTTATTGTAAGATCCCAGATGCTTGACATCACATTTCTTGATTTGCTTATATATGTACCTCTAATATCAATAATTTCAATGATACCTGTAACCATAAACGGTATAGGCCTCCGTGACTGGGCATATATAACCTTTTTTGGTATAGGTATGAAAGAACAGGCATTTTCACTTTCAATAACATTTTTTATATTGATTACATTAGTAAGTTTGATAGGTGGCATTATGTTTATTTTTGAAAAAAAACAAATAAAGGAGAAAAAATGAAGAAATGGTTAATATTGTTATTCTTTATCACAGCACTTTTGCTTAGCGCAGAAACAATGTTCAACAAAGAATACAGGATAATGGAATTAGATAACGGTCTTGAGCTGATTATGATAAAATCAGACAAACAGCCTATTGTAACAATAGAAATTGCTGCAAGAAATGGTGCATATACTCAGATACCGGAAAATTGCGGTTTATCACATCTCTATGAGCATATGTTCTTTAAAGGCAATAAGAAATGGCAGTCTCAGGAAGAATATGCTAAGAGAATAAGGGAGCTGGGGATAATATATAATGGCATGACATCCAATGAATCAGTTCGCTATTATTTCACATTACCTTCGAGCCGTATTAATGAGGGACTGGAGTTTATGAAATATGCAATCAGGGAACCCCTCTTTGATACAATTGAGTTAATGAAAGAGAAAAATGTTGTAATGAATGAATTTAAGAGGGATTTCAGCGAATCCAATTATATTTTTTATCAGGCAACTGAAAAAGCAATGTTTGAAGAGTATTTTTACAGAAAGAATGCCATAGGGGAAAAGGATGTCATTCTCGGCGCAACTCAGGAGCAGATGAAGGATATACAGAGTAAGTTCTATATACCCAATAATTGTGCTTTGATTATAGTCGGCGATATTGATTTTAAGAAAACAGAAAAACTTGTAAGACAATATTTTGATGACTGGAAAATGGGAGAGCAACCGGATTTTAACTACCCTGAGCATCCATATCTTGAATCAGATAAAAAAATCCTTGTTAAGGGTGATGTTAATGTGTCGCGTTTGTCAATTCAGTTCAGAGGTCCGGATGTGGATGAGAATAGGGAAGATACATATGCAATGGATCTGCTTACAGAGCTTATACGCATGAAATCATTTGAATTGAGGAAAAAACTGGTAAATGAGGGTCTAGTTTACGATTTCTATGCGGGATATTTCACGCAGCAGGATGGTGGAACATTTACATTCTATGCTGTGCTTATGCCGGAAAATGCCCAGAAGGTGGCGGATATTATTCTTAATGAGATTAATTTAATGAAGGATACCAAATACTACACAGAGCAGACCATTGAAGAAGCAAAGGAAAGATCTGAAATTAATTTTCTATACAATGTTCAGTCAACAGAGGATTTTGCTCTCAACACCGGTTTCTGGTGGTGTATTTCAGATACAGATTATTTTATAAATTATCTGGATAATATCAGAGCTGTGAATGCAGAACAAATTTCAGCAGTGGTAAATAAATATCTTGTTGATAAGAAAAAAGTCATTGGTGTTCTTGTTAGCGAGGATGCTGCATCAGAGTATTTCGATGATACCTGGAAGGAGTGTGGAATATGAAAAAGCTATTGATTATCTGTCTTATTATAGTAAGTGTTGTCTCATTGTCCGCAGAAATCCGCAAATACACAGTGAACAATATTGATGTAATCTATGATTATGACAAATCATATAATATTAGTGCAATGACCATCTTTTTTGATGGGGGAACATTGAACTATAAACCGGAGAATGCAGGAATTGAAACATTTCTGCTTCAGGCGATTCAGAAGGGAAGCAAGAAATACCCAATGGAAGAATATGACAAACTAATGGATAGATACGGTATTCAAGTTGATTTTACTGCTGATTATGATTACTCATATATTGGATTCTCCAGTATTAACAAATATTTTAAGGAGGCAATAGATATACTAATTTCTTCCGTTAAAAAACCTTTACTTAATGAAAAACAGATTGAAAATGTAAAACAGAAGATTATTGCTGATTTGAAACAGCAGGCAGACAGCCCTGATGAGATAGTGTGGGACAGACTAAATGATATATACTATGAGGGGCACCCGTATTATGGATATCCTAAAGGAAGGATAAATACGATTGAAAGAATATCAGTAAATGATTTAAAAAAACACATTGAATATTTGACACAGAAGAATAGGATTATAATATCCATAGTGTCGGGAATTGAACCTGAAAAAGTTATTGATTATTTAAAAACAGAATTGAAGGGGATTAAATCCATTAAACAAGGCAGTGATTTCAAGGTTCCTCAATACACAAAATATGCCGGTGATAGAGAAATGAGAGACAGTAAAGAAAATCTCATGACATCATATGTAGCAGTTAAATATGAAGTGCCTTCAATACTTTCAGATGATTATGCGAATATACGCATAGGCCTATCAATTCTGTCGAGAAGAGTTTATGAGGTGTTGAGAACCAAATACGGACTCACATATGCTGCCTTTGTCGGAGCAAGTATGAGAAAAACAAATTATGGTTATTTCTATGTAAGCACTGATTATCCTGATTCCTCAATCACCCTGACAATGAACGAGTTTGAGAATGCAAAAAGAGACGGGGTTATGCAGGAAGAGATTGACAATATCACAAATCTGTATGAAACAAGCTATTATATGCAGAATGAGCAATCACTGAACAAGAGTGTTCAGACCGGATATGATTATATGATATATGATGATTTTAATCACTCAGGAAAATTTATACAGTTAATCAAGGATATAAAACCGGATGTTCTTAAGGAATTATTCAATACATATCTAAGTCAATATACAATATTTATTCTGGAAAAACCGGAATAAAAAAAAGGAGGCAATTGCCTCCTTTTTTTATTAGAAAAAAAAATTACAAAAATTAGATAACACCCTGATCAAGCATTGCATTTGCAACTTTCTTAAATCCGGCAATATTGGCACCATTTACATAATTACCCGGTGTGCCGACTTCTTTTGCTGCTTCATATGCTGATGCATGAATGTTAATCATGATTTGATGCAATTTCTCGTCAACTTCTTCTCTGGTCCATGACAATCTCAATGAATTCTGTGACATTTCCAGACCTGATGTTGCTACGCCGCCTGCATTAGCTGCTTTACCCGGGCCGAAGAGAATTCCGTTATTGATAAACACTTCAACTGCATCCGGCTCTGTGGGCATATTTGCACCTTCTGATACACATAGACATCCGTTCTTAACAAGTGTTTCTGCTTCCTGCTTATTGAGTTCATTCTGTGTTGCACATGGCAGAGCAATATCAAATTTGTCAATTTCCCAAGGTCTTTTACCCTCAAAGTATTTACATCCAAATTTGTCTGCATATTCTTTGATTCTTCCTCTCTTGACATTTTTAAGTTCAAGAATAAATGCATGTTTCTCGGGTGTGATTCCGTCTTTGTCGTAAATTGAACCTGCTGAGTCGGACAATGTAACAACCTTACCGCCAAGCTGATTAACCTTTTGAGTAGCATATTGTGCCACATTGCCTGAACCGGAAATTGCTACTGTCTTGCCTTCAAATGCCTGATTCTTTGTCTTGAGCATTTCTTCTGCAAAATAAACTGCGCCATAACCTGTTGCTTCCGGCCTTATCAGTGATCCGCCCCAATTGAGACCTTTACCGGTGAGTACGCCTGTAAACTCATTTCTGAGTCTTCTGTACTGACCATACATAAATCCGATTTCTCTTCCACCGACACCAATGTCGCCTGCAGGTACGTCTGTGTTGGGACCAATGTGTCTGAATAATTCTGACATGAAACTTTGGGTAAATTTCATCACTTCATTATCGGATTTTCCTTTTGGGTCAAAATCAGAACCGCCCTTACCGCCGCCCATTGGCAGACCTGTAAGAGAATTCTTTAATATCTGTTCAAAACCCAGAAACTTTAAAATACCGAGATTTACAGAGGGATGGAATCTCAGGCCGCCCTTGTAAGGACCTATTGCGCTGTTAAATTCAACCCTGTAACCCCTGTTAACCTGTACATTACCCTTGTCATCTAACCAAGGTACTCTGAATAAAATAATTCTCTCGGGCTCTACGAGTCTTTCGAGAATAGCTGCGTTTTCATATTTGGGCTCCCTGTCCAAATACAGGCTGAGTGAAGATAAAACTTCATCAGCTGCCTGAAGGAATTCGGTTTCCCAAGGATATCTTTTCTTGAGATCCTCAAATACCCGTTTTGCATATACGCTCATGAATCCTCCTTTTGGATTAATTATACCGCTAAATACCGCTAAATGTTTTGTAATTATATTACTCATCCCCATAAAGTCAATACAAAAAACAGCCTATTGTGAAGGGAATAAGGCCGGGCCTTGACTTTTTGACAATTATTATTGCAACATGTGTCATTATTGAACATATTTTAGTGAAATTTGGCAATTTAAAAAGATAAGTGAAGGTATTTCATAAAAATTTATGTCAAAAAGTCAAGGCCCGGCCTTGTAATTTGGGGGAGTATATTTTATTATATAGCTGGAGGTTTGATGAAAGAGAAGAGGAATTTAGTACCGTATTTTATATGCAGCGAATCGATTGACAAATATTCCGGAAGAATGAATCGTGCTGTTATGTTTGCTGATATTAGTGGGTTTACGGCTATGACGGAATTACTTATGAAAAAGGGAAAATATGGTGCTGAAATGTTATCTGAAATACTCAATGATTTATTCAGAGAGATTGAAGATATTGTCTATTCAAATAATGGTTTTATTGCGACATTTGCAGGCGATGCATTTACGGGTATATTCAGTAATGGAACAGATTCAATAATGGCAGGTAATGCCATTCAGGAATTATTTTTAAATTATAAAACACTTGATTTGGGCGGACAATACACAAAATTATCAATAAAAATAGGGATTTCCTATGGTACAGTGTTGTGGGGTATTCCGGGAGAGGATAGTAGAAAAACGTTCTATTTCAAGGGAAAAGCGGTTGACCGGTCAGCTGAATGTCAGAATATCTGCAAACCGGGCGAGATTATCATTGATGAGTACTTGAAATCAAAAATAAATTTTCCTATGAAGCAATTAGCAATGAAGAAATATTATTTGATTGAACAATTCAGCAGTGATGTAAAAAATGAGAAAAAAGCTATTCCAAAATGCAGCAATCAAGAGATATTCAATTATATGTTCAGTAATATCTTAGATGCGGAAAATGAATTTAGGGAAACAATAAATATTTTCTTGAATTTCAAGGAATTAGGGAGCAATAAAAAACTCTTTGAATTTGTTAAGGATATATTAAATATTACTGAAAAGAGCGGCGGCTATTTCAATACGCTTGATTTTGGTGATAAGGGAAATAAAATGCTGATTGTCTTTGGAGCTCCTATAGCAAAAGGAAACAATGCAGAGCGTGCACTGATGTTTGTTGATGAAACAAGAAAATTACATAAAAATTGTGTTAAAATGGGAATCACATTCGGAAATGTCTTTGCAGGTTTTATTGGGAACCAAAGAAGTACGTATACTGTGCTTGGAGATACAGTAAATCTGTCGGCACGGCTTATGAGTAAAGCTGATTACGGTGAAGTGCTTATAGACAGGCAATTCATGAGATTGGTTGAAAAATATGCAGATGCTGACTATTATGGTAAATTCTCAGTGAAAGGCAAACAGCAGGAAGTAGAAATATATAGCCTTGGCGGCCAGAAACAAAGGGTATCAAGGAATGAGAGTATTATTGGAAGGATGTCGGAGCTTAGCACACTGACCAATAAAACAGATCATGTGAAAAACAACAGAAATGGGGGCATAGTATATATTAAAGGAAATACAGGATCAGGAAAATCAATGATTCTGGATTATATTGAGAATCATTATAATAGCGAGATTAATATTATTCGAATGAGATGCGACCCTGTTTTCAAAAGAAGTTTAAATCCCTTTAAGAACCATTTCAGGAGTATATTGGGGACGGACAGAAATAGTGAAAAGAATGAAAATGTATTAGCAAATTTCATAAGCAGTTATCCTTCCCTTGAAGGTCAGGAAGCTGTTATAGCAGATATAGCGGATATATATTTGAAGAATGATGATTACCATAATCTCCCTCCAAAGGATAAATTTGAGGTTAAATTATTTGTTCTTAGGGATTATATTAACAATATTATAAGTAAAAAAAGCTTGATTCTAATTGATGATATTGATATAGCCGATAATGACAGCATTAAAGCACTCAATATTATTTTAAGAGATAGTTCGTCATTACCATTCTGTATTGTTATGACCGGAAGGAATGATATTCCTGAAGCATTGAACGACAGCAAATTATCTTATAATCAAATTGAGCTCAACAATCTCAGTAAGCGCAATATTGAGACGCTTATTAAAAAACATCTTAATCTTGCTGTGTCTAAGGATGTTGTAGATATAATTATGGAAAAATCAGGAGGTAATCCATTTTTTGCTGCTCAGTTAACTGCATATTTGAAAAACAACAAATTACTGGAAATCAATAATGATGAATATCAGCTTATTTCTCAAAGCATTGATGTTCCATCAGAGATAGGCAGTATACTTGTGGCGAGAATTGACAGCCTTAATGTTTCATTGAGGGAAGCCGTGAAGCATGCATCCGTTCTGGGAGTAGAATTCCAGACGGAGGTGTTGAAAAATATGCTGGAACGTGATGCCATAAGTGATACTGTAATGCAGGGGGAAGCAGAGGAAATATGGAGTCCATTGAATACACAGTACTATGTATTTCTGCAAAGTGTCATGAGGGATGCTGTATATGGAATGCAGATGAAAAAGGATATCACAAAATTACATTTGAAGGTTGCAGTGATAATGCGCATGCTTTTTAATGAAGACAATTCATATCATTACAAGATTGGCTATCATTATGATAAGGGAGAGTTTTATTCAGATGCATATCATTATTATGATATTGCATCAAAATGGGCTGCTGAGAATTTCAAAAATGATGAAAATTCTGCTATATTGGACAGAATGTTAATTATAACAAATGATATCAAAAAACATGCAGAAATATATGTCAGAAAAGCAGACACTTATTTTTATATAGGAGACCTGGAAAAATCTTTGAATTATTACAGATTATCACTGGTAAAATCAAGGGCATCAAATGAAAATTTCCTGGAAAGCAGAGCATTAATGGGAATAAGCGAGGTTTTCCGGTTGAGGAGCGATTACAGTAAATGTATAAGAAGTGCTTTGAGGGCACGTGAGATTGCTGAAAAAAATAATGACACGGACAATATCATTAGAACTCTGTTAATGACAGGTGCTGTTAATATGACACAGGGCAGGATGGATAATGCTAAGGAGGATTTTCAAAGAGCTGAGAAAATGACCATATCAGGGAAACGTGAAAATCTATATGAAGGTATGTATACCAATATTGGCAATTATTATTGGAATCTAGGGCACTATGATGAGGCAATAAAGAATTTTAAATATTCAGTAAAAATAGCAAAGAAGAACCATTCAATAGAATCATTATGCAGTTCATATGGAAATATGGGAGGTGTTTATTGGTATAAGGGTGACATGAAAAAAGCTGCTGCTTATTATAAAAAAGCATTAAATTTAGCGAAAAAGGCCGGTATAAAGCGAATTGTAAGTGTATTAACCGGAAACATGGCAAGTATCTTTATCACCAAAGGGGAATATGATAAGGCTATTGATATGCTTAATTTCAAGATTAAAACAGCAGATGAAATGGGCGAAGTAAAAGGTAAAGCATATTCTATGCTTAATTTGGGTTCAGTATACTTCAATATCGGTGATTATAGGAAAGCAAAATCATTATACAATGAGGTTATTGGAATATTTAAACCATTGAAGATCAGATATGGAATGGGAATAACATTAGGGAATCTAGGGGAAGTACATTTAATTGAAGGTGATATCCAAAGTGCAATGGAATGTTTTATGGAAAAATTAGATATTGCCGACAGCTCTGCCGATGATAAGATGTTAGCCAACACCTATTCGTCCATTGGCGATTTAATGGCATATACGGGCAATTATGAGGATGCATTCAGTTCATTTGAAAAGAGTTATGAAATTGTAAAGGAACTGGGAGTTAAACGAAGTATTGTTAACACACTTCACTCAATGGGTTCTGTGAAACGTAAAACAGGCGATTTTAATAATGCAGATATGTTTTTAAACAAAGCTCTATCCAAAGCTGAAGAAATGGGTGCAAAATCATATATTGCATCTATTCGGGGTGAAATGGCTTTTTTGAAAAGAGATATGGGCAATATTCAAGAAGCACTATCTAATGCAGAGGAATGTGAATTTGTTTCCAAGTCAATTGAGGGTGAAAATTACGGTGTAGAAGGAAAATTAATACTTGCAGAAATATTATTGGATATTGATAAAGAAAAAGCATTTAAAGCCATTGAAGAAATTAAAGCAAAAGACATCAGAACAGAACTGAAGCAGAATTACATTAAATGTTTGGCAAGCAGTGATTATAAAGTGTGTACAGAAGCAATGAATGCATTAAAGAAAATGTTTAGAAAAACAAAAAAAATTGAGTATAAGGAAAAAGCAGCAATTATTTCTGAAAAATTAAAATTAAATACTGAATAAAAAATATAATCTCATATTGACTGATAATATTTACCTTATATAATAAAAAGGTAATAAAAGAGGAGATTTATGAAAAACATTTTCGGCATCATTCTAGCAGGAGGCAAAGGAGAACGGTTCTGGCCGATGTCAAGAGGAAAGCGGCCAAAACAATTATTACCTATTATCAGTAATAAAACGATGCTTGAAGAAACAGTATTAAGGCTTGAAGAATTTATTTCAAACAAAGATGTATTTGTTGTTGGAACAGAACATTTAAAGGGTCCCATATCGGAGCTTCACTGTATGCCTGAGGAGAATGTTCTCTCAGAACCCTTGGGAAAAAATACTGCTTTAGCTATTGGTTATGCTGCTATAAAGATGAAACAGCTTGATCCTGATTCTGTAATGCTTGTCTGTCCTGCAGATCATAGTATTAAAACAATTGAGCAATTTAAAAAAACTGTTGAAATAGGGTATGAATATGCGCTTAAAGGAAATTTAATTACATTTGGCATACCACCCACAAGACCCGAAGTGGGATATGGTTATATAGAATTGGGCGATATAATTGAAGATGATAATGTATATAATATTAAATCATTCAAGGAAAAACCCAATCTTAAAGTTGCAAATTCCTACT
>CAZJAT010000018.1:0-33756 GCA_964544145.1 uncultured Bacteroidales bacterium | reverse complement strand
TGAATGGTCCCGACTATCGTCTAAGATCCCTTCAACTGACTTAAAACCATTATTGTCGGACAATCCTGATAAAATGGATTTGATTGATTTAGATCCGAAAGAGTGGGAAATCCTTTCAATGATCAATGGTGAAAATTCCATTAGGGATATTGCAGATAAATATGGCAATGAATTTGAAATAGCAAAATTGATATATGGAATGATGACTCTGGGTATTGTTCAAGTTGCAGACAGGAAGGGTGTAGAGATTACAGAGGACTATATGTCCAGGGGAAAACAGTATTACAGAGACGGTATATATGATAAGAGTATTTTGGAAATGAAATCATATCTGAAAGAACATGCCGGTGATGCTGAAGCGTATGTTATTATATGTTCCTCGTTTTATGCTCTGAGACAATATGAAAAAATCAATGACTATGCTGAATTCGCCCTGAAGAATGGTGTTGAAAATAAGTATATACATAGATTTAATGCAGTGGCATATTATAGAAGGGGCAATATGACAAAATCAGCAGCTGAATGGCATGCTGTGCAGTCAATGTGTGAAAATACTGCTGAAAAAGAAAAAATAGGAAAATTAATGACTTTGCTGGATGAAACAGACACTTTAACAAATGAATTGCTTGGAGGCTGATGTGAGTGATAATATTAATGACAACATTAAAGCTGAGAAGGAAAGCGTTCTCATCTTTGTGTCATTAGCTGAAGAATTTTTCAAGAATAATTCTTTTGATGAAGCTATAAATTACTGTAAAATGGCATTGCATCAAATACCGGATCTTCAGGAAGCAAAAGATTTATTAAGCAAATGCTATGAAAAAACCGGGAATAAAAACGAGTTAGCTGAACTGCAAGGTGAGATAAAACCATCCGAGCCTGAGACGGTTCCTGCTGAAGATGAAAATAAACCTGGTCAGAATGATATTATTGAAGAAGAAAAGAATGAAAATGAAGATGAAAGGGATTTTCTGAATGCTGATCAGACAGAGAGTCTTCTGGATAATGCATTGACTGATATTAATGATATAAAAGGTGTTTTGGGAAGTATTATTATTGAAGAATCAGGTATAATAATCAGGGAGAAAACAGTCAAGGGATTGGATGCCGAGATTGCGTCAGCTCTATTCTCAACCATTTTCTATGTTTCAGAAGAAGCAATTGAAAAACTCAATATGGGAACAATTGACAGAATATTTATTGAAATAGGGAAAGTGAGAGTTTACCTATTTAAAGGAAATGGCTACATAATAGGCATATTTACTGAAGAAATTGTCAAGATCGGATTGATTCATGTAAGAGCGAGGCAATTATTAAAGAATATAAAAGAGGTATTGGGCGTATGAAAGAGATAATTGAAAAGATTGCTTCCATAACGGGTGTCCGGGGTGTTGCTGTAATTTCCAAAGATGGACTGATCATTGAAAAAGTGTTTTATGACAGTGAAAGCAGCGAAATTATCGGTGCTATGGTTGCAAAGATTAATAGAGAAATGGAGAATTCCCTCGGAGCTGCCAGTGATGAATTGCCGATTTTATCAAATATATATGCTGAAAACGGAGAGATAGTATTTTTAGCTAAAAAGAATTTTATTATTACTGTTATGTGTGATAAAAAAACCAATATCGGTGTGATCATTATAAAGATCAAGGATGCAGCAAAAGAACTGATGAAACAGATATAATGAAACAGCTCATACTGACTCAGAATACATTAAAGAAATTAGAAGATGCAGTCAAGGATTATATGATTGATACAAAGGTGAGGGCAGTGATTGTGATCAATACAGCAGGGCAGGTGCTCTTTAAGAGGGGGATGATGAAATCAGACAATTTCATTCAATCACTGGGAGCTTTAAGTGCCGGTATATTTAATGCGACCATATCAATTGCAAAATTATTGGGGGACAGATATTTTGATAATGTTTCGCAGGAAGGTAAGAAAATTAATCTATTTTACAATGCAGTCAATGAAGATACTATCATATTATCTGTCTATGACAGCAATGCAATTATTGGAGTTATCCAGGTGATGTCCAAGCAATTGTCAGCAAAAGTGCTTTCACTTATGGAAGATGAAGTGAAAAGGAAAAGCGGTGAATTTGATGATGAATATAAAGATGAAGTTGAAAATCTCCTGGATAATATGTTTAATTGATATGAAGAAAAAAACAGCAATAATCACATTGATAACATTTTATTTAACACTGTTCGGCGAACAGACGACTCTTATATATCCGCCATTCAAACATAATATGGGATTCAACCGTGCAAACAGCAGTATTGCCAAGATGGTGCTTGGAAGAAAGGTGAAATTTCACAGGACTGAAGGATTAGTTGCTTTGAAATTGTTGTCAGAGGATGATCCTGAATCAAGGGAAGATGACGCTGTATTAACTATGTTCGGCATCAATAATCATCAATTGGTTTACAATGTCTCAACAAGAGCAGTTAAGACATATGGAGAAAAGGGTATAGGATCTGACCCCAATCTACTCTTTTATCCCAAGGATGTCGCTGCTGATAAATACGGCAATGTTTATATATCAGATACATATAATTACAGGATTCTTAAATTGCATTATAATGGGCTTGAAGATTCACTTGAATTTATTGCTTCATTTGGGGAATTCGGTATAGATTCCTATTCTGTGAATTTACCATCAATGATTGATATTGACCATAGTGGTAATCTTTATATTTCCGACACAGGGAATAATAGGATACTTATACTTGATTCATCATTAACTCCGATCAAGATTATCAAAAATATATCATCACCCACCGGAATAACTGTTGTTGACCCTGAACGAGGATGGACATCATACAAGGATAAGCCATTTATAGTTATAGTATCTGACAGAAGCAAATTAATTAAGTGCTCAATGAGAGGTGAGACATTAGCAGAGCAGTTTTCACACAATGTAACATATTTCAGTAATGCGGACTTTAATGCAATTGATTATGATTATAATGGAAATCTCTGGATAACGGATACAGTTAATTCTGTTATTCATAAATTTGATTCTAATTTAAAGTATATAACTTCATTCGGAAGAGAGGGGTTTGGGAAAGGTGAATTCTTCAAACCCAATGGTATTAGTATATTCAGAAAATTTGGTCAGGTTTTTATTGGAGAAGAGAGTGGCTTTCAGTATTACTGGGTGGGTGTTGACGGCTGGCTTGAGGGAATCAGTCCTGCAGATGTAAATGACAGTACGCCTGCAATAACTATCTCTATTTACACAACTGAACAGAGCCGGGTAACAATGGAGATTAAAAAAGATGGTCAGAAAATCCGGAAACTTACTAAATATCTACGCCAGAATGTGGGTATGAATCATATCATATGGGATCTTGAGGATGATAAGGGCAACAGGATATGCGAAAATGGTACATATGATATTACAATAACGCTTGAAGCACTTTATTCATCAAGAGGTTTTTTCAAAAAGAAAATTGAGGGCAGTTTTGAAAAACATTAATTTGTCATTTATTTTATTATTTATTTATGTGATACTATTTGGCAATGGTATCATTTCAATGGCCCCCAATATTACGGAGACTCTTTTTTATCTTAATGAGAATACACATATTGTAGGGCGGACAGTTTACTGTAATCATCCCGAAAAAGCATTGGAAGTGGATGTTGTCGGCTCTTTCTATGAAATGAATTATGAAACAATAATTGATTTGGATCCTGAGATTGTTCTTTTTTCTGATAATCTGACTGCTGAATCAAAGGCATTTCTTGATGAAAATGATTATTCATACTGCAATGTGCCTATGGATGATTATGATGCGGTTTTCACCGGTATGCGGGATATACAGGAATTAATTGGCTCACACTGTAATATTGATTCTATCAAACATTATGCTGATTCACTTATAGATGTGTACAAATGCAGTCAAGATGAGGTAGATGTATATATAGAAGTAGGGGTGAATCCTATAATTGCAGGCGGCAGTTCAACTTATATCGGCAGTATTGTTGAACGTCTCGGGTATAATGTAATTGATTTCACAAATAAGAGATATACACCAGTTTCTCAGGAACTTGTAATTGAGTCAGACCCTGATTTGCTGGTAATTATGTCCGGTTCAAGCAGCATATACAAAAGGAGCGGCTGGCATAATATCAGTGGCATTAAGAAGGAACATGTGATTGAATTTAGCAGTGAGGATATAGATATATTTTCAAGACCCGGCCCCCGCGTTATCAATGCTATCAGTATATTGGGTGAGTATTTAGATGAAATATTTCCTTAAATACGCATCACTGCTTTTCATTCTGACATTGATTGGTGTGCTTTATATAATATTAGGCAGGCATGGCAGTATTTCATTAAATGAAAGCATAATTATCAGTATCCGCCTTCCGCGCCTTATTCTTGCAATAATGACAGGAGCTGTTCTGGCCTCAACAGGTGCTCTCATGCAGGGACTGTTGAGAAATCCGCTTGCTGACCCTTATCTTCTTGGTATATCCGGAGGAGCAGTACTTGGTCACTCACTATCATATATTATTTTCCCGGGCAATCTGATATTCGCTATAATAATGAGTTTTGCAGGAGGATTTACAGCATTTGCAAGTACAATTTTCTTAGCTCAATTATGGAAAGGCAACAGGGAATACAGTATGATAATATCAGGAATAATGATTAGTACATTCTCATCATCAGCTGTTGCACTGATATTCATTTTTTCACAGAGAAATATTTCTGAATACTTTTATACAATAATGGGCAGTCTGAATATAATTTTTCTCAGAGATTATATGTTAATATATATGTTGTTATTGGGTATTATTGCAGTAGTAATGATTCTGCTTGTATTAAAGAGCAGGGAATTGGATATAATCTCTGCCGGCTATGAGGTTGCTCTCACATCTGGAATTAATGTTAAGAGGACCATGTATCTTACACTTATTTTATCAGCTTTTGCTGTTTCTGTTGTAGTGGCATTTGCAGGTATAATAGGATTCGTAGGTATAGTTGTCCCCCATTTGGTGCGTAAAATAACTGATGCCAGACACTTTCATATATTCCTTATGTCCCTTCTCCTTGGCAGTATTCTGCTCACAGGAGCGGATTTCATAGTCAAAAATATCTTTGTTCAGGAAATACCTGTAGGCATATTGACATCATTGCTTGGAATACCCATCTTCATTTATATACTGAGAAGGGTTAGATGATACATTTGAAGGATATAGAATTTTCATACTCAGACAAAACTGTACTTAATATAGATGAATTGCAATTCCCTGCAACAGGATTAATTTCAATTATCGGAAAAAACGGGGCAGGTAAATCTACTCTGCTGAAATTAATGGCAGGCATACACAGAACAAAAGGCAGTATAATGTACGGGAAAAGACATTTAAACAGTCTGTCACCTGTGATATTGGCATCACTTCGCTCATATGTCCCTCAAAATACTGAAGTCCATTTTCCATTTACTGTTAGACAATTCATTGCATTTGGAATGTATAGGAACATGAATTTACTTTCCGGAATCAGTATCAGGGAAGAATCCATGATAGATGAAATAACGGCATTCCTTGAAATTGATTCAATCGCTGAAAAGTCAATTAATGAAATAAGCGGAGGTGAATTACAAAAATCCCATATTGCACGCGCATTATTCCAAGATACACCTGTTATGCTTTTGGATGAACCTGTCAGTAATATTGATATACACTATAAATTCACAATCATGAAGAAATTGAGAACATTATCAGAGAATCATCTTATTGTCTATGTTACACATGATGTTAATAATGCATTGAATAATTCTGACCGCATTCTCAGCATAAAAAATGGGAAACCCGTTTTCTTTCAACAGAGCAGTTATTGCGCTCAGCACCTTGATTTAGTTTATGATAAGGGGTTTATTGTAGAAAAGATAGGAGAATCATATTTTATAATTGATGAGGAGCTGAAATGAAGAGAATACTGATTTGTATAATGATTTGTCTGATGACTATAATTATTCATGGAGAATATGCAGGTGAAATCCGAATGGTGAACAGCACATATACAGACCGCGAGTTTCTCATCAGTCAACTCACTTTCTCAAAAGGAGATATAATCGGCTCTCAGCATATAAAGGAATCCATATTGAATCTGAGAAAGATGGATATATTCGGTCTTGTAATAATAGAGGCAGTAAAAACGGATAGTCTGCAGAAAACAATAATGGATGATGAATACCTTAATAGTGCTGATATATCAGATACCGTTGATATATATGTAACTGCAAAGGAAATGATACCTCTCATGCCCTCATTAGGTATGGAATTTGAAAATACTGAAAAATGGAAAATTGCTTTGGGTTTGAGTTTCTCTAATCTGTTAAGGCGCAGACATATTATTGAAGGTTCTTTTACATTCGGTTATGTAACTGAGTTTGCTGTTAAATATCAAATACCCCCTGTTTATTCAAGGCCATATAATTTCCAGCTGACAGGGAATTATGCTACAATATCAAAACCCTATGTGGGATTGACTGAAAAACACAGGCAAATTGTCATTGGCGGCGGATATACCATGAATGCTAAGATTAAACCGGAACTCAGTGTCGGATTTGACAGGATAACAGTGGAACCGGATTCTTTTCAGATGTCAGAAATAGATAATACATTGGATTATGATGAATTCATTATATTACGTTATCAGATGGAAACTGATTTCAGGGATGACCCGTATTATCCTCATAATGGTTTATACTCGGAAATTGAGTATATTTATAATTATAATAATTGGAATATTGATATAAGCAGATGGAAACTCTATGCGGACATACGTGCATTTAAGGATGTTGGATATATAGTGTTTGGATTACGGAATCAGTTATTTTTACAGGCAGGTACATTGGCAAGGTATAATATGCTTGAAACAGAATATCTGGAAAACAGGGCAATACCGAATAGTGAATTATCTGCATATAACAGATATTCAGGGAATCTTGAATTGAGATATTCTATACCGCCTCTATATTATACAATGGAAATACCTGTATTGGGATCTTTTTCCATAGGAACTATGCTTATTGCATTTGCTGATTGGACATATGTCGGCAGAGATACCGGCGGTAATGCATCAGCTTCACTAAGTGATTTCAATCCCACAATTACTGATTCATACAGATGGGGCTATGGAGCCGGTATCAGATTTTATTCGGAGATATTTAATCTGCTGGGTATTGATGTAGGATTTGATGCTTCACAGTCGCCGTTAGATGCATATAAAATAAATCTATGCTTCTTCTCGTGGAATTTTTGATTTATCATTGTGATATTAGGGTTTTGAAGTTATCTGAGTTTATAGCCCTTTGAATTGATATACTGTATAAATGAAGACTGGAAATCAACGATATCATCATTATTAAGAGTTCTCTCATTAAGTCCGAGATAGAATCTGTATGTCACTGACTGAAAACCTTTGATGTCATTATTTTCATATATGTCAATCATTTCACTGTGAATAATAAGATTGCTTTTAAAGGCATTGATTGTTCCAATAAAAGATATAAATGTTTCATCAGAAGGTTTCATTATTGAAAAATCAAGATTGGATATCGGAAATGGGGAATAGGGTTTAAACACAGTATGCTGAGGTCTGAGTATAATACTATTTAAATCTATCTCAAGAAAAACTATGTCAACTTTTTTATCAAGCACCCTATTGAATGATGGATGAACAGAACCCATATAACCGCATTTACTGCTGTTAATATGTATAGAAGAAGCATTGACAGGATTCAACATTGGTGCATCTTGTTTTGTTAATAATAAGTCAGAATAATGCAATCTCTCTATTAGTGTATTTAATGTATATTTCATTTTCAGGAATAATTGTTCATTTCCTTTCTTTCTTTTAGGCTGCACCATAATTATTGAGAGCACATTATGTTCTTCTTTGTCAGTGAAGACCGAGCCCATCTCATACAAAGAGAATGAATCAAAATATTTCAGGTTTTCATGTACATGTTCAAGCATTATAGGAATCATTGTTGTTCTGAGGTATGTATGTTCCTGTGAGACAGGATTTTTCAATTTAACTGTATGTTTATTAATGCTGAAATCTATCATCTTATTGAATTTATTATCAAACCAAATATATGAATCTGTTTCATTCATTTCCATTTCATATGACAGAAAATGTCTTATCAGATTTTCTGTTTTCTGCATATAATTGACATGAGGAACCGATATGTTCTGTTTGGGAAGTTCACTCTCAATATTTTCAAATCCATACATGCGTGAAATTTCTTCAATGATATCTGCTTCAATACTGATATCCTTTGTAGAGCGGAATGTAGGAGCAGTTACCACTGCAGTAGTAT
This sequence comes from uncultured Bacteroidales bacterium, assembly GCA_964544145.1. Taxonomy (GTDB): domain Bacteria; phylum Hydrothermota; class 32-111; order 32-111; family 32-111; genus CAZJAT01. The sequence goes on along the minus strand of CAZJAT010000018.1, from coordinate 25,411 downwards.
CTGAATTATCTACATCAAATTCAAGAGATTTGAGTATATTGTTCACTCTCTTTTTACCAATATCCTTACCTATGACTTCAAATATTTTACTGTAACTGATCTCTATCTTATTTCTGCCAAAAGGATTATGATTAATATCACGCAATGCAGAGGCAAAATGAATATCAGGTTGAATGTCTTTAAGCAGCTTTAAATATCTCATTGCTCCGATATATGCAAATTCAGGGTCCAGTGATTTCTCAAAACGTGCTGATGAATCTGTTCGCAGATTTAAATTAGCAGAGGTTTTTCTGATATGACCAGCATTGAAGCTTGCTGCTTCAAGAAACATTGAACGTGATTTTTCACTGATTTCGCTATTGCCTCCTCCCATAATACCGGCAATCGCAATATTTTCATTATTATTCATAATCATAAGTGTTTCATTGTTCAATGTTCTATTAATATTATCCAATGTGGTGTATTGAGTTTTTTCATTGACAGTATCAACAATAATATGTTCAATAGAAGAGCCGTCAAATGCATGCAGAGGCTGTCCTATCTCAGTCATAACATAATTAGTGAGGTCTACAATAAGATTGCGCGGTACATGTTCAGTGCGCATCAGCCTGGCCTGCATATAAAGAGGCGATTCATTTATTGTTATATTATCTATGTTTATACCAATGTATCTATAACATAGGTCTGTATTCTTGATTGATATTGCAGGTAATGGTTTGTCAGGCAATGCATTGATGCTCATAATATCATATGGTTTTAAATGGAGACCGAATATTGCTGCAATTTCCCTTGCAATACCATAAATACCCCAGAGGTCAGGTCTATGGGTTAATGATTTATTATCTATCTCAATAATATGATCATAAAACCCGCAAATATCTTCAATATCAGTATCAGGTTTAAATCGTTCATTGATTGTTATGAGACCGGAATGATCATTATTAATACCCAATTCTTTACCGGAAAGCAGCATACCCTCTGATGAAATGCCTGCAATATTCTTTGTCTCTATAATATTCCCGTCTATCATACCGCCCGGTTTTACATATATGCACTGTATTCCTGAGTTTGTATTCGGAGCTCCGCTTATGACTGTATATTTTCTGTCTGCCAGCACAGTACATTTAAAATGATTCTCATCAATTCTTTCGGCATGTTCTATATATGCTGCTGTAATGCTTTTATAGGAGTCCGATATGGATGTTATTCCTTCGGTTTCTGCTGTTCTAATAGTGAGTTTCTCGGAAATATCATTAGGATTAATTCCGGAGATATCAACAAATTCGTTTATCCACTTTAATGATATCTTCATATATTACCTGAATTGTTTCAGGAATCTCAGATCCCCGCTGTTAAAATATCGAATATCATGTATATTGTATTTCATCATAGCAAGACGTGTCAACCCAAGACCAAAAGCAAAACCATTATACAGTTTTGAATCAATTTTGCTCATATTGAGTACATTGGGATGTACCATACCGCAAGGCAATAATTCAAGATAGCCGCTTTGTTTACAGGTTTTGCATCCTTTGCCTCCGCATATGAGACACTCAATATCCAATTCAAAACCGGGTTCAACAAATGGAAAATAACCCGGTCTCAGTCTTATATTTATATCTCTTTCAAATATTTCAGAGAGTAGGACTTTCATTGTCCCGATCAAATGTCTTATGGATATATGTTCGTCAATAACAAGGCCTTCCATCTGATAGAAAGTATTCTCATGCGAGGCATCCATTGCTTCATATCGGAAACATTTACCCGGTGCTATAATCTTTAATGGGGGACTGAATTGTTCCATAGCTCTTATCTGGCAATTGGATGTTTGTGTCCTTAGAAGCATGTTATTCTCGAGCCAGAATGTATCCTGCATATCCCTTGCAGGATGATGTTCCGGTATGTTTAAAGCCTTAAAATTATAATAATCGGTTTCCATTTCGGGTCCTCTCACAATGGAAAAACCCAATCCTGTGAATACCTCCTCCAATTCCATCTGGATTAGTTTAACAGGATGTAATGAACCTTTAGTCCCGGGAAATACAGGATATGAAATATCAAACACAGAATCTGTCTGAACTGAGATGCCGGATTGTTCCAACATCTCCTTTTTTCCCTTAAGTGCTGAAATGATATCATTCTTAAGCACATTGATGTCCCTGCCTGCAGTTTTTTTTTCTTCTGGAGATTCAAGAGTGCCGATCTGTCTGCTTAGAGAATAGAGTTCACTCTTTTTACCTGTATATTTAATCTCTATTTCTCTTAATTTATCCAGTGAATCAATGGATTTAAATTCTTGATTGAATGTAGTTTTAATTGCTTCAATTTTTGCCTTCATAAAAATCAATTTTACATAAAAATAATATAATGGCAATAGTAAAATTATTGAAACAGCTGTTCATTGATTATATGTTCTGATTATGTATATCAATAATATTGCCTGGCATTTATATGCTTTGCCGGGCAGATAATGAATAATGGGATTTTGTTATGTTTTGTCGCATGTATTATCATATGTATAATCGCTTAAGTATTAAAATATATGCATTTAGAATTTGGCACGCAATATGCTCTATTGTTAATCGGTTCTTTTCCACCCGAACAAAATAAATAGGAGGACATTATGTCACATATTCTTATGAATGATTTTAGTGTTGAGTGTGAACTTGACAGAGAGGAGATCTTTGAACAGGACGAATTGAATGAAATAAAGAAGGGCGGCAGCATTTGGTGGGCAAATTCCATATCAGAGATCAAGGAACAGAGCAAACTTGTGTTTGAAACTGTACTGATTATTATTGCAATAGGCATATTCAGCGTTAATGTAATGAAATCAATCAATTCTGTAGGTTATAAAAATTATTACAGGGCAGGACAGACAATAGCAGATTCTGATATTCTTATCGGAAGAAATTATGAAAAATGAAATTATACTATTCAGATTGGATAGAAACACTGCTGATGCAATAGACTACATATTCTCTTCGCAGGGCTTTTCGGTTATTACTCTGAATAAAGAACAGGACCTGATTGAGACCATCAACAGCAAGTCATCAGCATGTATTCTTTTAACTACTGTTCGGGCGGAAGGAACCAATCTTTCAGATATATTATCACAATCAAAGAATCCGGATATTAAAGTGATAGTATTTACAGAAGAGAAAATCAGGAAAATAAGTACTGATTTTGAAAAAATGAAAAACCTCTATACTGTGAACACATTTGATGACAACTGGGCTGAGGAAATAAAGAATTTAGTTTCACTTAAAAAAATCAATAAATTCCATTCGCACTCATAACATTGAAAATTATCAATAAATTGTTATAATATATAGAATTAAAATCAGGAGTTCATATTGAATTCACTTTTCAAGAGACGAAGTATAAGAAAATTTAAGAGAGGAATGAAGATCGATAATGATAAGGTAAAAATTATTTTGAAGGCAGGATTCTCTGCTCCGTCTGCCCGAAATCTCCAATCATATAATTTCCTTATAATAGATGAGAAAGAATTAATGAATCAGATATCTGATATACATCCCTATGCTGGTATGGTAAAGGATGCTTCGCTTGCAATAATGGTTATGGGCGATAGAAATCAGCAGGATAATGAAGGATATATTGCACAGGATTGTTCGGCAGCAACGGAAAATATTCTGATTGAAACCGTTGAACTGGATTTAGGATCTGTGTGGCTGGGATTGTATCCCATGGAAGAGAGGATTGAAAGCATGAGGACACTGCTGAATATACCGGAACATTTTCTGCCATTCTCACTTATTGCAATAGGATACCCGGATGAATATAAGGAACCGAATGACAGATACATTGATGACAAAGTTTTTTATAATAAATTTAAATAAGGAGAGATCATGTTCACTGCTCAGGAGTTTATAAAGAGAAGGAGAAGTATTGTTAAGCAGATGCCGGATAATTCTGCGATTATTTTAGAAGCAAATGAACCTACTTTCAAGAATTCCGATACAGAGCATATATTCAGGCAGGATTCAAATTTCTATTATCTTACAGGTATTGAAGAATCGGATATAACGCTTATTCTCACAAAAGTAGACAAAACAGTTCATGAATTTCTGTTTACTGAAAAGAATAATGAGCACAATGTGGTGTGGATCGGTTCGCGCTTAGAGATTGACGAATTAAAAGACAGAACGGGTGTGGAGAGGGTTTTGTATAATGACCAGCTGAGTATGTATGAAAAATCCATTCTAAGCAGTATTGAGAATCTGTATTATGATTATGAATCGTTCGCAGAACCCCAATATAATAGAAAATTAATAAAATTAAATGAAATAAAAGCACATTATCCCAATATTAGAAGTGTAAAGAATGCACAGCAGCTCCTTTTTAAGTCAAGAATTATAAAGAGCAGCAGTGAAGTGAAAGCGCTTCAGAAAGCAATTGACATAACAGCCGAAGCTGTATTGAGGGCATATAAATTCACAAAACCGGGGATGTTTGAATATGAGGTCAGAGCGGAGATTGAATATGCCTACCTGAAAAACGGTTCAAGAATGCCTGGTTTCCCCAGTATTGTAGCTGCCGGAGAAAATGCTACTGTGCTTCATTATGTGACAATGGATACGCTTATCAAGAAGAATGACTTGGTATTGATTGATATTGGGGCTGATTATATGAATTATTCTGCTGATATTTCCAGGACATATCCTGCATCAGGCACATTCAAGGGAAAACAGAAGGATCTTTATGCTGCATTGCTTGATGTGCAGAAGAAGATTATTCATTATGCAAAACCGGGCCGTTCGATGAAGGATGTCAATAAAAAAACAACTGTACTTATAGGTAAGATGCTGAAATCATTCAAATATATCAAGGATGAAAGCCAATTCTTTAAATATTATCCGCATTCTGTGGGACATATGCTGGGACTGGATACACACGATGTACAGGGCAAGAAGAGACAACAGCCTATTCTGAAAAAGGGTATGATTATCACGATTGAGCCTGGTGTATACATTAAAGAAGATAACATAGGTATCAGAATTGAGGATGATATCCTTATAAATGATAAAGGGAATGTAAATCTGTCAGCAGGTATTCCAAAAGAGATCAAAGAAATTGAAAAAATAATGGGAGCATAAAGTGTATAGAATAATATTTAAAATAGGCCCGTTTTCTCTTTATTCATACGGATTAATGATGGCAATTGCATTTGTTGCTGCATTATTTACTGCAGCATATTTTGCTAAGGTAAAGGGAATAGAGAGGGAACGTATTGTAGACCTGGCTACTTGGATCATCATTGGAGCTATTGTGGGAGCAAGAGCCTGGTTTGTTATTGAAAATTTCCAGTATTTCACGAGTGATCTTATGGGTATATTGCGAATCTGGGAAGGAGGCATGGTCTTTTACGGAGGTTTTGTCGGCGGTGCATTAGCTGGACTGTATTATGTGAGAAAAAATAAACTCTCATTATCGCTTATGGCTGACATTATAGCGCCCGGTTTTGCACTGGGTATATCCATCGGAAGGATAGGCTGTTTCTTGAATGGCTGCTGTTATGGTGCATTGAGCAATACGTGTGGTATCAGTTATCCTGCCAAGGATTTTCCTCCGGCATATTATCAACAGCTTCATGACGGCCTTATTCAAAGGAATGCCGCTCATTCGCTGCCTGTTATACCGACACAGCTTATTGCATCAATGGCTGCATTCATAATCTTTATAGGATTGTACATAATGATGAAAAAACATATGAAAAGTGGAATTGTTTTCTCTACATTTATGATAACATACGGGATTGACCGTTTTATTGTTGATTTCTTCAGGCATTATTCCGAAGATGCAATGAAACTGGGGATATTCTCATTCTCACAATGGACTTCATTATGCCTTATACTTGGGGGTGGGATTCTTTTTTATTTAATTTACAGAAGAAATAAACAAAGACCATTAGAGCAGAGGATGTGAAGAAGAAAACAGAAGAAAGCATGAACACTTGCATTATACCTATATATTTCAATACTATGAATCCAAGAAGGGGAGCTATCAGACCCCTCACACCTGTCATTGTTACGTGAATAGATTGATAATCCGATGAATTACGATGACCTGCAAAATATATTGAACCAAGATTCCAGACAATTATGACTGCTGACATGGCAAATGAATAGAGAAGAAATGAGAGATAAACAGTGTGTATAGGACTCAGATAGGTGCTGCCCGGTGCAAGTATCAATATTAGAGGGTAAAAAGCCAATATGAAAAATGTAATTGATGAAAATAATACAGGATTTGTCCTGTCATGCAGTGAACCTATGAATGGCAATATTAAAACCATGAACAATTGACCTATAACACCCTTTGCCATGGATATCTGTGCATAATCCATTTTCATGATGTCAACAAAATAGATGGGCAGAACAGGAAGTATTACCAGAAACCCCATTCCATAAATGAAGAATGCAATTTCAAAGAATAGATATCTTCTGTCATTATTGAATATGAATATCATATTTTTGAAAGGGTAAAGCAGATTGAAACGCTGTCCCTGCAATCCTCCGTCAGTCATTGATTTTCTTCTGAATCTTATACGTGAAAGAAAAAACATTGATGCAAAACCGATAATTCCTGCAATAAAAAAAAGTGTTTTAAAATGATTCTCATTTATATCCAGTATCTTGCCTGCTGAAAAGGATATTATTACTGAGGCTAATGTTGATATTGAATTCATATAACCAAAGAGTTTGCCTCTCTTGTTCTTATCTATATTAACCTGCATAAGCAGATTCATAAGGGGATTCAGGAAAGCATTGAAAATGTAAAATACAAACAGAATGACAATAAATGGTATGGCAGTATTTATGAAAGCAACACATATAAGTGACATTCTGCCGAATATCCCTATGAGAAGGAAAAGACGTTTTTTATTAGGATATGTTTTAATTATACGCGCAAAATATATGGAGAAAAAATTTGAAAAGGGAGCTATCATAGTGAGCAGTGTAATCTCAAAAGGAGTTCCCAGCAATGTTTTCTTAAGAACAATCTCCTGAAGTATAAGAATACCTATAGTTATGCCATTGAGCATATATGAAAACAGGGAAAAATAAAATGTATGTTTTTCCCTGTGATTCAAATTTAAGATATTTTTATTCAATTCTCTGTAATTGCATCTGCAATTGAATCAAAAATTTTCCTGATTGAATTATCCTCAGAAGCAGGAGCGCCCAATTCAGAATTTTCTACTATTGATGCAGTGAGGGGAATCTTGGCCAGTAGTTTAGTATTGTATTTGGATTCAAGTTTCTTATGGCCGTCCTTGCCGAAGATATCAGTGATTTCTCCGCAATGGGCACATTTGAATCCTGACATATTCTCAACAATACCCAGTATCTTCACACTCATCTGATTAAGCATATCTATGGCCTTTTCTACATCAATAAGTGCTATGTTCTGCGGTGTTGTGACAACAATTGCGCCATGCAAATCCTTCACATTCTGCATTATTGTTAAGGGTTCATCTCCGGTTCCGGGAGGTGAGTCAATAATAAGATAATCAAGTTCGCCCCATTCAACATCATTCAGGAATTGAAGAAGGACTTTGTATTTAAGGGGTCCTCTCCAAATCACAGCCCGATTATCTGCATCAAGAAGGAATCCGATTGATATTACCTTCATTCCATCATGGTCTATCGGGATAAGTTTGTTGTCATCAGATGCTTTAAGCATCTCTCCTGATATGTTTAGCATATGCGGTATTGAAGGTCCATGTATATCTATATCCAATAATCCGACTTTATAGCCCTTATTTTTCAATGCTATGGCAGTGTTTACTGCTACTGTTGATTTGCCCACTCCGCCTTTACCTGACAGAACGAGTATCTTATTTTTGATATTTTCTATTCCTGACATTTTTCCTCCGGTTTATATAGTTGAAAATTGTATTTGTTTATCAGCTGATGTGCATTTTCCAGACAGCAGCCGATATGACTCTCTTTATGTGAATCTGATCCCACTGAAATTGTTTTGCCTCCCAGCTCTTTGTACAGTGATAAAAAATCTTCTGAAGGGAACTGCTCATTGCATTTATATCTCAGTCCCGATGTGTTAATCTCTAAACAGCTGCCTCTCTTTACAATGATTGTCAGTATTTCCCTTATGATGTCAGCATATCTCTTAAATGTATCTTTATGAGCATATTTAGAATATTTTTTATAATAATCCATATGTCCGAGTATATCAAATTGAGCATTTTCTGCTAATTGCTTCATCTGTAAAAAATAAGGCATGTAATCCACATCATTAACAGTTCTGCTGTTTTCCTCAATATGTCTTATATAATCAGATATAACTATGCTGTCAACAAAATGTACGGACATAATAATATAATCATATGGAATAGAATTTATTACTGAAACTGTTTTTCCATAATAATAATCTTCATATGATGCTTCAATGCCCAGATGCAGTTTGATCCTGTCACTATATTTTGACTTGAGGAAATGAAAATTCTTCAATTGGTCAAAGGGTCTGTAATAATGAGCTCCGGGATCATCTGCAGCAAAGTCAAGATGATCTGAAAAACCAAATATATCAATATGCTTATTAATAGCTGTAATGATTGAATGCTCCATAGGTATTTCGGAGTCAAATGAGAATTCTGTGTGATTATGTAAATCAATTCTGTTCAATATATGAGACTTTCCTTATAGGATTAGATTTTTTACCATTCTATTGAATATAAACCTGAACATGAAAAAAGCAAGTATCCCTGTAATAATATTGGATATGGCTGCAGCGGAGAAAATTCCCTTTATCCCAAAGATATGAGAACCTACAACTGCAAGCGGTATATAGAGTATAAACATCCGTATGAATGATATCAGTGTTGAATGCAGTGGTTTATTCAAAGCATTTAATGCGGTGCTGTTCAATTCACTTATACCCAGGAAGCCGAATGTGAGTGATGTGATAAGCAGATAGGATGCTGTAATGTCGACAACTGCAGGTTGTGAATTGAATATTGATGCAATCTGCTTTGAAAAAAATAGTGCAGTTATAAAAACTATAATTCCCCAAATGATACCGGTTATATTTGCAAATGAGATGGCTTCACGTATGCGGCCCGTATTCCTTGCTCCCCAGTTCTGACCTATAAAAGGCATAAGCACTGACCCCAAAGAACGGATTATCATTAGAGAAAACATCTCAATCCTGGATGCAATGCCGAAACCTGCTACTGCCGGATTGCCGTAATCTGCAATAAGACGAGTTATGAAGCCAATTGATAATGGAACAATGAGACGGGTAGATGCTGCTGGAATGCCAATATAGAAAAGCTGTTTTGCCGTTTTCCCCATATCATTGAGTATGTGATATGAAAAATGTATCAGATGTTCTCTCTTTATAAGTATAATTAGAGCAACAGTCATACTGAGCGCCCTTGAAAAAACCGTTGCCAGTGCAGCACCCTTAAGACCCATTGATGGAACCGGACCGAATCCGAAGATAAGTATTGGGTCAATAACCAGATTTACCAGCATGGCAGCAGTCATTGTTATGCCGGGTGTTTTTGCATCGCCTGTTGCTCGGATTATGTTATTGCCAACCATAGGTATGACAACAAAAGGCACACCCATATACCATATTGTCATATAAGATTTTATTAAGCTCAATATATCTCTGTCTGCTCCCAGCATACGGAATAGGGGCACAATAGTGAGTAATCCTGCAATAGCCAGAACAATAACTATGATCACTGCCAATATGAGTATATTGGAAGAGAGGCTCACTACCTCATCATGATCGCCCCTTCCAATTGCGCGTGAGATAATCGATGAAGCAGCTATACCCATGCCGAGGGCAATACTGTTAACAGCAAGCACAACAGGGAATGTAAATCCCATTGCTGCCAATTGTGATATGCCGAGTTTACCCACATAGAATGTGTCAACAAGATTGAAGATTACCATAGAAAGCATTCCGGCCATCATTGGCAATGTCATTGATATCAATGTTTTTTTCACATTGCCTGATGTCAGTTTAGCATTATTCTTCATTTTCATTATAATGATATTATGCGGAAATCATAATAAGTCAATAATAAGGATATTTATATTGACAAATTGTAAAAATATATTAAAATAATTGACATAAAATAAAACTCTGGGAAATAAATAATGAAAAAACCGGATATTATACTCATCGTTGACGATGAAATGCTGATTACAGAAATCCTGGCAAAGATTGTCAGCAGAATCAATTATAGAAGTCATATTTGCATAAATGGCAGAGAGGCTGTTGACTATTACAGGAAAAACGGCGATGAAGTGGCATTAATCATACTTGATATGATTATGCCTGAAATGAATGGATATGAGACATTCAATGCCATACGTAATATGGACCCATCGGCAAAGATACTCATTGTTTCCGGATATGCTCTGGAAGAGGATGCGGCATATATGCAAAAAAAGGGAGCAGTGGGTTTCATAGAGAAACCATTCCATAGTGAACAGCTTATAAGTGTTGTTGAAAAAATCCTTAAATAAGAATTCCTCTAACATATACTCTAAATTGATTTAACTTGACTTGAAATGAATAATGTATATATTTAAAAGTAAAGTATTAGTAAATATATATAGGAGGAGAAATGCCGGTAGACAAATCAGAATACAGGGGAAACCCCATTATTATTCTCAAGCGTTCTGGAGAGGACAGATTTCCATTCTCATTTGGTCTGTCAAAAGCCCGTCTTATAGTTGAGAATATGGAAGATATCAAAAAATTTGTTGAAGAGAATAAAGACAAAGAATAACATAGTATAAATTGGGCAGGAACAATATTCCTGCTTTGTATTGAAAAACTCTCATTTCTAATTAATATAAATATATGAAATATATTAATACTTTTATTTTTTTACTTATATATATAACTGTCACTGCACATGTAAATATTGTAACAACAATAAATCCCTATGCTGTTATATGCAGACAGATAGGAGATACAGCAGTGAGTGTTGCATCCATTTTACCGCCCGCAGCATCTCCTCACACATATTCTCCAACACCATCTGATATTGTGAATCTGATGAAAGCAGATATTATTATTGTTAATGGAGTGAATCTTGAACATAATATTATTCACAAACTCAATGATATAAAGGGGCATGTCATTAATATCGGGGATTCACTCGGATTTGACCATAATGATAAGCATAATAACCCGCATATATGGCTTTCACCAGTTAATATGAAGAAAACAATCTGCATTATAAAACAGGCACTCATCAGGCGTGATGCTGCAAATAAGATATATTTTACAGATAATGCAGAACATGCAGTAAAAGGGATTGATATTGCTGATTCAATAATTAAAAACGATATCATTAATAATGGTTCATTACCCATTATAACATTTCATAATTCATTTGCATATTTTCTTGATTATTATAATATTGAACTTGCAGGTGTAATTGAGGGTATACCGGGCAGGGAACCGACATTGAAGGAGATAACAGATATTGAAAAGATCATCAAGCAGAGAGATATAAAAGCAATATTTACAGAACCTCAATTATCGCCGAAATCAGCAGAGATTATAGCAAATGAAATTGGATTGAAGATATTTGTATTGGATCCCCTTGGTATAACATTCAATATATCCTCTATAGATGAATTGCTGATAGATAATTATAATGAAATGGTGAAGGTCAGGCAAATTGATTGAAATAAAAAATCTCACATATAAAGCCGGTAACAGGATATTGCTTGAGAATATCAATCTTAAATTACATGACAGTGAATTTGCTGCAATCATTGGCCCAAATGGGGCAGGAAAATCAACATTGCTGAAGATAATATTGGGTCAGCTTTCATATGATAGAGGGGAAATAATGATTGATAATATTCCCCATAAACAGTGGTTGTCAGACAATCAGATAGGATATTTGCCTCAGTATGAGTCATTTGACAGGCAATTCCCTGCAAATGCTACTGAGATTGTGCTGATGGGATGCGCAAGAAAAAAAGGGATTATGAGGCATTTTAACAGCAGTGATAAATTAAAGGCCCATGAAATGCTTAAATCAATGAATATGTATGAAAAGAGAAATACGCGTATTGGACTGCTCAGCGGAGGCGAATTACAGCGTGTGCTGATAGCTCGTGCATTGATCAGCGAAGGTAAGTATCTCTTCCTTGATGAGCCGGAAGCAGGAGTGGATAAGAGACAGATTGAGGGATTTTACTCTCTCTTAAAACGCATCAATAATGATGGAAAGACCATTCTGCTTGTCAGTCATGATATAGGAATGATGACGCATCACAGTAAATACATAATATGTCTTAACAGGACACTACATTGTCACACACAATCGGATTTAATCAATGCAAATATGATAAAAGAAGCCTATGGGGATGTGATGCAGCTCATAGATAAGGAATACTGATGAATGAGATACTTTCAAATTCATTCCTGACAGTAGCATTAATAGGGGCAATTATGTCAGCTGTATCCACATCATTGATATCTGTATTTGTTGCATTGAAAAAGGTATCATATATGTCAGAGGCATTTGCTCATATGTCATTTGCAGGTATTGCATTGGCATTACTTCTGGGATTCAATATGAATATTGTCACATTGATATTTGTTATCTCCATTGCAATGATTATTGCTTCATTCTCAGGTAAATTAAGGGTTGAGGAGAGCAATATTACCGCAGTATTATTATCCGTTTCAATGGCAATTGGTATTATCCTTATATCAGTAAACAGAAATCTCAATATTGACATAAGCAGTTTTCTCTTCGGCAATGTCCTTCTTATAGCAAAATCGGATTTGATTTATCTGACAGGATTGTTAATTCTTAATCTGCTTTTCATTATGGTGTTTTTCAAGGAATTATTCTATATGTCATATAATGAGGAGATATCTGCCATATATAAGATTGCCGTTAAACCGGTATATTATATTTTCCTTATTATATTAGCATCCAATATTGTCATATCAGTGAAGATTTCCGGTATAATACTGATAACAGCACAGATGATATTGCCCGGAATGAGTGCATTGAATATTGTCAACAGGGTGAGGACAGCAGTGATACTGTCTTCAGTCATTGCATTGATATCTTCAGGATGCGGATTCTTTATCTCATTTTACCTTAACCTGCCGACAGGTGCTGTAATTGTGCTGATGATGTTCATATTCTACATTGTTTCAGCAATTATCAAGCATTACAAAACAGAAACCTAAATATGGAATTTTATATACTTTTACTTATATCAATCGGCTTGGCAATGGATGCGTTTGCTGTCTCATTGACATGTGGGTTTCATTGTATTAAGCATAAGAAACTGAATGCATTGAAAACGGGTTTATTATTCGGAGGTTTTCAAGCTGCTATGCCTGTTTTAGGTTATTACTCAGGGTATTATGTTAATTCATATGTAAACAGTTTCAGTCATTGGATTGCTTTTTCAGTACTCTGTTTTATAGGTGTGAAGATGCTCTATGAGTCCTTTAAACCGGATATATGCAATAATGAAAAAACTGATTATTCAAAAATAAAGATACTCTTGATTCTTGCATTTGCAACGAGTATTGACGCATTTGCTGTAGGACTATCATTTGCATTTATGAATGTAGGTGTTATTTATCCTGCCCTTATAATTGGTTTAGTTACTTTCATTATGACTATTGGCGGATTTATTGCAGGTGACAGTATGGAGCATTATATGGGTAAATGGGCTGAGAGAGCAGGCGGATTAGTCTTGATTGGCATTGGGTTTAAGATATTGCTGGAGCATATTTTATGAGGAGGATTTTAATAATAATCCTTGTGCTGCTTTCAGCATCATGTACTGCAGACAGATATTATGCAAGCAATGTACATATAAATATTCAAAAGGGATTAATTATTGACACATCTGCAATGGAAGGTGCTGTGTGTACATTATATGGGGATTCTATTGTTTTTATGAATAGAAAAAATATGTATTCATACATTATAAATGGTAAGAAACCGGTCTTTCACTATATTGATTCAATGAATAATGAACAATATGATTTTATCTTTGATAACGAGTATAGACAGACAATTATTAATGAAATGGAACGCTGTCATTCATTTTACGGACATTACAGCAGAATAATCATAGTTTCTGTTTATTATCAGAGGATGATTATTGCTGACAGCACAGGAAATATAATTAATGTATATCCTGTTTCCACTTCAAAATATGGTATTGGTAATGAAAATGGCAGCAATAAGACACCATTGGGTGCCCATGTAATTGCCTATAAGACGGGGGATAATGCCCATATTGGCGCAATATTCAGATTCTTAAAGGATACAGGGGAGATAGCAGAGATATATTCAGATACAACAGATACAGACAGTGATTATGTGACTACAAGGATATTGAGGATAATGGGGGCGGAGGAAGGTGTGAATAAAGGCGGCAATGTTGATTCTTTCAATAGACATATTTATATACACGGTACACATGAGGAAGGGCGTATTCATATACCTTCATCACATGGGTGCATAAGAATGCTCAATCATGATGTGATTGAGTTGTATAATAATACTGCAATCAATACACCAATAATAATTATATAGGGGGTAAAATGAAAAGAGGAGTAACTCTTTTTCTTATCATTGCATTAGCAATAATTGTCAATGCGGAAGCATGGCATAATGAACTCACTGCCGGGGTGAATATTAATCTTGACAATTATTCGGATAATTGGGCAGGAACAGAAGTCAGCAATATTGCTTGGGTGTTTAATATCAATGCTATAGCTGAAAAGCAGGTTACAAAGATATTCAACACAAAGAACACAGCTAAGCTTTCACTTGGACAGACAATGAATAAAGATAATGTCACAGATACATGGATGGACCCTAATAAATCAACGGATATTATTGATATTGAATCCATTGAACGTCTGACAATGGGATGGTTTGCCGACCCCTTTGCAGGTGTCAGAATGGAATCAAGTTTTATTGACGGCAGTGACACTGCCCAAACATTCTATGTGAATCCAATCAGATTAACTGAATCTTTCGGTATTGCACGTATATTATTCAAAAGCGAAAATAGTCAGCTGTCCGTAAGGGGTGGTGCTGCTATCAGACAGCTTATAGATTATTCAGCTGCAGATTCACTCGGGAATCTGTATACTGATATTATCAATGACGGCGGTATTGAACTTATCGGAGACTATAATACACCATTGTTTGATGACGCAATATTGTATACAGCAAAGATTACTTTATATAAGGCATTGTTCAACTCTCAATCAGATATACTTGCCGGAACTCCGCAGGAAGATAACTGGAAAGCTGTTGACGTATATTTTGATAATATATTATCAGCAAAGATTACTGATTTCATCAATATCAACATGAATGTTCAAATATTATATGACAAGGAAATCATTGATGATATAAGGCATAAGGAAAATCTGTCAATTGGAATAAATTACAGATTCTTATAATATGATAGATTATAAAGGATATGTGAAGGAATTATTCGGAATATTCAGGAAATACTATGCATTTGTAATAGGCATTATTGTATTTCTCATGATTATGATGTTCATTGAGATTATGCTCCTTGATATGAGCACGGGCAGTGGTTCTGAAATCCCTATTAATGCTCTCATCTACATGCTGAATGCAGTGATACAGCTTGGACTATTCAAGATTGCATATAATATGTCCAATAATGAAAATGTAGATTTTCTGATGCTTTTCAATTCAGGCGGATTATTGTTCAATTTTATTATCACATCATTTATATATATGCTAATGGTGTTTGCTGGTGCTGCTCTGCTTATTATCCCCGGGATTGTCATAGCAGTCTTATTCTTTCCCTATGCATTCATTATCATAGAAAACAATGAAAACCCTATTGCAACATTGAAAAAATCATTTAAAATGACAAGAATGTTTATATGGCAATTATTTGTCATTATTATTGTGCTTAATTTTATAAATATTATGGGTGCATTAGCTTTTTATGTGGGTGTAACAATCACACTGCCTTTTACTGTAATAGCTCAGGCAGTACTTTATAAACATTTAAAAGAGGCAATAAATTATGGAAAACAAGAAAACATCACTTGATATGAATGAAAACATTGAAGCAATGCTTTGCTATTTATTTTTCTGGCTTACAGGAATATTCTTTATACTTATGGAGAAAAAAAGTAATCATGTTAAATTCCATGCAATGCAGTCAATCCTTCTCTTCCTATCGCTTTCCATACTCACTCTGCTGTTCAGATGGATACCTGTGCTGGGAAATATACTCTCAGGTTTTATTATTCCTCTAATAATATTTATTGCATGGATATTTCTCATGGTCATGGCATATAGAGGCGAGAGATACAGGATTCCATTTGTCGGACATCTTGCTGATGTGATTATCAGAGATATAAAATAACACTATACACTTGACAATAAGGTTCAATCCTCTATAATATAGAAAAAAGCATTCGGGAGGATTGATGGGGAAGATATTAATTTCCTGCTTCATTTTACTGTTAATTATTTCATGTACGCCCAAATCCGGTGAACAAACGGACATTATGCAGAAGGAATGCTGCACAATTATCATTGACTGTCCTGCAGAAATCGAGATCGGCAATACTGTAATCATTAAAGCTGTGCTATATGATACAGATAACACACGTATAGAAAACACACGCAATATCAGACCCAATTGGATGATAGACAACAACAATGTAGTCCTTATCAAAGAGGTAAATGGGGATGAGTGCAGGGTGAAAGCAATAAAATCAGGGGTCTGTGAGATTCGTGTTATGCAGGATAAGGCAGTTGCAACAATTTCAGTTACAGTAAAATGATGAAAGTTTGATGTATGTCTGTGTTAAAGACATTCTGCTAAACGGTTGACACTTTTTCAAAACTATTCTATTATTCATTTATGAAAAACAATACCAATATACCTGAATTAATGCATAATGCAGTTTTGATATTAAGTGAAAAGGGTAGAATAGAGTATTCCAACAAATCTGCACAATCACTTTTCAATATAAAAGCATCAACAAAGAGAGCTGTTTTTTCATTATTAAAGGCAGAAGATAAGAGATTATTTAAGAATAATATAAGACAACTTATAGAGTCACATAGGAATAGGGAATTTGAGTCCTGTTGCACAGTTAAGAATAAGGAAAAACACATATACTGGTCAATTTCACTTATGCCTGAACAGGATAGGATCAGGATACTATGTGTGGGAACCGACATAAGCAAACACAGCAGGATTGATGTCAAGAGGGAGGCAAAAAGGGAAGCACTTCAGAAATGTCTGGATGAGAATATGAACAAGCTCTATCAGACAAATATGGAGCTGAGAAATGAGATAAAAGAAAGAAAAAGCTATGAGAATGAATTGCATCAGAAGATACGTTTCAATAAACTCATTAACAGCATCACAAACAGATTCCTCAATATGAATCCTGAAAATGTTCATGATGGATCCATTGGTATATTAAAGAAGATTGCTGATTTCGGACAATTTGATATGGCAGGTCTTATCGGGCGCTCCTTTATCAGAGATGCTATGTTGTGGCAGGTATATTATGCTGATAAAAATGTAAAATTATCACGTATCATGCCAATGAAAGGGCTGAAGCATATTGAGAAAATGCTTCTTGAAAAGGGAATAATAAATATACCGGATTTTAATGAAGCAGATGAATCTTTAATAAAAGAATGCAGAATCGTTGCAGGAAGAAAGGTGAGGTCAATAATCATAACACCGCTTATTTACAGGAAAAAACTTGTTGCAATGCTTGTTTTTATTAATTTCAGGAAAAAGCATATAATGACAGATATACTTAAAGAAGAACTTTTTTTCATTACACGAATGCTTATTAATTTTATTGATTATAAGGTTATTCACAGGGAATTGCTGAGGAGCCAGAAAAAATACAGGATTGTCACAAAACAGACAGGACATATTGTATATGATTACAATGTCAGATGGAAACGCACAGAATGGTCTGGTGCCATTAGGGAAGTGACTGGATTCAGAGAATCTGAATTTCCTGAATATTATAATACTCATTTTGATGATATAATCCATCCGGATGATTTGGTTTTTGTAAAGCAGCATATAAAGGATGTACTCGGCAATCCCAGAAAATATAAGATTCAGTACAGGATGAAGAATAAGAAAAATCAATTCAGATATATACTTGATGAGGGTACAGTGACAAAGGATTCAAAGGGTAAACCCTCACACATGATAGGCACGATTAAGGATATTTCAGACAGAATTGAATATGAACAGCAGATAAAAAATAGTGAAGAGCGGTATAGGAATTTTGTGAGAAACAGCAATGAGGGTATCTGGCGGATTACGTTTAATAAACCATTGAAAATTAAATATTCACATAAGAGACAATTTGATATCTATATGAAACAATCTTATGTTGCCGAGTGCAATGATGTATGTGCAAAGATGTATGGTTATGATAAGGCAGAAGAATTAGTGGGTAAACCCTTATTTGAACTGCTTGGAAACCCGAAAATCAAGGCACCTAAGGTTTGGAAATTTGCGGAAATGCAGTATAAAGCTGCAAATACAACAAGTAGGGAATTTGACAAGTATGGTAATGAAAAATATTTCCTCAATAATTCAGTTGGCATTATTAAGGATGGTGAAGTCAGAAGCGTGTGGGGTACTCAGCAGGATATTACAGAGAGAATACATGCTGAAAGAGAATTGAAGGAGAATCAGAGAAAGCTTACAGTGCTAATGAGTAATCTTCCCGGCATGGTGTACAGACGCAAGCTTGATGAGAAATTTACTATGGAATTTGCAAGTGATGGAGTTTATGATGTTACAGGTTACAGCGTTGATGAAATGAAGAATAGTGTTGATTTATTCGGCATTATACATCCTAAGGATAAAAATGAGGTAATTAAGAAAATTGTTAATGCTATTGGAGCTGATGAGCAGTATAGATTCTCATACAGGATAATTGACAGGGATGGAAACAGGAGATGGGTGTGGGAACAGGGACGGTCTGTGAGCAACAGAGTCGGAGACCCTATAGCCATTGAAGGTTTTATTACAGATATAACAGATCAGAAACTTGCGGAAATAACATCTGATATTCAGCAGAAACAGCTTATGCAGGCGGATAAGATGTCTACACTGGGCACACTTGTTTCAGGTGTTGCTCATGAGATAAATAATCCCAATAATTTTATTATGCTTAATGGTAAGATAATAAGAAGGGTCTGGAATGATATTCAGGGAATCCTGGAGAATTATTATAAGAAAAAGGGTGATTTCCTTATTGCAGGACTGCCTTACTCTGAAGCGAAAGGTAAAATGCCGAAACTTATCAATGGGATTATTGAAGGCACAGACAGGATTAAAGCCATTGTTTCTAATCTAAAGGATTTTTCCAAAACCGATAGCGGTGAGATGAGAAGGGATATTGATATTAATATTGCTATTGAATCAGCTGTAATGATTGTTAGGAATCTTATTAAAAAGAATACAGATTATTTCACAGTGGAACTGGATGACCAATTACCTAAGATTGTTGCCAATAAGCAGCAGATAGAGCAGGTGATAATCAATTTACTCACTAATGCATGTGATGCATTGACGTCAAAGAATAATGCCATATCAGTGAAGAGCGGAACAGAGGATGGCAAATTATTTATTAAGGTGATTGATGAGGGTGAGGGTGTTTCAGATAATTATATTAAGCATATTTTTGACCCGTTTTTCACAACCAAACGGGATGAGGGAGGAACTGGTCTTGGTTTATCTATTTCATATAATATTATAAAGGAACACGGAGGAGAAATAGTATTTGATTCCGGTGAAACGATGGGTACAACAGTTACAGTATATTTACCTTTAAAGGAGGATGAACAGTGACTGACTCAAAACATCCAGCAAAACCTATACTCATTATTGATGATGAGGAGCAGTTTCTTTTCTCGATGAAGATGACCCTCAGTTCAAAGGGTTACAATAATGTCATAGAATGCAGTAATAGCAGAAATGTAATGAATATACTGGATAAAAATGAATATGCTGTAATTATAATGGACATAATGATGCCGCATATGAGCGGTATGGATCTATTACCTGAAATAAATGCTCAATTCCCCGAGATTCCCATCATTATGGTAACTGCAGTCAATGAGGTGGAAACAGCTGTTGATTGTCTGAAAAAGGGCGCTTTTGATTATGTCGTTAAACCCATTGATGATGAACGACTTATGACAAGCATAATACATGCAATAGAATTGAGAGAATTCAGGGTTCAGAATAAAATGCTGAAGGAATCCCTGCTTAGAGAGGGTTTGGAACAGGCGGAGAGTTTTTCGCATATAATTACAAAAAACAGCAGAATGATTCAATTATTCAAATACATTGAAGCCATTTCTGTCAGTTCATTGCCCGTTCTGATATCCGGGGAGACCGGTACAGGCAAAGAATTGATAGCTGAAGCTATACACAAGGTAAGCGGAAGGAAAGGGGATTATATCACTGTCAATATTGCAGGTTTAGATGATAATCTTTTTTCGGATACATTATTCGGGCATGAGAAAGGAGCATATACAGGAGCCAATAAAGATAGAAAGGGTTTGATTGAAAAAGCAGCCGGAGGCACAGTGTTCCTGGACGAGATAGGTGATCTGAGCATGGAATCACAGGTGAAACTATTGCGACTGCTGCAGGAAAGAAAGTATTATCAGCTTGGGTCGGATATGTATAAAATATCTGATGCAAGAATAATATGTGCAACTAATAAAGATTTGAGTGCTGAACAGAGTGCCGGTAAATTCCGTTCAGACCTCTATTATCGTTTATATACTCATCAGGTACGTATTCCTGCTCTGAGGGAGAGAAAGGATGATATTGAAATGCTTGTGGACCACTTTGTTGACAAAGCATGCAGGGATATGAAGAAAAAAGTTCCTTCAATACCGAAGGAATTGTATGTTATGCTGAAAAACTATTCCTTCCCGGGCAATGTGCGAGAATTGGAAGGTCTTATATTTGACGCAGTTGCTGTGCATAAGAGCGGGGTTATGTCTTTGGAAAATATCAGAATGAAACTGGGAGTGGAAGAAATTGATACAATTATTACAATGGGAGATGAAATGGTATTTCCCGAGATATTGCCTACAATGAAGGATATCGAAAATATGATTGTTGATGAAGCAATGAAAAGGGCTGACGGGAATCAGACCATTGCAGCACGTATGCTCGGATTGACCAGACAGGCATTAAATAAGAGATTATCAAGAAGGGATAAAGAATGAAGAATATTGCTATAATGTTTTCAGGAACCGGAAGCAATATGGAATCCATTATCAGTAAGAGTTTTTATGATAAGCTGGATGTATCATTTATTGCAATAACAGATAATCCCCAGGCTGAAGGTATAGCAAAAGCTGAAAAATACAATATACCCGTATTTATCATACCGGCTGCAGTGCATGGCTGGAGAATAAATACAGTGCATGAAGCATATATCAATGATTTGCTGAATGGAAAAAATGTTGATTATATTCTATTGGCTGGATTTATGAAGATCATAAGCAGTAATATTATTGAGCGATTTAAGAACAGGATAATAAATATCCATCCTGCATTACTTCCATCATTCAAGGGAAAGAATGCACAAAAACAGGCATTTGAATACGGCGCAAAGGTGTCAGGCTGTACTGTGCATTTTGTTGATAAAGGTATTGATACTGGTCCCATTATTGCTCAGAGAGCTGTTTATATAGGTGATTGTAGAAATGATGAAGAAGTGAAAGACAGGATTCTTAAGCTTGAGCATGAATTGTTTTACAGTGTATTTAAGGATATTATAGGGAATAGATTCAGTATAAGCGGACGAAGAGTAATGAAAAATGATTAAAAAGATTATTCTTTTTGCATTCATACCTATTTTGATGTTTTTCTCATTCCAGCCCATTAATCTCTGGTTTCTCTTCATACCTGCTTATACAGGAATTCTTTTTCTATTAAGGGATATGAATCTCAAGAAAAAGTTTTTATATGCAATAACAGTATTTACCATATTCTTTGTTATTTCAATGCATTGGTTATTGGTTATCAATGTGCAATTTTCTGTAATGACACGCATCCTTATAGGTTTTGGATTTATTGTACTTTCTATATGTCAAGCATTATTGTGGATAACACCTATAATGCTCATTAATCTGAAATCAAGAGAGATATACTTTTTGCCCATATTCTTTGCAGCTCTGGAATTTATTGTCTCAATTGAGAATAATACTGCTTTTATTTGGCTGTCGCCTGCCCATACAATGCTTTCATTTTTACCCTTAGCGCAGATAGCGGATATAGGGGGAATGTATTTAGTTACTGCATTCACATTATTTATAGCTGTTCTTCTAATCAGGATTGCAGTGCGACCCAAAAGAGAAAAATGGTTCAATGCAATTATTCTGTTAATTGCACTATCACTAACATTGCTATATGGATATATTAGAATGAATCAGCAGTATGGAAGCAGAGAGGTGAAGATTGCAGTAGTTCAACCCAATGTACCTGCTGAGGTGAAAGAACAATTCTATGACGGAACTGAACAGAGGATACGAATTATTGAGTCATTTTTCAGAGCTGCAGAATGCAGTGATGCTGAGTTAATAATATTCCCTGAAACATCATCCCCTGTATATTTGCAGAGAAATAATGAATTTTCAAGATATGTAGCAGATTTCTCTGAGAGGACCGGAATGCATGTGCTTATGGGGTCATTGAGAGTGAAATACAACAGGGAAAAGCAGTATTTTGATTATTATAATTCAGCATATTATTATTCCGGTGCAAAAAAGGATTATTACAATAAAATCAGACCATTGGGTTTTGCAGAACGCATGCCATTTGATGACAGATTTCGCTTTATTAAGAATATACCTCTCGGACAAGGTGACCTCACTCCGGGAAGAGAATATAAGTTATTCTCTGTGAATGGTGTTAATTTTGCATCATATATATGTTTTGAATCTGTATTTGCTCCTATTGCTGCACGTTTTGTGAGAGATGGTGCCGAGTTCCTGGTTAACATTTCAGAGGATGCATGGTTTATACACTCTGTCGGAGCATATCAGCATTTCTATGCAGGTGTTTATCGGTCAATTGAAAATAGGAGATATCTGGTTCGCTCTTCTAATCCGGGTATTTCAGCAATTATAACTCCCACAGGCATAATTGAGCAAAAACTCAATCTGCATGATGAAGGTATAATAATGGGCACAATAAAGGCAAATGAGAGTTTGACTTTCTACACTAAGTTTGATAATATACTGTGCAAATTGTTTTCACTTGTTTTGATGATATTTATTTCTATAAAAATCATAAGGAGAATTAATGAACGATATAAGAGTAAGAATCGCACCTAGCCCGACCGGTTATCTGCATGTGGGTACTGCAAGAACGGCATTGTACAATTATCTCTATGCAAAAAAGCATAAAGGCACATTTATCCTGCGTATTGAGGATACGGATAAGGAGAGAAGCAGTGATGAAATGACTGAAATAATCAAGGAAGGACTGACATGGCTTGGTATTAACTGGGATGAAGGACCATTCTACCAGAGTGATTTCTTCCAGCAGTACAGAGATTTCATTCCTCAAATGGAGAAGACAGGCAATATTTATAAATGTTTTTGTACTAAGGATGAATTGAGCGAGAGACGCGAAGAGGCGATAAAAAACAAGATTGCATGGAAATATGACAGAAAGTGTGCCGACTTGTCACAGGAGGAAGTGCAGAAGAGAATTGATGCAGGTGATGAATATGTATACAGAATACGCATACCTGAGGGAAAGACATCATTTGATGACCTGGTACATGGAGTCATTGAAAGGGATAATTCTGAGATCGAGGATTTTGTACTCTTCAGAAGCGATAAATCACCCATATATAATTTTGCGGTTGTTGTAGATGACAGCAGAATGGGGATTACCCATGTAATAAGGGGTGATGACCATATTTCAAACACATTCAAACAGATTCACATATATAATATCCTTGATAAAAAACCACCGAGATTTGGTCACATGCCTTTGATTCTGGATGAGAAGAAGAAAAAACTTTCAAAGAGAAGCGGAACAGTATCCGTTCTTGCTTTCAGGGATATGGGTATATTGCCTGAGGCATTTGTTAATTTTATTGCGCTTATCGGCTGGAATCCAGGTGAAGATAGGGAATACTTCACACTGGAAGAGATGATTGAATTATTCTCGCTTGAGCGGGTGACAAAGAAGGGCGGTGTATTTGACACAAAAAAGCTGGAATGGATGAACAGCAAGTATATTACACAGTGTGATAATGAGAGATTATATGAGCTTTTGCTCCCATTGTATGAAAAGAATAATATAAAATTGGAGAATTACAGTAAAGCGCATGTATTCAGGATATTTGATTCAGTAAAGGAAAAAGCAAGATATATAAATGATTTTCCCATATTAACAGAATTTTATTTCAAAGATATCACAGAGTTTGAAGAGAAAGGCATGAAGAAATTCATTAATGCTGATAGAATAGAATATATGAAGATATTGAAATCAGCCATGAATGCAGATGATTTTACACAGGAAAGTCTTGAACAGATATACAGAGATTATGCTGAGAAGAATCAATTAAAAGCTGCAGATGTAATTCACCCAACACGCCTTGCTTTGACGGGAAGCACTGTGGGGCCATCACTCTTTGAATTAATGTCTATTCTTGGTTATGAAATTGTAATTGACCGCTTGACAAAATTCATTGAATCTGCTATATAATATATCCAAAGCGGCGGTATCGTCTATCGGATTAGGACACGTGGTTCTCAGCCATGAAAGAGGGGTTCGATTCCCCTTACCGCTATTTGAAATATGCTGGGGAATCGTCCAATGGCAAGACGCATGATTCTGGT
This sequence comes from uncultured Bacteroidales bacterium, assembly GCA_964544145.1. Lineage (GTDB taxonomy): Bacteria > Hydrothermota > 32-111 > 32-111 > 32-111 > CAZJAT01. The sequence goes on along the minus strand of CAZJAT010000018.1, from coordinate 453 downwards.
TCATGTTATCGGGGTTCGAATCCCTGTTCCCCAGCCAAAATTGAAAACCGCTCATAGGGCGGTTTTTTTTAATTTTGAGGGGGATACGGGATTCGAACAACGAGCGAAGCGAGTAGAAATCTCTGATTTCACCCTTGGGGTTTGACGGCATTCATTCATACTTCTATTCGAGGAGACGGGTGAATGCAGTGAGACCATCCCTGTTCCCCAAAAATAGTTACACATACTTCAATATCTTTCCATAGACATACCATAGCCAGATTGATTTTAGGGGGGCAAATTTACCTGTGGCGGGGAGAAGGCTATCAAGGGGGAGACAAATATACCTGTAAATAAGCCCTCGCCAGGATTGATATATGATAAGAATCTGTAATACAAGAAATATTATATAAAATGGGCTTGATTTTGAAATTCAAAATTGTATAATATTACGAATGAATATGAAAAGGTTAA
>CAZJAT010000017.1:2744-35688 GCA_964544145.1 uncultured Bacteroidales bacterium | reverse complement strand
CTGGATATTGAATCGACACCACTTGTTGTTCAGCTGAATAAAAGAGATTTACCTAATGCAATAGATGTTGAATCAATGAAGAATGCTCTACAGATAGGTGATAAATGGGAAATCTATGAATCAGTTGCTACAAAGGGAAATGGTGTTATAGAAACATTAAAAAGGTCAATGTATCTTATTATGAAAGATATTTCTTCCAAATTCAACCGCAGACGATGAATAATAATATAGTACTGTTTCAACAACATTTTAACAGATTTATTAAAAGTGATAGGGATATTTCATCATTTTCACCAATCCTGAATCAGCAGCTTGAATTTGCTTTTTCACAAGGTAAGCTGATAAATGAGGTTCTAATAATCAATGGCAGTGTTAATGAAGCAAATGAGTTTATATCAATAATTGCATTAAATTTCCAGAAACATTTTCCGGATACATTTATTTTTAAAATTGATATCAAAGATTTAATTGAAACAAATACCTTAGCTCTTCTTAATCAGTATAAAAAATATTTTACTTATTGCAGTGTGCTCGCAATTGTTAATGCCGAAATGATAGAAAATAATGATGAAGCATATTCGCTGATGAAATCAATATTAAATGAAATTCATGAATCTACGCAGATTATTATTGCATCAGATCAGATAATTAGCGAGAGATTCCCTCTATATAAAGAATTAAATGATAAAGCAATAATTGCTGAAATTAAAAAACATACCGAACCGATTGAAGCTCAGAAATCAGTATTCAGCAATTTTGCTAAATTCATTTCTGACATTAAAGAAGAAGCAGGTGTTAATGAACAACTTGATGAGGTGGAAATAAGAGACAAATATATTGAGAAACTGTATGTGTGGGAAATGAAAAATTTCAATGTAAACAGATTGAAGAAAATTATTAATAATCGGGATATCAATAAGATTAAGGATGAATTTGATAGTTTCACAAGCAAAGTAAGAAAACTGATGGAACTTCATAAAGATTATGGAGTACTGAATACACAGCATTTCAATCAGGATGCTAAGGAAATTGAAGAATTACTGTTTGATCCTGACAGCTGCGATATAATTGAGAAAAAAATAAATGAATTAAAAGATAAGATAAATTATTTCAGGTTTTTCAGAAGAAGGATTAAGCTTGAAATGTATTATAGTAATTTTATTCCTGATTCAACAAATAGATCTGCATATGACAAAATAACTCAAATAATAAGTAAAGAAAATACAGATCTTCTTATTACAATTACCGGTTCAGCTGGTTCAGGAAAATCTCATTTACTTAATGCCATACTCAATGAAATGGTTGATGATAAGGTCATTATTCTGGATAAAGAAAATGTGAATGATGCTGTGAATGATCACTATATACAAAAGCATTTACTGGAAATGGAAATGCTGCTTATAGATGATTTTGATGATGTATTCAATGCCTGCAGTGACAGAAAATTCTTGAAACAGCTTGTCATGAATTCTGTGCCTAAAGTTATCACTATGCATAGAAAATACAGTATTGAAGACAAGGAATTGCTTGAATACCTGAATCAGTATCCAACTTTGAATATTCAGCCCTCATCATTGTTTATTGAGAAAAGCATTATTAAACAATTTTTAAACAAATTCAATATACCAATTGATGAGATTATGCTTAATTATATTATTGACAACATTTCAATACCTCTATCTCATGTAGAGAGTCACATAAAGGAATTGGCAGAGCTCACAAAAGAACAAATCCCGGATATCAATCAGATACATCAAATATTCCCGAAGAAAGAAAGGCTGAAAAAGAAAATAAAAAGCCAATTTGATACATCTAATCTTATTAAGACATGGACGAATGAACATGATAGATTGTATGTAGAGTTTAAGGATTAATATGAGCATAAAAGGAAACTTGAATGAAGCATCGCTTCCTGATGTAATACAATTACTCTCTTTGGGCAAAAAAACAGGTGTATTGAGTCTATCTGACAGGAAGAATTTTGGTGACATTTTCTTCAAGAATGGCAAGGTAATATACTGCTCAATTGTTAATAGGGAAGATAGAATTGGACAGATATTACTCAATCAAGGTGTAATAACGGATGAAATGCTTGAAAAAGCATTGCAGATTCAGGAAGATGAAAACCATAATGTCCGGCTTGGTGACATATTGGTGAACATGGGATCAATAAGCAGGGAAATGCTTAATAATAGTGTGAGAAGACAGATCACAGATACAATATTTACCTTTTTAACATGGGAAGACGGATTTTTTAATTTTGAACCGGATATAAAACCCGGGGAAGAGACAATAACCATTGAATTGAATCCAGATGACATTCTGCTGGAACAGGCTCGCAAGGTTGATGAATGGTCTGTAATTGAAAGTGAATTACCGCCTGACAATGCCATTCTTATGAAAACAAATATCAGTGATACACTGAAACTCAATGATGATGAAATTGGAATACTCAAACTAATCAACAGCCGAAGGACATTGAGGGAATTGTATGAGCGGTCGCATCTGGGCAAATATGAAACAGCAAGAGCAGTCTATGATTTAAAGAAAATTGGTTATATATATGAAGGCGAAGAGGTTGATTTGCAGTCAAAGATAACTAATCAGGAACAAGTTAATGAACACCATAATCTTGGTCTGGCATTTTTGTTGACCGAGATGTTTGAAGAGGCATTAAGGGAATTTAAATATATAATTCAGATTGATAAAACCAATTTGCTTGCAAACTTTTATGTGGGTATGATTAATTTCAGAACCCGTAATTATGCTGAAGCGATGAAGGCCTTTGAGGAATTACTCAAATTGGGTGTCAATAATGTGGCATTGCTTAATAATATTGCATTAACACTGGAAAAATTAGGTCAATATGAAAGGGCTGATGATTTTTATGAAAGAGCTATCAAACAGGACCCTGAAAATGCAAAGATACTTGCTAATTGTGGTATACTTGCATATTTCCAGAATTTGCTTTCTGATGCTGAGGAAAAATTAAAAGTATCCATAACAATTGATCCCAGTTTGGGATATGCGCATTATTATCTTGCAATGGTATATCTTGAAAACGGCAAAATCAATGAAGCGGTTGATGAATTCCTTGCAGTAACAAAAAAAGACCCGAGTATATGGCAGGTTTATTACAATATTGGTCAGATATATATCAATCTTGATAAATTTGAGTCAGCTGAACATATGCTGAAAAAGGCATTGGATAATTCAGACCGGAACGTTGGATGTTATAAAGCACTCATCAATCTCTATTTTAAAGATAAAAATTTTGCAAAAGCAGAAGAACAGCTTGAAGAGGCAATAACGCTTTATAAAGATGATTTTGATTTTTATTATAAATTGGGCAATGTAAAATTCAAGAAAATGGATAAAAAGAATGCACTATATTACTGGGAAAAGGCATTAGCAATACAACCGGATAATCAGATTCTCAGAAAAACATTGGATACGGTTAAGAATGGATGAGTCAGGATACAGCACACTTATTTCCTATATCAGCGAGGAGCTGCAAATAGATGGGACTCTATACAAAGAGAGACCATTTAAGAGAAGGATAAAGCTGAGAATGCGATATACGGATACAGAAACATATAATGATTATTTAGTATATTTGAGACAGCATCCTGAAGAAAAAGACATACTCAAGGATACTATCACTATAAATGTAACCAGATTCTTTAGAAACAGGGATGCATTTGAAAGTATTGAGAGTATGATGAAGGATGATTTTATCAGGAAAAATAAATATATCAAAGTCTTATCAGTGGGATGTTCATCCGGCGAAGAACCTTATACAATAGGGTTGATGCTTCACAATCTAAAACGTATGTATGATTTCGGTTATTCTGTAACAGGTATTGATGTGGATGAACAAATCATTGAGAAAGCAAGAAAAGGTATTTATCCCTCTTTCTCTATGAAGGAATTGAGTCCGCAGGAGAAAGTAAAGTATTTTGAAGAAACAAATGAACATTTTTATCTTAAAGGTGAATACAGGAAAAATATTGATTTCAAGATTGTTAATATTAAAGATTTTGGAATGTTGAGAAAACTGGGGAATTTTGACATCATATTATGCAGAAATGTTCTTATATACTTTTCAAAAGAATTTCAGGAAATGATAATGCAGGTTTATCATGAAATGCTTAATGAAAATGGGATTTTGATGTTGGGAAAAATTGAAATTGTTATGGGTAATTTTCGGAATTATTTTGAAGTAATTGATAAAAAGCAGAGGATTTACAGGAAAATTGGAAATTAAAATTAAGATTGCTGATGCAAACATAGGATTTGAGGATGATATATTAAAAACCGTTGGATTGGGTTCATGTGTAGCAATTACTCTATATGACAGAGCAAAAAAAATCGGGGGATTAATACATTATATGCTGCCGCAGAGAATTGCCAAGAGGAATGTGCTGAATGAGTTCAAATACTCAGATACAGGTACAAATAGACTCATACAGAAAATGGAAATCGTGGGAGCAAAGACATATAGAATGGAAGCTAAGATTATTGGCGGAGCCAATATGTTTTCTGAATTCATCAGAAACAAAAAAGAATCTGTAGGATACAGAAATATTGAATCTGCAAGAAGAATATTAAAGGAACATAAGATTCCTATTATTGGAACTGATGTAGGGGAGGATTACAGCAGAACCGTTGAATTTATTCTGAAAACAGGTGTAGTGAGGGTAACTTCATTTAAGAACGGGGAGATTATTCTTTGACTAAAAAGGTGCTGGTTGTAGATGATTCAGTCCTAATGAGACGTCTTATAAGTGATATTGTAAATAGTACTGATGGCTATTCGGTTGTTGCTGAAGCAAAAGACGGTATAGAAGCAATTGATAAATTCAGATTTTATAATCCTGATATTGTGACATTAGATATTGAAATGCCTAAATTGAATGGTTTATTGTGTTTAGAGAGAATATTGAAGATAAAACCTGTGCCAGTAATAATATTATCTGCTTATTCAAAGAAAGGTTCAAAAATATCATTGAGAGCATTGGAGATTGGAGCATTTGAGATTGTGGAAAAACCTTCCGGCTCTGTTTCCCTGGATATTCAAGTGAAGGCTGAAGAAATCAGGAGTAAAATTCTGAGTGCCTCACAGGTCAATATGAGCACAGTGATGGAATCCAGTACGCAATTTAAAGAAATCAGTTCAAAACTCCGTCCGGTTCGGAAAGCGCAGACTCTTGTTGCAATTGCTTGTTCAACTGGAGGCCCCAAAACTCTCATGGAAATTATTCCAAAGATAAGTATGGATATTAAAGCGGGGATTGCCATTGTTCAGCATATGCCATCAGGATTTACAGCGTCATTTGCAGAGAGATTGAATGCTATTTCAATGCTTAATGTTTATGAAGCATATGATGGTGCAGTACTTAATGAAGGAGAGTGTGTCATTGCACAGGGAGGGAAACATCTCATATTTGATGAGCAGGGTCTGATTCGTATAGATGATTCTCCATCATATCATTCAGTGAAACCTTCTGCTGATATCATGATGCTCTCAGCTGTAAAGTATTTTCAGCACAGAATAATGGGTGTAGTATTGACGGGTATGGGAAAAGACGGGACAGAAGGTATTGAAATGATAAAATTAAGCGGAGGAATTAATATTTGTGAATCTGAACAGAGTGCAATAATATATGGAATGCCGAAGAGTGCAAATAGTACAGGCAAAGTGGATTATGTGTACAGTAAATTTGCAATGGCAAAGAAAATTGAGGAGCATTTGAGTGGAATGGAAAGAGTTTAAAGAATTAATTGATAAAGAGATATCAGATATAGAGAAAAAGATAAATTCCGGCAATTATGATGCTGATGAAGTTAAGAATATGCTGAAATTGAGATATGAAGAATTAATAAAAATGAATAATTTTGTTAAATTTACTAATACAAGGATTAGAACATTAGTTCAAAAGATTAAGACACCAAAGGGAACCAGCTCGACCAATCTTCAGTCCTTTGTACAGTCAATGAAGATATCTCCTGTTGATTTGACAACTTTTATTGACAAGGGGTGGAACTTCATGGTTGATGAGCAATATGATGATGCGATAAGTGTACTGGAAAAAGCTCATAAATTGGCACCTGATGATATAAAGACCATGAATCTGCTGGGATGGGCTTATATTCATAAGGAACGCTTTGACGATGCAATGATAATTTTTCAGGGAGTACTTAACAAAGATCATGAAAATGCTCTTGCTAAGAATAATCTGGGATTTGTATGTTTTAAGAAAGGAATATATGGAGAAGCAATAGAACATTTATCTAGTGTGCTGAACTCTGCTAATGATAAGATGTCATTGATCTATGCCAATTTCTATCTGGGTCTTATTTATTATGAGAGAAAGATGTATCATGATGCATTGAAGTTTTTCCAGAAAACTAAAAAGATTGCACCCAATCACATGGAAGCTTACTATTATGAAGCAAAAACATATCTGGATATGAATAAAAGAATTAAAGCTGTGAATCTTTTCAATTCATTAATTGAAAAGAACAGGTATAATAAGTGGGCACAGAGAGCCGAGGATATTTTGAAAGATATAAATGGAGATAAAAATGAAAAAGAAAATTGATTTATCAGAAATTATGAATAATAAGTCAGCCAAGAAAAATACAAATAAGAAAATCAAGAAAAAAGAAAAAATTGAAAAAAACAAAACTAAAATAGTATTTTCAGAAAATAGGAATATAAAAACAGAAAAAGAAAAAACCATACAATCTGCTTCGGGTGAAATTAAGGAAAAGGTAATTCCGAAAAAGGCAGCAGAAGCTGAAATCAATAAACATGTTGAGTTGTCCTCTATTCTTAAAAAAGATAAGAAAGAGGATATTGTGGAAACAAGGGAATTTGTCGGATTTCTACTTGGGAATGAAGAGTATGGAATAGACAGTGATTATGTCAGGCAGATAATTAAATATAAGAAACCTTTGGATGTGGGTAATAAAAGTGATTTTATAAAGGGAATCCTCAATACAAAGGATGGTGTTCTGCCTGTTCTGGATATCAGAAAGAGATTTAATATGAATGATGATAATATATCGGATGGTTCGATTGTAATCCTTGATTCCAATAACATGAGAATTGGAATCTTTGTTAATTACCTGATTGGTATTGTAAGGATTGAATCCGATAAAATCGGCAATATTCCATCTTTTTTACCGGAGCATCAGATGCAGTATATAAGCAGTGTAGGATTAAAGAAGGATGATAAGATTATAATAATATTAGACCATAACAAAATATTAAGTAATTCAGATTTGAAAGAAATAAGGGCTCTGCCGGAAGATTACAGATGAAGATATTCCTTTCAAAAATTATAGCTTCAGTATTTTTCATCGGTTATATTAAGAAGGGGGGAGGTACTGCTGCAGCTCTTGTGACAGTTTTGCTTTTTTTCTATTTAAGGGATTTCAGAATTATTTATATACTTACAGTATTATCAATTATCATAGGCACGTATATATCTGAAATATCAGAAATGATTTGGGGACATGACAGCAGCCGAATTGTGATTGATGAATTTGCCGGAATGGCAATATCACTTTTCCTTATTCCCTATTCAGTTTGGATGTATGCCATTGCTTTTGTATTATTCAGATTCTTTGATATTTATAAGCCATTTCCGGTTAACAGAATGCAGGATATACATGGAGGAGCAGGTGTAATGATGGATGATATTATATCAGGAATAATGGCAAATATTTGTTTATGGATTATTATATGCATAAAAAATCTCTTTGTTTAATAAATATTGGCGATGAACTGCTTAATGGACGCACACTCAATACCAATGCCAGAGATATAAGCGATATCGCATTAAAACACGGTATATCCACGGATTATCATATAACAATAGGTGATGACAGGGATATTATTATTGATACATTGAGAGCATATATGTCTAAAAGTGATATCATAATTATTTCAGGGGGCTTGGGACCAACACCTGATGATATTACAGTAGGGGCAGTAGCTGAAGCAATGTATATGAAGACAGTTGTAGATAAAATGATATATAACATGTATCAAGACCAGTGGAGTGATAGAGACGAATCACTGCTGATTAAACAGTCAACTGTCATTGAAGGGGCATTACTTGTTGAAAATACTGAAGGAATGGCTTTTGGGCAGATAATTAAACAGGGAAATACAACTGTAATTCTCATTCCGGGAGTGCCTGCAGAAGCATTAATAATAGCCGAAAAAGTCCTTATTCCAATAACAATGAAAAAGAAAGAAAATACACAGACAACATTTAGATTGTATGATATTACTGAGAGTGAGATTATAACAAAATTAAGAAAGATATTAACGGATAAGCAATTACATCATATGGCTTTTCTTCCAAACAACGAGTTTATTGATGTTATTTTCAAGAATACTAATTTGAATGTATTTAATGACAGAATCATTGAATCTGCGATGAAGGCCTTCAGAGATAATACAATTCCCTCATATGAAAATGAGAAATTAATCTCAATTGTTCATAATCTATTGTCGGAAAAAGGATTGTCAATTTCTGTTGCAGAATCATGCACAGGCGGTTTACTTGGGAAAGTGTTAACAGACAGCAGCGGTTCAAGCAATTATTTTAAAGGCGGGATAATCGCCTACTCAGATGAAGTTAAAATAAAAAACCTCAATATCAGCAGGTCTAAAATAGACAAATTTGGTGCAGTAAGCAGAGAAATTGCAGATGCAATGGCACATGCTGTTCGCAATTTAATGCAAACAGATATTGGCATTGGGATTACCGGTATTGCCGGCCCTAATGGAGGAAGCCGAGAAAAACCCATTGGTACAGTATTCTACAGTGTGGAAATCAGAGAGCGAATTATATCCAAACAGCTTATTCTGTCAGGCAGCAGGAACAATATAAGGGAAACTTCGGTATATAGGGCTATTTTCACGATGATAAGGGAATTGCTTAATGAATAAAAGGCTATTTATTGCTTATGGTTTACCGGCTGATATGAAATATGAGCTGCAAATATACTGTAATTCGATCATGAGAGAGATTAATTCAAATTCAATTAAATGGGTAAAACCGGAAAATATGCATATTACCATAGCTTTTCTTGGGCAAGTAGCTGAGAATAATATGGCAGATATTAAAATGGCTATAGACAAAAGCGGATTTATTGTTTCGCGCATAAGCTTGGGAGGGATAAATTTTTATTACAGAAATAATATTCCATCTGTTATGTACATTGAACCGCAGGTATCACATAATTTGGGAAAATATGCACATAATATAAGAAGCAACCTATCTGATAGGGGCATATTATTTGACAGCAAGGCATTTAAACCGCATATAACATTGGCCAGGATAAAAAATACCAAACCATTAGTTTCAATTGACAATATAGTAAATAAAAAACTTGACATAAAGGAAAGTGCTGAATATACTATTAAAAACATAATATTGTATGAATCAAGATTTGGAGCAAATGGTTTACAGTACATACAATTATATCAAAGATAAGGGAGTTTCAGTATGAATGAAAAAGAAAAATCATTGGAAATGGCATTAAAGCAGATTGAAAAACAATATGGCAAGGGCGCAGTTATGCGTCTTGGAGAACAATCCTCAGTTACTGCTGATGTTATCTCAAGCGGTTCTCTTTCTATTGATTCTGCGCTAGGTATTGGGGGATATGCAAGGGGCCGTATTGTAGAGATTTTCGGTGCAGAAGCATCAGGTAAAACAACATTAGCATTACAGGCAATAGCAGAAGCCCAGAAAAAGGGTGGCATTGCAGCTTTTATTGATGCGGAACATGCTCTTGATTCTGTTTATGCAAGAAAACTAGGTGTTGATATAGATAATCTGTATGTTTCACAGCCAGATGCTGGTGAGCAGGCACTTGAAATAGCTGAAATGCTTGTTAGAAGCGGAAGTGTAGATCTTGTAGTCATTGATTCAGTAGCTGCTTTGGTACCCAAAGCAGAAATTGAAGGTGATATGGGAGATTCACATATGGGTCTGCAGGCACGGCTTATGTCTCAGGCATTAAGGAAACTAACGGCTGTTATCAGCAGATCAAAGACATGTGTTATCTTTATCAATCAGGTAAGATTCAAGATAGGTGTTATGTTCGGCAACCCAATGACCACTCCGGGAGGACTTGCATTGAAGTTTCACTCATCCATTCGATTGCAGGTAAGAAGGGTTTCCTCAGTGAAACAGGGTGATACAGATATAGGAAATCAAGTTGAGGTTAAGGTTGTAAAGAATAAACTGGCACCTCCTTTCAAAAAGGCATTGATAACGATATACTTTGGTGAAGGTGTATCAAAAGAAGGTGAGATCCTTGATATAGGTGCATCATTAGAGATTATAAAAAAGAGCGGTGCATGGTATTCCTATGGTGATGATAGAATAGGTCAGGGTAGGGAGAATACAAGAATATATCTAAAAGAAAATCCTGCTATTGCTAATGAGGTTGAAGAGAAAATAAAGAAGGCAATGGGAATAAATATAAATGAAAATATCGAAGATAACGAGGACAGCGAAGAACAATAAAAGATGTAATGTCTTTATTGATGAAATATACAAATTCACATGCGAATGCCGTTTTCTTGAAGAGAACGGCATTTTTGCTGACATTGAAATCTCAGATGATGAACTGATAAAACTAGAGAAAAAGCTTTTCTATAAGAAATCATTAGATTATACACTCAGTATTTTATCCAGAAAGGATTATACAGAAAAGCAGATATATGATAAGCTTTTAAAAAGAGATGTACCTGAAAATACGATTAAGGAAATTGTGGAATATTTGAAGGATATGGATTTTCTCAATGAGAGGAGATTTATTGAAAATTATATAAACTATCTGCTTCAGTCAGCTAAATATTCCTTACGGGAGATTAAAATTAAAATATACAAAAAGCAATTCAGTAAAGAGAACTCAGATATTGCAGACTCATTACTAAGTGAAGCTGATGAACTTAAAATTGCAGAAAAGATAATAAAAAAAATAACAAACCGTAAAAGTGAAGAACAGATAATGATATATCTTTCGAGAAAGGGTTTTTCATATAATATTGTAAAAAAAGCATTTAAAAATTTTAACGAGGAGGAATCATGATTCCGTTTATAGTTCTTATATTAATTGCAGGAGCAATATTCTACATTAAATTGGCTCCACAACTCAAGATAAACAAGAAAATGGTATCAATTATCAGTATTATAGTCTTGGTTCTTGTTTTATTCGTGAGTTCATTACGCATTATTCCTCCAGGACATGTTGGTGTTCAGGTCTTATTGGGAAAGGTGCAGAACAGAATACTGCAGAGTGGTATACATTTTGTAATTCCAATTGTTAATGTAAGCCAGCTGACAGTAAGGACTCAGGAGTACACGATGTCATCATTATCTGAAGAGGGCTTAAAGAAGGGTGATGATGCCATAACTGCCTTAACAAAGGATGGTTTATCAATTAAATTGGATCTTACAGTTTGGTATGCTCTTGATGCTGTTGAAGCTGCAAATCTATATGAGACAATTGGTCCTGATTATGTAAGTAAAATAGTGCGTCCTGCAATAAGAACAGCTATAAGGGATGCAGCTGTTGATTATAATGTAACAGACATCTATTCTACAAAGAGAAATGAATTGACGGATAATATTTTTGAGAATCTGTACAGCAATTTGAAGGAAAAGGGAGTGATCGTTGACAGGATACTATTAAGGAATATTGTGCTTCCTCAAAAGGTAAAGAATGCAATTGATGATAAAATCGCAGCAGAGCAGGATGCTCAGAAGATGCAGTATGTGCTTCAAAAGGAAGAGAAAGAAAAAGAAAGAAGATTAATTGAAGCTGAAGGTATTGCATTAGCAAATAAAACAATAAGAGCATCATTGTCAACGCAGTATCTGCAATGGTATTATATTCAGAATTTGAAAGAAGTACTGCAGAGTGATGGAACTCGTACAGTTATACTGCCATTTGATCAGAATCTTACTCCTCTGATAAATATGGGTCAATAATGAATATAATCCGTATAATTCTACTCATTGCACTGATGATTCTGCTTATAAGGAAAAAGATGACTATTGGGGTTGTGCTTCTTCTGTCAGCTCTGATAACAGGTCTGATGTTCATGGGGGATTATGTGGATTTGCCGATTGTATTTATAAATTCTATTTTCAGCAGTTTGACATTGAGATTGATAATAATAATATATTCTGTGTTTCTGATGGCTTCACTGATGAAGGAATATCATCTTAAACGTATGCTGAATGGGGTGATGAATCTATTTCCAAATTTAAAGGCGGCAATGATAGTGCCGCCTATGATTATCGGATTACTTCCCATGCCTGGCGGCGCAATGCTACCTGCTCCAATTGTAGATGAGATTGGAGATAAACTCTCAATTAGTCCGGAAATGAAAACCTATGTTAATTTTTGGTTTAGACATATATGGGAATATTCATGGCCATTGTATCCGGGTATGATACTTACTGCATCATTACTGGACATACCTATAAGGCTGATTGTGCAGTATCAGTTCTATCTGACATTTGTTGCTCTTATTATGGGTATTATAGTGATTTCAAGGATTCCGGGAGTAAAAAACCAGAGAAATATGAGTCTTGCTCATGCAGCAAAAGACTTCTTCAGCGGTATATGGCCTATATTGCTTATTATTATACTATTGCTTTCAAGCACTTTGAGGACAGAATATATTGTTCTCTTTACTGTATTCATATATTGGCTATCCCTAAAAATAAGATGGAGAAAGAAATTTATTTATCTTATCAAGAGTATGAGTCTTGAAGCATTGCTCCTTATTTTAGGATTAGTCATATTCAAGGAAGTGCTTCAGGAATCACAGGCATTGATATTGTTTGTTGATTCCTTTAGACATGAAGCTTATTTATCTGTGCTGATAATAATAATACTTCCATTTATAGTGGGTTTTCTCACAGGTATAAATCAAGGATATGTAGGAATAGCATTACCTGTTTTAATTCCCCTTCTTATGATAAATGGACAGGTTGACATGATAAAATTAGTCATGTTTTATGCTTCGGGATTTGCGGGTATACTTATATCGCCCGCACATCTATGTCTTTCTCTTACAAAGGAATATTATAAGGCAGACCTTAATAAGGTTTATAAATATTTAATACCATCGGCTATACCTATTCTTATAATACCCGTTATTATTTACATTATTCTGAGGTGATATGCTGTATTTTCCATTGCCGATAATATTATTTATAATTCTGATTGTACTGATACCCGTATTGTTGATAATGATACAGTTTAATGTAATTAATACTGCATTCAGCAATATGGGACTAAGCACCTTGCAGATGGTGTTGTACTTTGCGGGAGTACTAATATTCAGCACCATTAATATACCTGTATATAGAAAAAAAGTCAGCACAGTAATATATGAAAAAAATTATTTTCCGCTTTTCAAGGATAATATAAAATCAGCGATTATTGCTGTTAATGTGGGGGGAGCAATTATACCTGTTTTAATGAGTTTGAAATTATTATCAGTCATTCACATTCCGTCTTTGATACCCGGCATTGTGATTGTATCAATTGTTTCCTATTTTTCATCTAAACCTGTTAAGCACTCAGGGATTAAAATCTATTTTATTTTACCCCTTATTGTCACAGTGATAATATCATATTTATTTTGCTCAGTAGAGATGCGTGCAGCATATGCATTTGTGTCAGGGACTTGGGGTATTCTTATGGGTGCAGATATCATGCATTTAAAGCATATAGACCGGCTTGGGACAGGTGTATTCAGTATAGGCGGTGCAGGGGTGTTTGATTCATTATTCTTTGTGGGTATAATCGCAGCTTTTATACTTTAATCAGTAAAGAATGAATTCCGGAAAAACCAATTTGATGTCAGTAATAAATGCTGAGGATTTTTTCAGGCGTGTCAGCATATCCCTGCAATTGAGAATTGTTCTTCTGATATCTTCTTCCTGAATAGAAATAAGATTCTCAACAACACTCTTTTTACTTTTTATCTTCTTTGTCTGCGATGTGAATGTGTTTCCACTGAGTTTATAGTCATCTTTACTGTTTAGAAGTGTTGCTAATCCCGATAGTTTATATGTAAGCAGTTCAAATTCTTCAATGGCTTTAAGGAAATCATTCTGAAACATTAAATATTCTTCCTTATTGGGAGTATGCATGGATAATAGCTGCAATTTTACTTCATAGAGATTTGACTGGATATCTGTTATTTGTTTCTCAACTGTTGTGTGATTATTAAGGTTATTATATATATCTGTTAATTCATTGATATTTCCATTAAATTGATCAATCAGTATTATAGCTTCTTTCCTGTATGTACTTTCAATACTTGTGCAGCTGCTCAATAATAATATGACAATAAGTGTGAATATGAATTTTCTCATAATATAATTATAGGTAAAAATAGATATAATGCAATATGCATTGAGTTTATTGACACATATAAATATCAAGGATATGATAAATTATTATAGCATGATTCATTTGGGGGTCATTTGAATATTAATGAGAGAGTGATTGATATACTTGCCAGATATAGTGATACCGGTACATTGATTTTAGACAATACATTTAAGCTTATTAATATAAATTCTATTGCATATAAAATCATAGGAAAAAGCGAATCACAATTAAAAGGCAAATATATTTTTGATATAATGACTATATTCTCAAATGGCAAAATTGTTGATCATCAGCTGCTAAGTGAATTAATTGAGACAGCGGATGAGACTATTGAACTATCTGTTCAAACCAGATTAGAGCATTCTGACCTTGTAAGTGCCATTATTGCAAAAACACATGGAAAAGACCGGCAATTCATTATGTTCCTTAGAAAATTATATATAGACAAAAATACTCTTGAAACCATGAAAAAATATCAGGCATATGTGGAGAATGCACCTGATGGTGTATTTATTGCGGATAAGCAGGGTAGATATCTAGAAGTGAATAATGCAGCATGCAGAATAACCGGTTATTCCAGTGAAGAATTAACAAAAATGAGTATAAGAGACATAACATATAGTGAAGATACATATCTTGGTATAGAGAGTTTTAATAAATTAATTAATAATGGCAGCACACATGATGAGCTGCGTTTTGTTAAAAAAGACGGTACTATAGGATACTGGTCTATTGATGCTGTAAAGATTGATAACAATAATTATTTAGGATTTACCAAGGATATCACTGATAAGAAGATTGCTGACAATGAATTGCTCAGTAGCAGAGCAGAACTGAAATCCATATTTGACAATATGATGAATGCTTTTGTTATGTATGAATCCATATTTGACAATAAAGGTGTATTTATCAATTGTAAATATAAATATATAAATAAAGCATATGAGAATCTGACAGGCAAAGAAAAAAGTACTGTCATTGGAAAAACTATAAATGATGTATGGCCCGGCACTGATAAGCAATGGATTAAAACATATGGCGAGGTAGCAGCATCAGGTATATCCCAGGAATTTATAATGGCATATAAACCGAATAAGCGGACATATCATTGTAATGTATATAGACCTGGTAGCAGCAGGGATACATTCTGCGTTGTTTTCAGGGATATTACAGAGCATCATGAAGCAGAGATGAACATTAAGGAGAGTGAGAAGAAATTCCGTCTGCTTGCGGAGAATTCCATTGATTGTATTTGGTCCATGAATAAGCAATTGAGATTTACATACTTAAGTCCCTCGCTATACAGGATGACAGGGTATCATCCTGAAGAATGGATAGGCACGCATTTAGCCGCACATTTCACAAGGAAGGAGTTCTTCAAGGCAGGTATTATGGCTGCTAAGGCGATCAAACATTATAAAACATTTGATAGTGTAAATTTTACAACAAAAATGCTTAATAAAAATAATGAGGAAATACCAGTTGAGATTACAGGACGAGTTGTTATTGATGAAAAGGGCAATCTTGTTGGGCTTCAAGGAGCAACAAGGGATATCAAGGAAAGGGTGAAATCAGAAAACAGACTTATAGATAGTGAGATGAAGTATAAGGAATTATTTGATAATACCCCTATAGGTATATTCAGGACTAATTCAGAGGGAAGGTCATTACAGGTGAATTATGCAATGGCACGTATATTGGGTTTTAATGATACAAAAAAAACACTTGAACATTTCCATGATTTGGGAAACGACTTATATCTCAATCCGGAGAGAAGGAAAGAATTCATTGCCCTAATCAAAGAAAAAGGTGAAGTTGAGCATTTTGAATATCAGGCAAAAAAAGCAGATGGTTCAATAATATGGCTTTCAATGAATGCAAGGATAAGCAATTTAAATGAAGATGGCACATTTATCATTGATGGATTCACAATGGATATCACTAAGCGTAAGGCAGCAGAGGAACAATTGATAAAAAGTGAAGAGCTGTACTCTACAATTGTCGAGACAGCCAGTGAGGGTATTTGGATGATAGACAGCAATGCATATACTGTTTTTGTTAATAAAGCCATGGCTGATATGCTTGAATACAGTATTGATGAGATGATGGGGCGACAGTTATTTGATTTCATGGATAGAGATTCAAAGCATATTGCAATGCTCAAATTCAATGACAGAAAAAAAGGCGAAAATGAAACCCATGATTTCATATTCAAAACAAAAAGCGGCAAGGATGTATTTACATTGTTAAATACCAATGCATTATTTAATCAATCAGAATTTGAAGGTGCATTGGCCATGATAACCAATATTACAGAGATTAAAAATCAATCAGAACAGCTGCAGAGGTCACAGCGCCTTGAGACTGTTGGTACACTTGCAAGCGGTATTGCGCATGATTTTAATAATATACTGACACCGATAATGGGATATTCGGACATAATACTCAATGAATGCGATAATAATAGTGAAATATATAAGGATATACTGGAAATAAAGAAAGCAGCTGATATGGGGCATTCAATTGTAAACCAGATGTTGGGATATACAAGAAAGAATCAGGATGTAAAACATATGATTGATTTAAAAAATGTAATTAATGATGTATTATTTTTCATGAAATCAAATATCCCTGTTAATATTGTCATTAATAAATATTTTGAAAAAAAAGAATCTTATATCTTTGCAGTATTATCTCAGATTCATCAGATAATCATCAATCTCATAAAAAATTCATGTCAGGCTATGCCTGAAGGGGGAATAATCAATGTGAGCGTTTCCTCAATAATATCAAGAGATGAATGTAAAAAGACCAATGTAAAACTGGAGAAAGGCCAATATGTAAAAATATCCGTTAATGATACAGGTGAGGGAATGGATAAGAATACGCTGGAACATATATGGGAACCTTTCTTCACTACCAAAAAACCGGAATTGGGAACAGGGCTTGGATTATCGGTTGTGCATGATATTATCAGTGAACATGAAGGATTAATTGATATAAAGAGTGAAATAGGGAAAGGGACAACAGTAGTCATATATCTCCCGAAACAGAAGATTGATATCAATACAGTTAATGAACAATATGCAGCAAAACCATTATTAAAAGGTGAAAATCAGAAAATCTTAATTATTGATGATGACAGATCAGTTTCCGAATTGATGAAAAGAATGCTTGAAAAATTAGGTTATCTTGTATTTACCGAAAACAATGCATTACAGTTTAGCAGAAATATCAGAAATATGGAAATTAATTTTGATGCTATTATAACGGATTTAACAATGCCCGGGATTTCCGGTGTTGAACTTGCATCAATTATTAAGGAAAAAAAGAAGGACATACCTATTATTCTGATTAGCGGATATGGTGCTGAATTCAGCGGAAGGAATGCCAATATTGATGCTGCAATGGGTAAACCAATCAAAATAAAGATATTGGCAGAGACATTGAGCTCTGTACTTAATAGAAATAATAATGCTTGATTATTTCAAAAATAATCATATAAAATTACAAATTCTATGCTATTTACATAATAACTTTATCTGATAATATTATACAATATGAAATATATATTTGGTCCTGTACCCTCACGAAGGTTGGGTAATATTTTAGGTTTAGATATTATACCCAAAAAGACCTGTAATTTTGACTGTGTGTATTGTGAATTAGGAAATACAGTGAGATTTACAGAAATACGGGGGCATTTTGATAATGCTGATGATATTATCAATGAAACAATTGGTTTTATAAAATCATTCAGGGGAAATATTGATTATATTGCTTTTACAGGTTCAGGTGAACCGACACTTAATAAAGACATTGGTTATATAGCATCAAGATTGAAGGAAAGAACAAAAACCCCTTTAGCATTAGTGACCAATAGTTCAATGTTGAGATACCCTGATGTGAGAGCGGATATTATGGTCTTTGATGTAATACTACCTAGCATTGATGCATTTGATGAGGATATGTTCAGGAAAATCAATAAACCATCTGATAATATCAAATTTAATGACATAGTGGAAGGGTTAAAGATCTTTTCTCATGAATTCAAGGGAATGATTTATCTTGAAATAATGTTTGTGAAAGGCATTAATGATTCAAATATCAATATACTGGAACTTAGAAAGATCCTCAATGATATTAGGATTGACAAGATTCAAATAAATACTGTGACAAGAAAGCCGGCTTATCCGGGCGTAATGCCTATCAATGATGATGATAAGGATAGGATTAAAAATCTCATAGGTGATTTGGCAGATGTTGAGGGGGTATTTTTATCTGATGTGTCGAATGAGATGGTAGACATCCAAAAGGTCATTGAATTGATAAGCAAAAGGCCATTGACATTTGAATCTATTTCTTCAGAGCTTAATATTGCAATGGATGATTTATTGAATATCATGAATGAGCTGCAGAAGAGGAGAATAATAATGGCAGATAAATTGAATGATGAATTTTATTACAGTATAAGGGGCATTCATGGTTGATATTTTCTATTATGCCGTTATTCTTATCATTTCAAGGATTGTGTCTGAGATATTTGTCAGAATCAAATTACCTACTGTAATAGGTATAATACTTGCAGGTATTCTATGCGGGCCCGTTTTTCATATTATTAAACCGACAGAAACCATTAATTTCCTTGCAGAAATAGGAATCCTCTTTCTGCTCTTCATTGCAGGTTTGGAAACGAATATTGATCATATGAAGGAACAGGGCAAGAGTTCAATAGTCGGTGCTATTTTGGGTGTTTTTGTGCCTTTTGGGATGTCATTCTTATTGATGTTTCTGCATTATGAATTTTCATCAATTTATATGATAGGGCTTATTTTAACAGCAACATCTGTTTCCATTACTGTTATGACACTCATAGAGTTAAAAGCACTTAATACAAGAAGCGGAATCACTGTTCTCGGTGCTGCTGTAATTGATGATGTGATTGCAATTGTTTTTATGACAATATCCATGATATTTCTCCTTCATGAAGGAAATCTGATTATCACATTATTAAAATTAGCAGGTTTTTTTGTTTTTGTAATGATCTACTATATATTCATTTCAACATTTGTACTGAGAGTTTCAAGAAGATTAAGGACGAATGAGGCTGTGCTGGGAATGGCAGTTGTCCTTATGATGCTTATGGGAGTATTTTCCAATAGCTTAGGTATTGCTGCAATTACTGGTGCATATATTGCAGGTGTTGCTATTGCAAAGACCAAATTCAGACGCCGAGTAATTGAGAAAATATCTGTTATTACTGATGCAATGTTTGTTTCTGTATTTTTCTTTGTCATAGGCTTGAAGACGACAATTAATTTTCACGAATTAGATCTGATATTCCTTGCAATGCTTTTATTTATTTCCATTGCAGGGAAAATACTGGGATCAGGCCTGGGTGTTTATTTTACAGGACTGACATTCAATGAATCACTTAAAGTTGGATTCGGTATGATACCGAGAGGGGAAGTTGCGCTTGTAATAGCATCATTAGGGTTAAGCAGTAAACTGATTGATCAGCATATGTTCAATGCTGTTGTAATTATGATTTTAATTACTTCATTCATTACTCCCTTTGTACTCAATCATCTTTACAGAAAAAAAATATAATTGGAGGATAAATGTATCTTGTTGTAATAATTCTGAATAAAGAGGAACACCTGGACGATATACTACAATCATTCCTGGAAGTGGGAATTTCAGACGCTACTGTTGTGGACAGTCAATCTATGGGTAATGTGCTTGCCTTTGAGGTACCTATATTTGCAGGATTGAAGTATCAGCTGGGTGGAACCAGACCTTATTCGAAGATGATATTTGCTATTTCAGAAGACACTGAATCAGTGGATTATCTGGTTAAGATAATGGAAGACACTGGAATAGAAATTAATAAGCCCGGTGTAATTAGAATCTTAACAATCAAATTGGAGACTATGTATGGTAAGCCGGAAGAACTTAATTTTGAGTAGTGTTTTTCTATTTGCTTGCGGAATGATATGGGGTTTCAATGCACCTGAATATGATGATGTTGAGTTCTTTGTTGATGAAAAGAGTGTTTCATTTGAAGAAAAGAATATTTATGATTATTTAAATTCAAGTAATTATGTTCTTATATCAGGAGGATGTTACAATGTTGAGTGGCTTGCCACCGGTGATCTGCTGAAACTGAGCATTCCATTATCCAATTCTACATATTTCAGGTTTATTAAAACTTCCCTCTCAAGAATTGAGATGAATAATGAGTTCTTCGGATTTGGTCTTACATGGGAATTGAACAAATATATCAATTTCGGTTTTATCGCAAACCCAGTGTTCAGCAAAAGGGAAGCGGATTTCTCTATCACAATGGGCTTTAATGGATATAATACAAAAAATGAAATACAGATTACATTAAGAAATTTTGATAATAATTATGCGCATAAGAATAATAATGACAGATACCCGTTTCCGAGAATATACACATATCCATATATTCCTTTCAATTCAACCACATATTTCCCAGTGGATGTTCAACTTATAACGACAGGTTTTATAAAAAACAATGAATTTTATTTAATATTTATAACAGGGACAGGGTCAAAAGCGGATTATTTCTCATATGACGGAGTGCTCGGAGATGTGTACAGATATTCTGCTGATTCAGCATCTATCTATATGAAAACAGGAATAATGAATGATACAGAATTTAATAATGTATCAATAAGGAGCGGTATTGCTCTAAGCGGTATGAGTATGCAGAATGCATTATTCAGTGTTGATGAAAATATTTCAGAAGATGACAGAAGAATATTAGCAGAGTTTAATACTGAATGTTCCTTTAATGATATCAGCATACCTTTTTCATTTGAGTATTACAGGCGTTTTGTAGATACATATTCAGTGAATGAGTATGATATTTCATCATTTACGTTAACAGGGGGTATTGAATATTCATTCAGCAAATGGGATTTTGAGCTGATAGAGATTTACAATAAATACAATTCTTTTTATTTGCAGGATTCATTGTTGCAGACTGAAAGCAGATTACAGCTGTCGGTAAAGTATAAATTTTCAGACAATGCTTTTTTCCTTGTAAGAAAGGGCTTTGAAACCGACCCGAGGGATATTAAGTCAGGAGGCATATTTTTCTTCTATGATAAAATGTATGTTCAGTTTGTATTTGATATGGATTTATTCCTAAAGGAGAGACAATGGATAGATTTATTATAAAGGGACAGAAAATACTGAAGGGAAACCTGCATGCAAGCGGTTCTAAAAATGCATCTCTTCCCATTATGGCTTCTGCATTGATGACAAGAGGTACAACAATTCTTCACAATTGCCCGGATGTTGCTGATGTCAGATATATGATGAGTGTTTTAGCATATCTTGGCGCTGATGTTACCTTCAATAGAAACACAATGAAAATATCTGTTCCGGATAAAATCGGCCATACTGCTCCCTATGATCTTGTGCGTAAAATGAGAGCATCATATTATGTTTTGGGCGCATTGACAGGTAGACAGAATCAGGCAGTTCTGTCCCTTCCGGGAGGATGCGCCATTGGAGAAAGACCCATTGATCTTCATATTAAGGGATTTGAATCATTGGGATGCAATGTGAAGCTGAAACATGGATATGTTCATGTCAGAAGCAAAAAACTGAAAGGCAATGATATATTCCTTACAGGCAAACACGGGACATCTATGGGTGCAACAATTAATGTTCTTATGGCTGCTGTGATGGCAGAAGGTAAGACAATAATCAATGGGGCTGCATTGGAACCTGAGGTTTCTGAAATGGCGGGTTTTCTTAATAAGATGGGAGCTGATATCAAGGGTATCAATACACCTACCTTGGAGATTAATGGTGTTGAACATCTTTATCCTGTTGAACACAAAATTATTTCCGATAGGATTGAATCGGCCACACTGTTAACAGCTGCTTCAATTACAGGGGGAGAATTACTACTTGAAAACACTAATCCTGAACATTATGAAGCAGTAATAAAGAAATTCAGAGACATTGGTGATAAGGTTATTGTTGAAGGGAATACGGTTTTAATTAAGGGAGCAAAACATAAGAAAAGCACAGATATTGACATAATTCCTTATCCGGATTTTCCGACAGATATGCAGGCTCAGTTTATGTCTTTGATTACAATTGCAGACGGCATCTCAGCTATTACGGAAAATGTTTTTGTTCAGCGTTTTATGCATGTTCCCGAACTTAAAAGAATGGGTGCCCAGATTGAACTTAGAGATAATACGGCTGTAATAAGAGGTGTAAAACATCTATCAGGAGCCCCGGTTATGGCTTCAGATTTGAGAGCATCAGCTGCATTGGTTATTGCCGGACTGGTTGCTCAGGGTGAAACTGAAATAAAGCGGATATATCATATTGACAGGGGATATGAACATATAGAAAGAAAATTACGTAAAATAGGCGCAAATATAAGGAGATATAAGCATTGAATTCGAAACGAACAGTATATGCCGGCAATATAGCAATAGGAGGTCCGAATCCTGTTATCATTCAATCAATGGTTAACAAACATTTAGATGACAGCGGTAAGATTCTGGAACATATTGATATATTGAAAGAAGCAGGATGCCAATTAATACGCATTGCATATCCATCATCAGAATTTAAGAGGGATTTTTCATATATTGTTAAACACAGTTCAATGCCTGTGATAGCTGACATACACTTTGATTATAAACTTGCAATTGAAGCAATTGAGATAGGAGCAGCGAAGATTAGAATAAATCCCGGTAATATTAAGAAGAGAAATCTGAAACAGATAATTCATGTCGCAAAAAGTGCATCAACACCAATCAGAATTGGTGTTAATTCCGGTTCTCTTGAGAGTGATATGCTGAAAAAATATCATCATCCTGTACCCGATGCTTTAGTTGAGTCAGCTTTAAATAGCATTGAATTTTTCAGAGAAAATGATTTTGAAGATATTGTTGTATCAATCAAATCCTCTGATGTCAAATTTATGTATGAATCCAATCTTAAACTTGCCGAAAAATGTGATTTCCCTATACATCTGGGTGTTACTGAAGCCGGAGGCATGATGAGGGGGTCAATCAAGAATGCAGCAGGCATATCTTCCTTATTACTTAATCATGTAGGTGATACAATAAGGGTCTCATTATCAGCAGATCCCATTGAAGAGATAAAGGTTGCGAAAATAATTCTTAAATCCCTTCATCTGTACAATGGCGCACCTGATGTTATTGCTTGTCCCACCTGCTCAAGGACTACATTTGATGTAATACAGATACAGGAAGAGGTCGAAAAAATACTTGAACATTCAAAAAAGAATATTACAATTGCTGTTATGGGTTGTGTGGTAAATGGACCCGGAGAAGCAAGAGAAGCTGATTTGGGTATTACGGGAACACCAGTTAATTGTATATTGTTTAAACAGGGGAAAATAATTTTCAGCGGAACAAAGGAAGAAGTAATGGATAAACTTGTAAAAGAGGTTGAATTATATGAAGAAAATTAAAACGGTGCAGAAAATACTTAAACAAGATGAAATGATACTGATTGATTCATCATTTGATGTACTGCAATTAATTGAATTTGATTTATCATTTAATGCAAATGAATATGATATGAATCTGCTTATAGGGAAGAATAAAATTTACTTGATATGTGAATCCCTTTTTATTCCATATGCTGCCAATACAGATAATATGATTATCCTTAAAGCTGATTATGAGAAATATCTCATCAATAATAAAACATTTATTAATGAAATAAGAAATATATTGCATAAACATAAAATCAAAAAAATCGGCCTTGTCAATGCTGTATTAAAAAGATATTTTAAGGATATTGAAACATTTGGATTTATCTCTCCTTTAAAGACATTGGGTATTGTTAAATCAGCTCAGGATATTAAGTTATACCGTATGTGTGCTCTAATGATTAAAAAGGTGTTGAGTAATATTGAAGACTTGATGGTGCAGGGTATGAGTGATGTTGAACTGAGAAATGTAATTGACATAAATCTCTATAATGCAGGGGCTCAGAGAAGATATGTACCTACACTGACAGGTTTTAATGCAAAGACCGTTTATCCTACCCTGAATGGCACATTATTGAAAAACGGTGATATGGTTTTGATTGATTTCGGTGTTATGAAAGAGGGAGCAGGATTATCTGTTTCAAAGACATTCATTTACGGAAAAGCATCAAAAACGAAAATTAAACACATGGGAATTGTAAATGACGGACTTGAGGTAATGAAATCAGTAATCAGGGAAGGGGCTGTCATTAGCGATATTGACAGAGCATATCGTGATTTTATTAAGCATCATCATTTGAATAAGTATTTTTCTGATTATACAGTCAAACTTCCGGGCACATCATTCTTTGAAGAATTAAATTCAATAAAGGATAATACCAGATTATATGCCGGATCTCTTGTTAAATTAAGCTCATCATTATTTATTCCGGGTAAATACGGTATAAGACATGAGTGTATAGTCCTGGTCAAGAAGAGAGGTTTTGATGAACTCGTTTAAATTTATAATGATAATTGTATTTATTCTATTTATATCTTGCTCTCACACAGCAGAATACTATGTTGAGAAGGGAAATTTCAAAAAAGCAGTTTTAATATATGAAAAACAGATAGCGGAGAATCCTTCAAAGAAAGATATGATACAATTGATGAAAATATATAATAATGATATGAATGATTTTGTGAGTGCTGAGAGAATACTGAATTTATTTATTGAGCATTATATATCCTGTACAGAGATTGCAGAATTGGCGTCTGTTATATTGACAAACAGAGCGGGGAATCTAATAGAACAAAAGGATTTGGAAGGAGCATTTATATACTTAATAAAATCAGACAGCATATATGGGGGCAATAAACGTAACAATAAAATGCTGGCAAAAACCTATGCCCTCATAGATGAGATTGATTCTGCGGGCATTTATATAAAAAGGGCAATAAGCTTAGACAGTTTGGATGCGGAGACGTTTCTCATAAAGGGGAATATAGAGTATTATGGGAATAATCCTGCAAATGCCCAGAAAGCCTATTTGAAAGCAATACAGATAGATAGTACGTATTATGAGGCATATCTGAATCTGGGTATTCTTTATTATAATACTGATAATCTGATGTATTCACTAAGGATGTTTAAAAAAGCTATTGCATGTGATTCACTAGGCATAGCAGCTTATGATTATGTAATAAATATATATAATGATGCACAGATAGTAGATTCATCATATATGTATGCTAAAATATTTGAAAGAAAAAAGAATGAATTCATGGAAAAGGAACAAATGTGATTATACCGATTGGCAATTCGGGTAATTTAAAGAGAGTTCCATATATTATGATAATAATTATTTTAATTAATGTGATATCATTCTATATTGTCAGGGAAAAGGTAAATGAAGATAATGAAAGAATTGCAGCAGCTTATTATGAATATACTGATGCAATGCTGACATATCTTATGGATGAAGAGGGATATTCATTTTCAGAATTAAATTCAAATCCCCAATATTTTATAGATAGACTTGAAAATCCGGATATTGACAGCACCAGTTATTACTTCGAATCAATCAACAATAAACTGCAATATTATGAGAATACACAAAGCATGCATATCTTCAGCAAACTGGGTGTTTCAAGAACAAATAAGGGATTTATTAATTTTATGACATCTATGTTTACTCATGCAGATTTTTTCCATCTAATAGGTAATCTGTGGTTTCTGCTCCTTCTTGGAGCGAATGTTGAAGATACTTATGGAAGAATCAATTTTCTTGTTTTCTACCTTTTAAGCGGTATTGTTTCTTCTGCAATTTTTATATTATCAACAACTGACACTATGCCATTAATCGGTGCTTCCGGTGCAATATCAGGTGTTATGGGTGTGTTCATGGTTAGACATTTTAAAACAAAGATTAAATTCCTGTATTTCTTTGCACCTTTCAAACCTCTATTTGGGACATTTAGAATAGCTGCAGGCGTAGTGCTCCCGGTATGGTTTCTTCAGCAGATATTCAATGCAATGGGTGATGGCGGTTCAGGTGTTGCTTTTATGGCTCATATTGGAGGATTTATTTTTGGTTTAATTACCGCAATTGCTATGAATTTTTTGAAGATTGAGGAGAAATATATTGCGCCTAAGATTGAAGAGGCGACGAATCTGATGGGTTACTCGCTGGATGAACAGGAAGGGATTGATCTATATTATAAAAAGGATTATATCAATGCTTCAAGTAAACTTGAACAACACTTCCTTGAGCGTTATAATGATAATACATTTTTTCCTCTTTTTCACTCATTAATTGAAGCAGACAAACCCTCAAGAGCAGCTGTTATTGCAGATTTATATGTGAGAAAATGTATGGATGACTCTGACAGCAGCCGCATATTAAATCTGTTCAGAGATATAAATGAACATGAATACCTTGATGTTCTCAATGCATCCACTTTATTTAACATTGCAGAGTGTTTTATGCGTATATCCCTGTATGATGATGCCAGAATGTTATTCGGAAAAATTGTGGAAACTGAGAAATATACAATAATAGGGGCTAAAACATTATTATATCTGTATAAGAATGACATTGACATTCAGGAATTTGACAGATATGTAGATGAATATTTGAATTCGGGAGATGCGGATGTACAGATAATAGTCAGTGAAATTAAAAAGGAGATTAAATGAATAGGGAAGAAGCATTAAATCTGGTAAAATCAAATGTGAAAAACAAGAATTTAATAAAACACATGCTGGCATGTGAAGTATGCATGAAAACAATGGCAGAACACTTCAGTGAAGATAAGGAAAAATGGGGATTAGCAGGATTATTACATGATTTGGATTATGATAAGACATATGAAAATTTTGAAAGACATGGATATTTAACTCTGGAAATGCTTAAAGAGTATAATATCTCGGAGGATATCCTTAATGCAATTCTTGCACATCCGGGTCATAAGGAAAGGGAAACCCTTTTCGAAAAAGCTCTTTATGCTGTTGACCCTCTTACCGGTCTTATTGTGGCGGCAGTACTCATGCATCCTGATAAGAAGATCAATGCTGTTGACAGTGAATTCATATTGAGGCGTTTTAATGAAAGGAGATTTGCCGCAGGCGCTGACAGGGAACAAATCAGGTCAATAGAAGAAACAGGATTATCATTAAATGAATTCATTGAATTGTGTTTAAGTGCAATGCAGAGTATATCGGAGAATTTAGGTTTATGAGATTATATACTACGCATAAACTGCCGATTGATTTAGAATCCGAATTTGAAGGAACAGGCATTGATGTTGAAATTGCTGAAAGACATCCGGATTATGATGAAATAGAACAAAAAATAGAAAATGCAGATGCATTGATATCTCTTCTTAGGGATAAAATTGACAGACATTTGATTGATAAGGGGAAACACTTAAAAATTATTTCCAATTATGCCGTGGGTTTTGATAATATTGATTTTCATTATGCTGCAGAGAGGAAAATATATGTTACAAATACACCTGATGTATTGACTGAAACAACAGCTGATTTGGTATTTGCTCTAATACTGGCAGCATCAAGAAGAATATGTGAAGCGGATAAATATGTAAGAGCGGGGAATTTTCACGGTTGGATGCCTGATGAGATGCTGGGTATGGACATACATGGCAAAACAATGGGAATATTCGGGTTTGGAAGAATCGGGCAAGCAGTAGGCAGACGTGCCAGAGGTTTCGGCATGAGTGTTATCTACAATGCTAGGCATACGAAAAAAATTGATTATGAAGCACAATATGTTGATTTCAATACATTGATAGAAAAAGCTGACATTATATCAATCAATGCTCCATTAACAAGTGAAACAGAAGCTTTGTTTGATATGAGAATTTTTAGAAAAATGAAGAAAACAGCTGTACTTGTCAATACTGCAAGGGGTAAAATAATCAGAGAATGTGATCTTGCAGAGGCATTGAAGAAAAAAATTATTTATGCAGCAGGTCTTGATGTATATGAGAATGAGCCTGAAATAAATAAGGCAATTCTGGGACTCGACAATTGCATTCTTGCTCCCCATATGGGTTCAGCCAGTGAAGAAACAAGAAAACAGATGGCATTTATGTGTGTGGAATCAATAAAATCAGTATTATTAAAAAACGAGGAACCAAAACGATGCATAAATTATCAAGTATTCTGATATTATCCGCATTTTTCTGCGGAATATTTGCTGAAGACAATATATTTGTCAATGATTCTTATTTTTCTCCGGATAAAATAGATCATTTTTTCACTGTTATGGCAATCACTGTTGCAACATCATTTGCTGCAGATTATTTTATTGAAGGTGAAAAGGACAAAATTCAGCTGGGAATAAGTGTTTCAGTACCGCTTATTTTCTCAGTAGTTAAAGAAGTTTATGATGGAGTATCAGGTACAGGAGAAGTATCGTATAAGGATTTGATATATGATTTCGCAGGATTGGCTGCAGGAATTTTAATAACGAGGTAAAATATGTTCAAGAAGAAAAATGAAAAGAAAAAATTTGAAGAGATTGATCTCAATTATCAACAGATGTTTTATACAAATGCACTTTCAATTGAGGCAATTGTAAATGTACTGGAACAAAAGAAAATTCTTAATAAAGAAGAAGTGCTGAATGAAATCAAAAAATTAGGAAAAGAAAGAAAAGAAAAAATGGAGGAGATAAATGATAGTATCAAAAAGAGTAACTAATATGCAGGAATCTCCCATAAGGAAGCTCCTATCCTTTGCTGATGATGCAAAAAGCCGAGGTATTCATGTTTATCATCTGAATATCGGTCAACCTGACATTCATACTCCAAACATTATGTTTGAAGCAATAAAGAATTACAGTGAACATGTACTGGCATATGGTCCTTCTCAGGGGCTTAAAACTGCTCGTGAAACTATAAGTGATTATCTCAAATCATATAATTACAATATTGAAGCAGAGGATGTTTTTATTACCACTGGGGGAAGTGAAGCAATAATATTTGCGATGATGGCTGTATGCGATATTGATGATAATATTATTATACCTGAGCCATTTTATACAAATTACAATGGATTTGCCGCAATGGCAAATGTTAAGATTAAACCCTTAACAACACATGTTGAGAATGGATTTCATCTGCCTTCTGATGAGGAGATTGAACGATTGATTGATGATAGAACAAGAGCTATACTGATTTGCTCGCCAAATAATCCAACAGGCACTGTATTCACAAGAGATGAGATAGAGAGGGTTATAAAGATTGCAGATAAACATGACCTTTTTGTACTCTCAGATGAGGTTTACAGGGAATTTGTATTTGACGGGAAAAAACATACATCAGTACTTGAATTTGACAGTCATAAAGAACGGATTGTTGTTATGGATTCAATCTCTAAGCGATTCTCTGCTTGCGGAGCAAGAATAGGAAACATTGTAACGAAAAACCGTGAATTAATGAAGGGTATATTAAAGCTGGGTCAAGCAAGATTATGCCCGCCAACCATTGAACAGATAGGCATGATAGAGGGATATAGACATATGGGTGAATTTATGGGAGATATGATAGAGGAATATGAGCGGAGAAGGGATGTGGTGTTTGAAGCTATTAAACATATTGAAGGGGCTTTCACGAAAAAACCTGAAGGCGCGTTTTACTGTGTTGTGAAATTACCTGTAAGCAATGCTGATGATTTTGCAAAGTGGATGCTGACAGATTTCAGTGTTGACGGTAAAACAGTTATGGTTGCTCCTGCAGCAGGATTTTATGCATCATCAGGCAGAGGCAATGATGAGATAAGGATTGCATATGTGCTTAACAGTAATGACCTTAAGGATGCCATAGATATACTTGCTAGAGGAATTGCTCAGTACAGGGAACAGCATCAATGAATAGGATAATCTTTGATAATACTGTGCACTCTGTTCTGATTCTGCTTATATCTTTGATTGCCGGAGCTTTCAGCGGTTTACTAATATATATGGCAGGAAGGAAGATACGGATGCTTAAAAATGTGCGCATCGGAATTCTACTGACTTTAATCAGTATAGGGATGCACATAGGCAGAAGATATCTCAATGCAGATACATTGCTGTTTCATAATATAATCAAATTAAACGGAATCTTATACATAATTGCCTTTTCTGTTTTGATTGCAGAAATAATGATAATTATGACAAAGAGAATCCTAAATATGAAACGCTTTGCCAGAAAGGATACTATGTCTGAACAGATTGAAATACTTTTTACACGGCTTATTGTTGCACTTATCTTGCTTGTATCCCTGTCAATGATACTCAATCTGCTTGGAATCAATGTGCTCTCAGTGGTCACCGGTCTGGGTATAGGCGGATTGGCTGTTGCTCTTGCAGCACAGGATTTTCTAGCAAATATTATAGGCGGTATTACAATATTCTCTTCAAAGATCATTCAAATCGGGGACTATGTATCTATAGATAATAATGAGGGAACAGTTGTCTATATAGGTTTAAGAACGACAAAGATAAGGATGCTGAATGACAGAAAGGTTATTATACCCAATAAAGTAATTATGGAATCCACTATTGTGAATCATTCATATGGAAACAGGAATTTGTTGAATTACATTATAGGTGTAACATATGATACATCATATAAAAAGGTGTTAATGGCAGTTGAGATTATCAAAGATATACTGCACAATGATGAGCGTATACCATCAAAGAATGATATTGAGGTTGGATTCTTTAGATTTGATACATATTCACTAAATATATATGTAAATTTTTATGTGAAAAAGAATTCAGATATTAGGGGAATAAAACAGGATTTTCATTTTGCTCTAAAGGAACGATTTGATAAAGAGGGCATTGAAATTGCTTTCCCAACGAGTACAATTTTCTTACAACAAAGGAGTGTTAATAATGAAAGAGGAATTAAAGAAAACTGATCCTGAAATATTTCAGGCAATAATGAATGAAGAAAACAGACAGAGAACGAAAATTGAGCTGATTGCCAGCGAGAATTTTGTTTCTGATGCTGTATTGCAGGCAATGGGTTCTGTTATGACCAATAAATATGCAGAGGGATATCCGGGGAAGAGATACTATGGCGGATGTGAATTTGTGGATGAAGCTGAGAACCTTGCTATTGAAAGAGCCAAAGAGCTGTTTGGTGCAGAGCATGCAAATGTGCAGCCGCACAGCGGTTCCCAGGCAAATATGACTGCCTATTTCACATTCCTGCAGCCGGGGGATACATTCTTTGGCCTGAATCTGGCACATGGCGGTCATTTGACACATGGGCATAAGGTTTCATTTTCCGGTATGCTTTACAATGCAGTGCATTATGGTGTAGAAAAAGAATCTGAAGTGATTGATTATAAAATCCTTAGGGATCTGGCAATAGAGCATAAGCCTAAAATGATTATTACCGGAGCTTCTGCATATCCTAGAACATTGGAATTTGATAAATTCAAGGAAATATGTGATGAGATTGATGCTAAACTGGTAGTTGATATTGCACATATTGCAGGGCTGGTTGCCACAGGTCTCCACCCTTCGCCCATACCCTATGCAGATGCGGTAACATCAACAACACATAAGACATTGCGCGGTCCAAGAGGCGGTTTAATTTTGTCCAAGCAAGAGCATGCAAAGACAATTAACAGCAGATTATTCCCAGGTATTCAGGGTGGTCCTCTAATGCATATTATTGCTGCAAAAGCTGTAGCATTCAGGGAAGCATTGAAACCGGAATTCAAAACCTATCAGGAACAGGTACTGAAGAATGCAACTGCTTTATCGGAAGCATTAAAGGAAAAGGGTTTCAGGCTTGTATCCAATGGAACAGATACTCATTTGATGCTTGTTGACCTTAGACCCAAAAAGGTAACTGGAAAAGCAGCGGAAAAAGCATTGGACAGAGCCGGAATAACAGTCAATAAAAATACAATTCCATTTGACCCTGAAAAACCATTTGTCGCTTCAGGTATAAGAGTGGGTACCCCCGCGCTTACTACAAGAGGTATGAAAGAAAGTGACATGAAGATTATTGCAGAATTCATTGACAGGGTCATAATTAATATAGAAAATGAAGAAGAAATAGAATCAGTGAAAAAAGAAGTATCAGAATTCACTGCAAATTTTCCATTAGTTAAATAATAATAAACGGGCGGCATGCCGCCCGTTTACCAATAATAAATGATTGAATGATTTATAGTATTACATTGATTTAATTGAGTAAAACTGTATATTTTATTGACATTTTTATTCTTCATACGTATAATTGATAAAGAACATTGGAGGTCTTATGAAAAAAGCAATCATTCTGTTAATAATAACAACATTTACGTTTACTGCAGTATTTCCCCAAGTTATTGTAAATGACCAGAAAACCGAATCATTTCAATCAATAAATAATGGAAATGACGATAATGGCGGAAATGATGATGATAAGGGAAAAGATAAGGATAAGGATAAGGATAAGGATAAGGATAAGGAT
>CAZJAT010000017.1:0-2644 GCA_964544145.1 uncultured Bacteroidales bacterium | reverse complement strand
AAAGACAAAGACAAAGACAAAGACAAAGACAAAGACAATGGTAACAATGGCAATAATGGCAATAATGGCAATAATGGTAACAATGGTAACAATGGTAATAATGGCAATAATGGCAATAATGGCAATAATGGCAATAATGGATATGAGGATAATGACCCCAATAGGTATCAGGAACAAAATAGACACAAATCAGGCGGTTCTGCATCCACATCTTCATGCTGTATGGCAGGATGTATAAGCGGCACATTGCTCAATGCACCGGGTTGTCTTGGTGCTACAGGTATCAGCTGTATTGTTCCCGGCGGCGGAGGCATGAGAACTGCAGAAACCTTTATTGGAGGAACTGTGGGTACTATTATAAATACAGTTATTGTCGGCACCATATTGTATTATACTGTATCTGGTTTCAAGACCTGGGTTGATGATAATATTATTAGATGATATTTAATCTTGTCTCAACACATAAGCCCTCCGGCAGTCAGCCGGAGGCTATTGATTTATTATCCGCAGGGATAGAAAATCATTTCAAATATCAGACATTAAGGGGAATAACCGGTTCAGGCAAGACATTTGCAATTGCTAATGTCATTGTAAGAGCAGATAAACCATGTTTGATATTATCACATAATAAGACATTAGCAGCGCAATTATATGGTGAATTGAAAACACTGTTTCCTGATAATGCTGTAGAATACTTTATTTCATATTATGATTATTATCAACCCGAAGCTTATCTGGCTGATAGGGATATATATGTGGAAAAGGAAGCAACAATAAATCAGGAAATTGAAAAAATGAGAATGAGAACAACAGCATCTCTTTTCTCCAGAAAGGATGTTATTGTAGTATCATCTGTTTCATCCATATACACATTGGGTTCTCCGGAGGATTATGCAACAGGGATATTTAATATAGAAACCAAGTCATCTATTCCGATGAAAGCCTTTCTGGACAAATTAATAATGATGCAATATGAACGCAATGACATTGAATTAAAAAGAGGCAGATTCAGGGTGATGGGGGATACTGTGGATATATTCCCTGCCTATCTGGATATACCATACAGGATTATGTTCTATGGGGATGAGATTGAGGACATAAGGGAATTGGATTATATAAATAATTCAATGAAGAATCAGATTGACAATCTTATTCTGTATCCGGCATCACATTTTATAACCCCATCAGACAAGATGTTTGCAGCAATGAGAGAGATAAAAAAGGAGTTAAAGAGCAGAGTAAAGGAATTGAAGAATGCCGGCAAGGAATTGGAAGCAGAACGTATATGGACAAGAACCAATTATGATCTGGAATTAATGGATGAAATCGGGTTTTGCCCGGGTATTGAGAATTATTCCAGATATATGGACGGAAGAGCAGAAGGGCAGAGACCCTATACATTAATAGATTATTTTGGAGAGGATTTTCTAACAGTTATTGATGAATCACATGTAACGATTCCTCAGATCAGGGGTATGCATAATGGCGACCGCTCCAGGAAGAATACCCTTGTTGAATATGGTTTCAGATTACCTTCAGCATTGGATAATAGACCGCTGAAACTCAATGAATTTGAGCATATTACACATGAGATAGTGTGTATGTCAGCTACACCGGCTGAATATGAGCAGGAACATTCCTCTCAAATGGTTGATATGATAATCAGACCCACAGGTCTTATAGATCCGCAGATTTCAGTGCGCCCCTCAGAACATCAGATAGATGATTTGATAGGCGAGATCAGATTAACTGTTGAAAGAAATGAAAGGGTGCTTGTAACGACATTAACAAAGAAGATGGCTGAATCATTAACTGATTATCTGAAGGAACAGCAGATAAATGTTCGCTATATGCATTCTGACATTGATTCCATTGAACGTGTAGATATCATAAGGGGACTCCGATTGAAAACCTTTGATGTGCTTGTTGGTATAAATTTACTGAGAGAAGGGCTGGATTTGCCTGAGGTATCTCTTGTTGCTGTGCTGGATGCTGACAGGGAAGGATTCCTGAGATCCGAGACATCACTCATTCAGACAATCGGCAGGGCTTCAAGGAATGTACATGGCAGGGTTATTCTATATGCAGATAAAATGACAGGCAGTATGCAGAGGGCAATTGATATTACAAATGAAAGGAGAAACATGCAGATTGATTATAACAGAGAACATCATATTGAACCTAAGACAATATATAAATCAATGGATGATATTCTAATCATTACTGAGATGGCATCGCATAGAAAAGTGGAGACTAAATTACCCCAACATACAGAATCAATGTCCAATATTGAAAAGCTTGAACTGATTGAAACAATGACAGTGCAAATGCATCAGAATGCCGCTGAATTGAAATTTGAAGAGGCTGGAGAATTGAGGGATATAATCAAGAATATCCGTAAGACAATAAGGACCGTCCCTTAATGTTAATTACCTATATGTTTCATAGTACTCCATATTATCATTGTATCATCATCCATTCCCCCAGCCACCAGCTCACCAGCTCACCAGCCACCAGCCACCAGCTCACCAGCTCACCAGCCACCAGCCACCAGCTACCATTTTACCAGCCACAAGCCACTATCTTCCTCCAGGTCTTGACATTATCCAGCATACCGAATCAATGGTACTGCATAAACGCTTAG
>CAZJAT010000016.1:0-41483 GCA_964544145.1 uncultured Bacteroidales bacterium | reverse complement strand
ATATTGAGAAACTCAATAGAGAGATAAAGGAACAGGGATTATACATATATGACATAAATGGCAGAAAAATAAATAAGATAGAAAACCCTGGAGCATATTACATAATAAGAGAGATTGATGGACAGACTACCAATGCGGAAAAAA
The DNA here is from genome assembly GCA_964544145.1 of uncultured Bacteroidales bacterium. Classification (GTDB taxonomy): domain Bacteria; phylum Hydrothermota; class 32-111; order 32-111; family 32-111; genus CAZJAT01. The sequence continues at coordinate 41,339 of CAZJAT010000016.1, read as the reverse complement.
TTATAATAATACAGTAAAAAATAGATTACAATCTATAGAATTGTCTGAATGTGATGGGAAATTATGTTAAGAGTAAACTGTTGATGATTAAATAAGTTCTTAAAACAAATTACACTGTTTCCCGTCAGCGAAGTTCGTACACGGAGGGTCTTTTTTTAAGGTGTAGATTCGTATAATATAATGAATATTACATATGTAAATGCTCAAGATAAACCCTAAGTTCCGAAAAAGAAATTGAAATCAACCTTGCAAATAATTTTAATTAGTCTATAATTTGTTTTAATTCCTTATAATGATCAGCAGAAAACCATCAACGAAAAGGTAAAAAAGAATTATGACTTATAAGTTTGTATCTCATGACCACGACTCACTCTTTACAAGATACCCCAATAATCCCATTTTAACAGTCAATGACTGGCCATATCACGTCAATTCTGTGTTTAATCCGGGGGCAATACGGTATAATGGAAAATACTTACTTCTTGTGAGAGCAGAGGATAAAAGAGGATTTTCACATCTCACTACTGCAATAAGTGATGATGGTAAAACAAATTGGAAAGTATCGCCGAAACCGGCTTTGTATCCGACACTTAGATACAAAGAGGAACAATGGGGTCTTGAAGACCCGAGGATTGTCTATTTTGATAAATTGAAGAAATATGCAGTCACATATGTTTCGCATTCAAAAGGCGGACCGGTTGTTTCTCTTGCCTTCACAAAGAATTTCAAGAAATTTCAGCGTGTCGGTACATTACTTCCTCCTGAAGATAAGGATGCATGCCTTTTCCCAAAGACCTTCAAGGGAAGATATGCACTTATCCATAGACCGATAATCAGAGGAGAAGCACATATATGGATTTCATTTTCTCCTGATTTTAAGCATTGGGGAGATCACCGTGTTCTTCTTGAAGCAAGACCGGGCTGGTGGGATTCAAGCCGTGTTGGATTGGGACCTCAGCCCATACGAACAAAGGATGGCTGGCTTATTATCTATCATGGAGTTAGAGATACTGCATCCGGTGCTATTTATAGAGTCGGCTTGGCATTGCTTGATCTTGAAAATCCGACAAAATTGCTTAAGAGATCTGATGAATGGGTCTTTGGGCCAAGAAATTCCTATGAGAAAATTGGTGATGTGTCATCTGTTACATTCCCCACTGGGGTTATTTATCATGAAGAAACCAAAGAAATATATATGTATTATGGTGCAGCAGATTCGTCTGTCTGTCTGGCTTTTGCCAGGGTTGACAGACTGCTTGATTATTTAAAAACTTCACAGGGATACTGATGAAAATAATTTCCAAAAAATCACCTAAAATAGGTTTTATATCTACATATATACCAAGAGAATGTGGAATAGGCACATTTACCAATGATTTGGTTAAAAGTATCTCAAAATCAGATAAAATCAGTGAATCTGAAAACCCGAATTTGCTGGTTGTTGCTGTTACTGATAAAGATAATTATTATTCGTATCCGCCTGAAGTTAAATTTGAGATAAAACAGAAAAGTAAAAAAAACTATATTAATGCTGCAAATTTTCTCAACAATAGTGATATTGATGTTGTCAATATTCAGCACGAATTCGGAATCTTCGGCGGATATGATGGCAATTTTATTCTTGATACAGTATCTAAACTGAGAAAACCTATTGTAACTACTTTTCATACTGTTCTGGAGAATCCTTCTCAAGGTCAGAGATACATTGTAGAACAATTAGCTCTACAATCTGTTTATGTAGTAGTTCTTGCGCAGAGAGCAATAAAAATGCTGGAAACAATATATGGCATTCAGAAAGACAAAATTGTATTTATTGAGCATGGTGCACCTAATGTAGCATTTATGGACAGTTCATATTATAAAAGTGATTTCAATGCTGCTGGTAGAAAAATTATTCTGACTTTCGGGCTTATCAATCCAAATAAAGGCATAGAGTATGGAATAAAAGCAATTGCGGAAATTGTTAAGAAATACCCGAATATTCTATATATAATTCTGGGCAAAACTCATCCGGAAGTTGAGAGGCAGTATGGTGAAAAATACAGATTGTCTCTTGAGCTATTAGTGAAGAAATATGGTATTGAAGATAATGTAGAATTCTTTAATTATTTTGTATCAAAAAAAGAGTTAATTAAATTTCTCATTGCAAGTGATATATACCTTACTCCGTATCTATCCAAGGAGCAGATTGTATCAGGAACACTTGCATATGCTCTTGCATGCGGCAAGGCACTCATATCCACTCCATATTGGTATGCAGAAGAGCTGCTCAATGATGACAGGGGTATTTTGGTTCCGTTTGAGGATTCACATGCAATAGCTGAAGCAGTATCAAAAATGCTTAAAGATGAAGAAGTGTTTTCAAAGTATAGAAAAAATGTCTATGATTATGGAAGGAATTTTATATGGGAAAATGTTGCAGAGAAATTTAAACGAACTTTTATCAAGGCAATAGAAAATTATTCCAATACAATGAAACACGCTATAAAAGAAAAACGTTCTATTTTACCGGAAATTAAGTTGAATCATTTAAAAATCATAACTGATGATACAGGTATTTTTCAGCACTGTACAATGAACATCCCCAATCGTGAACATGGTTATACTACTGACGATAATGCTCGGGCACTAATTGTGGCAATAAAGAATTGGAATCTTCTTCAAAATGATGAAATGCTTAGATATATTTCCGAATATTTATCTTTTCTGCTTCATGCCTATGATGACCAATCTGAAAATGTTAAGAATTATATGAATTATCAAAGGAAATGGGTAGATACAAAACTCTCTGAGGATACGGCAGGAAGAATGATATGGGCATTGGGTTATTGTCTAAAACATGCACCTAATGAATCCATTCATATTTTATCAATAAATCTTTTTAAGAAAATCATTGCCCATGTACTTCATTTTACTTCGCCAAGAGCATGGTCACTCATAATCACTGGCGCAGTTCTTTATCTTTCCGTATATCCGGGAGATCTTGAAGTAAAACATATATGCTCAATTCTGGTGAAGAGATTGACGGATCAATTCAATAGAAATATGGATGAGAACTGGGTATGGCTGGAAGATATAATCTCATATGAAAATGCCAGAATCCCTCAAGCACTTTTTTCATACGGCGGCTTTTATGGAGACAAGAATATTTTAGGCTTAGCTGTTGATTCATTCAAATGGATTGTAGATGTTCAGACCGACAAAATCAATAACAGGTTTTCTCTCATTGGCAACAAGGGCTGGATGCATAGAGATGGAATGAAAGCTAAATTTGATCAACAGCCTGTGGAGATAGCGGCAATAATAGATGCTGCTTATGAAGGATATCAATATACCAAGGAAAAATATTATGAAGGTGTTGTCGAGAGAGGTATTGACTGGTTTTTGGGGAACAATGATGTTGGCGGGAATGTATATGATTTTTCTAATGGCGGCTCAAGAGATGGAATACACTCACTCGGAGTCAATCTTAATGAAGGTGCAGAATCAACGCTTTCATGGCTTCTCTCCTTACACAGATTATATGAAATTCATCAATTGAAGATTAAAGGATGAGAAGAGGAGAAGAATAAAATTATGAATTTGGAATTAAAATTGCTGACCCGCCCTAACAAAATAACGGCATAATGTACAATGGTATTCAGAAGCATTAGAGAACCAAAGCCAGTATTGCGAACATATCAATAATTATGAGCATTGGAGTTATTTCGTTTTGTCTTCCTGTAAGTAATTTAATTAATGTCCAGCTGAGAAATCCCCATATGATTCCCTGAGTAATAGAGTAGGATATTGGAATCAGTATCAGTGCGAGAAAGGCAGGAATTGCATCATCAAACTTGTCCCAGTTTATTTTCTTAACAGGTTGCATCATGAATACTCCTGCAAGTACAAGAGCGGGAGCTGTCGCAATTTCCGGAATAATGGAGAGAAGGGGAGAGAAAAACATGAATGGCAGCACTAAAAGTCCGGCAACAATTGCTGTTAAACCAGTTCTGCCGCCCTCTGAAATACCGGCAGCCGATTCGATATAACTAGTTCCTGAGCTTGAACCAAATAAACCTGCAACCATAGTAGCAAAACCATCAACAATGAGTGATTTCTTGACATTTTTCGGCTCACCGTTCTCATCAACCAGATTGCCTGCTTCAGCTACTCCGATAAAGGTTGAAACACTGTCAAACATATCTGTGAAGAGCATTGAGAATATCACAGGGAACATGGCGAACTTCAATGAACCTATGAAATCCAGTTTGAATAGTAAACTAAAATCAGGAGCAGCATATATACCGTGCCAGTTGACTATGGCAGTTGTACCCCAGAGTCGTCCAATAGGGATAGCCAGAATAGTGGTTGCCGCAATGCCCAGAATGAGAGCTCCCTTTACTTTGCGTACAACAAATATACTGGTAATTATAAGGCCGACAATAAAAGTTACTGTTGATGCATTAAGTGCACCGCGGCCAATAACAGTATCAGGATTGGATACAATGAATCCTGAATTGATAAAACCGATTAATGTTATATAGAGTCCAATACCCGCTGCAACAGCATAGCGTATCTGCTTGGGTATTGCTTTAACAATATATGTGCGTATGTTGAAGATGGATAAAAGCAGGAAAATGATACCGGACCAGAACACTGCACCAAGTGCAATTTGCCAGCTGACACCCATTCCCATAACAACTGTATATGCAAAAAAAGCATTTAATCCCATTCCGGGAGCCAGTACAATGGGATTCTTAGCATATATGCCCATCATAATACTGCTGAATGCACTGACAAGGACAGTTGCTGTCAAAACTGCACTAAATGGCATACCTGCTGATTTCAGAATTTCAGGATTTATAACAATAATATACATAAAGGCAAGGAATGTTGTTATACCTGCAAGTATTTCTGTCCGAAGATTGGTCTTATTCTTTTCGAACTCAAAGAATTTTTTAATCACTTTATTTCTCCTAAGTTTTTTTTATTTTATTATTGTAATAATAATAAGTCAATAACTGTTTGATCTGAAAAACCTCAGTCAAAAAATCATCTTGATAAGATTAAATTTACAATTACCATTCTGAATTGATACTATATTCAGCTTAAATATTCAAGAAGTTATTCCATTCTCCGTTGAGATAAAGAAAAATAAAATTTTTTATTGACAAATTTATAAAAAATTATATTATAATTAAAATTAATATTTATAAATGAGGGTAAATATGAAAAGTCCTATTGTTTTCTGTATCCTATTAATCATTATCTCCATTAGCGCATGTAGCGATAAATTACCTGAAATAACATATGAAGAATATCAGACACAGGTTAATGAGCTGGAAATGAAAGGTGATTTGAAGGAAGCTGTGGAATTGTCATTATATGCAATGAAATTATTTAAAAACAATGAATTTATTATTATGAAGGAAATTGTTCGACTAAATGATAAATTGGGTCAATATAATGATAATATGGAATTATGGAAAAGAGGTCATGATAAGGGGTATTTTTTTCTGATTCACCCGGAATTACCGCAATATAAAGCATATCTTGAATTGGAAGGGTTTAATGAAATAGCTGAGAAGGATATCGAATTAAGAGCTGCTGCAGTAGAATTGTCTCATTGCAAATATATTGTTAATATTGATAAGGAATATTCAAAGAAACCATATCCGCTTATTATTGTGCTGCATGGAGGGGGGAATAATATATTCACAGTTCAGGATAATTGGAAATTTCCGTTAATAATGAAGGAAGAATATGCAATTGCATATATTCAGTCATACAGGTATTATGATTACAATACATTTGGCTGGCGCAGCGGAGACGAAAAAGCGCAGGATGAAATTGAAGCAATATTAGTCAGAATATTTTCAGAATATAATATTGATAGAGACAAAGTTTATATATTTGGTATGTCAGCAGGTGCATCAATGGCATTAGACCTTGGTTTGTCTGACATTATTAAGTGCAAGGGTATATATGCTGTATGTCCCACAATACCAAGTTCATTTAATACGGATAATCTTAAGAATTTATTGAGCACATCGGTCTTTATCACAGCCGGCAGTGAAGACAAACTCCTTTCTGAGCAGAAAACAATGGCAGAATCAATGCTTAAAAGTGGTGTAAATGTCAAGATGACAATTGTTGAACATATGGGGCATTCTATCCCACCCAATCATGAAGAAATCCTCAATATTGTAATGAATCATATGTGCGGCAATTAATCAATTTATCGGGAATGGAGTTTGTATCTTTGCATCTATAATTAGTGAAATATGAAGATTCTAATATCAGTAATAAATAATGAGAATGATGTTGATTTGTTATTAAATGAATCCTGGTACAGGATACCTGTTAGGTTTTGTCCGGTACAGTCATTTAAATTCATAGCATTTTATGAAACCAAGAGATGTAGAAATGGTGGGAAAATAAATTATTTTGCTGAAATAAAATCAACTGAGGATAGAATTAGACATGATTTTATGGGGCTATCAGGACAGAAAAAGGATTATGAGCTTTATAGAATATTTCACTTAAATGATATCAAGAAATTAAACACACCTATCTCAAATAATAATAAAATGAGGGTAACATTTATTTTAACAACTATGCATAAGTTTAAATCTGCAAGGGATTTAATGGATATTTTTGATGTACCCGATCTTGAGGGTATGGTGGAATCATGGCTTGAGGAAATGAATATTGAATATGTGAAGGAATATACATTTAAGTGCAAATCAGGTAAGAGATACAGATTTGACTTTGCCGTGATGAGTTCTAAGTATCTGCTGGATATTGAATGTGACAGTAAGAAAGGGCATTCAAATATAAAGCAAGTGGAATATGATTTAATGAGGGATAGGGAAATAAATGCAAATGGATGGAATGTATTGAGGTTTAGTGAATATCAGATAATCAATGAGAAAGAAAAGTGTATTAATGTGTTAAATTCCATGTTCAAATAGAGATAAAGATTCTGGTCCATTATGGTAATATTGATAGCTGGAGGATAATTTCATCACGTATAGGTATTGAATTGTTTCCATTGAGGGGAATTCCGGGTTTGAGTTTTCTTGATTGTTTTATCTGGTTCAGGCGTATATCCCGGATTATAAATCCATGTTTCTGATAAAAACGAAGTGCCTGAGTATTGTCATTTGTTGTCATAAGCTCAAGGATTTTCCAATGTTTTTCTCTACAGTATTCAATGAGTTGATTTATCAGCGCATTACCGATACCCTGATTCTCAATAATACTGTTTAATGTAAGTATTTCACAAATACTGCCTTTATGGCGGAATGTAATCAGACCAATCAGTTCTATACTGTTGAATACAAGAAACCCCTGGTGTTTAGATGGTATGATGCATTCATTATTGATAATGATATCTCTGCTGCCCCAATGTTCTTTAATGAAAGTATCAACAATTTCCCTGTATTTATCACTCAATTTAATCATGCATTCATTATACATAAAAAGAATTATATGACAAGGTATTCTATGTTGTTTCAATTATTGAGTATAAATATAAATTAACATAAAGTGTCTTGACAAAATAATGAATAATAATATAATTATGCGTCTAATCAATCACAGGAGCTATGTATGTCAAAGAGATGTGAAATTTGCGGCAAAGGACCTCAATTCGGGAATCAGGTATCTCATGCTCATAATAAAACAAAGAAAGTGAGATATCCTAATCTGAGAAGAATTAAGGCAATTGTAGATAAACAGGTTAAACATATCAATGTATGTTCACGCTGTTTGAGGTCAGGTAAGGTCCAAAAAGCCGTATGACCTTTTTAAGCATTGACTTTACTATGGTTAACGTTTATATTATCCTATAGTAATATAGGAGAAAAAAAATGAAGAAATTGTTTTTAATATCTTTTCTTTTGATCTTTACAGCAGTATCAGTCTTTTCAACCGCCTCCCAGGCAGGTGCGATTTTCCTGATGATTTATCCAGGAGCACGCGCAATGAGTATGGGCGGAGCATATGTCGCATTAGCGGATGATGCTCTTGCTTCCTATTATAATCCTGCGGGGTTGGGTTTGCAGGAAAAGAAAGATGTGGTACTGATGCATGTTGAATGGCTGCCTGCTTTACAGGCAGGGATGTATTATGAATATTTGGGCGGTGTATTGCCAACAGAATATGGTAATTTCGGCGCTAATATTATTTACCTTACAACAGGTGAAACATATGCATCGGATGACAATGACCCAACGGGTCGCTGGCGTACATTTGACTTTGCTTTAAGTATTTCATATGCCTACAAACTCCAGGAGAATCTATCTCTCGGAGCAACGGGCAAATTCGTTTATTCTTTTCTGGCACCCGACTGGGTTGTCAGGCAATATCTCGGAAACACAACAGGTGGACAGGGTCAGACAGTTGCTCTGGATTTAGGGGCAATGTATGCTATCGGCAAGGATGTGAAATTAGGGTTAAATATCGGTAATATCGGCCCTGGAATCGGATATCTTGAAAATGGCGAAACAGATCCCCTTCCATTGTCAATTAGATTTGGCGCCAGTTATACAATACTTGAGAATAGCCTGAACAAATTACTTGTCGCAGCTGACCTAAACAAAGTTGTTGCAGGTTGGGATTTTGACAGTTTGCCGGATGATGCATTTAGTTTCAGGATATCAGATATCCTGGATAGAGCAAATGCAACCAGTACGGATACAACATCATTATCCTGGCTTGAAAAAGAGGTTCTGGACACATGGCTCAGTATAGGTCTAGAGTATGTGTATTATGACCTTCTCGCTTTGAGGGGCGGATATTTTCTTGATTATATCGGTCGGAGAAAGGGATTTACTTTTGGAGCTGGAATCATTATCAATCACAGTATAAGAATTGATTTGGGTATTGATTCCGATATTTATGACTTCAGCACATCAAATTACAGAATATCCCTGGGGATGAAATTCTGATTTGTGGATTGCATTCTAAATATAAACAAACGCTCAGGTACAGTCTCCTTTGATATAGTCAGGCAAATAAGAAAAGCATTCCATATTAAAAAGTGCGGATACACAGGTACTCTGGATCCATTTGCATCCGGTGTTTTGCCTGTATTCACGGGTAATTTCACCAAATTGATTCCACATTTAACAGAAACACGCAAGAGATACAGATTCAATATTGCATTAGGTTATGAAACAGACACATTGGATTTGACCGGTTCTGTCATTTTGGAAAAACCTGTTTATACACTGATAAATGAAGATATCAGCAATATTATGCAGGAACATTTTATGGGAGCCCGGCTGCAAATACCACCGCAATATTCTGCCATTAAAATCAATGGAAAACGTGCGTACAAATATGCGAGAAATAATGAATATGTGGATATAAAGCCGCGTAATGTGTTTATGCATGGTTTTAATATAGAGAGTGTCTATGAAAACGGATTCACAGGTGTGATTGAGGTGTCCAGGGGATATTATGTGCGTGCATTTGCACGTGATATAAGTGAAAAACTTGGAACATGCGGCACACTTATTGAATTGCAGCGTATTTCTGATGGTATCTTTAATATTGAAACAGCACATGATATTGATAGTGTTTCAATAAATAGGTGCATGAATATTGAGGAAATAATGAAACATTATATGACAATTATGATTGTTGATGATAATGACATGGACAAATTGATGAAGGGACAAGTATTAATGATTAAAGACATTAAAAAGGGTAAGTATTTAGTAATGAATGAAAAAAGGAATCACATTGTGATTGCACAGAGTGATTTAGAAATAATGAGAACAATTAGAGGTATTATATGAGGATATTGTACGGAATAGAATCAATTGATAAATTGGAACAGGGTTCTGTCTGTACAATAGGGTCATTTGACGGTGTTCATACAGGTCATTTGAAACTATTGAAAGTAATAAGGGATATTGCAGATTCAAATGAGAAAAGGTCGCTTGTGGTGACATTTCATCCTCATCCGCAATCTGTCCTTAGGGATATGAAGAATGATTTCCTGATAAATACTCTTGCAGAAAGGCTTGCTCTTATTCAGCGTTCGGGATATATTGATGATGTGCTTGTTTTGAAATTTGACCATAGTTTTTCTGAATTAAACCCAACAGAATTTATAAAATCAATCATTATTGATATGATAAAACCATCACATATAACAGTTGGTTATGATACACATTTCGGCAAGGATAGAATGGGCGATATTATTTATCTGAAGAATCTCACTCAGAGGATGAGTATGAAGGTTGATGCTGTTGATCCCTATATTCTTAATGAAGAACCGGTTTCAAGCACAATGATAAGAAAATTAATCCGATTCGGAAAGATAAGGGAAGCAAATCGTTTACTGGGATACAATTATTCTATTACAGGTAATGTTATAAAGGGAGAAGGCAGGGGAGCTCTGTTGGGATTCCCTACAGCAAATATTGAGATAACAGATACTTGTAAAATTATGCCGCAGAATGGAGTATATGCAGTTAAGGTTATATATAATGATGGTGAGTACAGGGGTGTGATGAATATTGGCAATAGACCCACATTTGAGGGAAAGAATCCCACTGTGGAGGTTCATATTATTGATTTGAATGAGAACCTCTATTCAAAGATGCTGAAGATTGCATTCACAGAGAGATTGAGAGATGAAGTGAAATTTGAGACAAATGAAAAACTGATTGAACAACTGAAATCTGATATTGAAAATCAAAAAAAAATATAAGGAGGCATTATGTCAATTGCAAAGGAAAAAAAGCAGGAATTGATCGGAAAATTCAAAGTAACAGAGAATGATACAGGTTCTCCTGAAGTGCAGATTGCAATTCTCACAGAACGCATTACACTCATAACAGAACATCTGAAGAAATTCAAGAAAGATGTTCACTCAAGAAGAGGTCTTGTGATGCTTGTCGGAAAGAGAAGACGTTTATTGGATTATCTGATGAAAAAAGATTTTGACAGGTATAAGAAAATTGTGACTGAACTAAAATTAAGAAGATAAGGAGAACTGATGGAAATTAAAGCAGTCGGAAGTTATGCTGGAAAACAGCTGGAAATACAGACAGGAAAAATAGCCAGACAGGCTAATGGTTCTGTTATAGTAAAAATTGAAGATAATGTTCTTCTAATAACAGCTGTTGCTTCAGAGGCAAAAAAAGAGGGTCAGGATTTTTTCCCTTTAATGGTAGATTATAGGGAAGAATCATTTGCAACCGGTAAGATTCCGGGGGGATTTTTTAAAAGGGAAGGTAGATCACGTGATAAAGAAATACTCAACTCGCGTTTGATAGACAGACCTATCAGACCATTATTCCCATCAGATTTTGTAAATGAAACACAGGTTATAACCACACTTTTATCTGCAGATGGTACAATGGAAACGGATGTATTGTCTGTAATAGGTGCATCTGCGGCATTATGCATATCAGATATTCCCTTTGCAGAACCTGTGGGTGCAGGAAGAATTGCAATACTAAAAGGACAGTTTATCAAGAATCCTTCATTCAAGGAAATAGAGGATGCTGAACTTGATTTGGTGATTGCAGGAACAGCTGATACTGTTACAACTATTGAAGCAGCTGCAGATGAAGTGAGTGAAGAAGATATGCTTAGAGCTATTGAGATGGGACATGAACTTATAAGGGAATCCATTGAAATACAAAAGCAGCTGATAAACCAGATTGAAGTCAAGAAAATGGATTATGAACCTGTGGATGTACCTGCTGAAATAATAGCTGATGTAAAGACTATTGTCGTGAATGAACTCAAGGAGATTGACACTATACCAGTAAAGCAGGACAGGAATAAAGCATATAACAAGTTTGTTAAAGCAGTTATTGAAAAGCTTGAGGAAAAATACCCTGATAAAGGAAGAATGATATCATCAATCATTGATGATGAAAGAAAGCAACTCATTCGTCAAAAGATAGTAAATGAAGGAAAACGTCTGGATAACAGGAGCTGCACAGATATCAGGACTCTGAGCTGTGAAGCCGGCATATTGCCCAGAACACACGGTTCTGCTCTGTTTACAAGGGGCGAGACGCAGTCAATGGCAGGTCTTACATTGGGGACTTCTTCTGATGAACAGATGTCAGAGGAGATAATTGGAGAGACATCAAAATCATTTATGCTGCATTATAATTTCCCGCCTTTCAGTGTTGGAGAGGTTTCATTTTTGAGAGGACCCAAGAGAAGGGAAATAGGACACGGATATCTTGCAGAGAAAGCACTGAGTGCTGTAATCCCAGCTGAGGAAGTATTCCCTTACACAATAAGAATTGTCTCTGATATTATGGAATCCAATGGTTCATCATCAATGGCCAGTGTTTGTTCAGGCTCATTGGCTCTAATGGATGCAGGTGTACCGATTAAGGCGCATGTAGCAGGTATTGCAATGGGTCTCATTAAAGAAGATGACAATATAATAATATTATCAGATATTATGGGCGAAGAGGACCATTATGGTGATATGGATTTTAAGGTTGCAGGAACAAAAGATGGTATTACGGCATTGCAGCTGGATACAAAGATAAAAGGAATATCCATGGACATATTACAGAAGGGATTTATGCAGGCAAAAGACGGCAGGCTGTTTATTCTTTCAACAATGGATTCAGCAATAAGTGAACCGAGAACATCCCTCAGTAAATATGCGCCCAGATTGGTATCATTCATGATTGAAAAAGAGAAGATAGGTCTTGTGATAGGACCCGGCGGAAAGCAGATACGTTCAATCATTGAAGTGACCGGTGTTAAGATTGACATAGATGAAGATGGTAAGGTTACTATTGCCAGTGAGAATGAAGATTCTCTTAATAATGCAAAGAATATGATTGATATGATAGTGAGAGACATTGAAGCAGGAGAGATATATAAGGGCAAAGTAGTTAAAATCACGGATTTCGGAGCTTTTATCGAACTGCTTCCCGGCAAGGATGGAATGATGCATATTTCTAAATACTCACATGAGCGTATAAACCATCTAAGCGATCATATCAAGGTAGGAGATGAATTAGAAGTGAAGGTCATGGATATAGATGATAAGGGCCGGGTCAATCTTTCGAGAAAGGCACTTTTGCCTGTTCCGGAGCATATTAAAGAGCAGATGAATAATAGAGACCACAGCAGGAAATATAATCCGAGAGATAAAAAACCCGATAACAGACATTGAAACAGAAAATAGTTAAATCATCATTGAATAATGGGTCTCTTCTTATCACAGAAGAGATCCCATGGCTTAGTTCATCTGTATTCGGTGTATTCGTGAAGATTGGGTCAGATTATGAACCATATGCATTAAACGGTATTTCGCATCTTGTTGAGCATATGCTCTTCAAAGGAACATTAAAAAGAGATGCCAAAATGATAGCCGAGGAAATTGAAGCACTTGGCGGAATGATTAATGCATATACATCAAGGGATCACACTAATTACTATTTTATATGCCTTCCTGAGGTAATGAAGAAAATAATCAGCATATTTCAGGATATGGTATTTAACAGCATAATACCTGAAGACCAGCTGATAAGGGAAAAACAGGTGATACTTGAAGAATTGCATTCATCCATTGATGACCCGCAAGACCTTGTCTTTCAAAACCTTAATTCAATGTTATTTAAGAATTCAATCTATGAAAAAACAATATTAGGCACAGAAGAGACAATCAAGGCAATTACCAGAAGGGATATTCTCAAATTCATGGAAAACTACTACTGTAACAGTAATCTATTCCTTTCATATGCAGGTCCTCAGAATCATAGAGCGATAATGAATTCATTGAATTTCAGCAATAGCAATAAAACTCCCAAATCAATTAAGAGAAATAGGAGGATTAAAACCGCTAAGGGACAATTGGATTATGTATATAAATCATCGATTTCTCAATTCCATGTTGCATTAGGCAGTAAAGGGGTTAATTATAATTCAGAAGAGAAATTCGGGCTTATAATGCTGAGTACAATATTGGGAAGCGGAATGTCATCAAGATTATTCAGAACACTTCGAGAGGATATGGGCATTGTTTATGAAATATATACATTTATGGAATCATTTTTGGACAGTGGTGTTCATGGAATATATTTTATCTGCGACCAGAAGAATTACAGAGCGGCAATGAACGGTGTGGAAGAGGAAATAAACAGTATATGCAGTGGCAAGATAACAGATGAGGAATTGGAGAAAGCAAAGACACAGATCATATCAGGCATGAAGATTTCTTATGACTCGTTAAGCGGTAGGATGAGATTCTTAGCCAGGTCAATGCTGTATTATGAGAATATAACATATATCAATGATATTATTAAGGCAGTTGAAAGGATAAGTAAGGAAGAAGTAATTAAAATAGCAAAAAAATATATGAAATTCAGTGATTTCAATGTATCAATAGTTGGTAATAAAAGGTCATTTAAATGAATGAAATAAATATAAATATCAGAAAAGATGAGAATGCAAAAACACCTGTCTATATGTCCGATGGGGCTGCAGGAGCAGATGTATATGCATCAGAAGATATAGTAATCAATCCGCATGATACAAAGCTTGTTCATACAGGCATATATATGGAAATACCTGAAGGATTTGAATGTCAGATAAGACCCCGAAGCGGACTTGCATTAAAACACAATCTCATTATATTGAATTCCCCAGGTACAATTGACAGTGATTACAGAGGAGAGGTGATGATTATTATGCATAATATGTCTGACAAACATTATACAATTAAATTACATGATAGGATTGCTCAGATGATATTTGCACCGGTAATGAAGGCGCAATTCATTGAATCCGGCATATCTGATACAGTGAGGAACAGCGGAGGATTCGGACACACCGGGAAGAGAGATGATTAGATATCTGATGTTCAGACTGCTTACTGTTCTTTTGCCTTTTACAGCATATTATGTTACAGACAGATTTGCTCTATTAGTGGGGAATATGATATTTCTCAGTAAGAATTGGCGTATTAATGCCATTGACAGTAATCTAAGAACTGCAGGTGCGGAAGATTTCAATCCAAAAAATACATTTGTGAATATGATAATCAATTATATTGATTTTATTAAATTATTCTATATGAGAAAACGCGATTTAATAAAAATAACACAGAATACATGTGCTATGCCTGATGAGCAATTCATGCTTCTTACCGCTCATTTCGGCAATTGGGAACTTGGCGGTCTCTATATAACATCAATAGGATACAGGGGAGTTACAATAGCTGAGGGCGAGGGTCCTGGGGAGAGAATGTATAAATTGTTTGAGAAGATGCGATCATCCGCTTCTATGGAAGTACTTAGGCTGGAAGACCATGCTGTAAGCCTTAAACTCAATAGTTCAATAGAAGCCGGAAAGATTCCTATATTACTGATAGATAGGGATATCACACATAATGGCATTTCAGTAATGTTCGGGAATAAACCGGCTTTGGTTCCCAAGGGTCCATATTTCTTCAGTAAGAGATATAAACTGCCTATTTATGTGGGAGTATTTTATAGAATGAATAATGAGAGATTCAGATATGGCTGTGATATGACACTGGTAAATTCAGTAGGAAAGATCAGGGATGATGCACAATTGTCTATAAATGCACTTGTGGAAAAAATTAAAGCGAGGCCAGAAGAATGGTTCGCTTTTGATATGAATTGGGAGGCAGATAATGATAAATAAGAATTCAATTGACCCCAATAAGGAGCATTTGAAGATTCTCCTTGTTTCAGATATGTATTACCCTTTGCCGGGCGGCATTCCGGAACATATTCATAATCTATATATTGAGATGAAAAAGAAGGGACATTGTGTTCATATACTTACAGGTAAATCATTTTCAGATAAAACACATATTGCAACGGACATAAAGAGATTCGGGCATTCTATTAGTGTGCCTGCCAATAAATCATTTTCTCAGATTACAATTGGTATAGGTATGTTCAATCAAGTCAATACACTGCTTAACAGGGAAAAATATGATATTATTCATGTTCATGGTTCTCTTGCCCCCACGCTGCCTTTATTGACGCTCTATCTCTCAAACAGCACCAATATAGTGACATTTCATGCAGCTCACAATCATTCAATTGGTTATTCAGCCCTGCAGTCACCATTATCTAAGATCTTCAGGAGAATACATGGCCCCATAGCTGTATCAAAGGAAGCCGAAAGGTCAGTTAAGAAATATTTTCCTGCTGATTACAGGATTATACCCAATGGTGTTAATATTAAGAGATTCAGTTCGGATAATCAGATATTAAAAAAATTTGATGATGGAAAAATAAATCTTTTGTTTGTAGGGAGACATGACCCCAGAAAGGGTATAAAATATCTGTACAAGGCAATGGACAGAATTATTGAAAAGAATAAAAATGTGCGTCTTATAGTAGTGGGGAAGGGGTTCCTGAAAAATTATTATAAAATGGCAATAAGTGAAAAAGCCATGGATTATATTGTATTTGAGGATTATGTAGATGCAGAATTATTACCATTATATTATAAAACTGCTGATATTTTTGTTTCACCTGCAACAGGAGGAGAGAGTTTCGGTATTGTTCTGCTTGAAGCCATGGCATCCGGTACTCCAATTGTAGCAAGCAGAATAAGAGGGTATAGGCAGATAGCGCGTCATAAACATAATGCATTGTTTGTCAAACCGAAAGATCCAAAGGAATTGGCAGAAGGTATACTCGAAGTAATAGAAGATGCTGATGTAAGAAGAAATCTCATTGAAAACGGATTGCAGATTGCACAGCGATTTTCCTGGTCAAATGTTACTGAGGATGTACTTGATTATTACAGGGAAATTATGGCAAAGAGAAATGAGGAAATGGAAAAATGAAATGATTTATATTAACTATTATATACTTTTAATTATTCCAATATTCTATATTGCCGGGTGGATAATTTGGTATATAAGAACAGGTGGAGCACCAACAGGACAACCGCGTATTATCAGTTTTCATAAAATCAGTTTGAAACCTGAATTTGGAGGAACATTTGTTTTTCCTGCTCAATTCCGAGCATTCATGACTGAATTACATAATAATAAATTCAAAACAGTCTGTATTGAAGAAAATATCAATAACAAAGACAATGTTAAATCAATAAGTATATTTTTTGATGATGCCTATGAATCAGTATTTACATTTGCATATCCCATAATGAAAGAATTTGGCCAGAAAGGTGTAATAGCACCTGTTGCAGGATATATTGGCAAAAAAAATCATTGGGACAGGGGAAATGGGTCATTCATGCATATGAATGAAGAACAGATTAAAATGTTATCTGATAATGGTTTTGAAATTATATCCCACACAATGAATCATTATGACCTGAGAAAACTTAGTGACAATAAACTTGAATATGAATTAAAAGAGTCTAAGAATATGCTTGAATTGATTACCGGAAAACCTGTGCAGTATCTTTTATATCCATATGGTTTGTATAATGATAGGGTAATCAGGAAAGTTAAAGAATGCGGTTATTCAGGTGCTTTTGCATCATACAGCAGAGATAACAGGCGCCTAAACAGGTATGCAATGGGCAGAAACTCAATATATATTATTGATACAATTGCGGATTTCAAAATAATTATTAAGCGCGCCCCCCTTTTCCTGTATGGACATGAAGAAACAAAAGGACGTATTATTAATTGGTTTGCAAGATTCTCAGAGGTTATTAAATTATGAAACATTCTAATGTATTTGATTATATATTCTTACTAAGGCCATCCATAATGATTGCTCTATGGACATTCTACTTTGCAGGTGTATTTATTGCCTACAGGGTAAATGGAGATGCAATTATGTTTAATATGAGCAATATACCGAGAATACTTTCATTGCTTTTATTGTACTCATTTCTGATGGGAGCTGTTTATGTTATCAATCAAATTGTTGATGTAGATACTGACCGCATAAACAATAAGCTTCATATACTTCCGCATGGGATAATCAGCCTGGCAAATGCGAAGATATATGCTGCAGCGCTTACCCTTATTTCATTAATTGGCATATGGGCAGCAGCAGAGTTCTCCATCACAGTGAAAATCCTGTTCATGATGTCATTTGTTCTCGGTTATATGTATTCCGTTCCGCCATTCAAATTAAAGAGAAGACCATTTGCTGATTTATTTGATAATGTTATCGGCTATGGATTGATAGCTGTGATTATTGGGTTTGAATCTACAGGAAATTCCTTTCAACTGCATTATTTGAAATTTACATTACCATATCTTTTTTCAATGGGTGCTGTATTTATAAATACAACATTGATGGATTATGAAGGTGATAAAGCTGTGAATGCGTTGACAACAGGTGTTTTCCTCGGATTCAGAAATGCTGCAATATTATCCCTGATACTGATGATGATGTCACTGGCAAGTGCTGTAATCATTAAGGATATTCCAATTATTATTGCAGCCGGCATTTCGCTGCCCCTGTATCTGTTTGCGCTAATAAAGAATAATATAAAAGCAGTGAAAATTTCAGTTCAATTATCTGCTCCCATATTGAGTCTGATACTCAGTATAATATTTCCGTATTTCCTTTTAATGAATATATTGACTTTGACAGCTATGAGGGTTTATTATAAACAGAGGTTTAACATAAGGTATCCTATATGAAAAGAACATTAATTATTTTTTTATCAGCACTGTTTATTATAACAAATGCATCTGAATACAAGCATTCTGATGCAATGAGAACAATGCTTAATTATCTCTATTCATCAAATTATGACAGCGCATTATCAGTATCTGATTCTATAATGAATATCAATCAGGTTGCCGGTGAATATATGAAAATGTCAATACTGGGAACATATATGAGTGACTTTGAAACAGACACATTGGAGAATGAGTTTTATAATCTCTATGAGGCAATAATCAAAAACAGGAATTCTGATGATGCAATGATTATGTTTTTTGTAGGCGGAGCATATTTTCAAAAATCATCATACCTGGCAATGAAACGCAATTATACAGGTGCTTTACAGCATGGATTGAAAGCATCTTCATATTTTAATAAAACACTGGATAAGGATTCTACATTATATGATGCATATCTTTCAAATGGCATAATTGATTATTTTAAGGGCAAGTTTCTTATGGGTTTTGGTAAAAATACGGCCGGTAAAAATGAAATTAAGCTGGCTGCTGAGAGAGGGCTGTTCACAAAATATCCTGCTTATGATATGCTTGCAATAATCTATTCAATGGAAGAACAGTATGATACTGCTCTCATTTATTCTGATATACTGCTGAAAGCATTCCCGTCAAACCGTATGTTTCTATTTACGAGGATAAAGATTCTTCTTGATGCGGAGGACTATGAAAGTGCATTGCAGTATCTGAATATACTTGAGAATAATATTATGCAATATCAGGAAATGACATATTACAATATCGCATATGTCAGATACAATAAAGCATTATGTTTCAAGGAACTCAATATGAATACTCAATCAATGGAATATATTGAAAAGGTTCTGAGTATGGAAAAATATATCAGTATTGACGGCAGATTAAAAGATTTTATTAATAAAGCAAATGAACTCAAGAAAAAAATCTCGTAGAGCATTACTTATCTCATATTATGCTTATCCGCCATTTTCTTATGGAGGCGGGAGAAGGGTATTTTTTTTCAAGAAATATTTAGAAGAGCACAATTATCAATGCGATATTATCAGTGCAGACAGGATTTCACTGAATGGTGAAAGATTACTGAATAGAGCGAATACAGTAAAAACCAGAAGAAGATTTCGTTTCCTGAGAAAATACAATATATTTCCCGATACAATGATAATGTGGGGTATAAGGGTCTGGAATACAGTAAAGAGGATACATTCGAGATATGACAGAATTATTATATCTGCACCTCCCTTCTCATTATTAATTTTCTTTTCATTAAACCGATATCTGAGTAGCAGAATTGAGATTGATATGAGGGATGTGTGGGCAGGGGGTGCTCTTCAGGAATATGGCGGATGGTTCTTATATTTCCTTGACAGACAGTATGAGGCATTTTCCATTAAAAGGTTCAAATATATATATGCTGCAACCGAGGGAATTTCAAAAATACTGAAACATAGACACAATATTCATGCTGATACAATTTATAATATGATTGATTTTAATGAAGCCGGAGATTGTAATGTAACGGAAAGTAATACAATTATTTATACCGGCAAGATTGACAGATTGAGAAATAATGATAATTTCTTTAAAATAATGAGTGAAATGGATGATATAAAACTGAAATTTGCAGGGGATGATTTAGAAAATGTCCTGCCGCACAATACAATTAATGAGGGTATTCTGAACAGGGCGGAAATGTTGAAATCAATATGCAGATCTGCTGCAGGTGTTATCCTTATATCATTTGAAGCTGAGAATGAAGAGAATATATTTACTTCAAAGATATTTGATTATATGCTCATGAAGAAACCTATTCTATATATTGGTCCTCACTGTGAGGCATCACACTTTATACATAAACATGCTATAGGGATTACTGTTACAGAGAATAACAGAGATGCAGTTGAAAAGGGAATTAGGGACATTATTCATTATGAAACACATTATTCTGATAATATGCTGAGGGGATTTGACTTCAGAAATATGTGTGCTAAATTAATGAGCAGATGAATCAGGGAGTGAAGAATTTTCTGCTTTTAAGCGCAGCATATTTAAAGAGAGGAGGTCCGTAAAAATCTGTTATTATTATGGAAGCAATTGCAATTGTTTTAATATAATCGCCAATACTATTCAGATTGAATGAATACATTGTACGCTGAATAAGTATTGCCAATGCCAGTGTAATGCCTGACTGATTTATAAGTCCCATCCATCCATGCTTAAGTGTGAACCTGTCCATATCTGTTATTTTATAGGCAATGCCAAATGATAGAAATAGGAAGATTTTTCTGAGAACAAGGAGAAACAGTATAATAAAAATCACTCCCGGAATAACTGATATATCCAATACCGCACTTGCCATTGGGAAGAATAGAATATATATGTAGGGACTTAGTGAAGATAGGGTTTTATCAAATTGTTTGTGTTTGTCAGAAAAATTATTTATGAGGAAACCAGCAGCAATACCTGTTATTAGAGGATTAATATGAATTGTATCTCCCATAAGTGATATCAGAAAAGCAAATATAAGAATAATCAATGATGAATTCAGATCAATGAATTTCATATACATAATAAGAATCAAAGCTATAATAAAACCAAGTATCATTGAACCGAAAAGTTCTGTCAGTACAGGAATGAAATGAGTGAAGGATAATCCTCCATGAACTGATAGAGATAATTCAACAAATGCAATGACTATTGCAAAGAGGAAG
This sequence comes from uncultured Bacteroidales bacterium, assembly GCA_964544145.1. Taxonomy (GTDB): domain Bacteria; phylum Hydrothermota; class 32-111; order 32-111; family 32-111; genus CAZJAT01. Next base: position 20,009 of record CAZJAT010000016.1, on the reverse strand, counting down.
ACAAGTATAACATCCTTGATAATGGTAATTCCCAGAATTGTATATGTAAATTTGTTCCTGACATTGGATTCATTGATTATTGCAATAGTTGTTACAGGTGATTTAGCAATCTGAAATACTGCAAGGAAGAGAAATATATACATTATATGTCTGCTAATACCCAACAGGTCCATTATCATTTTCTTGAATAAAAATAGTGCAAAGAATGTACCAATGGATGAGATAAGAATAACAAGGAATGATATTATAAAAATTTTCTTAAAATCACGTCTCAGTATCTTCATAGACATCTCGCTGCCTGCCTGCATGCCAATGAATGTGATTGCAAAATAATCAATAAGCTTGAAATCATTTATATACTCAATAGGACTCAATTTGAAGGTGAATGGGCTGATAATAAGGCCTGCTATCATATAACCGGTTATAACAGGCAAATGCATGCGCTTGAAGACACGCCCTGTAAGTATCGCAATAATAACAATAAAACCCAGATGGATTAGTGAATGAAAGGGAGTATGAATAAGGCTGCCTGTAATTTTATATAAAAATATGGATAAAGCCAAGAGCAGAATTTCACTTATTATCATAGCCATATATAACTCCAAATTGTATTAATTGTGAAATCAGCATGAATATGATGAATCCTGTAAGCATTTCAGATGAAATTATGTTCATCAAAAAAAGAGAAAAGCATATAATAAATTCAAAACCGCTAATACCTATTGTTGAGAATGATTTCTTGTAATCCTTGAATATTGTTCCGAAGAATGGAATAAAAATCATTATTTTAAACAGCAGAAATATGAGAAATATAATTATTGTATATATATCAAAATGCAGGAATGTACCGGCGATAAACAGCAGCAGGAAGAATGCCGGCTTTTCACTGTTAATGAATGTTTTTTCAAATTTATCGGCATATGCAAATGACCCATTTGTAATAATATAACCCAGTATAAAAGCAGTGAACATAGGTAATATCATGTAGTGCATTGATACTGAAGTGAGGATCAATGATGTAGCCAGTATGAAGATAATCCATTCGCTTATACGTAGAATCTGTGCCAGATATTTAGCAAGCATTGATGTAATAATAAATATTAAAACAAACAAGAATATTGAATTATTAAATGGAATGTGACTGTTAATCATTGATATTATTAATACTATAAAACCAGCTCCGACATAAATAATCGGTGTTATCAGACCGGTGTAGATGAATTTATTCATATGTGAGGATTTCTTTACATTAATAAATGTATATGATATGCCGGATAAGGCAATAAAAAAGATTAGATAAAGTATGTTGGCATCCATAATTATGCTGAATATGACAAATAGAATTAATGAAAATGATATGATTGCTATTGCTGATATAATCGGGAATATTCGGGGAATACGCTTGATTTGTCTGTTCCTGAACTGGATTGATACTGTAAAAGCAATTATTGTCATAAGTATAAGAGCAAAGGTGCGCATATAGTTGACAAAATCATAATCCTGAATTCCGGTGAACAGTATGCTCAGCAGGAAACCTGAACATATAAAAAATATTTCTGATAGGTAGAATGCATAACGTCTTTTTGTACTTTTATTCATAATTAAGTATGAAAAAATGTACATAAAAACCAGTATTATAAAAATTAATGCTAAGAAATACTTCATATATGCATTATATAATAATAAATTTTTTTAACAAGTCAAAAAAAATGATATAACTTGACAATATTAATATATTATGTATATAATTTAATATTGCAAAATAAGGAGCTATTTATGAAAAAGGGTAATCTAATAATTATAATTATTGTCGGATTTTCAATCATTTCAATTGCTATGACAGGTGTGGGGTTTGTACTCCTTTCAGGAGGAGGCGGAGACTCTGATGCAGGAAAGATCATTGAGGAGCGTACCATTGAATCAGCAGTCAATCTTGCCAGTGTTATTGCAGCAGCATCCATTGACCCATTGTTTATGGAGGATGATTTTGTCATCAATGAAATGATAAACAAAGCAGTAGAGGCATCAGGCGGCAACATTGATTATATTTATGTGCTGGATGACAATAAGAAGGTGTGGGGTGATACGAAGAATCCTACAAATGTGCTTAAACCCTTTTCTGATAAATCAATAGAATTAGTAAAATCAGAAAACAGAAAGATACAAAAGATCAATGACCGTATATTTGATGCCGGTGTTCCCATTATAGCCGGTAAGAACAAAATAGGTGAAGTGCATTTGGGTATGAAATATCCGGATATTCCAATATCCTCTTCATCTCCTGAAATTATGCCATTTATAATCATCTTTGTTATTGGTATTATAGGAGCCCTTGGAATTGCTTTTGCAGTATCAAAGGTGCTGAGTAATGTGGGAGCTGAATTTGCCACATCATTGAAATCAGCTAAACTGGATGAATTGAGAAAGCAGGAAGAGGATGCTCAGAAGAGTTTGACTTCAAAAAATATGGAAGTTAAGGAATCCGAAAAGAAATTGGATGAGATAAATATGAAGATTAAGGAATTGGGTTCCAAATATGATGATGTGCAGAATACAATAAATAAGAGTGATGAAATTATTGCAGATAAAAAGAAACAGGCTGATTATTATGAAAAGAGAATTGAAGAATTAGCTGAAAAACAGAAGAATATGAAAGATGATGCAGAGAGTTCAAAGATGGCTGGTGTAAGCAAACAGGAATTGGTGACATTGAAATCGCAGGTAAATAATTTCAAATTACAATTACAGCAGACAATTAATGAGATAGAAAATAAGAGAAAGGAAGAGAAAGCCTTAACAGAAAAAATAAAGTCATTGCAGACAAATGCTGCAAAGGCAGGAGGCGCGGCAGGACCGGTTTCATCTCAGGATATGGAGAAGAAAAAAAGGGAAGAGATAGAAATTACACAGAGAATAGTTGCAAAGAGAAAAGAGGAAATTGCAATGTCCCAGCGTGTTGAATTGAAGCGTAAGAAGGAATTGGAATTGACTGGAAGAATTGAGCTGATGGAAAAGAAATTGAAGGAAATGGGTAATTAATGACAGAGAGCAGTCAGAGAGCTATTCAGGAGAAGTGGAATAGCAAATGGCAGGAATTGCAGTTATCAAAGAGTAAAGGCAGTAAGGAAAATAAATATTATCTGCTTGAAATGTTTGCATATCCTTCTGGTGATCTTCATATGGGACATTTGAGAAATTATGTAATCGGCGATGTCCTGCACAGATATAAATTGATGACTGGGTATGATGTTATTCATCCTGTAGGATGGGATGCATTCGGTCTGCCAGCAGAAGAAGCCGCTATACAGCGCAATATAGCACCGGATGAATGGACCATGAATAATATCTCTATATCATCCTCTACATTAAGAAGAATGGGTTTACTGTATGACTGGGATAGAGAAGTGATAACATGTTCCAGTGATTATTATAGATGGACACAATGGATATTTCTCAAACTATATGAACATGGACTGGCATACAGGAAGAAGGCTTATGTGAACTGGTGTCCAAAATGCAGAACAGTGCTTGCCAATGAACAGGTTGAACAGGGTAATTGCTGGCGATGTAAATCACCTGTCAAAAAAACAGAAAAGGTTCAATGGTTTATTAAAATCACAGATTATGCAGAAACATTGCTCAATGATATTGAACTTTTGGAAGCATGGCCTGAAAATGTCAAGACAATGCAGAGGAACTGGATAGGAAGAAGTGAAGGGCTAACTGTAGGATTTTCAGTAGAAAACAGCAACGAAGAGATAGCGATTTATACAACAAGGCCCGATACATTGTATGGAGTAACATTTATAGCTATTGCGCCTGAAAGTGATTTGATTGACAAATTGAATATTCCTGAGGACAGATTGGAACAGGTTAATCGATATATTGAAAAAGCACTTCTTAAAACAGAGATTGAGAGAACTTCTCAGAAGGATGATAAAGATGGTGTCTTTACCGGACTTTATGCTGTAAATCCAATGAACAGGGAGAGGGCTGAAATCTGGATTGCTGATTATGTGCTTGCTTCTTATGGTACAGGTGCTGTCATGGCAGTTCCTGCACATGATGAAAGGGATTATCAATTTGCCAGGAAATATGGTCTTAAGACAAAACCGGTAATTGTACCAAATGGCAATACATGGGATTTTGAAGAAAATGCTTACACTGAACCGGGATTAATGACTCAATCCGGTGAGTTTACAGGTATGCAGTCATCAGAAGCAATGGAAAAAATTTCATCATATATTGAAGATAATAATTTTGGTAAAAAAACGGTGAATTACAGGATAAGGGATTGGCTCGTATCCAGGCAGAGATACTGGGGAGCACCCATACCGATGATTCACTGTGATAAATGCGGCATAGTACCCGTTGAATATAATAATTTACCTGTTTTGCTGCCTGACAGCAAAGATGTTGATTTTATACCCAAGGGCGAATCACCGCTTTCTTCATGTGAATCTTTTATTAATGTAAAATGTCCTAAATGCGGAATGGAAGCAAGGCGAGACCCGGACACAATGGACACATTTGTGGATTCTTCATGGTATCATATGCGTTATGTAGATGCAAAGAACAGCAGAGAGATTTTTTCAAGGAAAAAAGCATTAATGGAATTACCTGTTGATATGTATATAGGCGGGATTGAACATGCGAATGGACATCTTATATATTTCAGATTTATTACGAAATTTCTCAAGAGTTTAGGACTTCATAATGCTGTTGAACCGGCACTTGCATTGCTTAATCAAGGTATGATAATGGATTCAAAGGGCCAGATTATGTCCAAATCAAAGGGTAATGCTGTTCCTGTTGGTCCTTTTATTGATAAATATGGTACTGACCTTGCACGCGGCACTATGCTCTTCATAGGTCCCGGGTATAAGGATGCATTATGGTCTGAAGACGGCATTACAGGTATGTCACGTTTTATAGAAAGACTCAGCAGAATATGCGAAAAATATGCTGATGCTGACAATACGGATACAGAACCTTCTGATGAAGCAGAACAGGGAGTATTTGTAAAGATGCATCAGACAATAAAGAAAGTCGGGCAGGATATTGAGAAATTTGAACATAATACTGCAATTGCTGCTATTATGGAATTGCTTAACATGATATATGCTAATGAGAATCAGCTCCGAAAATGTTTTATCTCCTCTGTTTTATTTAATATATTGAAGATTAGTTCAGTGTTTATTCCGCATATAAGTGAAGAGCTGTTCAGCAGATATAATAAATCAGAATCAGTGTTTCTCTCTCAATGGCCTGATTATGAAGATAGGTTTCTGATTGCAGATACTGTTACTGTTGTTGTGCAGGTTAATGGAAAGGTGAGATGTAAATTGACTGTCAATGCTGATATTGATGAAAATTCAGTTTATCAAACTGCGATGAAGGATGAACATATTATTAAACAACTTGAAGGCAAAAAGGTTGTAAAAAAGATATATATAAAAAATAAATTACTTTCAATTGTGGTGAATTGATGTGAACTATAAAGTTATCTGTGAATTTGATGGCAGAGCATTCTGCGGATGGCAGACGCAGAAGAAAGCCAACACTATTCAGGATAATATTGAGAAAGCTCTAGAGATTATTTATAAAAAAAAAATCGGAATTATTGGATGCGGCCGTACCGATGCCGGTGTGAGTGCATTCAATTATGTTTTTAATTTCAAAACAGCAGAAACAATAATGGATAAAAGAAAAATACTAAGTTCACTTAATGCATTGACTGATAGTCATATTTACTGTAAATCACTAATGAAAGTAAATGATGAGTTTCACTCAAGATTCTCATGCAAGTCAAGAGAATATAAATATTATATATATAATGGCAAATCTCCCATCAAGAGTCATTTTCACACAGAATACCAGGGAACAATAGATATTGATAGAATAAACATAGAGATGAAATCACTGGAAGGCGTACATGATTTCTCATCATTCTGCATAAGGCAGTCATTGAAGAAAAACAATAGAGTTCATATGTATAAAGCAAATATCAGAAAAAACGGCAGGGAATATATATTTACTCTAAGAGCAGACAGATTCTTACATTCAATGATAAGGTTAATAATAGGCAGTCTGCTGGAGATATCGGAAGGAAAGACTGATTTGAATATAAAGAATATTATGCAGAAAAATGATATTAAATTCGCCGGGAAATCAGCTTCACCTGATGGATTACTTTTCTACAGAGCATATTATTAAAGGAGGATAGATGAAGTTTTTTATTGATACAGCAAACACGGATGAGATTAAGGAATTATCTTCTGCAGGCCTGCTGGACGGTGTAACAACAAACCCGTCATTGATAGCACGTGAGTTCAAGAGAACAGGAAGAAAACCGGATATAATTATTAAAGAGATTGTTGAAATGGTAAAGGGACCTGTTTCAGCTGAAGTTGTTGGTGTGGATGCAGAGAGCATGATAGAAGAAGCAAGGACTCTATCGGGGATTGCAGAAAACATTTGTGTTAAAATACCAATGACAATAGAGGGAATGAAAGCCGTTAAGGTTTTATCTGCCGAAAACATTATGACAAATGTCACACTGGTCTTTACCCCTGTTCAGGCAGTTATTGCAGCTAAAGCGGGTGCAACGTTTGTTTCACCGTTCATAGGAAGGCTGGATGATATAGTATCAAGAGGGATGGACATAATTGAGGATATATCATTTATATTTGATAATTACGGCTTTAATACTGAGATTATAGTAGCATCAATCAGACATCCCCTGCATGTGCTGGAGTCAATGAGAGCAGGCGCTGATGTCGCAACAATACCGTATAATGTTCTATTGAAATTGCTCAGTCATCCCCTAACTGAAAATGGAATTGAAAAATTTTTAAAAGATTATGATAGCTATAAATAAATCCAGAACAGTATTATTGTCATTAATTATTGCCATTTTCTTCGGATGTCAGCCGGCAGCTGTTAGTAATGACCCAAGTGATGAATGTACATTCGGAGGCAGCGAAGTCCTTGCAAAAGCTGTCAATAATAGGAGTTACTATCCAGCAGTATTTGATTTGTTTGAAAATGCTGAGAAAACAATCAATGTGATAATGTATGATATGAAATACTATGATTATGATCCTGAAACTGAGGAAAGTAAACTGCTCAGCAAATTAGCTCAGGCATCACTCCGAGGGGTAGAAGTCAAGATAATACTTGAACAGAGTGACTGGAACAGTGATGTAAATGAAGATAATTATGCAAGCGGTGCGTATTTGATGGAATCTGGAGTACTGGTCAGATATGACCCCATGACTATTACAACACATTGTAAAATGATGATAATTGATTCTGTTTATACACTGGTTGGTTCGACAAACTGGTCTAAATCAGCGATTAATTATAATAATGAAGCAAATGTACTGATGACAGGCAATCTCATAGCAGAAGAATTCATTGATTATTTTAATGTTTTATGGTCAAGTTCATATGAAAGGGAGTTTTAAATGATAGAGAGATATTCCCGTAAAGAAATGAAATATCTATGGTCCAGAGAGAACAGATTCAATAATTGGCTTAAGGTTGAATTGGCCGTATGCAGGGCATATTCTGATAAGGGAGTCATATCAAAAAAGGATTTCAGCACTATCAGAAAGAAAGCTGCATTTGATATCAAACGGATTGATGTAATTGAGAATGAAGTTAAGCATGATGTGATTGCTTTCCTTACATCAGTTGCCGAACATGTGGGGCCATCATCAAGGTTTATTCATATGGGTATGACAAGCAGCGATATGATTGACACAGCAAATGCCATGCTTCTTAGGGATGCCTCCGTTCTGATTATAAAACAGATGAAAATGATGCACAGGGAAATCATAAAAAAAGCAAAGAAATATGCTATAACACCAATAATGGGAAGATCACACGGTGTTCATGCTGAGCCAACGACTGTTGGTCTGAAGATGCTTGTATGGGCAGATGATCTCAACAGGTCTATTGAAATGTTTGAAATGGTTAAAAAGAATGTGGCAAGGGGTAAAATAAGCGGGGCAGTAGGAAATTATGCCAACATTTCACCGATTATTGAAACAGCAGTATTGAAATATCTGAAATTGAACAGAGCTGATGTATCCTCACAAATAGTATCAAGGGATGTATATGCTGATTTTGTTTATGCAATTGCCAGAATAGGCAATGTTATTGATAAGATAGCTTTGCAGATAAGATTACTTCAGAGGACAGAAACACGGGAGTTTGAAGAACCCTTCGCAGATGGTCAGAAGGGCTCATCTGCTATGCCTCATAAGAGAAATCCCGTTAATTGCGAACAGATGAACGGATTGGCAAGGGTGTTGAGAAACAATGTGAACTCTGCAATGGAGAATATAGCATTATGGGATGAGCGTGATATAAGTCATTCATCTGTTGAGAGAATTATACTCCCGGACAGTGCAATTCTGATTGATTATATGATGTATAAGATGACAGGAATTATCAAGGATATGGTTGTTAATGAAGATAAGATTTTATCTAATATGCTCAGTTCTAATAATCTCTTTTTTTCTCAGCGAGTTTTGCTGGCTCTGATTGAAAAGGGTATGTTAAGAGAAGATGCATATCATCTTGTTCAGAGCAATGCAATGCAGTCATTCAAAAAACGCGGAGATTTTAAAACCCTAGTGCTTAATGATATGAATATAAGGGATTATCTCAATGAAGATGAGATTAATGAGCTTTTTGATATTAATTATTATCTGAGAAATGTGAAAGCCATATTCAAGAGATTCTGATATGAACAATGTTTCTGCAGAATTAAAAAAGATTGTTGAACTGGAATCCAGTCATTTTTATTTCACAGCTAAGAGAAAAATCATTACCGAATCAATTAAAGATATATATCATTCGGGTATGAAGGTGATAGACCTGTCCTGCTCAGCAGGTGTTGATCTGAAAGTATTTGAGAATGCAATAGGTATGGATTATCACTTTGATGCATTAAACTTTGCAGGCAAATATTCCGATATGTTAATCAATGGTGATGCCAATAATATCCCTTTTGCTGACAACTCTTTTGATATTGTGCTGGCAATGGACCTTCTCTCAGTCAAATCTGTCAATATTGAGAAAACCATTGAAGAAATATACCGTGTATTAAAACCGGGAGGAACAGTGCTTGTGAATCTTCCCTCTCTTCAATTCATGTATTCACAGCATGATATAAGCGGAAATAATAAAAAAAGATACAGCAGGAAAGATGTGAGAAGAATGTTTGATAAAAGGCATTGGAATATTAAATTTCTTACTAATTGGACAATACTGCTGATGCCTTTGGTTATAATGCAGAGAAAAGTTATTGCCACTATTGTGTATGATATTACGTATTCTGATTTGATAACACTACCGAGTTTCTTCAATAAGCTTCTATCTGGAATTTATGCATTTGAAATAATATTTTTCAGAAAAGAAATTATTCCATTTGGGTTATCACTATTTGCAAGGATTGAGAAGAATGGAAATAAGTGAATTCAGAAAAATGAAAAAATTGCAGAGTAATCATTTTTGGTATATGCATAAACGCAATATAATTAAATATTTTTTGGGTATTGTACAACCATTGAGGGAGTATATATTAGATGTCGGATGTGGTGTATGTGCAGATGTGGACATTATTGAAGATACAATTGGAGCTGATATCAATTATGAATCACTCAATATGTGCAGCAGTAAATACAAAAAGGTAAACACTGATGCATTGAATATGGGCATAAAAAGCGGAATAATGGACATTGTGTTGTCAATGGACTCAATCCAGCATAGGGATATTGATGAGCGGAGATATTTACAGGAAGTGAGAAGGGTATTGAAACCGGGGGGATATCTATTTATCAATGTGCCAGCCAATCAATTTATGTATTCATCGCATGATATTGCTGTTGAAAATGAAAAAAGATACAGTAGAATAGGGTTCCGGAGAATATTGTCTGATTATTTAGATGTAGAATATATTTACACCTGGAATTGGCTTTTATTTCCGATAATCTTAATAAGACGTAAATTCCTTGATTTAATTTTTGGTATGTCACGAGAATCTGATCTTGAGGAAATGCCGGAATTCATTAATAATGTTCTAAAAAGATTGTTCCAAATAGAATTTTATATAAGCAGATTCGTAAGAATACCTGTGGGAGTATCAATATTCGCAGTATGCAGAAAAAGAAAACATATCTGATTATTTCCGGTATAACCGGTTTAGGATCTCTGATAGCCCTATTTTTTACTATAAATTATGATTTATATAATTATCATCTATGGGCATATACTGCTGTGAAATATGGATTGAATCAGATATACAATAATGCATTATACTTTGATAGAGCATTTGATTATCTGCCAATAGGCGGTTATATGGAGATCTTTGCAGGCAAAATCGCTTCATATTTCAATATGCTCAGTATTTCGAATGTGCCCATGCTTTTTGTGTACAAAATCATACCTCTGATATTTATGTTTCTGCTTATGAGGATGATTGTGAAGAATTTCAACAATAATCAAATTCTGAAATATATTATTATTATGTCAGTACCATTGGTTTTTATTGCATCTCTGTACGGAGAGAATGATATCACAATATGTTATTTCCTTGTATTATCGATTATATCATTTGAAAAAGGTGATTTTAAATCAGGTATGTTTTTCAGCATAATAAATCTCACTATAAAACAGACAAGTCTTTTCTTCGTTGCCGCTATACTTTTTTACTATTTATTAAGGTCAGAAAAGAAATATCAATATATCAGAAATGTCATATTATGGGGTGCAGGAATATTTGCCGTTTCATTCAGTCCGTTTATTATTGGGGGCAATCTAATATCTGCTTTACGGAATTTTCTGCACAATACTTTAGGAGTAATCAGTCCTATCTCATGTATGGCATTTAATGCATACTCTATAATACCAAATGCAAAGTTTATTGATTTCAATTATAAGTTTGGTCTGTTATCAATAAAATCCTATTCACTGGCTATTTTGATAATTTTATCAATTTATGTTATATCACGGCTGAGAAAGGATAGTATCTGGAAGGTTATGCTTATCATTTCACTGATATGGTACAATCTGCATGTAGGTCTGCATACACATCATATGATTTATGTGTTGCTTTTTCTGACAATCTATTCAGTAAAATACCGACTCAATCCGATGTATCAGATATTTTATGCTGTAATCTTGACATTGAATATGCTGTTAACACAATCTCTGTTTACAATGAATGTATTCGGTTATCCATCACTTAACCCCATAATTATAAGCATATTCTCAGCATGTCAATTAATGATTGCGGTTTTACTGATATTAATCATCACAAGGAATGGGAGACCGCCTTCCCAAGAAGTGTATGGCAAAACAATAACACCTGCATGGATATTAACATTTATTATATTCTTCTTAATTGTATTCTTTGTACCCGGCAGATTCGAAGAGAGTGAGAGAGATTGGATAAACAGTATGATTGTTAAAAAGCATTTGATAGATTATTCAAATGACCATTATATAGAGGCAGATATTGTTTCAAGGGGACCATTCAGTAATTACCTGGGCATAAGGATGTCAGATGGGGCTTACTTTACAGCAGCAAATGAAGAAAAATACAGGCAATTGACATTTATGTCAGATATGGAATACGGCTCAAGCGGTTTATTGTATATTAATGATAAAGTATTTAATATTAATGCTGAGACAAGGGAAATAACCTTAGACATAAGTAAAATTGATACATTGAAATTCAGTGCAGTATCTAAAGGCAGATATTCCATTATTTCTCTGTATAATATCGTTTATGAGTAAGAAAGATTTAATTATAATTACACTTACAGTATTGATTTTGTCTGTAATAATATTCCATCCTGTAATTACCGGTAAGCTCATACAGGATGGGGATCTTAATGATTCACATATACCTATTAAACAGTCAATAAAGAATAATATATTAAAATTCAGAATGCCGGTCACAGAGAAGGGTTCGGGACTTGGATTTCCGATATACAGGGATACTCATAATGGCATTTGGAATCCTGCTAATGTATTTCTTCTGCTTCCTTTGAATATTTATATAATTACATACATAATGATTATTGCAGGTCTGTTTATCATGGGTGCAGGTTCATACATACTTATGTTTTATCTCACAGCAGACAGATATAAAGCACTCTATATAACTGTTATTATGTGTGCAGGTTCGTTTACACTTTCCAGAATAGGTCATTATTCTATCATTGCTTCATTGTCCTTTATTCCATTATATTTTTATTTTGTTTTGCAATTATTAAGAACAGAGAGGAAAATGTATTCTTTGTTAACTGCAATAACATTATTTTGTATTCTGGCCGGAGGGCATCCCCAAGTCTTTTTAGCTGTAATGATTGCGACAGTGATTATTAAGGGAAAGAATATAGTCAGGTCTCCTTTTGTCTTACGCACATATGTGCTGACATTCCTTATGACATCTGTTTTATGGATTCCTCTAATGATACAAGCTTCATTGACACAGAGATTGATAAAAGGAATAACCTATTCAATGGATTTCAAACAGCTTTTATATACTGTTTTTCCCACATTGCATTTCTCATATAAATTCGGTATTCCTCAGGTATATAAAGGAATTTACAATATTTATGAAATATCTGCATATCAGGGTATATTAGCGCTGATAATAATTTTTCATGCTGTATATAATTGGATTGTGCATGTTAAAAGAGTTAAAAAAATCACAATCACTAAGACAACAATTGCCGGATTATTACTTATTTTGATGAGTTTCCTTGATTTCACCGGATTCAGAATATTCAATACACCAGTCAGATATTTCGGTATGGGTTTTGCATTGATTGTATTTGAATCAATCAGATGTTTTGATATAAGAACTGTGAAAAGAAAAAGTATAGCCATTTTTATACTTATTTCCATTTTTAGCTTGATTATACTTACTACAAGGGCTTTTCCGCTTATCCCTGTAATTGAAACCCTCTCGCTTATTATAGTTTTTTCCATTATAATAATATTTGTACGCAAAAAAGCTCTGTGGCCAATTTTGATTATTCTGACTGCATGTGAGCTGTTATTTTTTGCATTACCCCTGTATAGATGGGAAAGCAGTGAAATGGTTATTAACAAGAAATATGATTTTCTTAAGGAAAAGAGGATTGTGACATATTTACCGAAATACTATGAACTTCATATTGACAATATACTGGGAAAGTATCCTAATGAGAATGTTGAATCAGTAAAACGATTTTCATCATTTGGAGAGAGGGGGATTTATTATAATGCATATTCATACAATCAATATTCAACAACAGCATTCCATGAATATGTGAATTATTTCAATGATTCGCTTATTCTTAATGGCGGATTTTCTGATATTGCTTATCTGCTTGACCCGGGAGATATGTATTTTGATTATGTATTTGTCCCGGATATGCCGGTAATTATTGACATTAAGGATTCACTCACTCTCATCAATTCAGAAAAGACACAATATGCATTGTTTTATATGTCAGAAGGTCTGATCGCGGATGGGAATAAAAATGTAGGCAAGGATACGCTGATAGGACCTTTCAATACATATGTCTCAACATCAAATACCGATTCAGTGCATATCACGGGTAATGGTATTTTATTTATGATTAAAGACAGAGAGGGCAGCATCATAAGATTTCCTGAATATTTCGAAACAAACGGATTCACAAGAATAACTCAAGAGGCATATTCATTAATGAAAGCTCCGTCTTTTGAATCTGGGGATATTTTTATTATTGACCCCAGCAGCGGTATACTGAAGGATAAGAGGGATATTCATTTTATACCCATTGACCTAATCATAGGAATAATTATCAGCATAACTGCCTTATTGCTTTTATTAATTCTTCCTGTAAATAAAAAATCAGTATTTTCAATTAGAAATAAAAATAATATCATTGAATCTTGAAAATGGACTTATTAATCAATATAATAGAAATAAATTAAGCAGGGGACTTGGTGAAAAAATTTGATTATGTAATAATCGGCGCTGGAATATATGGCTTATATACAGCACTTCACTTAAAGAAGAAAGGTGCCAGTATTGCATTATTTGAACGAGACAGCAGAGGTTTCTCAAGAGCATCATTTATAAATCAGGCAAGGGTGCACAATGGGTATCATTATCCGCGCAGTATGGCAACAGCCGGTAAGGCCTCATCATATTTCAAACGATTCAGTAATGATTTTAAGTTTGCCATAAACAGCAAATTTGAGAATATATATGCGATATCTTCTTCATTCACAGATACAAATGCAGAGAGTTTTGAGAGATTCTGCAGTGAACTCAATGTGAAATGCATTGAAACTGACCCTAACAGATATTTCATGAAGAATACTGTTGAATCTGCTTTTATTACTGAAGAATATGCATTCTCGGCTGATATGATATATGAGTATCTAATTGAACAGATAAATACGTTAAATGGAAAATCAGAAATTATATTTAATTCAGAGATCACTGATATCAAACAGACAGGCAGCACATACAGTGTAAATACATCACTAAATGAGAAAATTATATGCGGAGGCATTATAAATACATCTTATGCTTCTGTTAATCAGATTAATAAATTATGCGGATATGAACTATTCAATCTGAAATATGAAATCTGCGAAATTATTCTGTGCAAAACCGGAGAAATATTGAATCAGGCAGGTATCACAGTAATGGATGGTCCTTTTTTCTCTATTATTCCATTCGGAAACTCAGGGCTTCATTCTCTCACATCTGTTATGTTTACACCGCACAGCACCTCGTACAATATATTACCCGAATTCACATGCCAGAGCAGAACCGATAAGTGCAGTGCTGAGAGCCTCTATAATTGTAATATATGCAGAGAAAAACCCGATACTGCCTATAATTATATGAGTAAATTGGCAAGTAAGTATCTGTCTGAACATATCAAAATAAAATATTCAAAATCACTTTTTTCAATTAAGCCCATTCTGAGAACATCTGAGATTGATGACTCACGTCCTACATGTATTGTAAAACACAGCGAGTCCCCTCTCTTTATTTCAGTGCTTTCAGGTAAGATAAATACTGTATATGACATTGAGGAGGTAATATAAATGAAGGAATCTGTATATGTTTCTGCTGTTGTTTATTTGAATAGAATGAAAGGTTTTACGGAATATATTGAAAAACTGGATAATGCACTTAATATGTATTTTACTAATGCGGAGATTATCATTGTAAATAATGGTGAAGGGGAATTTGATTCTATACTGCAAAGCAAAACAGAACATCTCAGCAGTGAAATCATAGTAGTTAATATGCCTTGGAAACAGGATGTTGAAAAGGCAATGTTTGCCGGTATTGATGCTGCAGTAGGAGATTTTATATTTGAGATTGAAACACCTGTATTCCACTATAATGATAATATATTCCATGATATGTACAAAAAGGCAGTCGCCGGCGGATTTGACATATATTCTGCCAATTCAGCAAAAGGAGGAATATTCTCACGCTTATTTTATAATATTATCAGGAAAATATCCTATTTGAATATTGATCTGCAGACAGAAGAAATAAGGCTTGTTTCACGGCGTGTACTGAACAGGGTCAGGGATTCCAGCCAGAAGGTCAAATACAGAAAAATGCTGTATGCACTTTCAGGTCTGAAATACGGAACAATGAATTTTGAGCCTCTTTTCAAGGTGAAAAGACATGACCCGAGGGGATTTTTAGGCAGATTGGATATGGGAATAAATATATTGATACTATTTTCATATATTGGGACCCAGATAAGCGCATTATTTTCATTCATATTTATTATTATATTCATTCTCTTCACTGCATATACATTGTATTATTATTTTGTTTTCGGCAATGTGGCTGAAGGCTGGACAACACTGGTCATACTCCTATCATTTGGTTTCAGCGGTATATTTTTTATTTTGGGAATACTGGGGAAATATCTTTCTCTTCTTCTGATTGAAAAGCAGCAAAAGCCCTATATTGTTAATAATGTAAGGAAGATTGAAAAGAAATGATAAGTTTCATTATACCGGTATATAATGAGGAAAAGAGACTGAACAGAGGCATTGATATACTTATTGAGTGCTTGAGAAACTCCGGGATAACTGATTATGAGATTATCATCTCAGATAATGCATCATCAGATAATACTCCCGTTCTGTGTAAACAATATACAGAGGATTTCAATTTTATCAGATATGCAAGAACGGAGAGAAAGGGTGTAGGAGCTGCAATCAAAAACGCAATATTGATTTCTAATGGTGATTATATATGTACAATGGATGCTGATATGTCCGGTTCGCCTGAGATTATCATTAATACATTAGAATATAACATACATTCGGAGTATGATATACTCAATTTTTCGAGATATATATCTGGAGCTGTAAGCAGAGGAAGGAGACAACACAGATACATTATATCACGATTTCTAAATCTGATGGTTTCGGGAATATTTGTTAAGAGAATAACAGATATAATGAGCGGATTTCAGATTGTAAAAAATGATGGATTAAAAAAACAGGTTCAATCAGATGTAATTACTGATAAATGGTTTTTCTCTGGTGAATTATTGATTTTGGCGCAAGCAAGAGGATTGAATGTTCTTGAATTGCCTATAATATGGTCAGAGAATAGTGATTCAAAGGTTAATATACTCTCTACTGTTAAGGAGTATCTGATTGAGATAATAATGCTGAAAATAAGAATTGTATTCGGAATAATGTAAATAGGAGTTATAATGAGTAAATTCAGATATTTGATTCCATTGTTATTGTTAATATTCTGCTCAGCAAGGACTAATATTGCTGATTACTCCATTCATGTATCATTGAATGATACATTGAAGATTATTTCAGGATATGAGACAATTGAATATAAAAATAATTCCTCAGATACATTACATAATATTGTACTGCATCTCTATGCAAATATGTTTAAAAAAGATTCCGAATATATTCTCAATAAAGGTAAAACTATTAAACCTGAAGATGAGGGATATATAATTATTGATTCAATCGTTGACAGCAGAGGTAATATGCTTGTGCAGAGTTTAGAATACACCTTGAGCACAGTAAAACTGAATGAATTAATAATGCCTGATTCAAATGATATGTATACTGTTTACTTTACTCATAAGATACCAAAACCATTTTTGAGGGAAGGATATTCAGAGGGTAAATATGATATATCACAGTGGTATCCCAAGATCGCAGTATATAAGGACGGCAAATGGTCTGATTTCCAGGCACATCGATATTCTGAATATTACGGCGAATATGGGGATTACACTATACATATAAACATGCCGGCAAAATATATGATGTTCGGTACAGGTATAATTGTTGGACCCGAAGAGGAATTGACTCTGCTGGATAGTATAAGGAATACAGGTTATTATTCCGGAGACAGTATTGAAGGTATGAAAACAATTATAGTAAAAGCAGAGAATGTTCATGATTTTGCATTTGTACTCAGAAATGAATTCTGTATTGCATATAATGATTCTGTATATCCTGCTATTGAGATTATTGCAGATGAGAAATCATTTGATAAATTCAGTGAACAGGAACAGAATATCTCGGATATCATTGCATATTATTCTGACAAATACTATCAGTATCCTTATGAAAGTTTCACTGTTGCCCAAGGTATGCTTAAAGCAGGCGGTGGAATGGAATATCCTCAATTCACTATTGTCTCAGATCCGGGAGTACCTGATATAGGTATACTCAAGAATTACCTGCTTGAAGAGGTTATTTCACATGAAATAGCACATCAGTGGTTTTATCTTATATTGGGTTCTGATGAAGCAGAAGAACCATTTATGGATGAGGCCTTTGCTGTTTATTCAGAGAATGAGTATATGGAGGACAAATACGGAAAACATAATAATTTTCTTTTATTATTAAACAGACCTCTGATTTCATTGTTTGATATGAATTATATAAGTTATATGGCCTTACAGACATCAGGCAATTCAGAACCCCTCAACATACCTTCATATGAATATGAGTCATTCACTTCATATGGTATCAATGTATACAGCAAGGGCTATCTGGCGGTCAGAACAATTGAAGCAATGATGGGTGAGAGTGAATTTGAATTGATGTTGAAGGAATACTTCAAAGAACGAGCATTTACTCATACCTCAATAACTGATTTTATAAATTATGTTAATGCATACACAGATAATATGTATTTCACTGAATTAAGGAATCTTCTAACTGAGAATGTTTATACAGATTATTATATAAAGGGTATTAAGAATTTTAATAATAATTATACAATTGAAATAGGTAATTACTCACCATTTGAATTTCCAGTTGACATCCTTATTACATTTGATGATAAGTCGGATACATTGATAACAAAGAATATCAATGCGGGCAGTGTAGATGTCAAAGGTAAACATATAGACAATATAATCATAGACCCTGAACAGAAATTCCTGGATATTGATTATCACAATAATAATCTTAAATCAGGCATTGCTTTTCATTTTATTAATCTCAGACCGGATTATTTTAAAACAAATGTATATATATTCCCATGGATTGACCATTCGCTTATGGATAAATTCAGTTGGGGTGTTGGTCTGCAATTATGTGATTTCCCGACATTGCCATTGGAGGGGATGCGTATATATGGGAAATGGTCAATGATGGTTTTCCTGGGACTCAATAGAGGCCGGAATCTCATGTATAGACACAGATTTGCATCATATCAAGGGTATAAGCAGAAGACAAAATATGAAAATATGATGTCATATTCAGCTGATATATTTCATATGTATAACAGCATAGGTTCTTTCAGTTTAGATGACAGCAGAAATGCAAGCAATTATGATATGAAAATATATGCTGAATATATTCTGCATAATGGAGATTCAGTATATTATCGAACTCTGGGGCAGCGTAAGATTTCAGTACTGGGTTTTGATTACAGATATGACAAGAAAGATAAGTGGTTCTATTTTTATGTGAATCCTTCAGCTGTTTTTTCTGATGAAATAATATATTCTTCATCAGAGTTCCAGAAGATTAATTTAAAAACAGGATTCAATGTAAACAGCGGATTATGGAATGCCGGAATCAGTATTAATAGCGGCTTCACATTCGGTGATATAAATCCTTACAGTGGATATTATCTCTATTCTTCTGAAATGAAACTATTTGATGAATTATCAGCGGGAAATTCATATCCATTTTATCTTGATTATATCAATGGACAAGGATATATAACAGAGATATATGCAGACAGTTTATTTAGTAATATGAATAAACTGCGGGTGAATGGGGGAATGAGGAATTTATTTGTATATATGGATATAATAGCTTCAACAGAGCTGACTGCTAAAAAAGTGATATATCAGACAGGATTATGCCTTAAATTGGGTAAACCGCTTACAATTGAAATACCTCTGTACAATGATGAATTGGGTTTCCTTGCAGGAAAGGCATTCAGGGTATCCCTTTCATCAGAGCTGCTTAAGTGAGAAAGACATTTGTGCAGATGATGAAATATTCATCTGTTGGTATTGTTAACACAATTATTGGTGTCTCAGTGATATTTCTCTGCATGGAGATATTTCATTTATCATATATTATTTCCAATATAATAGGTTATGCCGCAGGGCTTATAAACAGTTTCATATGGAACAAGTTTTGGACATTTAGGAGTAGTGGAAATACCGGTTCGGAGATATTACGATTTATAATTGTATTTGCAATTGCTTATATTATACAATTGGGAGCTCTTATCTTGATGAAAGAGCGCATTGGAATAATGTCCGAAATTGCACAAGTGTTGGGTGTTGGGGTATATGCTGCAACAGGATTCATACTTAATAAGTATTTGACTTTCAATAAATAAATGTGAAGGATTGTTCCTTCACATTAACAAGCAAAAAATAGAGCATATGGATGAGAAGATGAAGGGATGAGTAGATGAGATTTGATTTGATTATTTATTACCAGCC
>CAZJAT010000015.1:0-41622 GCA_964544145.1 uncultured Bacteroidales bacterium | reverse complement strand
CTCTGAACTTTGCAAAGATAATGACACAATTGAAGGAAAACGTGGATGAGATATTTCCTGTTAAAAATATTTTTGTACTCAGTACTGACGGTATTAATGGCCGATTATTATATCAATTTGAGGATATTGGTCTGCAAGACAATTTCAATATTCAGAATTCCTTTGCTTTAATTGTATATAATCAGAAAACAACAATTATCAAAAACAATATTGATAAGAGGGATGTGAAATTAAGGATGGTATGTGAAAATGAAAGAATAACAAATGTTAAAACTGCAGTGGCAATGCCCATATATCATCATGAATCCGGGGAAATGGATATTGCTATTATTGTTTCAGACGAAAATTTCGATATCAATCCAACAAAGGAAAATTTCTTTCACTTTCTTTCCGATGTTTTACAGACAGCTGTAGAAAAAGCCAGATATTATGAAAATATGAGGGATTTGGCTATTAAAGACGGGTTGACAGGAGTGTACAATCACCGCTATTTTCAGGAACAACTTGATTTGTTTATTGAACATTCTAACAGAACAAAGAAAAAAATAGGTCTTATTCTTGCAGATATTGACCATTTCAAATCATTTAATGACACATATGGCCATCAAGTGGGTGATATTGTTCTCAAATCCTTTGCCAGGACATTGTCGGAAAATATCAGGAAATCAGACTTTATTGCCCGTTATGGAGGTGAAGAATTTATTATTATTCTGAATAATATAGAAGGTGATATCTACAATACTGTAGATAAATTGAGAGAAACTATTGAAGCAAAAAACATTCTCAATACGCAAACAGGTGATATGCTTTCGGTAACAGCAAGTTTTGGAATATCCGTATATCCGGATAATGGCGAAACAAAGGATGAACTTATAGGCAAAGCAGACAAAGCTCTTTATACTGCAAAGGAAAACGGGAGAAATAGAACAGAATTGTACAAATAAGTTCTTGCATTGACTTTTACAGACTATTAAATTAAAATATAAAAATGAAACATTTTTCTTTATTATTATTATTATTATTTATTGTCATAAATATTATTGCATGGGATAATGGTAAAACAGACCCAATGATATTCAGTGAATTTCCAATGCTATTCTCTGACTCCATTTCAGTGTATACATCATCCAAGGGTGTTTATGAGTTAATACCAGATAAATCAGGTATTAATGTTATTCATTTCAGCAATGTTGTTGAACTTGGTTTGGATTCATTGATTGATGTCATATTAAGGGGAAATGCAGATAATTTAATGGGAGAATTAACAGAACCAGTAAAGATTTCACAAAATCTGATAACAGGCAAGATTCATATCATGCATATTGAAGCTCTGTCAGAACACAGTGATATAGATTATATCTATCTATCCAAACCCATGTTCCAATCTGCTGATTCAGCCAGATATTATTCAGGTATTGAACAGATGAATGTAACGGGATATTTCGGAAAGGAAATTACCGTCTGCCTATTGGATGAGGGAATTAATGTTCAGGGTGAACATATAAATAATGCCAGCAGGGATATTCTTGTGTGGAATCAGAAAGATGAGCGACTGCCAATTCCCGCGGGTTTTTATTATGGTGAGGAAATAGCAGCTGAACAGATACCATTTTATCCGCTCTATGACAGCACAGGTCATGGCACGGCTATTTTATCTCTGCTTGCATCATCAGATTCTATTAACCGAGGTATGCTTTCAAGTTCAGATATAATAGGAGTCAATGTACTGCCATATGAGAAAAATATAATTGATGGCATGAAATTTATCATAGACAGATGCGCATCGGAGAATCGCTCATTCATTGTGTGTTTGCCTTTAAATCATTTCTGGGGCAGGCATGACGGAAGATCTGCTTTGGATTTTGCCATAGACACCCTTTTCTCTGACAGTAAATCCGGAAGGGGTATTGCCGTATCAGCAGGAAATCTCGGTCTGTCTCCCATACATTTCTCAGCTAAAATAGAGAGCAATGCGGATAATGGGCTGATGAATAATAAACATATAATATTCCAATGTGTAGATGATTACAGATTTGATGCTGATATAGTCAATATAGATGATATTCTATTCAGATTCCTTTATGTGTATGAAAACCAATTAAAATATACACAGTGGATATCTCCTATTAGTTCAACTAAGGCTTATTTTAAAGACAGTATGCTATCATTTGCATATGGCTATAATAGAAATGAGAAACAATTGCATATAACTGTAACACAGAAAAACAGTCAGCGATTTGCTGTTGAATTCATAATAGACAGTATTGAGGACAGCATAACCGGTTATGTGGCTCAAGGCGGATTTATTGTGCATGATGGGTCAATTAACTGTATCAGCGGCGACAGCGATAATACTATTGCTATTCCCGGACTTGCCTCACAGGCCATTACATCAGGTGTTTTTGTATCAAGAAACAGCATACCCGGTATAACCGGCATCAGTGATACTGTTTTTCAGATACCCCAATGGAATTCAAGGGGAAATTATAAATATGTTAAACCTGATGTATATGCACCGGGTAAATTTATTTGTACATATGAGGAAAACCCAATAAGCAGTATATATTCATTACCCAATATGAAAGGTATCTATTGCGGCTCAAGTTTTGCAGCAGCTGTTACTGCTGGTGCAATGGGTGTTGTACTGGGAACAGACCGTCTGATGCATACAAAGAAACTCAATTATCTCATAAGACAGGGTTCCAAAACCATTCCCTATATACCGGGAAGCACTTCATTCTTTGAGGGTTTTGGTTATCTGGATGCTTATACATCATTTCTGGCGACACGTGTTGAACAGATGGGTATTAGTGCCAGATTTCATATAGTAAATAATTTTATTGAACTTAAACTGGATAATCCGGAATGCAGATTTCGTTCAGTCTATAAAAACGGAGTGCCGATTAGTATTGTAAGTGATTATATGGCACTTGACATTATTCCTGATATGGGCAATAATATATATCAAATCCTTTTTTCATTCAGAGAAAAGGATTATTGTTTAATTGATACATTTTCATATATAATAGAAAACTTATCAACTAAATATTCATTGTTCTATGATATAAGCGGAAGACAGCTCAATAATATGCCCGAAAAGCCGGGTATTTATTTCTGCAGAGATACGAATAGCAGGAATATGAATAAATTTATAATATTGAAATAAATGGAGGTGTTATGAAAAAAATTACTGTTTTAATGCTCATCATTGTAATTGCAATGAGTCTCTCTGCTCAGAGAAAGATATGGATGCAGAGCGATTGGACAGGAGGAAAGGGTCAGAATGTAATGATTGACTCAACAATGTATATGGATGCTCTGGGTATTGCACCCACTGCACCTATGAATCTGGATTTTCTTAATGATACCAATTGGGCTATGCTGACAACATATCCTGCAGTAGGTACATCAATATTAAATAAGATTTTTGCTAATGGAGATACTACCTTTGTGGGTTCAGGTTTTCCCGGCAAGGTATCTTATTCAACCAATTTAGGCAGTTCCTGGTTTGATGTGGACACATTCCCATTACCACAGTCAACAATTGAGGTATTTGATATTAATATTATTGGCGGCACTCTCTATGCCTGCGGTTATTATGGCGGTGTCAACAAGGGCTTTGTTTTCAGGAGCTTTGACCAGCAGACCTGGGACACATCTGCTATTCAGCCATCCAATATAGTTGACAGGGTATATGGATTAACCCAGATGACAGGTAATGAGTTTATTGCTGTTGCAGGTAATCCGGATCTTGCATATACCAATATGGATGGTATTATTCTCAAATCCTATGATGCATGTTCAACATGGACAAAATTCGATACAGTTGGTTTTGCCGCATGCCCGGTTATTGTTAAGATAAATGATTCAACAGCTATTGTGGGAAGAGATGCATATCTTGATGGGGCTGTAATGTCAATGACATATGATAAGGGCGAAAACTGGGTAGCACTGAATAATACATATGCTTGGGAGATTGTCACTGCTCTCACATATAATGATGTAACAGGATTTTTATTTATGGGCGATTGGGCAGGACAGCTGGCAATGAAACACATAGCAGATACAACATGGACATTGCTTGATACGGCAGATATCATACCCGATTCATCAATGATTAATGGTATAAATATTGTTGATACAGTGATGTATATAACAACTGTATTACCGGGTGTGATATATAAATCCTATGATTACGGATTCACCATACAGGTTGCTCAGAATATCACGGATAATTCTATAGGCAGCATGTGTCAGATTGCAGAACACACATATGCTCTGGCAGGTTCTGATTCTGGACAGGGCGGCAGATTGTATATTACAAGTTATTATAAATCAGGTCATTTGGAGAGTTCTGTATTTCCATTGGATGGTTTCTATGATCCAATTTCAGCCGATACAGCATTTACTACTCCCACATCATTATACTATTGGGGTGCAGCGCCGAGATTCACATCATTATTATTAAAGGTGAGAACAGGTGATCAGGAAGACATGAGCGATGCTGATGATTGGTCAACAATAGGCAGTATCGGTGCAATGGGTTCGGAGATCAATCTCTCAACAGTGCCGTCTGTCAATATTGACCATAAGTATATGCAGTATTATGTGACATTCACTACATCAAAGAATGAATTGACACCCAATATTGATTCAATACTGGTTGAAGGCACATATCTGGGTATAAATGATATTCTGGAAGAAAGTAAGGGAATTTTATTTAACAGGATTAATGCTTCAATGTTCAATATCACAAACCCGTCATTGAGTGATATCTCAATCTCAATGTATGATATCTCGGGTAGAATGGTTTATTCCGGTATATTGAAACCCGGAGTGAATTCAATCAATACAGGTGTTGCACAGGGTAAGTATATAGTTAAATTAAATAACAGAACAGATAATATCATTATACTAAAATAATGCAAAATGCACCCAGACATGCAATAATTGCATGTCTGGGTGTTTATTGAGAGATTATTTTACAGCACTTTGTGTTTTAAATGATAAAATACCAATATTTAGAAAAGAGAGAGAACATAAGCCGATATGGCATAGATTTTGCTTAAAAATATTGCATGAATACGGATAGAGAAGTTAAACAAAATAAAAAGGAGGTAACATGAAGCGACTTATTACAGGTATGCTTCTTGTAGCCATGCTTTTTGTTTTCATGGGTGCCAAAATAGCAGACAATAGCACTGCTCCTTTGGATATTCAGGTAACCATTGAGAACAACACAGCAAGGTTTGAAAACCCATTGAAGGATTTTGCTCCTTCATACAAGGGAAAAATGCTCACAAAGTCACAGAATAATACCAATATTGTAAAATTGGGTTATTATACTATGGATGTGACACAGGGTGAGCCGAAACTGAACCCGGATTTTCTTATTAAGGAAACAAAGGGTGCAGCAGATTATTACATTATAGTCTTTGAAGGCGGTATGAAAGATTCATACAAGAATACCATTGAAGGTTATGGTGCACAGATTGAATGGCCTCTCAAGAACAGTGCAGTTCTTGCAAAGGTTGACTATGCAGGCATAGAAGAGATAAAGAATCTCTCATTTGTCAGCTGGGTTTCACCATATCATCCTGCATACAAATTCAATCCGAATTGGATTGGCAATAAGGCAGGTGATAAGAAGGCATTGGCAGTAAAATTACATAAGACAGCAGACCTTGATGAAGTTATTGCAATGCTCAATAATATGGGTATTGAAATAACAGAAATGCCCGGTGAAAAGAGCGTTTATAAGATAATCGGAATTAATGCAACATTTGCCGAAGCAGCAGAGATAGCTAAGGCAACAGGTGTTTTTACCATTAATTCCACATTTAAGGTATATGCTCATAATGATAATGGACGTTCCATCATGATGGAAGGAAGTACAACACCGGCAGATACAGCATTATGGGAACATGGTATTTATGGCGCAGGTGAAATACTCAATGTAACTGATTCAGGTATCACAACCGGTCATTATGCTTTCTATGATGCATCTGTAAGTATCAATACATGGGGTTTATATCCTACACATAGAAAGATAATTGGTTATTATGTCTCAATTCCGGGATATGAAGATACCATTGAATTCGGTGATCATAATTATCAGGATTATCATGGCACACATACATCAGGTACCACATCAGGCAATGATGCCGGACTGGCAGCATCACCATATGATGGTATTGCAAAGGATGCAAAGATATTCTTTATGGATTGCGGAAACAGTGTAGATGATTTCCTCTGGATACCTTTGGATCTTTATGGCATGATGGATACTCAGTATACATATGGTGCAAAGATAACATCCAATTCCTATGGCGGTTATAATGACACATTAGCAGGTGCATATATGGATAATTCACAGGCTATTGATGCATTCACATGGGATCATAAGGATTTTACAGTATTCTATTCAGCAGGTAATGACGGCAGTGGTTCACAGACAATCTCCCCTGCTCCTTCAGCAAAGAATGTTGTAAGTGTGGGTTCACACAGTGAAAGTTCACCCAATACTGTCTCCAATTTCTCATCAAGAGGACCGACAGAAGACGGCAGATGGGGTGTGACAATATGTGCTCCCGGAGAAACTGTTATGTCTGCAGATGGAGGCACAAGCGGTGCTGGTTCAGATTATGTGAATATGCAGGGCACATCAATGGCATGTCCCTTTGCAGCAGGCGCTACAGTGCTTATCAGAGACTGGCTCAAGCAGGGTTTCTATCCAACAGGTACAGCACAGGCAGCCAATGCTGTTGCAAATCCCTCTTCCGCATTGCTCAGAGCATTGCTCATGAACAGTGCAGAGGATATGGGACAGTCAGTACCCAACACAAACATTGGTTTTGGAAGGGTTGACTTATATAATGTATGTTTTATGAATGATGTTTCACCCAAAGCAATTGCTTTCCATGATGCTCAGGACGGACTGCTTGAGGGTGAATTTGTTGAATATCAGTTTAATATTACTGATGGAGCAACCGATTTGAAGGTTACTCTGGTCTGGACTGATTATCCTTATCCATTGGTAGGATACAATAATCAGATGCAGGACTCAGTACTCATGAATGATCTTGACCTAATATTGGTTTCACCATCAGCAACAACATATGATTTAAATGATATATTGAATCCTATGGAACAGCATGTTATCGCAACACCTGAAACAGGTGTATGGACAGTAAGAGTTAATGCAAGTCAGATACTTGTTTCTCCTCAGCCATATGCACTTGTTGTTACATATGATGTAAATAATGCATTTAATGGCAATGTTACATTTGATAAAGCAGTTTATTCTGCAATTGATTCCACAATTACTGTCTCAGTTGCCGATAATTCAGGCGGACTCGGCGGTTCTGTGGATGTCCTATTATACACAATGGTCGGTGATTCCGAGACAGTTACATGTTCAGGAACATCAGGCTTATATAGAGGCACAATGGATATGGGTTATGAGTTAAACGGCGTGAATGACGGACGTTTGGCAATAACAGCAAGTGACACAATATGGGGTGAATATTATGATGCATCAGCTTCAACCACACTCAAGGCAATGGCAACAACAGATGGAAAGCTGTTTACAGTATATAATATTCATACAGACGGCGTTGAGGGAACAAGGGCATTTATTGCCTGGAATACAACAGAGGTAGCAACAGGAAAGGTATATTATGGCACAACAACAGCATTGGGTTCAGAAACAGCTGTTGATCCCAATCTTGTGACAGATCATTCAGGTGATTTTGCCATAGAGATCACTGGACTTGTATCCAATACAATCTATTATTATGATGTTGAATCAACAGATCATAAGGGTAATACAGTAAGGGATGATAATGCAGGCAATCATTATCAGTTTGCAACAGTTGATATGTCTTCAACCGATATCCTTGTTATTGTCACAGATATGGATATGCAGGGTGAATTATTTGCTCATCCGGAATTCCTTGTTAAGGCAATAGAGGATGGAGGATGGACATATTCATGGTGGCTCACATCAGTGAATAATTTCGGTATGATACCGGTTGATAATCTTATGAAGAGTTATAAAGCAGTATTCCTGCAGTCAGGACAGGAGAATTATCCTCCTATCAATAAGAATCAGCAGGATTCTATTAAGAAATATGAAGAAGATGGCGGAAGAATTGCCTTTACAGGTCATGATTTCGGCTGGGCAATGGCTTCTACCGCAGGATTTGGTTCAGTGGGAACGGATCAGGATGATTCATTATTTGTCATTAATTACCTCATGGGAAGATATGATGGTGATATCATTGCAGTCGGCGATGTTGACATTGATGGAGTTGCAAGTGATCCGATATCAGGAGCCTATACAGGCGGAATCAATTATAGTCCTTACAGAGACGGTGCAGGCGGCGATTCACTTACAGGTATAAATAATGCATTTGTCAATGGAGTTGTCTCCAATGTGTGGTTGTGGACAGACGGTTATCCCATGGGAGTCAAGTGGGAATCCAATAATACATTGGGTACCCCCGGTGACGGTGTATGGGGCGGTTATAAGACAAGGGTTATATACAATGCATTTGAGATAACACAGCTTGATGATACAACAACACTTGCAAGTGCAGCCCGTTCAGATGTTCTCAATAATGATTTAATCTGGCTTATCGGCCATGATCATCCGGATGTGGCATTAATAGCACCTACAGGCGGCGAATCATTCTCAGCATCACCTGTTTCCATTTCCTGGACTCAGTCAGCTGATGGAGCATCAGGCGCATCTATTGATTCAGTATTTCTCTATTATTCACCCAATGGCGGTGATGTATGGTATGAAATAGTGAAGGGAACAGCAGGCGCAGTGACATCACCATATTCATGGAATGTGTCATCATTATTAAATGGTGATAATTATATGGTAAAGGTTGTAGTGAAAGACGGCGGTGTTCTGCCTTCAATGGGCGGTTCAAGCCAGTCAGACGCATTCACTATTAATATCACAGGCAATGATACAGAGGGACCTATTGTATATGCAGGTTCTGTACAATCATCAATTAATCCCATAGGTAATGAACCGGGATTTGAGCCCACCAATACATTCACATTAACAGCTATTGTATGTGATTCATCAACAGGTATGTCCAATCTCAGTGGTGCTGAATGGTCATATGGAGCAACACCCGCTGCAGCAGGATCAGGAACTCCAATGAATGCAGTTGATGGTACTTTTGATGAGATGTATGAAGCAGTAACAGCTTCTATTGTTGTTGATGGCGTATGGCCCACAGGCGATCTGAAGATATGGGTCAGAGGTCAGGATAATTCACCTGCAAAATCAGTTGATAACTGGGGTGCAGCAATATCCACAACAGTAACAATACTTAATACAAGGAATTACACAGGTGTTAAACTTGTATCCCTCATTGCTACAACGGATGATGGCTCTATCACATTGAAGTGGAGAACGGCTGATGAGACAGATAATGCATACTTCATAGTTGAAAGAAGTACATCAAAAACAGGTGATTATAAAGAAATAGGAAGAATAATCTCCAATAACAGTGCAGAATACACATACAAAGATGAAAATGTATTCGGCGGAGAGCAGTATTATTACAGATTAACTGATGTATCTACATCAGGTGCAACTGTTTCTCATCCTGTTATTTCAGTACTTGCAAATGGTAAACCCAGACCTACAGTATTTATGATCAGCCAGAATTACCCCAATCCGTTCAGTGGCAGAACAATGATTGATTATGCTGTACCTGTAAATGGTAAAGTTAATCTCTCTGTTTATGATGTCACAGGAAAGCTTGTAAAGACATTGGTGAATGATATTCAGGATGTCAATTATTACAGAATTGCCTGGGACGGAAGAGATAATGCCGGAAGCAAGGTTGCAACAGGTGTTTATTTCTACAAACTTACATCAGGCGGATTTGATAAATCAATGAAGATGATGCTGCTTAAGTAATTAAGCTGCTTCTGAATAAAAAAAAAGCCCCTCTTTGAGGGGCTTTTTTTATTGATTTAAATGTATTTATTATTTATAATCAAATAAATAAGGAGGCAAAATGATTGCAGGAATAATTATTGGAATTATTGTGCTTATTCTCATTACTTGGTTTATATCCACATATAATAAGCTTATTCAGGGAAAGAATATTGTTAAGAATGCATGGTCCCAGATTTATGTGCAATTGAAGAGAAGATATGACCTTATACCCAATTTGGTTGATATTGTTAAGGATTCCATGTCATATGAACAGGAAACTCTTGAGAATGTAACAAAGGCAAGGAATATGGCAATGGGCGCATCAGGTATGGCACAACAGGCACAGGCGGAGAATATGCTTACAGGGGCATTGAAATCATTGTTCGCTGTTGTCGAAAATTATCCTGAATTAAAGGCAAATGAGAATGTTATGAAATTGCAGGAAGAGCTGACTTCAACTGAAAACAGAATCTCATATGCAAGGCAGTTCTACAATGATTCAGTAATGAGATTCAATACAATGATAGAGATGTTCCCTACGAATATTCTTGCAGGAATGTTTAATTTTAAGGCATTTGAATTCTTTGAGGCGCCGGAGGAAGAGAGAAAAAATGTGAAGGTTAATCTGAGATAATGCCAAAGATATGTTCCCGCTGCGGTTATTACAATTCTAATATCAGAAAGAATTGTGCTCTATGCAGCACACCGCTTAGTGGAGAAGGTAATGCTGCAGTCAGGAAATATTCCTTCTATGATGTTCAATCTGCGAATAAAAGAAATTCAGTATTACTTATGATTGTCCTGCTTGGATTATTGATAGTTCTCGGCTATGTTATAGGATTATATTTTGACTCTGCTTATGTAGGATTGGCAATAGCTTCTGCAGTAGCATTGATAAGCGGTTTTTCTTCTTATTATGGAGGTAAAAACATTGTTATGGCAATGTCGGGAGCCCGTAAGGCAGATGTTGAAACAGAACAGATGACAATCAATATAGTCAATGAAATAGCTTTAGCTGCAGGACTCCCTGTGCCGGAAGTGTATATGATAGACACAGATGCCATGAATGCATTTGCAACAGGACGTGACCCTGAACATGCCGCTATTGCTGTTACAAGGGGTTTAACAGATAAACTAAATAGAGAAGAACTTACAGGTGTTATTGCTCATGAGATGAGCCATATAAGACATCTTGATATTCGCTTTGCAATGATTATAGGTGTGCTTGTAGGTTCAATTGTATTAATAAGCGACTTTGCATTGCGGTTTTTCTTTCTCGGTGGACGGGGGAGGCGTAAGAAGAGCGGCGGAGGCGGAGGTGTCATTCTGTTTCTTGTACTTGTACTTGCCATACTCTCACCCTTGTTAGCGAAAGTAATCCAGATGAGTGTTTCGCGGAAAAGGGAACTTCTAGCTGATGCCGGAGCTGCTGAACTGACACGTAATCCGGAATCTCTTGCTTCTGCTCTGGAAAAGAT
Organism: uncultured Bacteroidales bacterium; assembly: GCA_964544145.1. GTDB lineage: Bacteria > Hydrothermota > 32-111 > 32-111 > 32-111 > CAZJAT01. The sequence goes on along the minus strand of CAZJAT010000015.1, from coordinate 30,174 downwards.
TGGAAATTCTGATATTAAACTTGTAACTGCCTCAAGAGCAACACAGCATATGTATATAATTAATCCTCTAATGAAATTTTCTGAAAAATCCAGGGGACTATTCTCCACACATCCGCCATTAGAAGCGCGGATCAGACTATTGAGAAGTATGTGAAATGGATTCAGTAAGTATTAATGTATTGAATTACAATGGCAGAAGATTGACAGGTGATTTGTTTATCAAATGTATAGAATCCCTGCTTCATCAATCATACAGAAATATAAATGTGACTGTCATTGATAACAATTCTGATGATTCAAGTATAAAGGAAATAATGACATTATTTCCCGAGGTATCAATAAAGAAAATGTATTCCAATACAGGCACTATTGCATTTAACAAATGTATTGAGGAATTCCTGGAGAAAAAGGGTGATTATCTGTTTATTTCAAATAATGATATTATATATGATGAAAATTTTGTAAAATACTCAGTTGATTTTGCTGATGAGCATGAAGATGCTGGTATAATTACTCCGCAAATCAGATTTATAAATAAAGCATGCATCAATTCAACAGGTATTATTATGAATAGAAGCGGATATGCATGGGACAGGGATTTTGGTGAGTTTAGCGACAAATTTGAACGAATGACAGGAGAGGTGTTTATTGCTTCAGGAGGTGCAATGTTTCTTAAGGCAGCAGCTATCGATGAAGCAGGATATTTTGATCCGATTTATCATGCATATTATGAGGATGTTGATTTATCATTATCATTGAGAATGAAGACAGATTTTAAGATTTATTTTCTGAGTGAAGCATTATGTTATCATGCTTTCTCTCAGTCATGGAAGCAAACCGGAATGAAAGATTACTATATGATGAGAAACAGATTTATAACTGTAATAAAATATTTTCCGCTGAGAATGCTTCTGAATGCATTGAGATATCTTTTCTTTACATCAACAACAGGGTGCAGAGACCTTGACAGAAGGGTATATTTTGATTTAATTAGATTATTGCCGTCTATTGTAATGAGACGATTTAAGGTTATGATGTTTAAATATCCATTTCCAGCAGTATTTCTGGAGCAATACCATGGATTACCTGTTATGAGCAATAAAAGCGCTGACAGGGATTGTTTGAAAATTAATAAAATTAAAAATACAGAGGAGTCCTAATGAGGCGAATCATTCTGATAATTATAATAATGATTAGTATTGCAGTTAATGGACAGTATTTAAGAAAAAATCCGTATAGTAAGATTCATAAGCATATTTATGATGCATCCGATGATATGTTAAATGTATGGATACTGTTTACGGATAAGGGCATTTCTGATAAATCACAGGAAGATAATTATTTTAAAATACATAGCAATATGATAACAAAGAAATCAATAGAGAGACGGCAGCTGCGTTGTGACAATGTATTTGATTTCAATGATATACCTGTGAGGAGTGATTATATTGATATACTCAGAGATATGGGTATTGAAATCCGTAATCAGTCAAAATGGCTGAATGGTGTGTCTGTTCATGCAAGCAAGAGTGACATTCTCAGCATAGCTCTTTTGGATTGGGTTTATGCTGTATATCCGCTGGCTGTAAGTGATAATGATAATTATTTGGAAAATATAGAAAACATGTATGAATGCAAAGCAGTTCAAGATACTGTAATAAATAAGTACAATTATGGTACTGCGGGGGATTTTCAGATAGAGCAGGTGTATATAAACCGCCTTCATAATATGGGTTATACCGGAAAAGGCGTGACAATTGCCCTATTTGATACAGGAGTAAAAGTAAAGAGAATTGATGATGGTGATTCTTACTATTTCAAAGCAACACATAAGGCATTGGATGATTTGAATATTGTTTATACATATTCAATGATTGATGATACGGAATTTGTAGGTATGCTTGAGATAACGGATGATGAACTCTTTAAGGTTGACCATGGAACAAAGATGCTCGGATTATTGGGAGGATATTATTCAGGAGAATTGATATCCCCTGCCTTTGGAGCTGATTATATGCTTTTTGAGACTGAAGACCCGACACAGGAGATTACATCAGAAGAAGATAACTGGATTCGTGCTGCAGAAATTGCTGATAGTCTTGGTGTTGATATTATATCCAGTTCATTGGGATATAAGGATTGGTATCCTTATTCATATATGACAGGTGACAGTTGCCTTATAACCAAAGCTGCAGATATCGCAGTACAGAAAGGTATAGTTGTTGTCAATTCAATAGGAAATATTACAGATGGGATTGATAATCCGGATACAAGTATTATTGCCCCTGCTGACGGGGATTATGTAATTGCAGTAGGTGGTGTTGATGATTATAACCTATTTTCAACAATATCTGCAACAGGACCCACTTATGACAAATATCTTTTACTTAGTGATTCTACGTTAAATCCTGATACATTGGGTTTTAATCTTGATACATTTAGAATAAAACCGGACATATCAGCATTGGCGGAATTCCCGTATACAGTTGTTGCCAATAATGACAGTTCATATAATTTTGTTGGAGGTACTTCAGGAGCAACTGCAATAATCTCAGGGGGTTGTGCTCTTCTATTGCAGGCACATCCTGACTGGACTCCACAGATGATAAGGGAAGCTATAGTGAAAACATCATATGCCCCTTACAGATCAATAATTGATTCATCTCTCTGGACTTTACCAAATGATACAGTAGGTTATGGTATAGCAGATTTTTATTCAGCTATTATGTATGCAGATACAGATGAAATAATTGACATAGAAAGTGATAAGTTGATGGCTCCATATCCCAATCCCTATTCAATGACAGGGAATCTGTATATACCCTTTAAGCTTATAAATAGGGTATCATATCTCAGCATGCAGGTATTTACATTGGATGGGAAGATGATTTATGAGGATGAGAAAGAAGATGTATTGCCAGGTGTTTACACTGGTCATGAAGGATTTGTTTGGGATGGCAACACCGGAAACGGTGTTCCTGTATCATCAGGTATTTATATTATTCTTCTGAACTCACACTTTGAAAAGGACTTTAAAAAAATTTCAATAATAAGGTAGTGTTTATTACACTGCCTTTATCTTCCTCAACCCCCTCCCTAAGACACCTCCTTTATGGAGGTGTCTCTATTGAGTGACCCTATTGCATTACATGATGTTTATGGCATAATTCATTAAAGGAGAAATTATGAAGAAAATACTATATGTTTTTATTATTGTAATAATTACAATGAATGCAGCGTGTTTTTCAAAAAAAACGGATGCATTGTCGGATGTGATGTTCAGCCAGACTGAAAAAAAATCCTTTTTCACATATTATAATGATTTATTGGAGAATGAGGATAATATTCTCCTCACATCCGATTTTATTCTCTATATTGAACATCTTATGACTGATTACACTCTAAGATATATGGAAAAAAGGTATATGATAAACATGTATTCTGAATTGTTGAAGAATATTATTATTAAGCATGAAGAAAAATTCGGATTATCTGAATTAAACAGGGATGCATATGAACTTAATGAGAAATATCTGTACACTTGTCTGTATCTTCTTGATTCAAACACTATATTGCCTGTTGATATTGCAAATGATATTAGTAATGAGATATTTCTTATAAAAGAACACCGGGGTGAAAACAGCTCATATATATTCAAGCATAATGAGGATTATTCTCAGTATATACCCAGAGGGCATTATAATGATGATATTGAATTAAAATGCTATTTCATATCAATGATGTATTTTCAGAGAATGCGTTATAAGACAGAGGTTGCATATGCAGATCCGCGTATCGAGATGAGAGCTGCATTAATGATGTCAGCAGTACTAAATGAATCAGATATTGATTTGCAATTCAATAAATTCTACAATATTATTTCATTCTATCTTCAGGTAAGTGATGATATTCTGTGCAGGAGCATTCGGGATAGAATCCCTTTTGAGATAAATGATGAGAATATTGCTGATAACAAATTAATCAATACTGCAGCAGATATATTGGAATCGCATGATCAGTCGAAAATCATTTCAGATATAGTGGATGATAATGAAAAAAAGCCTGTTTTTACAGGTATAATGGGGCAGAGATATATCTTTGACTCAGAGGTGTTCACTAATCTTGTTTATAACAGGGTCGGTGATTATACAGGTAAAAATCCGAAAACGACATTTTCATTTGGCGGAGGATACAGAATATTCCCCAGGGGTCTGGATCTCTTTTCTGTACTGGGTTCTGATGAAGCAAAAAGGATAATATATGATGAAGGTGATGCTGATTATATTGGTTACAGCGATAATGTGATCATGATGAGCAGAATGCTTGATGAACTCACAATGCAGTGTTTCTACAATAATATGCTTAATCAGTATAAGATAATTATAAATTCAAGTGAATTCAGTTTTATCAATGGTAAAACAAAAAAACAGAAGGAACTGAATACAATGCTTTCCTCATGGGCATCACTGAGGCATGATGTTATTCTGTATGCAAAGCAATCCTATACAGCCAAGATTACATCTGCAAAACCCTTGCCTATGGAAAATAATAAAAGGATAATTGCAGAACCTTACACAGATTTTTATGCCCAGGCTGCTCTTGATGTAAACAAATTACTTACAATGCTGCATAATGTTACAGGGGATGTTATATTCATGAATATTCAAAATGATATGACTGCATTGATTGACTTATATGTAAAAATTTCTGTATTAACATTAAATCAGGATTATTACAGTAATACGGATGAATTAAAGTATTCAATAAATAATCTGAATAATTCACTTAAAATGCTGATAAAGGATAAAAAGGAGAAAATAGATAATACATTGATTATTGCAGATATTCACACAGATCCAAACAGTAATACAGTATTAGAGGAGGCATCAGGTTATATTATGGAGATGCATGTGCAGATGAAGAATCAATTGTATAGAGGAGGTCTTCTGTCATACTATGAATTCAAACATCCAATGAATGACAGATTAACTGACGAAAAATGGAGAGATATCATCAATATGGGTACTGAAATATATTATTCACCATGGCAGAGGGGTTTATTTGAGGATAATAGCAGGATATCTGAAGAATAAATCTATAAGTACAGGGCAGATAGATAGACATATAACAAGGCCTGTTCAGGCACTTGTGAGGAAATCATTGTTTTCAATGATAGATGATGTTGAATATATGCAGATACTGGATCTGTTCTGCGGAAGTGGTGTATTGGGCATTGAATCTATATCAAGAGGTGCCGACAAGGTGATATTTGTTGATAAGGATAGGAAAAACATAGCGCTTCTGAAAGAGAATCTTGAAAAGCTTGATATCTCAGAAAAAACAGAGGCATATGCAGCGGATTTCAGAATGGCACTTAAGGCATTGAAAAAAAGGGAATTGAAATTTGACCTTATTTTTGTTGATCCTCCATATAAATGGGTTGAAAAATTCAATACTTTAAATTATATTGTAGAGAGTGATATACTTAAAACTAAAGGAAGAATAGTGCATAATATGGACAAAAAGACGGAAGTAATTCATGATGATTTGGAGATTATAAAGCAGGGACATTTTGGAAAGACACGTTTCGTAATATTGAGGAGGAAGTCAGATGGAAGTTATATATCCGGGAACATTTGATCCGATAACCAATGGACATTTGGATATCCTCAACAGAGCCATGCAGGTCTTTGATTCTGTCACAGTGTTGGTATCTAAGAATAATGAGAAAAGAACAATGTTCACTGCAGATGAACGCAAGGATATGATAGAGAGTATTTTTAAAGATAATGACAGAATAAATGTGAAGATCTATGATGGCCTTTTAGTTGATTATATTAAAAATAATCATGTTAGGGTTGTGATTAGAGGTTTGAGAGCTGTATCTGATTTTGAATATGAATTTCAGATGGCTATGACAAATCGGAAACTCTATCCGGAATATGAAGTAATGTTTTTCATAACAGATATGAAATATATATACCTAAGTTCTTCCATTGTAAAAGAATTGGCGGCATTCAGGAGTGAATTATCCTGTATGGTACCTGAAGTTGTTGAACAAAGATTGAAGGAGAAGTTTTGAATGTATTATAAACAAAGAAATAGACTAAGCAGTAAATCAGTCACATTGTATTTAATTGGTATTAATATTGCAGTATTCTTCCTTGAATTTATTATGTATGAATTTATAGTGGGTAATTTTGCTTTGATACCCATACTGGTCACAAAAAAATATTTTATATGGCAATTCCTGACACATATGTTCCTTCATGGGAGCATTTGGCATTTATTCTTCAATATGTTTGCATTATTCATATTTGGTTTACCTCTTGAACGTCATTGGGGCAGCAATAAATTTATAAGATATTACATTGTTGCAGGATTGGGCGGTGGATTATTGCACTATCTTATTAACCCAATGTCTCCGATACCTTCTTTAGGAGCTTCTGGAGCTGTTTATGGCCTGCTGCTGGCTTATGGTATGACATTTCCCAATACAATTTTATATCTTAATTTTTTTATACCCATCAAAGCAAAATATGCTGTTATAATATTTGGAGGTATTGAATTATTTTTAGGAATAAGCGGTGCGCAAAGCGGTATAGCCCATTTTGCTCATCTTGGAGGATTACTTACAGGTTTAATATATCTTAAGAGTGATAATTGGATTGACTCATTAAAAGGAAAAACCAAAGCAACAAAGGTATATCAAAATCTGGATGCTAAGAATAGGAGCAGAGATAAGGAAAGATTTGATTATTTACTTGATAAAATCTCAAAAGGCGGATATGAATCTTTAAATGATACTGAAAAGCATGAACTTGATTTGTTATCAAAGAAAATATACTCAGATGACTGATATTAAATATAGAACCTATTCATCATTTTTAAAGGAAAAATTTGGTAAACCTGTATATAAGATTCCAATAAACATTGATTCAAATTGTCCGAATAGAGATGGAACAAAATCTTATGGAGGGTGTATATACTGTTCTCTTACGGGTTCGGGAACAGGTGCAACTGCGACTGTTAGTCAGCAGATTGATTCTTTTATAAGGGGCCGGGATGGTCTCTATATACCCTATTTTCAATCATATTCCAATATGTATGGGCATCTGGAAACTCTGATAGAGCGATTTAAAGAAGCAATCAGTCATAACAATATTGTCGGTATTTCAATCGGAACCAGGCCTGATACAGTGTATAGAGAAATACTGGAACAAATAAAGAAATTAAATACCTTCACTCAAATTGAACTTGGCCTTGAAAGTGCTAATGACAGCGTTTTAATGGATATAAACAGACATGATACAGTATCATCATTTATTGAAGCATCCAAATTAGTGAAATCGGTTATTCCGGATAGTCATTTGGTAGGCCATATGATAGTGGGTTTACCCGGAGAGGGTGAAGATGATTGTTTGAAAACAGCAAAATTGATTGATGCGCATTGTGACGGAATAAAATTCCATCACCTATATATTGAGAAGGGAATGAACGTATATGATATGTTTATTAAAAATCAAATTGAAGTAATGTCCCAAAATGACTATATGAGAATTCTTAATAATATATTGCCTAGACTGAATAATGACATTGTAATCCATCGGCTTAAATCATCAAGTAGAGGGAGTAAACTCATTGCACCGCTATGGACTCTTAATAGTAATTTCAGGAATGATTTTACCGCTTTCTGCAAAAGAGAAAAAAGTAAGTCATATCAATGATTAAAATATTGTAACAGAGGACTGTCATGGATATAAAGAAAATAGAGGAAACATATTCTAAAGGCAAATACCGGGAACTTATTGATATGGTAAATGAAAACAGCAGTGTGCTGTCCATTGACCATGTCATTAATCTTTATGTACGTTCTGCGTCAAAGATGGGCATAAGGGTTGATGATAATAAGATACCTGAAACATTCAGAAACAATCTTGATTATAAATGGAATATATTTCAACATGAGGACAAGAAGGAAAATGAATGGAATGAGATGTTGATGAAACTTATTGTTGATGGAAGGGAAGAACTAATTGAGGATGCAGTGATAATTTATCTTGATAAATTTGAACATATGCCTATCAATAACAATTTAATTGATTATTGTGCAGATAATGCCGAGAGACCGGTTGTGATTAAATATCTTGAAATTGTAGCGGATAGTGCAGATGATATGGAAAAGCTTATTATTTTCAGAATACTGAAAAGAGAAAACAGCAGATTGTTGAGGAATATAAAAACAAATTATCCCATGATTGACAGTATATACAAAAAATATATAGAAACTGACTGCAGCAGTTTATCAATAAGCGAATTTAAACGTGCTCTAAAATTCAGAAAAGGCATGTTTATTATAATTGATACAAAGATTATGGAGATATTAGATTTAGATAATGAGAAAAAGCAATTTGTCCTGCGGACAAAAACAGGAACAATACAGATGCTTGATTTTGAAAAAGTGCTTGAAAAGACACATCCGATTGAAGAGAATGATTTTAGAGTATATAAATTTTTCAGGCCTGAAGCGGCCAAAGAACTTTCACCATGTGAACTATTGAAATCTATTATCATGTATAATGGAAATGCAGTAGATAGAGAGACATTAAAGAAAGAACTGATTTATATTTATGGGACTGATGCATTAAAGTATATATCAAAGAATAAGAAAACATTTGAGCAATGCAGCGGAATTCATGTTATATTCGGTAAAAGTGAACGGTATCTATTGAGCGATGATGCGGAGAGTTCGACTGTAGCTCATATTAAGAGAATTAAGGATGCAGTTAAAGTGCGTGATTATCTTATAAGTACTATTAAAAGCACTGAATTGAGTGGCGAGGATATCATCAAGATATCAGAATTAATTCAATCATTCCGTGAACCTTTAAAAAGCGAAATAATGTTTTTACTTAATAAAGACAATAAATATGCCGAACAAGTTTATAATAATGACCTTTCTGAAATTGCATCTGAAGAATTCATTGAAACAATTGTGAATACAAGGGCTGCAAATGGATTGTATGCTAATGAGCATTTATTAATTCAACTGAATGAGAATGCAATGAATAGAATATATAATGCAAGCAATAGTAGACATAAGGAAATAATGATTGAAAGTGTTGAAAAATCAATTAGATTGGGTACAAATTTGATGTTCATTCAATGGTTCATATCAAAACAGCCGGATGCAGAAATAACATTGGAGAGTTCATTCGTTCATCAGCGTATTCTAAACATTGCAAACGAGATTGCGGCATTGAAAAAGAGTGATCCGTTTATTGCTTTTGTAAGGAAACATTATTTCACTGGGAAAAAGCCTAAGATTGTTGATTTAGTAAAATCATTCAGCAAAAAGGATGCTAAGGAACTTTATGATGTCTTTATGAAATTGACGTTTTTGTCATCATATCAAAAAGATGAAGCACGCATTAAAATTTATGAAATATATCCGGATTTCAGAAAGCTTAAAAAAATAGAATACGAATATTCTACTCACAGGGGAATTGATAAAAAACAAGATGAATTAAATCACATAATAAATGAGGTATTGCCCGAGCTGACAGTAAAAATAAGGGAAGCTGCAGACCATGGTGATCTTAGTGAGAATGCTGAGTATAAATATTCACGGGAACAATACAGATTCATGTCTATAATGGCAAATGAACTTGGCAGGGAATTGAGTAATGCACACCCTGCTGATTTATCTCATGTGACAGGTGATTCAGTTGATATAGGAACAATTATAACCATACAAATGATAAAAGAAAATGAAACGAAGAGATATTCTATATTGGGACCTCTTGATGTTGATGATGAAAAGGGCATTATTTCATACAGGTCTCCCTTGGTGCAGAAACTTATGGGAATGAAAGCGGGAGAGAGCAAGGATAATTTTTTAATAAAATCAATAAGCAAAATTACGGAGGATATATGAAATTCAAATTATTTATATTGATCATAATATTTGCATGTTCATTATACATACTTGCATTTGAAGGTGGAAAAATAAATGAAATAGTTAATTCAGATTCATTGTCTATTGTCTATGATGAGCTGCCGTTTCTCCGTCTTTCAGTTTATCCTGATTCAATGAATAAGATTCATTTTTTTATACCGGATACTGTCAAGGTGATTTCTGTATATGCACCGGGGAAAAAACTGATCGGTGTATATCCTGTTATGGATGAGAAAGGTGAGATAAAGAAAGGAAGTTACAGCATAATGGGTAATATATTTTATGAGCATTCAATAAATGATTCTGCGCTTGTATATTATGAGAAGGCTTTCAGCGGATTTCAGAGTGATACGGAAATTTATAGAAGGATTATAATGCTGATTGAAGAAACAACACCCGATATATTGATTGACTACATGGAATCAGCTGAATCTGATTTTGAAGGCAATAAATCGGTCTATTTTATTAATGCTCAACAGTATAGAAAAATGGGACTTGACTCGCTCTTCAATCATGTTTTATTGAAGGGAACAGAGTATGCTGATAGTAGTCATGAATACCTAATGCTTTTAATATACAGATTATACTATGATAGTGAGTATGATGCGGATCTACGCAACAGCTCAATAAAATTTGCATTAAAGGGATTCTGCCATGATGATCAAATGTCATATATAATTGATTATATATCCGGTGAGGGTTTATTCAGCGAATTCAGGAGCGAACTGGCAGGATGTCTAGATAATAATGCCGCCCCGGAAAATATATTATCAGCTGCAATGCTTTATATAGATGAAGACAGCAATATAAAAGAATCAATGGAATCATTGAAGATGATTGCCGACTATGAACCTTTCTCATCCTATAAGGGATATATATTTTATTATATTGCAAAAGCCCTTATGTATATGAGGGATTACGATGAAGCACTCAGAAATATAAATATTGCTGATAGTATATATTCATTCAGCGAGAAAGATTATTATATGCTTAAATTCAGTGTTGACTCTATATTCTCTGATTCTGCAGGCATGATCAATGACATTGCTTATATGCTGTCTATGGATTATAGGGACTCAACAGTTATAAGTGATGGCATTAATATGCAGGAATTAAACATAGCTTTGGATAATATTCTGAATAGTGAAATTGAAGAGATACCTATTGAAGATTTCAATCTGAATACAATTGAAGAAATAAATTATTCTTTCAAGAACAGTGATGAAGTGATATTTATCGATTTTTTCTCAACAACTTGTTCTTATTGCAAAAAGGTTATGCCATTACTTCTGGAATTGCATGTGAATAACCCTGAATTAACCATGATAGGCATTAGTTCAGAAACAGAGCCTGATGCTCTGGTAAAATATGTTAAAGACGAGAAAATCGATTTTAAAATATTATATGATGGAAGAGCTATCTTTGAAAAATTCAATGTAAGGGGTGTTCCCAATATGATTATACTGAACAGGAAATCCGGGAAAATGTTCAGGGCAGTGGGGTATATGGATAATATTGTTCCATTTATTGAATTAAGGTATATGTATCTGATGAAGGAGCACTAATGCTCTATTCAGTCATTTCATTAAATGCAGTAATCTTAATTACCCTCTATTTAATGAGAAATAAAGTAGAGACAAAGAAGATTGTATCAATTGCATCTTTCTCAGAGGGTATTTTTCAGGTATTATTGATATTCCTGATATTTTTATTTGTATTCAAGTATTCTGGAAGCAATGAATATATTGCTATGCCTGTTTCAATTACTATTATCTTAATTGCAGATATAATTTCAATTCACCTGTATCTATTATTTTTATATCTTTATATCCAAAGAATGAAGATTCATTATTCAGGTAATACGGTGTTATCTGATTATCTGCAAGTATTCATCCCATCAATATTGCTTAATTCAGCACTAATACTTATTATACATCTGGATATTCCTGTAAACAGGGAAATTTATTCAATGATTATTTCTCAGTTATATGTGATAATCTTATTTAAAAGTATTTATGTTTTATGTAATATGGTGATTATCAATGTGATATCAAGTAAAAATAAATGTCACATTGAAAATGAATCAGTTGAAAACTCATAATGAATATTATTTTCAAAAAAATTGATTTTTTGCACTGAAGAATTCCTGATAAAAACACTATCAAATTTATGAACAAGAACAGTGTCTAGAATGCTGTTCTTACTTAAAATATAATATGATTCAATAATATATTTAAGCAATGTGGCTGTTGTATCACTTATAAAAACTGAATCATTTAAGAGTATTTCCAAATTGCTGTCTCTTGTGCTGATGCTGTATGAAATAAAGTCAAAGCCGCATGTTTCATTTTCAGTATTGCAGAATTGCAGGGAACCGTCAATATACATATTGCTGACCAAATCAGCACCTGGAGAAGACAGGAAAAAGAATGAGATTATCAGACTAATTGCCATCATAATATACCTCACGGGGTTTGCTCCCATTCTGCGGACCGATAATACCTGTTTCCTCTAATTGCTCAATAATTCGTGCAGCACGGGGGTAACCTATACCGAAGTGTCTTTGAAGCATAGATGTTGATGCTTTACCTTTCATTGAAATATAATCACGTGATGCTTCATATAAAGGATCTTGTTCATTGTTTCCATTATCAGAGATATCTTTTTGATTGCGGAAATTCTCTGTCATGGCAGATTCCTCAATCGGAATATGGTATTGAATGCCAGTTAAAACAGCTTTCAATTCTTCTCTGCTTAACTCTAATTCATCAGCATAAGAATTAGTAAATATGTCAAGACGTTCTTCAAGGCCGGGAGATCCGTCTTTATTGGCAATGCACTGTATCAATTCATTTTCAATTATTAGATCTGCAAGTTTTTCCGGGTCTTTAATAAAGCCCTCAAAGAGAGTGCTCATATATTTCCTTGCCCAAAGGTTTACAATATTCATAACTTCTTCGGTTTTTATAAATGCACCATGAGCTCTTGATGCCGTGCCCTTTTGAGGTGCAATAAACAGCATATCACCTCTTCCAAGGAGTTTTTCTGCGCCAACAGTGTCAATGATTGTTTTGGAGTCAGCCTTTGATGGTACTTTAAAAGATATTCTTATGGGGAAATTTGCTTTTATTGAACCTGTGATAATGTTTACAGAGGGTCTCTGAGTAGCCAATATTAGATGTATGCCTACTGCTCTGGACATCTGTGCAAGTCTTGTGACATAGAATTCAATCTCTCGAGAAGCAGTCATCATAAGATCAGCCATTTCATCAATGATGACAATAATATAAGGTTTTTTACGTTCACTTTTTTTATTATATTCTTCAATATTTCTAACATTGAGTTTAGCAAATTCCCTATATCTGATATCCATCCACTCGGCAAGTTCCTTCAACATGATTATAGCTTCCTGGGGTTCTGTAATTACAGGTCTCTCAAGATGTGGGATGCCGTTATACATTGAGAGTTCAATTCTCTTAGGGTCAACCATAAGAAAACGAACCTGCTCAGGCTGAGCTCTAAAAAGAATTGATGCAATGATACCATTTATACCGACTGATTTACCACTGCCTGTTGTCCCTGCAATGAGCAAATGAGGCATATCTGATATCCGTTCAAAAACAGGTGTATTTTCAGTATTCCTTCCGATAATTATTGATGTGGGATTCTTATCTTCAAGAAAATTCTTATCTGTCAATAGATTTTTTAAGTATACATATAATCGTTTCTTATTAGGTATTTCGATCCCGACCGCACTTTTCCCGGGTATATGACCCAATATACGTATTGATTTTGCTTTCATTGCTAAAGCAAGGTCATCAGAAAGTGAGGTGATTTTGTTGACCTTTATTCCGGGTGAAGGTTCAAATTCATATGTTGTAATTACGGGACCAATATTTACATTTATCACTTTGCCGTCAACCTGGAATGAGCGTAATTTCTCTTCCAAAACAGCAATATTCTTGTTAATAAAATCTTCGTCAGCAGTTATTTTCGTAATCGGTGGATCTTCAAATTGTTCCAGGAATTGTTTCTGAAAATCATCATCAATAATTTTAGAATAATCAATGTTCTTTTCAAATGCAGTTTTGATTGTTACTCTAGCTTTTTCTTTTTTTTCTTTTTCCATATCACTGTCATTTGGAATATCCTCTTCAGGTATTCTTCTTTTTTTTCTCTTTTTCTTTTTATTTGTATTAACCTTTGATTCAGGTATTTTATTCTTAGAAGTAAAGTATTTTATAAGAATAAGGGTAATACTGTAAATATCAGTTAGCAATATGAGTGTTCCAATGAGAATAAACAGCAACACAATAAGCAGTCCGGCTTTACCGAGATATTGTGAAAGAAATGAGAAAACATTAAATCCGTAGATACCGGCTAGTGAGTGGTCTGAAGATGAAAGGGCAGTAATTACGGGAATGGATAGGAAAATAATGCCTGACAATATGGATGGGAAATATCTGTTTTTAAAGTTAAGGAAAAAACCCAGTGATGAATATATGAGAAGTGCAGGAAGCAATCCGGCTGAAATACCTAAAACATAGTAAATATACCATGTCATATAAAATCCTATGAGACCTCCCGCATTGATATTTCTATTGAATTCATAGGATGAGGATGGATTGAATTTAATCATCGCAATAGTCAGGAATGCTGACAGAAGAAGAATAATAATAGGAATAATGAAGTTTTTCTCTTCAGTTCTTCTTTTTTTATATATAATTTCCATTGGTATCAATACTGCTGTAATCAGTAATGATACTGTCATGATTATATGAATTGCTGACATAGTTCAATTGTGCACAAAAAAATTATACTGTCAATAATCAGAGAAGTTTTTTATACTCATTAAACAGGAATTCCATTAATTCTTTCATTGTTTGTTCACTGAAGTCAAACTTAATACCTGCTGCATTATAAACTTCAGGTATGCTCTTTGAGGAACCGAGTTTCAATGCTTTATAATAATTCTCCACGGCTTTCTCTTTGTCATTCAGATAGTTTTTCCATATCTGAAGAGCACCCAGCTGAGCAAATGCATATTCAATATAATAGAATGGTACCTCAAAGATATGGATCTGTCTCTGCCATAAATTCCGTCTGTATTCCTCATATCCTGTCCAGTCAAATATGTCTTCTCCCATTGCGAGCAGTATGTTGTCAAATGATTTTTCTCTTTCTGCAACAGAGTGGCCCGGGTTCTCGTAGAGCCAATGTTGGAATTTGTCTATTACTGCAAGCCATGGTAATGCTGTTATAATACCTTCCAATTGTTCTTTCTGTGCCTGTTTAAGCTCATCTTCATCAGCATAAAATTTGTTCCATTTATCCATTGTCATTAATTCCATAGACATTGAAGCGAGTTCAGCCACCTCTGACGGGGTCGTTTTATAAAAATATGGGACCTGTTCCTTTGTGGCTACTGTATGAACAGCGTGTCCGCCTTCATGCATAAGTGTTCTCATATCGGAATGTAATTTAACTGCATTCATAAATATAAAAGGAAGTCCTGTTTTAAGAAGCGGATAATTATAACCTCCGGGTGCTTTACCTTTTCTATTCTCAAGATCAAGGAATCCTTTCTCATTGACAGTGCTTATTATCCGGCCGAAATCCGGGTTTACATCATTGAAGACATCAATTGTTGTATTGACAAAATCATTGACATCATCAAATGGTATCAGTGTTTTTTCTCCGGGTAAGGGAGCACCTTTATCATAAGGTTTCATAACATCAAGTTCTAATTTCTCAGCTTTGGCTTTCATTACTGCTCTGTATACAGGTACAACTGTATTGATGACTGAATTATGAAATTCCTTACAATCATCTATTGTATAATCTATACGCTCCATTTCTCTGAAACGATAATCCCTGTAATTAGCAAATCCTGCATTTTCAGCCATCTTCTGTCTCAAAGGCAGCATTTTATCAAATATTGCATTAATCTTATCTTTATTCTTCAATCTCTCTGCAGTAATAGTTTCATAAGCTTCTTTACGTGTTGTTCTTTCCGCATCCTTTAGGAATTTTGCCATCTGCACAATTGTATATTCTTTTCCTCTGAATGATACACTCATTGTACCTGACAATTTTTGATATTCAGAAGCAAGGTTTGTCAGTTCTACTCTTATAGGCAGATTTGCTTCTCTGAAGAGTTCAACTGAAATAAGCATCTTCTCTGCAATTAATCTGTATTTCTCGTCAATCTTGTCCAGGAAACCAGAATTGGCAAGTTTTTTATTTATCTCAAAAACCGCTTTCTCATAATGAGGAGCAATGTCATTAGAGAATAATCTGAATGTTTCCGAATATGTGCTGTCATTGGTATCCCTTGTCATATTTATATATGCCCATGCATAATCCTCCTCAATCTTTTCATATAATTCTCCGATAGTATTGATTACGGATTCTAATACGTTGATGCTGTCAATCTCTATATTCATCAATTCATCAAAAAACGGTTTAAGATCATCCCATTTGCTGATCTTGAAATTGGAGTCCAAAAAGTCCTTGCTGATCATTTTAACCTTCCTTATTGAAAAAATTATATTTTATGCTACATTTTCATTAATGAAAATATTATCACTAAGTATAGAAAATTTCCGAAATATTTCAACAGCAAAGTTTACTTTTAATGAAAAGGTTTTTATTACAGGAAAGAACGGCAGCGGCAAGACATCTATCCTTGAAGCAATAAATTATTTTTCCGCATTCAAATCATTTAGGGAATCAAATGACAAAAAGATAATAAGAAACGGCAGTAAAGGTTTCTTAATAAGAATGGAAAGTCTTGTTCAGAATGAATCATTGCATGCAGGCATAAGTGTGAGTGGCAATAAGAAGGAGATGATGTTCAATAATGAGAAAGTAATGAAACATTCAGATGTTTTCGGGGTTTTCTTATCTGTTGTATTTTCCGGATTTGATAAAATGCTTGCATCCAGAACGCCTATGTATAGGAGGAAGTTTATTGACAGAATACTTTCTCTTTCAGACAGGCAGTATTTTGAAGATCTTATCACATATCATTCCATTTTGAAAAAAAGAAATTTTATGCTAAAGCACAATTACAATGAGCGTCTTTCAGATACTTATGCAATGCAGATGTCAAAGGCGTCTGATATTCTGTATGAAAAACGGATAGAATTTATATATTATTTCAATTCCGTATTAAATGATACTATAAGCAGGATTTATAATGAAAATAAGGATGTAAAGGTCAGTTATATCTCATCAAAGGATGGAGGGGATTATACAGATAGACCCCTTTATTCAGTGCTTCAGAATAGCAGATATAAAGAAATGCAGAGGAAAAACACACTATTTGGACTTCATCTTGATGATTATGATATTACTGTTGACGGCAGGAACATTACACATACAGGTTCAGATGGTGAGAAACGCCTGCTAGGCCTTGCATTTAAACTTGCGGAAACGGAACTTATATATGAAAATTCAGGTGAATTTCCTGTTATATTGATAGATGATATTACAGCTGAGATTGATAATGCAAAGAAAGAGGAGATCATGAAAATATTTGACACATTTCCTCAGATTATAATAACATCACCCATTATTGAGGATAATATATCCGGATATCCGGTCATTACATTGGATTAGATGGGAAATATTTGTAATACATCCTTTTATATTTAATATCAATGAAAAATAAATGATATGTGATGATATATTCATAATATTCGTCATAAGCAGAGATAGTCAATAATGAGTTGTTTTTACCCTTAATGAGTGTAAAAAAATAAAATTTTAAAATAGTATTCTTTGGTATTTAAACGCACCCATTGACATTACTAATTATATTTCTATAATAAATCTTTTGAAAATAAGGAGATATTATGAATTTCCAGGAAATGATTCTGAAATTGCAAATATTTTGGGCACATAATGATTGTGTGATTATGCAGCCTTATAATAGTGAAGTGGGGGCAGGGACTTTTAATCCTGCAACATTTTTACGTGTTTTGGATGATAGTGAATGGAAAACAGCTTTTCTTGAAACATCAAAACGTCCCAAAGATGGCAGATATGCCGAGAATCCTAACCGGTTGCAGCAATTTTTTCAATTTCAGGTAGTATTACAACCCGCTCCGGACACGATACAGGATATGTATATAGAGAGTTTAAACAATATAGGTATTAAAACTTCTAAGCATGACATACGCTTTGTAGAGGATGACTGGGAATCCCCTACATTGGGAGCAAAGGGTTTGGGATGGGAAGTGTGGCTAGATGGTATGGAAATAACACAATTTACATATTTTCAGCAGATGGCCTCATTGCAGTTATCAGTAATACCAGTTGAAATCACCTATGGTTTAGAGCGTATTGCTATGTTTTTGCAGAAAAAGGATTCAGTATTTGATCTTCAGTGGAGTGATTCAATGACATACAGTGATATTATGCTTAGAAGTGAAAAGGATTTCTGCACCTTGAATTTTGAAGAGGCTGATACTGAGTATTATATGTATATGTTTAACAAAAATGAGAAAGAAACAGAACGTCTATCAGCTAAGCATTTGGTATATCCAGCTTATGATTATCTTATTAAAGCCACGCATGCATTTAATATGTTGGATGCCAGGGGTGCAATAAGTCCCAAGGAAAGGCAGGGTTATATACAAAGGATAAGGAGCATGGCAAGAATGATAGCTGTTGAATATACAGAGAGGGTTGAATGAGTAAAATACTCTTTGAACTGGGTTTTGAGGAAATGCCGGTATCTGAACTGATCATGCTCAACCGCTTTTTTCCCCGGCAGCTCAGTACATATCTTGAAAATAAAAACATTGAATGTGATAAGAAATTCTACAGTACTCCGAGGCGGGTTGCATTTATTTTTGATAATGTACCTTTATTTACCGAGCATATCACTGCAGAATTCAAAGGACCTCCAGTTCATGTATTCTTTGACAAAAATGGTGAAATTTCAAAGCAGGGAAAAGGATTTCTTAAATCCAAGAATATCCCTGAAAAAGATATTGAGAGTAAAAATAATTTTATATACTACAAAGCTGATAAAGGCGGTGAATCCATTGTTGAGATATTGAAAGGATTTATTGATGAAACGGTAAAATCCATACCATTTAAGAAAACAATGAAATGGCCGAATTCAAACATAAGGTTTTCAAGACCTATCAGATGGATGATGCTGGTGATTGACAATGAAGTAGAGACATTCTCTCTTGCAGGAATTGATTCAGGTAATATCACATATGGTAATCGTAATGCAGGTAATAGAGAAATAATTATTTCAGACATTGATGATTACAGAAAATTGCTTAGTGAAAATTTTGTTATACTTGATGATATTACAGAAACAAGTAATAAATATAGAGAACGGAGTATTTCCATTCAGAATCAATTAACAGAGATTTGTTCGGCTATCAATGTAAGAATCGATGACGATGAAGAACTGATAATGGAGAATGCAATGTTAACCGAATATCCAGTGGTATTAATGGGTACATTTGCAGAGCGTTTTCTTAATATCCCAGACTCAATAATAAAAGCAGCATTAAAACAGCATCAGAAATATATGTATGCGTCAGGTACAAATCATTTCGCTTTTGTCAGTAATCAGCCCGAATCTGAATACAAAGATGCAATTATTCATAATAATGAGAAGATCATCACTGCACGGCTGGAGGATGCTGAATTCTATTTTAAAGCAGATATGAAACGGAGTTTAAAAGAATATAGTGAAAACCTTAATTCCATCGTATTTTTCAGAGATTTGGGAACATATGGGGACAAGATAAAACGCATTTCAGCTATTGCCTCCGAGATTAACAATAAGACATTAAAAAGGGATATTGATTTTAACAAGCTTTCATTATTGTGTAAATTTGATATAGCTACTGATATGATTAAAGATGGAAAGGAATTCACTAAATTACAGGGAGAAATAGGATATCAGTATGCACTGAAAATGGGTATTGATAAACTGAGCGCTTCTGTTTCATTTGAACATTATCTTCCAAGGACGAAAAATGATAGTCTTCCAACAGTATATGAATCAATGTTATTCTCTATAGCGGATAAAATAGATAATATAACAGGCGCATTCATTGCCGGACACAAACCAACCGGGAACAAAGATGTTATGGGAGTAAGAAGGGATGCTCTTGCTTTGATATATTTGCTTAATAAATTGCGCAATTATGATAAACATGATTTAAATACATTGTCACATATCAATATTATTGAATTGCTGGATGTTTCCCTTTCCCTTTATTCGGAAACTGAGAATGCAATTGATGAGATTGCTAAATTTGTCAGGGACAGATTGGAAAATTACATGACTGATCTGCATTATAACATTGATATCATCAGAGCAGTTCTGAACTGTAATGATATTATACTGCCTCATATATTCACAAAAGCAGAATTATTAAGCGAGTATAAATTTGATCCATCAAATGATGATTTCCGGACAATGATCACAGGGATAAAAAGGGTCTGCAATATACTGCGTTCTGCTGAATATTCAATTAAAAACACAATTATTACAGAAAACCAATATGAAAAAGCCCTGTATGAGAATGCTAAAGCTGTAAATGATGTCAATTCAGACGCATTTAGGGAAATGAGATTCAGAGATATGCTGGAAAATATCCTGAAAATGAGGCCAGTCATTGATGCATTCTTTGACAATGTAATGGTTATGGATGAGGATGCGGTAAAACGCAATAACAGATTGACGCTCCTTCATTATGTGAAAACTGTTTTTGACAGCTTCTGTGATTTTTCACAGATAGTAATGGAAGGAACAAACAATATTGACACTCAAAAAGACTGAGAATATAATAAAAAGATACTTTAACAAAGGAGTTGCATGAGGCTTCCCCGAGGAAGACCGCTTCTGGAAAACACCAATATTGATTTTATCAATTTTGATAATATATTAAATGCCGGAAAGAGGGAACGTTCTCACAAAATTCACGGTTATATATCTATTATTTATCCTCAGGAAGTTGACATGATATTTTTAGCCCTTGGTGAGCCGGTCTCTGCCCTGAGATTCAAAGGGCATTCAAAAGAACAACTTGCAATAACCGAAGCTATTGAAAAAGTGAAAAAAGCTGATGTCGGAATTATAAATATTTACGAGATACCAGAAGAATTGGTTTTGATAATCAATACAACACTGCATTCCAAACCTGTATTCGGATTCAAATCTGCAGCTGAAGCATCGCCGGAAAAGCTCATAGCTAAATTGGGCGTTGAAAAGATAAATGGATTCCTTGAAATAAAAAAAGGTCCCGAATTATTCTTTGCAATAATAGAGAATGGTATTCCTCAACGAGGTTATTTTGCAGATAAATTGAATGTAAAGATATCCCCATCTGTACTGGTAACTGTATTAAAAGCTGTAGCAAATGATGGAACTCCAGTGATATTTTCCCTATATAATGAAATGCCCAAGAAAATTGAACAGGTAACCCCTGCTCTTAACCAATTATTTCTGAAGAGCATCAATGCTGTAATAGTAGAGTTTGCATCCTCTTATGGCCCTACTTTTGCGAAAAAGGGACTTAGACTTGCAAAATCACATATTGATGATGAATTCGAATTTATGCATGGATATTCATTTGAATCGCTTGAATTTGTAGGTGATTCCATTGCTCCCAAGGAGGAGTTTGTTAAAGCATTTGCTGAATTTGTGAACAGATTTTTACGCACATATGACGGCATATGTCCTGATGATACAAAGAAACGTCTGTTCAGAAATGCATTAAAGGATTTTCGTTTTGCATTGAAATCCGCAAATTTCTTTAACTACACTATATTCAAAGATGAGTGAACTTTTTCTCGTATCAACACCAATTGGGAATCTTGCAGATATGACATTCCGTGCTGTTGATATACTCAATAAAACAGATTTTGTCATTTGTGAAGACTCCCGAGTATCAGGCAGACTGATGAAACATTTCAACATTGAAACGAGAATGATCGTGTATAATGACCATAATAAAAAAACTGCTGCCAAAAGGATTATAGAATTGCTCAAAGATTCAAAAAGATGTGCATTAATAACTGATGCAGGAACACCAAGTATATCTGACCCCGGTTATTATATTGTCAACAGGTGCATTGAGGAGAATATTGAAATAGTCAGCGTGCCCGGTGCCTCAGCTCTTACAGCTGCAGTATCTATCTCGGGACTGCCTACTGATAAATTTGTGTTTTACGGTTTTCTGCCAAGGAAGAAGAATGCAAGAAAATCTATGCTCAGTGATGCTGTAAAAAGCGGAATGACATCTGTTTTCTATGAATCTCCTTACAGGATAGACAAGGTGCTGCAGGAAATTGTTGATATTTCCGAAAATATAAGGACTGTAATATGCAGGGAAATGACAAAATTACACGAAGAAACCATACGAGGCACTGCTTTTGAGGTCCTTAGTGATAAATGGAAAAGAAAAGGTGAAATTGTATTATTAATAAATGGAGTGAAATATGATTCCTGAATTTATGAAGAATTTGGTGCGGAGAATAATTGATCCTATTACAAATGCATTCATTTCAATGAAAATTACTCCAAATGTAATGACTTTATTCGGAATGCTTCTTTCAATGATATCCGGTTTATTCTATGCTCTTGGACATTTTGTAATTGCTTCGATTGTGCTTATAATTGCCGGAATTTCTGATACTTTTGACGGACAGATAGCAAGAAAAACTGGGAATGTCACTAAATTTGGCGCTTTTTTTGATTCAACTGTGGATAGATTCAATGAATTCTTTGTTTTATTGGGTATTGTTTATTTTTATATTTCAAATGGTTTTAATCCCATGTATGCCTATATTGTTGTTGGTTCTATTTTCTGTTCATTAATGATTTCATATGTCAGGGCAAGAGGGGAAGGCCTTGGAGCATATATAAACAGAGGTCTGATGACAAGAGTTGAAAGAGTTTTATTTATTATTATCATATCGTTTTTGCCGTTGAAAATTTTCAATTATATGATAATATTATTCTTATTATTAAATTTAGTAACTGTAATTGAAAGAATTATCAGGATAAAGAAAAATATGAAGGAGGTCAACTAATGGCTAAGAAAATCAGAGTAGGCATTATTGGTGTAGGCAACTGTGCTTCATCCCTTGTACAGGGAGTGGAATTCTACAAGAATGCCAAAGAGAGTGATACTGTACCGGGTCTTATGCATGTCAATTTCGGTGGATATCATATCAGTGATATTGAGTTCTCATGTGCTATTGATATTAATAAGACAAAGGTCGGGAAAGACCTTTCAGAAGCAATCTATGCTCACCCGAATAATACTTTCAAATTCCATAATGTGCCCAAACTAGGTATCAATGTTGAACGAGGTATGACACATGACGGAATAGGTAAGTATCTTTCAGAAATAATTGAGAAAGCACCGGGTTCAACAGCAGACATAGTGAATATTCTTAAAGAAACAAAGACTGATGTTGTTGTGAATTATCTGCCTGTTGGCAGCGAAGAAGCAACAAAATGGTATGTAGAACAGGCATTACAGGCAAAAGTGGGATTTATTAATGCAATTCCCGTATTTATTGCCAGTTCAGATTATTGGGGAAGCAGATTCAAAGAAGCAGGTCTGCCGATCATAGGAGATGATATAAAATCACAGGTAGGAGCAACAATAACGCATAGGGTGCTGACTAGTCTGTTCGTTGACAGAGGTGTCAGGCTTGAAAGAACATCACAGCTTAATGTAGGCGGTAATACTGATTTTATGAATATGCTTGAAAGGGAAAGGCTGGAATCAAAGAAAATCTCAAAAACTCAAGCTGTGACTTCAATTCTCCCCTATAAGATTGAACCTGATAATATACACATTGGGCCGAGTGATTATGTTGCATGGCTTAAAGACAGAAAATGGGCATATATCAGAATGGAAGGAACTACATTTGGTGAAGTTCCCCTCAATCTGGAAATGAAGCTTGAAGTATGGGATTCACCTAATTCTGCAGGAGTGATTATTGATGCTATAAGAGCAATAAAATTGGCTCTTGATAATAAAATCGGTGGTCCGATTATTGAGCCGTCTTCTTACTTTATGAAATCACCTCCTCTGCAATTCCCGGATTCAGTATGCAAACAGAAAGTGGAAGATTTTATTAAGAAAAACAAGAGGCCGGAAAAATAGTGGAAGGTCTCTTTATTACCTTTGAAGGTATTGAAGGATGCGGAAAATCTACTCAGGCAAATTTGCTTTGTGATTTTTTCCAGAATAAGAAAATGGAATGCGTGCTGACCCATGAACCGGGCGGCACGCCCATTTCTGAGCGTATACGAGAAATACTGCTTGATAAGAAATGCAGGGAGATGAATCCCCTTACAGAGTTGTTTCTTTATTTTGCAAGCAGGTCACAGCATACCGGGGAAAAGATAAAACCCCTTCTCAAACAAGGTACAATTGTTATTTCTGACAGATATTTTGATTCTTCAATCGCATACCAGGGCGAAGGGAGATCAATACCATTGAAAACACTTATGGAAATAAATCAATTTGCCACAGGAGGTTTGATTCCCCAGATAACTTTTCTTATAGACCTTCCGGTTGAGACAGGTCTGTCCAGAATAAAAACCAGGGATAGAATTGAAGAAGAAGCTCTGGAATTTCATAATAGGGTGAGGGGGGCATATCTCACACTTGCCCGTGAAAATCATGACAGGATTAAAATCATTGACGGTACAAAAGGTGTTGATGATATACATAAGGAAATTGTAAATATTGTTTTAAAATACATTTAATTGGGGGTATAATGAAAAAGAAAGGATTACTCGCATTTTTAATTCTCATTATGCTCGTTTCTGCTGCAGGATGGTTTTTTGTCATATATGCAGGTAATAGAGGCGATAATAATTCTTCACTAAATATATATTTCAATCCCAAGATGAGACGTTTTGTTGAAATTATGAATATAATAAATGAGTCGTATTACAGGGATGTATCAGAAGATGATCTCATTGAATCAGCTATTGATGGAATGCTGAAGACACTTGATCCTCATTCGGTTTATATATATAAAAACAGTGATATGGAAAATTTCAATATGACTACGACCGGTGAGTTCGGAGGAATTGGCTTCAGAGTAGGAATTACCAATGAAAGGGTTACCGTTATTGCGCCGATTGATAATACGCCAGCATCAAGGAAAGGTATTAAATCGGGCGATATAGTACTAAAAATAGATACAATCAGTACGGAAGGCATGGATATAAATGAGGCAGTTTCTCTTATGAGGGGAAAACCCGGAACAGATGTTGTTCTACTCATTGATAGATTCGGAAATGAAATTGAATTTAATATTACCAGAGAAATTATCAATATTAAATCCATACCATATTATGGAATGATAAATGACAGTGTAGGATATATAAAGGTTGTGCAGTTTTCCGAGAATCTTGATAAGGAATTCAAGGAAGCTATGGACAATCTTTTTATAAAGAAGAATGCTAAAAAACTGGTTCTTGACTTAAGAAGCAACCCCGGAGGTCTGCTTAATGAAGCAATAACAATGTCAGACTATTTCCTGCCTAGAGGAGTAAATATCGTTTCAACTAAATCCCGGAATAATGCAATGGAGATGTCTTTCAAAGCCCAAAAACCTGTTTATCATGGATTCTTTCCTCTGATTGTTCTTGTTGACAATGGTTCTGCCTCTGCTTCTGAAATCGTTGCCGGTGCAATTCAGGATTGGGATAGAGGAATAATATTGGGAGATTCCACATATGGAAAGGGTTCTGTTCAATCGGTTTATGATTTCTCAAAATATTCTCAAGGTGAAGAAGGTATACTCAAATTCACAACAGCAAGATATTTCACACCCTCCGGCAGATCCATTGACAGGGAATTAATCAATTATGAACACTCTGAACCGGACACAGTGGAATATAAATCGCTGGGCGGTCTAAGCAGGATATTGGCAGGCAGCGGCGGTATAATACCTGATATTGTTTCACAGGATAGATATTTAACACCAATAGAAATTGATCTGATCAGGAAACAGGTATTTTTTGGTTTTGCTGCAGAATTTCTTTCAACAAGAACATTGAGTGAAAATGAAGTAATTGATTTGTCTGACGAGATATATTTACAGTTCTTTGCATATATTGACAAAAACGGCATTAATTCCGATTCACTGAAATCCAATGAAAAATCACTTGATTATGCAAAAAAACAGGTGCAATATGAATTTGCACGTCAGGTCGGCGGGGATAATCTGTTTTACAAGATATATTTGCAAAATGATAATACTGTGAATATGGCCACTTCATTGATGAAAGGAATCAACAATTCGGAAAATCTTGTAAATAAGACAATTAGTTCAAAGCAAGAATAGGGTTAAAATGACTTCAATCAGGCTGATTGTGATTTTTATCCTTCTATCTGTATTTTCATTGTTATATGCTGCCGAACAATGTCCATATAACATTGAAAATGATCCATTTCCCGGCAAATGCTGGAGATATATTGATGAAAATAATGATAGTATTTGTGATTTGTCACAGGATATTGAAAGTACAGAGAATACTATATATGAGTCAAATGAAATAATTACCAAAGATACATTTGCAGGCAGATCAGATTCAGTAATTGAAATTAAGAAAATTATGTTTTCAGAACATACGGATTCTTCAAATAATAGTCAGAATAATGAAATATTGGTAATTAATGAGATTGAAGAAGAATTGAAAACTATTCCTCTAACAGATAAATACGCTTTGAAGATAATAATTCCCATCTGGTTTTTGTTTCTAATAATAACTGTTATTTCAAAGTCGGGAAGATTAAAAGGATTGAAGTATATTAATCAAATATGGAACTGGATAATTCTTGTTTCCTTTATACCTGTGAGTGCAACATCGATAATTTTTATTTTAGCTGATATTAATATTCTGCAGCCGCGTTTTATTGGAAGAGCGGTATTTCTGCATAATATTACGGGTATTATATTCATTCTCGGCGCAATAGGTCATTTGTATATAAAGTGGACATATTACAAAAACTGCCTGAAAAAAAAGAAATGTGAGGAACAATGAAATCTCAAGATATTAGGACTGTTTTTCTGGAATATTTCAGAAAAAAAGACCATAGAGTATTTAAAAGCGCCTCTTTGATTCCTGAAAATGATCCTACTTTACTCTTTAATGTAGCAGGAATGGTTCAATTCAAACCGATGTTCGAGGGCTTGGTTAAATTTGATTATAAAAGCGCTGCATCTATTCAGAAATGCTTAAGGGTTGGTGATCTGGAAGAAGTCGGTAAATCGCCATTTCACGATACGTTTTTTGAAATGCTTGGCAATTTCTCATTTAATGATTATTTTCAAAAAGAAGCTATAAAATATGCATGGGAATTTCTGACAGACATTGTAAATGTTGATAGTGAAAGATTGTATGTCACTGTGCATAAAGATGATGATAATGCATATGAAATATGGGCAAAGGATATTGGGATTGAGAAAAACCGAATTATCAGATTGGGAGATGAAACAAATTTCTGGGGACCAGCCGGAGGAACAGGTGCATGCGGGCCTTCAAGTGAGATTTTTTATGATTTTGGTGTAGAATTAGAAAACAAATCGCCATGCACTATTGAAAATGACTGTATGCGCTATAAGGAAATATGGAATCTTGTATTTCCCCAGTATAATCAGGATATCTATAAAGTCAGACATCCATTGAAAAACAAGGGTATTGATACTGGAATGGGACTGGAACGTCTTGCCGCTATATTGCAGAATAAAAAAAGTATATATGAAACTGATTTATTTATGCCAATAATTGAAGATATGCTGAATATGCACAATTATGAATATGATAAATTCAGAGTTGAAATAAACTCAATAGCTGACCATGTAAGAGCAATAACATTTGCTATTGCTGATGGTATTATTCCTGAAAATGACGGAAGGGGTTATGTTGTAAGAAGAATATTAAGAAGAGCTGTAAGGATTGCATATAAAATGGGCATACAAGAACCTTTCCTTTATAAATTATCCTCCTCGGTAATTAATATTATGAATGAACAATATGATTATCTCAATGATCAATCATTGAAAGTCAGCACCATTATTAAAGCTGAAGAAGAGCGTTTTCTTTCCACAATCGGACAGGGTGTAGCATTGTATGGGCAATACATTGATAAACATTCATCAGACACACTTAGCGGGGATATAATGTTCAAACTGTATGACACATTCGGATTTCCTCTTGATTTAACTTGTCAGATGGCAGCTGAGGATAATCTTAAAACAGATATCAAGGGTTTCAATTTATTGCTAAAAGAAGCACAGGAAAGGTCCAGAAAAAATACGGCATTTATTTCAAGTGAGAAATCGGAATGGAAAATCATTGAAGAGGATGTTTCGATTTTCAAGGGATATGAAAAAATAGAATGTAATTCATCAGTGTTAATGTACAGAGAAAGCGGTCAATCATTGGAAATAATATTCAAAGAAACGCCATTCTATGCTATGTCCGGCGGCCAATCAGGAGACAGCGGTATTGCAAAAGGAGAAAATCAATGCTGTCTTTCTGTCAGTGATACCATTAAATCAGATCTGGGTAATGTCTGTATTGCTAATGTGAAAGAAGGAAACTTTGATCCGAATATACGATATAATCTTCAGGTTGACAGGGAAAAGAGGAAATTAACAGAGAGAAATCATACTGCAACACATATATTACATTCTGCTTTGCGTTATATCCTGGGAGATCATGTGCATCAGGAAGGATCCTATGTGGGGCCGGAAAAACTCCGTTTTGATTTTTCCCATTATTCTCATTTATCAG
This sequence comes from uncultured Bacteroidales bacterium, assembly GCA_964544145.1. GTDB lineage: Bacteria > Hydrothermota > 32-111 > 32-111 > 32-111 > CAZJAT01. The sequence goes on along the minus strand of CAZJAT010000015.1, from coordinate 1,396 downwards.
AAACTCAACTCCGCAAGGTTGAAGAATATGTAAACAAAATAATTTCTCATGGCATAGTATTGAATACAAATATAATGGATTATAAACAGGCTCTTAAAGAAGGGGCTACAGCTTTATTTTCAGAAAAATATAACAATAGCGTCAGGGTCGTTTCTGTTGGGAGTGTTTCAAAAGAATTATGTGGAGGAACACATGTGTCTAATACTGCTGAAATAGGTGTTTTTAAAGTTTTATCAGAATCATCTGTTGCCGCAGGAATCAGAAGAATTGAAGCATTAACATCAGAATCTGCATTGAATATGTTTATTGATGAACTTAATGTAAATAAAACTATACGCACATATTTAAATGTAAAAAGCAATGAAGAAATACTTAAGAAATTGGAACATATTGTTGAAGAGAAGAAATCAATGGAAAAAACTCTTAGAAAATATGAACATAATACATTGAAGGATATTATCAGTGAAATCAATGAGCATCTTTATTCGGAAAATGAAAGGATGTTTATTGCCCATATTATTGACAGTGCAGGTATTAAACAGCAGCAATTGAGGGAAATAATGGATAATTTAAAATCGGAATATAATAATATCAGTGGTTTTATTGGAGCAATTGATCATGATAAATTGCATATGATTGCATTTTCCGCTGATCCGCTTATCAATGCTGAAACTATTATCAAGGCTGTTTCAAAAATGATAAAAGGAAAAGGGGGAGGACGTAAGGATATGGCAATGGGAAGCGGCAATATACCATTAAACATAGATGAATTTATCAGAAATGTGAGAGAGTTATTCCACAATGAAAATCGTCCAGATTGATAATGAAATATGCGAAAGATGCGGCGGCTGTGTTGCTGTCTGCCCGGTAAACGGATTATTGATGAATAAGCAAATAGAGGTCAGGGAATGTATATTCTGCGGCAAATGTATTATATTCTGTCCTGTCGGTGCAATCAGTGAAAAATAATACCTTTGATATTATTATTGGAGGTGGTGGACCTGCAGGGCTCTATGCTTCTTATCAGCTTCAGAAAATGGGTTTTAAAACCCTTGTGCTGGAAAAAGACCGTATTATCGGCGAGCCTATACTCTGTGCAGAGGCTGTGTCAAACAGAACAATAGAATTATTTTTGGGTTCATTACCCGAGAATGCTGTTCGTAACAGATTCAATAATCTCATATTACATTATAATGAAAAATTTTCGCAAACAGCTATACCCGATATGGGGCTTATTCTCAATAGAGCTGTGTTTGACCGATATATTGCAAAGCTTGCTGAAAGGGAAGGTGCTTTGATTAGGACAGGAGAGGCCATAACGGATGCTGAATATAGGGATAGTGGAGTTTCTGTTTCAACAGATATTTGTCAGTATAAATGTAAGGTTTTCATAGCA
>CAZJAT010000014.1:7189-47339 GCA_964544145.1 uncultured Bacteroidales bacterium | reverse complement strand
TTTGACAGGGTCTTTGACACAAACTTTTCTGCAGACCTTACCATTATGGAAGAGGGAACAGAGGTCGTACACAGATTGACAGAAGCTTTAACAAAGAATGATTTTACAGGTATACCTGTTATTACATCATGTTCACCCGGATGGGTTAAATTCATGGAAACATATTTCCCGGATATTAAGCATCATGTCTCATCAGCAAAATCTCCTCAGCAGATGTTCGGCACACTGGCAAAAACATATTATCCTGAGCAGTCAGGTATTGATCCTTCAAAGATTGTTTCTGTTTCAATTATGCCGTGTACTGCAAAAAAATACGAAGCAGACAGACCGGAGATGAGAGACAGTGGTTATCAGGATGTTGATATTGTATTGACAACAAGAGAGATCCAGCGAATGATCAAGGAAGCAGGTATTGATTTTGCATCATTACCGGATGAACCGGCAGAAGATCTTATGGGTGCATATACAGGAGCAGGTACAATTTTCGGTGCAACAGGCGGTGTTATGGAAGCAGCATTGAGAACAGCGTATTTTGTGATTGCCGGTGAAGAATTGGGCAATCTTGATATTTTACCTGTAAGGGGACTGGAAGGAGTGAAGGAAGCTTCTGTGACCATCCCATTGAATAAGGATTTAAAGGCGGCACTTGGTGTCAATGAATTTACAATCAATGTAGCAGTAGCGCATGGTCTTGCAAATGCAAGGGGATTACTGGATAAAGTAAAAGGGCAGATTGCAAAGGATGGAGTAAGCAAATACCATTTTATTGAAATTATGGCATGCCCGGGCGGATGTGTAGGCGGAGGCGGACAGCCCCACGGATGTGATCTCTCATGTAGGAGCACAAGGGCAGCAGGTCTGTATAAAGAAGATAAGGAAATGCTTGAATTCCGATGCTCTCATCATAATCCTGCTGTTGCAAAGCTTTATAAGGAATTCCTTGGAGCACCTTATTCAGAAAAAGCACACAAACTGCTTCATACTAAATATACTGATAGAAGTGAATTGATATAATAGATCAATTCAGATATTGAAAAAAGCCGGCAATTGCCGGCTTTTTTTATTGATTAAATATGAAATTCAAATATAATGATAATGTGAATATTTATATTGAACAGATAATAGTAATTTGCTCAGGTATTGCTCTGATTTTTATATTCGGGAATAGGTTTGAAAAGATATTTCATCGTATTTTCCAATTTTTATATGATAGAATCACAACAAGAGGATTAGCATATGGTCTCATAGTGGATGACCAAGGATATCCGCTTTATAATTATGGCAGAAGAAATAATGTCAATATTGGATATCAATATAACCCAATTGTATTATGCTGGTTAGCAGATAAATTATATGATGAAAAAAAGTGCAGCAATGATAATATTAAGAAAATATTGAATTATGCAGACATGGCTGCCGGAAGACATATAAAAAACAGTCATTTCTCGGCAGAGCTTCATTTTGTATGGCCGCCCTATAGGATAAAAGGGATATGGAGATCTGCCCTTGTGTATGGACGATTAATGCAATTATTTGTAAGGGCTTACAAATTGAGTAATAATGTTGTATACATAAAATATGCTGAAACAGTAATGCATGCATTTAATAGAGAAATCAAAGATGGGGGAGTCAGAATAATAATAGATGAGAACAATTGGTGGTATGAAGAATATGCGTCAGAGGATATTGAACCCCCATATATTCTCAATGGTATGATATCGGCAGTACTCTGTATAAATGAATTCTATGAAATATCCAACAATGAAAATGCGAAGAAATTAGTTGAAAAAGGCATAAATGCTATAAAATCAAATATCAATGAATTTGACAGGGAAGGATTTTCCTATTATGACAGAATCGGGAATATTTGTTCCCCATATTATCATAATTTTCACATTGAATTACTTAAACGGCTCATGGAAAAATTTCCGCATAAGGAATTCATTGAGATGAGAAAAAAATGGATTAAGAAGAATGAAATGAATTTTATTATCAAATCAATTAAATATCCAACAAAGAGATCTGTTGCTGTTCTATTGTTTTCTATGTTTTTATCCATTTCTTTATGTGAATTAATCTATATTTTACTAAAAATATTATGAATTTATTGACAATAATAATTAATATAATATAATCTGAATATGAGAAAATTATATATTATATTATTATTGAGTTTGATTTTTCTTTCTCTTTTTTCCTATGAATTCAAGGTGCTTCCTGCTGGAGGAAACAATATTAAATGGCCAAATATTAATATTTACAGGGATACAACATTCAATCTTTATTATACAGTTATAGGCAATAATGTTAATTTGGCATTGTGTCTTCAATCACCTGCAAATGTTATAAATATCCCTATAATTGTATCTGATGCCGTGATTTCATATTTGAATGAAGAAGTGAAATACAGAACCCTGGAGCCTATTAAGGTAAAGGGAACATCCAATCCTGTAAATATTTATCGTAAAAAGATTATATGAGCAGAATATTTGCATTTGCCGATATCTCGGGATTTACACAAATAACGGCATCATTGATTAAAAAGTCCAGATATGGAGCTGAACAAGTATCAGATTTAGTGAATGGTTTGTTCGGTTTGATTATAGATACAATTGAAAAAAATAATGGAATAGTGCTGCATTTTGCCGGTGATGCTATATTATTTACTATTGATGCAAAAAGGATGAAAGAGTGCTCTTGTCAGTTTAATGAACAAATCAGGTATTATAATAATGAAAACAGAACAAATCTGTCAGTAAAAACGGAGATATTCAGTAGACCATATTTTCCCCACATAATAGAGTCAAAAAAAAGCAAAATTCTTTTCTTTTCTCCGGATAAAAGCAAGATCGGTTTTGCAGAGATTACTAAGCTGCTTAATCCAACTTATCCACATGAAATTGTTGATATGATGATTAATGGTTTTAAAGGTGAATTGAGGATATTACCCATAGGATTTATAAATATAAGTGCAGAGAATAGTCTGCAGAAAGTGAAACCAATAATAGAGAGATTGGCTGAATTATGCGAAACTAAAAAGATTTATTTAAATAAAATTGAATATGCCGATAAGGGGTGGATGATTCTTTTGGGAGCAGGTATACCATTGGTTGTTGAAAATGCCCAGGTGCAGTTATATGAATTAATATATGAATTAAAGCAATTGGCATTTATTGAGAAAATACCAATAAAATGCGGTCTCACGCTTCAGAGGGGATTTGCAGGAATCATTGGCAATAAAAAAAGATGGGAATTCACTTATCTGGGAAGCAATGTCAATCTTGCTGCAAGAATAGCGGTCAATGCAGATCCATATACCATATTATGTGATAAATCATATGCCGAGAGCATGAGTGAACAATATGAAATAGACGAAAGAAAACAGTATATTTATAAGGGGTTCAAGAACAAGTGCACAGTGTGTACCGTGAAGAAATCCAATAAAGACAATACAAATATATTTGTAGGAAGAGAATATGAGATAAAGAGAGCATTGATGCATATGAAGAATGAGTATGCATCAATCATTGTTACAGGAGAAGGGGGGATAGGTAAAACAACATTTGTTAAACAGCTTGAATTGTCAATGAAAGAACCATTTGTAAGAGTGAGCGGTGAAAGAAGAGAACTTCCATTTTCGACATTTAAAGGCATCAGAGAATCAATTCTGCCATATTGTAAACCGGGAACAATAATTAAAGGCAATGACTTAAAAACAGTTTTTTTCAATAGTATTGATGCACTAAGAGAACAGATTGTTCTTGTTATAGATGATGCTCATTTGAGGGATGAAGAATCTGAAAAATTGATTAAATGGCTTATATATGAAGGAAATGAAAAAATAAAAATCATCATAATACAACGTCCCATAAGGAAAATACGCTTTCATAGAAGCAAATTAAGTAAATATAACAATATCAGTATAGGCTTGAATGGATTCAGTATTTCAGTAATAGAGATTATGTTCAAGAAATATTTTGGAGCTATTCCTGACAGCAAGACGCTTCAGCATATATTCGGAATTTCACATGGGAACCCTCTCTATATCTCGCAGTTGATTAACTATTTAGTGAAGAATAATATGGTGAGAGTGAAGGGAAATAAATTGCACTTTAATATTGATTTAGAGAATATTCCATATTCACTGAGGGAATTGATATTAATGAAGTTTGACTCATTAAAGAGTATTGAAAAGAGATTTGTTGAAACAGGTTCCATTATAGGCGAGGAATTCAGGACTGAAATTCCAGCTAATATTGAGGGTATAAAAAGAACCGATAGTATAATAGCCAAAGCCTTGGAGAGTAAACTTTTAGATAAAAAACGAAATGATATTGTTGCTTTTTATCATGCAATTATAAGGGAAACTATCTTTGACAGAATGCTGAAAAAGGATGTCAGGGATATTTGCGAGAGAATTGGTGAATACTTCAGTAAATCATCAATTGGAATGGATTTACTCCAAGCAGCAAGATTCTATGGTTTGGCCGGTAACCGTAGAGCAACAGATATGTTTATTGCAGCAGGACAGAAGTTTTTATATGCTCATCAATATGAATATGTCATTCATTCTGTAAAAAATGCTTTAAGAAGTAATCCTTCAGATTTACAGCTTGAAAATATTCTTCAACTACTTAAATGTGTATATGAATATAATATAGATTTGGAAACAGTTGAATTGGCATACAGAGCAGTTGAGAAAATTAAATTTAAAACAAATAATCCGGAATATTTACTGATTATAGGTTCTCTATTCATAGAAACACAGAGAAATGTAGAAAAGGCACGCAAACTCAAAAATCTTTATGTGCAGAGATACGGAAATGATGTCAGCAGTCTATTACTTGAAGGCGAAATTTTAAATGCCGAGGAGAGGACTGCTGAATCACGGGTAATATACACTTCATTGCTGTCAAAAACAAAAAACAATACTGAAAAAATGAAGATACTGATTTCCTTTGCATATTTATCATTTATTTTGCGTTCAGATAGAAACGATACACTGTATTGTGTCAATGAAATGAAGAAAATGGTTAGTCAAATAAAGGATGAAATTATAATCAGGGATTATTGCTGGTTTATGATGACGTATTATCTTCATTTAAATGATATGAAAAAAGCGGCCTTTTATGCATATAAAGCTGATAAACTTGCCAAAAAAACCAATGATGCAAAATCAATAAAAAGACTCTATAATGTATATTCAATCATCTATGGATCAAAAGCAATAACCCTAAAAAGCGGCAGATTGAATAGATTATCCATTAAATATGCAGAAAAACTCTATAATTCCGTTAAGAGGGAAATGCAGATGAATGATATGCCATTAATAACAACTAATCTTGCAGTACAATACATGAAGACCGGAAATTCCAAGAAGGCAATGAAATTGTACTATGAAGGTTTACTATATGGCATGGAAATCAATCATTATATTGAAATCCCATATAATAAAGGAATCATTGCAGGATTAGCTTTGAAGAGAAATGCTTCGGAATTGGCTGTAAAATTATCTAAGGATATATTTGAAAATTACACACATTCGGATATGAAGGCATATGCAGGTACTATTTTATATCTGACAGAGAATCGTAAAAAAGAATATAAATTAGCTTTGAAGAGTGCAGATCTCTCTCTGAAGGCAGGTCATTCATTGCCGTATGTCTTTCATTATTCATGTCTCTTTGATTATTATTTCATACATAATGATATAAAAAATATGAATAAATGGAAACAGAATGCACAACGATTTATAGCTCAGAGTAGATTACGGCCGACTCAAAAAAGTGAAATTGAGGAAAAAATCAATATTGTAAATATGCTTAACAGCAAACCATCAAAAAAGTATATTGATAAATATTTGATGAGATGCATGGAAATAAATTATTACAGCGAAACCGGATTACAGTATATATTGGTTTTAGCGCAGAATGCAAGCTCCCAAGAATGTGTTTCTTATGCAAAAATGGGATTAAAATATGCAAAAAAATTACTATTGCCCGATTATATTGAACAATTCAATAATCTGCTTATAAATAGTAATTACAATAAAATGTATTATAAGAAAAAAAATCAAAATAATAGAAATATAATAAACAGATTGAATAATGTAAGTGAAATAAGCGATTTTATAGATATTATAACATCTTTATGATGCTTCTTATTATATTGCAAAAAGACCGCAAATATGGTATTGTGAAATAATGAGAAAAATATTTATCTGTACTGTATTTATACTGTTTTTCTTATATATTTTCTCCAACAGATATATATTGGAATTTAATAGTATTCCCAATGATTATAGGGTGAAATCAGCCATTAGGATATTTACACATTACAGTATGATTGTGGTTGAAGGAAGTTATGATGATATCGCAGCCACATATCCCGATGCAATTAATATATATGAAGATATTAAATTAAAAGCTGTATATGAACCCAATGATGAGTATTTCGAATATCAGTGGAATATGCAGAATAATCATTATCATTTGTCCAGAATACTTGATAGGGGGATATTGGGAAGCACGGATATTATAATTGGCATTCTAGATACAGGTATAGCATTTGAAGATTATCTCCTGCCTTTTGATGAGGCATTACTGGTATATTCATCAACAGGTTCATACAAGAAGTATGATGATTTTGATGGTATTAATTTTCAACAGGGATATGATTTTATTAATGATGATAACCATCCTAATGATATGAATGGTCATGGGACATCATGCTGCGGCATTATTGCTGGGGCTATTAATAATAATTATGAATTAGCAGGAATTGTATATAATGCATCTATCATGCCTGTGAGAGTGCTGGATCACGAGGGAACGGGTAATATGTCAAATATTATGGCAGGAATCGACTATGCAGTTGCAAATGGATGTGATGTACTTAATCTTTCATTGGCTGGACCTGTAGGGGATTCGATTGGATGGCATCCGCTTCATCTTTCCATTATTAATGCTGTAAATAATAATGTTGCAGTGGTATGTGCAACCGGGAATGAAGGTGTAAATGAATTGTCATATCCCGCTGCTTTTCCGGAAGCTATTGCAGTCGGTGCTGTTGATTATTTTAAAGACAGAGCCCCATATTCACAATATGGTGATTATATTGATTTTGTAGCTCCCGGAGGTTATGTATATCAGGATATTAACAATAATGGAGATTATGACGGGGGTATTCTGGTTCCATCATTTGATTTTGCAGGTACAGATATAGATGTATCTTCATTTAATATTTATTATGGAGAGGGGACATCATATGCTGCTCCCCATATAACAGCACTTGCAGCTCTGCTCTATTCTATTGGTTTTAATGACCCATATGAGATTGAGATGCTTATGCAGGCAAGCTGTATTGATTTGGGAACAACGGGATATGATTTATCTTTTGGCTGGGGATATCCGGACCCGGAGATCCTTTTTGACATACCCATATCTGTTAAATTTATACATTATGAACATCCCTCCAATACGGTGGATATAGTTGCAATACCTCTAAGGGCAGATGTTGTGTGTGATTCAGCCAAGCTGATGTGGATGGATAATGAAGAATTAATAAATATTGAAACTAATAATAATAAGTTCTTCGGTAAACTATATGGGCTCAACTCAGGTGTATATGATTTGCATTTATATGTAAATGACAATGATTCAATTGATACTATCTTCAAAAGTATCATTGTCAAATCACCATTTGATACAAATTCATACATATATAATGGCGATTTCAAGGTAACATTCACGGATGATAATGGGCTTATATCAATAGATAATGGATTTATTACGAATATTTCCGGCACATCAGCTATAATCAAAATGAGTGTTGAATCTAATCCCTCATTGATAAGTGTAATGCATAAAGGAAGATTAATTGATATTGCCAGAGATAAAAACAATATTGAGTTTGTATCTGATGAGCAGGGTATATATAAGATTCTATACTCAGAGCTGCCTGTTGAAGATATATCACCAAAGAACCAAATGAATGTGCTCATACTGAAGGAGATGAAAGTGAATTTTGACCAGGAAGGGAAATTATTTGACTGTTCAGGCAGGATGCTTCAAAATATTAATGGCAATATTGATATGAGTGTTTTCCCTGTAGGCATATATTATATAAAGAGTGAGACAGATATATGGAAATTAATAAAAGTCTTTTGATTTTCGGTGTAATACTTCTGAGTTCATGTTCACTGTTTATGCTTGAAACAGATGGATGGGATATATTGAAAACAGGTGATGTCAATGCTGCGCACAAAGAATTTCTACGCGATTATGCATATGATTCTGATTCAGTGAGATATTCGGCAGGTTTGGCATATACATACTTCCTCATGGGTCTATATGACTCATCTCTCATTTATGTTGAGAGAAGTGATGATATAAGCAGCACGAGTGTTTTCACGGTTTTTTCATCCTTGGTATATTATAATACATTTAATTTCACAAAGGCAGATACATTATACAGGGCATACATCGACAGAGAAGGGATATTATCCAATGAATTTATCATTGACTCATTTATACGTTCCGATGCATTGCATAAACTGGGTTTAATATGCACATACAAAACAGGAGATTATCTTTTTGTTTATGATATACTATTGGAATTAACGAATATACCCGATGATTTAATAATGCCGGAAAATGCCGGCATTCTCACAGATTATATTGAATCACTTTAAGGAGGATTAATGAAAGTAGCTGTGATAATGGGATCAAAATCAGACAAAGAAATTATGAAAAAATGTACAGAAATGCTTGATTATTTTAATATTGATTATGATGAATTGATAATGTCAGCACATAGAACACCGGAAAAAGTGAGAGAATTTGCAGTTAATGCACAGAACAATAATTATGCTGTCATTATAGCAGGGGCGGGATACGCTGCTCATCTGGGCGGGGTAATAGCATCGCATACACTTTTACCTGTCCTTGCAGTACCGATTGATTCATCACCTTTAAATGGGATTGATTCGCTCTATGCTTCAGTCATGATGCCATCAGGAGTTCCTGTTGCTGTTTTTACAGTAGGGAAAGCCGGTGCGAAAAATGCAGCCGTTTTTGCTGCAGAGATGTTTGCTGTAGGTGATGAATCCATCAGAAGAAAACTTATTGAGATGAGAGATGAATGGAAGAAAGATTGAATCAGCTTTATATGAATTACTAAATGGTGTTCCAATCATTTTTGGAACTGATACAGTCAATGGAATAGGCTGTCTCTATGATGATTTAGACACAATTGAGAAGATCTTTACATTAAAAAAACGTGAAAAAGACAAACCGATGATACTTCTCTGCAGTGATTATGATATGGTTAAGAGGTATTTTGTTCTCAGTGAGTATGAGCAAAGGATAATGAAAGAGTATATGCCTGGTAAATTAACCATAATTGCAGAATCAAAAAGACAAATGAACAAATACACGGAAAAAAACGGGAAAACGGGTTTTCGAATACCGGGCAGGGAATCATTAATGGAATTAATTAAGAAACTTGATAAACCACTTGCCTCAACATCAATCAATCAGTCAGGAAAGGATGTTATTTTAAGTAGAAATGAAATGAAAAATAAATACAGCGGTCTTTTTATATTCAATAATTTAAGCATGAAAAAGGTATCGTCAACGATTATTGAAATAGATGGAAATAAAATCAAATATATTAGAAATGGAGCAGTCAAAATCAGGAGGTTTAATGGAAAAAATAAATCTGTATGAAATTAAATCTGAACTGAAACCAAATGAAAAACTCCTTCTAGACAGCAGTGAATGTACAAAGACATTTCTTTGTAAATGCAGAGGTGGTTATTCCACGGAATATTTCTATAAACAGAAGCTGGTTATGATCCTGGAAGGAGCAATAACGATTAAACTGGGTGAAAAGGAATATTTGTTTGAAAAGGGAGATTTTTTTAAGATGACAGATAGTGAAAACCTTAAGATAATCGAATCAGATGCACTGATACTAACAATAATCGAAGAAAAATGAGGTAAATTATGAATGAAAGAAAAAGAATTGATGAATTTATTTCAGCTGTTTTCAAGAAAAGTAAAGCAGATGAAACATATCTTCATGTGAATGGTTCAAAGAGAGCTTTAACAAGATTCTCCGGAAATCAGATAACACAGAATGTTGAAATGAGCAGCTTTCCATTTACATTGAGAATAAAACATAAGGGTAAAATCGGAACTGTGAGCGGTAGTTCTCTGGATAAAAACGCAATAAACGGTTATCTAGAAAAAGCTATGGAAATAGCGGCAAATAGCAGTAAACACAAGACATTTGCTTTGAATGCCAAACGATATAAATATGGCAATATAAATAACAATTTCAAATCCACAGAAACCGCCGGACCAGACAAAAAAGCGGAAATTGTGAAAACAGCTATTAATATATGTAAAAAATCCAAAATGGAAGCTGCCGGAATTCTGTCAAATGATAAGACATTCATGACTGTTGCAACAAGTAAAGGAGCCTATGCTCATCATGAGGGAACAACAGGTGTTTTTTCAATAACAGCAATGGGAAAGAATTCTTCCGGCTGGGCAGAAGTGACAGATGCTGATTTTAACAATATTGATGCCATTGGTGCAACAGAAACTGCAGTTAAAAAAGCATTAAAAGGAAAGAATCCGAAGAGCATAAAAGCAGGTAAATATACTGTAATACTTGAACCTGCAGCTGTTGCTGATCTTGCATCATTCTTGTCCTATAGTGTTTTTAACACACAGGCATATATTGAAGGGAGAAGTGTGCTGGCAGGAAAAATGGGAAAGAAAATATGCGGTTCAAATATTTCAGTTTATGATGACCCTTATATTGAAAATGGATTAGGTATTCCCTTTGATTTTGAAGCATATCCGAGAAAAGCAGTGACATTGATAGACAAAGGGAAATTTGTCGGATTAGTAACTGATAATAAATCAGCAAAAACGTTGAAATTGAAAAATACAGGACATTCACTTGGTCCTGATGACACTTGGGGACCTATACCGCTGAATTTAAGTATAAAGCCGGGTACCTCTACTATTGAAGATATGATAAAAACAACAAAAAACGGTATCTTGGTAACGCAATTTCATTATGTAAATATAATCAATCCTATGACTACAACAATAACGGGTATGACCAGAAATGGCACATTTTTAGTGAAAAACGGTAAAATCGCCGGAGGTGTCAAGAATTTCCGTTTCACTCAATCAATACTTGAGGCATTGAGCAATGTTGTTTTAATAGGAGACAAGAGTATTGTGCAAAGCGGCGGTTTCTGGGGAGGTTTTCATGTACCTGCAATGAAAATTGATAATTTTAATTTTTCCAGTATAACGGATTTTTAGGAGGCATTATGTGGAAATTAGCAAAGAATGCGATAGATACTGCTGTAGCACAGGGTGCTGATTATGCGGATATAAGGATTCTTGACACACAGGTGGAAGATCTTGAAATGAGAAATGGAGAATTTTCCTCTGAGGTTTCAGGTACACTTGGATTTGGTATTCGCGTGCTATATAAAGGTTCATGGGGTTTTGCTTCATCTGACAAATGCAGCAGCAGTGAAGTTAAACGAGTTGCTGTTGAAGCGGTAAATATAGCAAAAGCAAGTAAAACAGTGCAGAGTATTCCTGTAAAATGGGCAAAAGAAGAAGCATATCAGGATCATTGGTTCACCCCAGTTTTGAAAAATCCGTTCCAGATTTCACTTAATCAAAAAATATCCTATATGGAAGAGATTGATAAGATTTTAAGGCAGAAAGAACAAATAAAACTGGCATCAATAAATATGTCATTTCAGAATATAAGGAAATGGTTTGTTAATACTGAAGGTAGTGAAATACTGCAGGATCTTCTCAGAAGCGGTGCAGGATTCTCGGTGTTTGCATTGGGGGCCAATGATATGCAGAAACGTTCATATCCGGCATCATTTGGAGGGCAGTATTATGGTGGAGGATATGAAGTAATTGAGACAATGGGTCTTCTTGAAAATGCTGAGAGAGTCAGGGATGAAGCAATTGCCCTGCTTAAAGCAAAGGAATGCCCTGATATGATGACGGATCTTATTCTGGACGGATCGCAGATGGTTCTGCAGATTCATGAATCTGTGGGACATCCAACAGAGCTGGACAGAGTCCTCGGATATGAGGCTAATTATGCCGGCAGATCATTTGCAACAACAGAAAAACTCAACAAATTCAGATATGGCTCTGATATAGTTAATCTTGTTGCAGACAATACTGTAGCTAAAGGTCTGGCTACTCAGGGTTATGATGATGATGGGGTTAAGGCTCAAAGATGGCATATTGTAAAAGACGGTATTTTATCAGGATATTCTACAAATAGAGAATTAGCACATAAAATCGGAGACAAGAGATCAAGGGGAGGCAACAGGGCAGAGGGTTTTTACAATATTCCTATAATCAGAATTCCCAATCTGTCACTGATGCCGGGTAAATGGGATTTTGATGAATTAATCAAAAATACTAAAAACGGCATATATATGGAAACCAATAAATCCTGGTCTATTGACCAAATGCGTTTGAATTTCCAGTTCGGATGTGAGATCGGATGGGAGATAAAGAATGGTAAGAAAGGAAATATGCTGAAGAATGTATCCTATCAGGATATCACACCTCATTTCTGGAATAATTGTGATGCAATATGCAATGAAAATCATTGGGATTTGTGGGGAGTGCCCAATTGCGGAAAGGGGCAGCCCGGTCAGAGATCTGAGATGTCCCACGGTGCAGCACCTGCAAGGTTTAAGAATGTGCGCGTAGGAATAGGTAATAAAAAGAAGTAGTTGACACATTATTGTCGACTTATATAATTGACCTGGCAAATTTTTATAATTTAGGAGGATCAATGAAGATATATGCATTAATATTAATGCTCATTCCGGTTATTTTCTTTGCATCGGAGATTCCGGATATATATGATTATTACCCCATATCAGGAGATGAATTAGACATTTATCTTGTTGATAAAACAACGTTGCGCAGTTATAATTACCAAACAGCAATTGAATATGACAATAATACTGTGATAAAAGTCATGGATAATGAAAATAAATCTCCTTCAAACAGCAAGGATGATGGTACAAATCCCGAATTTATTCCCTGGCAGCTAATGAATGTTGAGGGTAAAAGCTTGAAAGAAATATCTCTTGAAATCAACAGATTATACAAAGATGAATTTGATATTGATACTGTTTATGTCACAATAAAATCGTTCAGTGGAATGAATAATATATCTGTTTCAATTGGAAGCGGAAAAACAAATTATGTGAGATTTGATTGGGGAAAGACATACAGATATTATATTAATTTTGTGGAAGCAAGGATATTGGCAACCGAACCGACAGAGATATATGTCATACATAAGAATCAGAAGGATTTTTATATGGCTGATTTGGATGAAATTGCAATGCCTCAGGACCAGATATTCCTTTATCCCAATTTAATAAATGTAGGAGGATATGTTAATATGCCAAGTGTATATTCATATACTCCCGGATTTACCATAATGGATTATATAGGATTAGCTGGCGGTGTTGCCCCTTATGGAACATTATCCAAGATTGCAGTATATGACAAGGATGGTACGCGTATAAGCAGAAATTCTGAGATAAAACCCGGTTATTCGATATCAGTTGGCAGATCATTTATGGGTGTAATGACAGATATTTCTGTTATAATCTCCATTCTGCTGGGTATATATTCAATATTCACAATAACTTCTTCCTTACTGTAAAAGAAGGGGTAATATATGAAACAGACCATAGATTTTCTTATTGAACTTATCAAGTATAGAAGGATTATTTTAATTACCCTTATTTTATCAACAATCATTTCTGTTGTTACTGTTTTTCTTATTCCCATTGTATATACAGCAAGCATTGCAATTGTTCCCCCACAGGATAGCAAGCAGTCATTACTTGGCTCATTAACATCCATTTCCAAGTTGAGTTCAGATTTGAATATAAGCGGTTTTGGAGCAATGACTGTGGACATCTATTCTGATATGCTTAGAAGTGATCTTGTAACAGACAGTATTATCAATAAATATCATCTGCAGGATAAATGGGGCACCAAATCCATGATACATACGCGTAGAAAATTGAAAGAAAAGACAAAAATCAATATCACTACATCTGAAATGCTTGCATTGTCAGTCAGTGATAATGACCCTGAATTTGCCGCCCAGTTATGCGATGATTTTATCTATTATTTGGATAAGGCAATGAGATATCTTGATAAAACAAAATTAACTGACCAATTGACCACAATGAACAATCTGCTTGATGTTCAAGAAACTGTGCTTAATGACAAAAATGCACAACTTATTACATGGCAAATAAGGAATGGTACTGAATTGCTGGAAAATTCTTCAATGCAGAAGAATCCAGCAATAACAATGCTGTACTCAAAATTAGCAGAAGAGCAGTTAGATTATTATCTATTCAAACAGGACCATCCCAATGATTCGAAAACGCTTGATAATCAACGTGAAATTATTAAATCCATAGAAAAATCCATTGATTCAACATTATTCATTGTACGCAAAGCACCCAAAGAAGTAGTTGAATACCTTACATTAAGAGCCGAAATTGAATCTGCCATTATTATGAAACAGGAGATATTGAGCAGAATCAATTATGTAAAGAGTCAGATTAATTCAAATCAGAAAATTGTATATACCCTTGGAGATGCCAATGTGCCTGATTTAAAGAGTTTTCCTCCAAGAAAGGTAATCGTTATAATTGTATTTATTCTTGTACTTATGATAGATGTCCTTATTATAGGCATCAAATATTATTTTAAGAATAATTTAAGTGAATCTGAGAATAATATCCTGATTTCAAATCTTAAAAAGGTTATCAATGACCCATTCCAAATCAGGAAAAATTAAAATACTTGTATTTGGATTACTGCTTATTTTATTCGGAATTGCTGTTAATTACTATGTAATCAGAAATTTTATCATATGGGGACCGGAGAAGGGAAGATTAGCAGTTTTTTTGTGGATGATGTTATCTGTTTCATTCACTTTAATGCTGCTTCTGGATAAATTTAAAATATTAATATTATATGCAATTTCAATTCCTTTTTTATTGAGATTGAATATTACTAATTTTATTTTCGGTTTTTATTCTATTAAGATTCACCCATTTGTTTTGTCGGAAATTATTCTGATTTTTCTCCTGGTGTTTAAGATAATAACAGAAAAAAGAGGTGAATTTACAGGAAAGACTTCATTATCAGAATTCCTTATATGGTATAGTCTTATTCTGACATTTGCAGCAAGTATTGTTTCAGCAATGTTATCCAGTTATCTTGTTCTCGGAGATACACTGATTCCGTATTTTTCAACTATTGGTCAGACCATTATACCGGGTATATTAATGATACTTATTTATCATTCAATAGATACAAGAAATCAGATTATGCAATTACTTAAGGTTTTATATATTGCTTTTATATTGAATATATTTATAGGCAGTATTGCATTTTTCTCAAATATCAGCGCTGTTGAATTATTCCTAAAACGCATGGCATTCAATTTCTATGGTCCCAATATATATGCGGCAGTAGTTCAATTATTTATACCGCTTGGTCTCCTCTTTATAATTGAGAGTAATGGTAAAGAAAGAACATTATACTATTTGTTGTTTTTCTTAACCTTTATTTCGCTTATTTTAACATTAAGCAGAGGCGGCATTATTGCTGCAATAATAGGCCTGATTGCGATATATTTCATTCATAATGATTATAAATTGCCATTGAAACGTATCAGTATTGTTTTGTCTATTTTTCTGATAGGTATTTCTGGGGCGGTTTATAATCTCATAATGAGATTCTCGGGCATTATGACAAGATCAAGAATCACAGAATTCAGCACATTGATCAGAACAGCTGCCTGGGAAACAGCGATAAAAGCCATAATACGTTATCCATTGGGTATTGGAGGGAATCAATTCCCTTATGTGTGGTCCGATATGGGCAGATTCCCTTCACAAACTGTTTTGCATCCGCATAATTTTATGTTAGGAATGGCATTGGAATATGGTATTATTACAGCTGCAGCATTTATTATTATGGCTGCTGTAATAATGCAGAAATTATATATAATTGCGAAAAAAAATATTACAAATATTAATAGACGACTGGCATCCGTTCTATTTGTATCAATAGGCACATATCTGATTATGGGAATTGTATCGGAAGGTCCCAGGTGTCATTTAAGGCAGAATGGTGAACTATACAATGATGGTCTGGTCTTTCTCTTTCTTTTCCTGGGTATTGCAGTAAGATTAATTATTATAGTAAAAAATGAACAGAAAAAAAATACTCCTGATTGCTCCTCCTGAATCTGAGCATACATTAAGATGGATAAAGATGATTCAGGGATTTTCAGAATTTGAGATATATTATATTTCATTCAGAAAAGAATGGACTCCTGTTCCGAATTCATCGTATATACCTATATATAGCTTTATACCTTATAAGCTGAATCTCATAATTGCCTGGATTAAAATACAGACATTAGTAAAAAAAATTAATCCGGATATTATTCATGCTCATTATTTGCATCCATTTGGATTGTTTACACTTGGCATAAATAAACCTGTTATAATATCATTCTGGGGTTCAGATATCACGCAGTCATATAAAAAATCAAATGGTATTATGAGAATGTTGTTTAATTCAGTAATTAATTCAGCGAGTCATATATTTACTGTTGGAGAACATCTTACGGATATGATTGATGAAAAGCCCAAGAAAAAAGATATTCTAATATGGGGCATAGATACGCTTAATATAGGCGTGAGAGAAAAATCACACATAGAGGAATTTGGAATACATGCTGAGGAAAGGGTAATTTTATCTATACGAATAATGAGAGAAATATTCCAGATTGAAAGGATTATTGAATCATTTAAAATTGTCAGTAAGAGATTTAAGGATATGCGGCTGATACTGATAAAAGGGCCCTATGAAACATATAATAGGAAAATAGCTAATCTTATTGAGGGGAATAAACAAATAACAGTATTACCTATGATGGCAAATGACCAGTATCTCAAACTTGTAAGAAACAGTGATATAGGGATTTCAATAGCTACGAAAGATGGAAGTCCTGTCTCTGTTAAAGAATGTATGGGTGTAGGCGTTCCTGTGATTTATCAGGACATTGAGGCTTTAAAACCACTATTAGAAAATAATAAAACAGGTATTGCTCTGAAAACAAAAACAGTAGAAGAATTGACGGATAAATTAACGCGCTTGTGTAGTGATAGTGAGCTTTATAATAATATATCTTCTTCTGCAAGAAAATTTGCATTTGAATATTTAGACCAGGAAGCGCAGTCCCGAAAGGCCTTAAAAAAATACAGAGAAATTATAAGATGAAAATACTTCATATTTCAATGATACCAATATGGGTGATGGGAAAGAAAAGCGGAATGCCTACAATACAGAAGATGGTTGACTACTACTCCGGGAAAGGAACTTCCCAGCTGTTCATCCATTTTACGGATGGTATAGTAAGGGTGAAAAGATATTCAGATAGCGGAATTGTAAGGATCAGTATTCCTATTCCGTTTAGTCTTTCTAAGAGAAATATAAAAATGCCTTTTGCTATACGTAATAAGTTACTGATTATGTTTATCATACTCTTCAGAAGGAATATCCTGAAAACAATAGAAAAGGAATTTAACCCCGATATAATTATTTCTCATCTGCAGATATCAGGCCTGGTATCAAAAGTGATCTTCACAACAAGAAAAAACCAGTTTCTAAGGCTTTACGGAACACAGAGAACCTATGATTTTATCAAGGAACATTGGTATAGATATACAAATTGGGAAAATATACTACCCTTCATTTTGAAAATGAGGGGATATATTCTTGTGGATGACGGAACAAATTCAAATGCACTGGCAAAGATGTTTAGGGTGAAAGACAGTAAAATTCTCTTCATCAGAAATGGAGCAGATGTCTATAAGGAGAATAATGAATTCGTCAGAAACAGCATACGAATAGAATTGGGTATACCTGATGATGCTGTTGTTGGAATACATGTAAACCGCCTGCATTATTTTAAGAGTATTGATTCTTTGGTTCAGTTCATTAATAGTACAAGTGATGACATTCATTGGATTATAATAGGTAATGGGCCGGATGCTGATAAATTGAAATCTATTAACAAACAGCAATCAGTTCACTGGTTGAAAGAAGTTGATAATAAGCAGTTGGCAAATTATTATTCTACTGCTGATTTTCTTGTGAATTTCAATATACTCTCTACACTCAATAATCCCAATTATGAAGCATTGAGAATGCATTTGCCTGTATTTGGATTGAGAAGGGGATATAATTGTGAGGACATTAATGAGATTATGGTTGTTGAAAACAGTGTGGAAAAACTTATTGAGTTGTTCAATAATGAATATTATCCAATGATAAAAGAAAAGGGAGATAATTATAAAAATCTAATCCGGCAGATAACCTATTGGGAAAAAGAATACTTATACACATGGAAAGAAAGATATCAAATGGAGTGGAAATTTATTATAAACAGGATTGATGATGTGGAAGAAGATTGCTGAAACATCCTTTTCGCAAATAATAATAATATTTATTGGCATTATAAATACTGTAATGCTGAACAGAGGTCTGGGAGCAGCTAATAAAGGACAGTATGCATATATTCTTCTTATTGCAACAACACTTGCAATGATATTGGAAGCAGGATTTGCAACAGGTATCTCGTATAAATCAGGTAAGAAATCAAAACAGGATGCCGATCAATGGAAAACATTTTCAGTTTTCATTTCAATAATTTGGTTTACCCTTTCATGTACATTTGTCATTATGATGAAATATATATTCAACACCTCTGTCCAATATGTACTTGTTGCGGGGATATTCTTTTTTCAGATATCCTCTAAGTATATTTTAGGAAGTTTCCTCGGTTCTGCAAGGATTAGGTATTACAACATATTCAGAATTATACCAGGTATTATGCAAATGTTAGGTCTCTTAATCCTGATTCTGAGTGGGAATGGCTTGACGACGAATTGGGCAATTACAGTGTATATGATATCTGTAGGATGTAATTATGTGGTAAGTCTGATCTTTTTAATGCCATTTAATTGGAGAATGGCATCCATAAGGGATTTGATTGGGATGGCAAAATATAGCTTTTTCATCTACATAGCCAACATGCTTTCATTTCTTAATTATAGGATTGATATGTTCATTATAAAAATATTTTTACCTATAGAATACTTAGGATGGTATTCTGTAAGTGTATTTTTTATTGAAAAGGCTAAGATATTTGCTAATTCTTCATCTCTTGTAAATTTCTCCTATAAAATAAATGTCATGGACCGAGCAAATACATCATTTAATCTGAGAATGATCAATACTATAAATTTAATAATTTCCTTATTTTTCATTATCTTAGGTTATCCTCTGATAATATTACTATATTCATCAGAATATGCCCCAGCTTATCTGCCTGTTATGATTTTAGCACCTGCCATAATTATAAATGGTCTTGGGAAACTACTCGCTTCTGAATTAAGTGCGGATAATATTATTAAATTTCAAATGTTTGCTGGTTTGATAAGCGTAATAATTAATATATTGCTTAACATCCTGCTCATTCCTATGATAGATATTGCAGGTGCAGCTGTTGCATCGCTTATATCATATACAGTGAACACACTGATTATATACAGATACTTTCGAATACATTATAGAGGAAGTTTTGATGGGAATATTTTTATTTTGAAAAAATCGGAATTAAAAGTAATTGTCAGCAAATTAATAAATAGAAATCAATAGAATTTATTCAGAAATAAACCAATAGTAAAAATATTACCTGAGATATTAGCTGGAATACTACCCGGATTAATTGATGGTTTTAATAATTTTCGATCAACCAAGAATTTTAATGCATTGTCAAATTCATTTCGATTTCTCATATAATTATAGATGCGAGTATCATATTTGTTCATATCCGGTTTAGGATTAGAAATTAATCTTTGTGAATAGTAGGATGTTTTTTCAGAAATTATATTAAAAAAATCTTTTAGTATATAATAGTTGCCTCTTTGTAATGTGAAATGAGTGTTGCATGGTATGGTTGCCAGTCCAGAATTAATTTTTGACAATATATATCTATGATAATTATTCCACATTCTCATTCCTTTTGGAATATTCATTGCCATTTGAACAATATCTGTTTCTTCAATTGGATTGTAATGGAAATGAAAATTATTAATAATTGATGTAGTCATTCTTCTAACCTTAGGTGACGCATAATATCTGTAATACACCTCATCGTAGGTCATCCTGTTTGATGGATAATAACAATTGTTAATTTCCATTCTAATTCTTTTTGCCATATTTGATTTATGATATAAACCCTTCATTGAAAGAAATGAGTCATTAATGAATCTCTTACGAAATACTATATTAAAAAGCTTTCCCATATCAGGTTTTCTTCTACTGTAAAAGGGAAAATCCATTTTCCACCAATAATCTTTTAATAATACTCCTCCTTCGCCTGTCATAACAATATCAACATTATTTAAGCTACGTTTTTTCTCGTGCATGTATGATCTGTGAAATTGACTGAAATCACCTAAACCATCCATATATTTGAATACACTATCAATTTCTTTATCTAAGTTATCAATTGAATGAATAGTGATTATTAGTTGTTTCTGCATAAATGTAGCGATATCATTTGCTGTAATAACATCGCTATAGGAATTTGGTCCAGATACTGCAAGTACAAAGTTGTCAGTATGATGAGCCGCCAATGCTGCAATAATACGTGAATCAGCTCCTGCAGTAATATCAGCGCATACATTTTTTTGTGAAAGGGATTTTTCCATACCTTCCATGAACCTAAATATATAATCCATATCGAAATTTTGAAATGGAATAAATTTTCTTTTAATCGTCATTTCTTCTTTTTTAATGATAATAATTTCATTATAGCTCAAAGAACGAATATTATCAGTATATGTCCGATTATTGAAGTTTTTCCCAAAAGAAATGAATTCTGCTAAATTGACTGTATCAAGATTATTTCTTGTTTCCGCAATATCAATAAATGAATTGCTTATTCTTCCTTTGTCATAATATATTGTATAAAGACCTGCATTGTCTGTAAATATATAAGTTAATCCAGAATCCTTCACAAAGATCTGCATTACATAGTGACCTTTTAATTCATGAATACGTGATAATATATTTCTTGAACATTCATTATTAGCCAAGTGTTCTACTGAATCTCGGCCATTTTTAAAATCGGAAATAAATACAAATCCTCGCCATTTAATAGTATATAAACTATTATCAAATATGTCCTCAAATTTAAGATTATTATTGATATTTTTGTACATGCAACTATTATATAGATATAATTCAATTTGTAAATTGAGAAATATATATAGTATTAAAAAAATCATCATCAGGAAGTATAAAACAGAATGAAAATTATAATAATAATCATATTACTTCTAACAGGATTTGTTTCATGTGCTTCGGTTAATATTGATTTTCCGGAAATTGATTATATCGCTGACAGCAATTACAATATCAAGCAGACATATGCTAAAGTGGATTCAATCAGTGAAGCAATAAAACCCAAAATAGCAGAATTAAATAAAATGGAACAAATCAAATACATATCATCCTTTATTCATGATTCATTGCAATTTTCCTACATTGATGTGCCATTTGATTCCATTGCTCCATATTACGGTTTTTTATCGGAGATAATTTCAGCAAGGGAAGGTAATTGCATGGGGTTTTCATCATTATATTTTGCTATTTGCAGTAATTTAGGTATTGATGTATATGCAATGACATACCCGAAACATATACTATTGACATTTGATTACAATTTAAAGGATTATTATATTGAAACAACAAGTGGCTTTATACATGGCAGTACGGAATATCTGAATGATTTAGATACTATCAAACCCGGTAAATGGGACAAAAAACCACTTAATAGTAAGCAATTTCACGCTCTGTATGTCTATAATGTGTGTCTGGAAATAAGCAAAAGAGATGATTATGATATAGTTTTCAAATTGATGAAAGATGCATTTATGGATTATTCTGAACCGGATTATATGGCTGATCTCTATGCATTCAGTGCATTCAGAACAGGACATTATGAGACAGCGGCATTGGTATATGCTGACATTGGTAAAGATGACCGATTTTACAGTATGAATATTAATGCATCCTATATTAGCTGGGGAAATCAGTTAGCAGAAAAAGGTGATTTTCAGGGTGCTTTAGATAAATATTACTTAGGTCTTGATAAAATATCAGGAGATAAGATTGCTATTGATAACATTATAGCAGTATCTAATAATTATGCAGTTGAATTAGCGAAGAGCGGGGATTATATCAAAGCAGAAGGGGTGTTGCATAATGCAGAAACATTTCAACACGATAAATTGATTGATAATGCATTTGTTTTTCTTTACAATACATGGGGCAATGACTATTTTTCACATAATAATTTCAATAAAGCTATAAGTGTATATGTAAAGGCATTGGGCAAAGGTAATGATTTGCTGATAAATGACAATATTGAAGCGGCATACTATAATTGGGGGATTATGCTGCTTGAATCAGATGATACAGATACTGCTGAAAAGATCTTTAAAAAAATATTTAAATACAAATCAAATAGTGCATTTGCAAATAATGGTTTAGGTTCTGCATCATTCAGCAGGGGTGATTATAAAAATGCCGGGAAATATTTTGAGAAATCAATTGAAGCAGGTGATAATCGTATGGAAAATTATTACTCAGCAGGTATTTCATATTATAATGATGGTGATTATAAGAAAGCAAAGGAAATCTTAAATAAAGGACTCTCTTTGTCAGAAGACAGGGAATATGAAGAAAAAATACAGGATATATTAAATATGATGAAATAATCATTACAAGCAGTAATGTAAGTAAATGAGAAGCAATCTCACTTGACATGTTTATGGTTTGAGTATTTAATACTAATAGGGGAGCTGCATAAGCGGCTGAGAAAACAAAATTGTTGACCCTTTGAACCTGATGCAGATAATGCTGCCGTAGGAATGCAAGAATCAGGTTCAATACCTGATTTTTTTATTTTATAGGAGGTTCCAATGATTGATGATATTAGAATTTCAAGCAATATTATTGATGCATATTTCAAGAAATTGAAAAGCATATTAAATGTAGATGTTGCTATAGTCGGTGCCGGTCCATCGGGTCTTGTTGCAGGATATTATTTGGCAAAAGATAATTATAATGTAGCTCTTTTTGAGACTAAACTTGCCCCGGGTGGCGGTATGTGGGGCGGTGGAATGATGTTCAATGAAATTGTTGTTCAGAGAGCAGCCGAGCATATACTTAAGGAATTCGGTATAAATTTCAAGAATACGGATGACAATTATTTAACAGCTGATTCTGTAGAAGCGACATCAGCATTGATAAATGTATCTGTGAAGTCTGGTCTGAAAATATTTAATCTTATAAAGGTAGTTGATGTAGTTCTTAAGGATGAATCGGTAAAGGGATTGGTTATCAATTGGACGCCGGTTGAGTATATGGGGCTTCACGTTGACCCTTTGACAATAGAAGCAAAAAAAGTATTAGATGCTACAGGCCATCCTGCTGAAATCACCAATACGCTAGTTCAAAAAGCTGGTATTTCACTTAATACACCGACAGGAAAATTTGAAGGTGAAAAACCTATGAATGCAGCCCTCGGTGAACAGGAGACAGTAATGAACACATCTGAAGTGTTTAACAATTTCTATGTATCCGGAATGGCTGCAAATGGAGTGTTTGGTGGATTCAGGATGGGACCAATCTTCGGCGGTATGCTTTTATCGGGGCATAAGGCATATATGTTAATTAAGGAGGCATTATCAAAAGAATAATTGATGCCAATCTTAACAGATTGAGAGAGGGTCTTCGCGTAATTGAAGAGGCAGCCAGATTCAAACTGAATAATGAAGAACTCACGCTGAGGATCAAGGAAATCAGGCATAAATATGGTCATATAAAAATGCTGATACCGGATGATATGATTCTAAGCAGGGATTCAGAAACCGATATTGGAAAAAGCAGTAATTTTGATAAATCCGGTCAACTGGATATAGCAGATATAACAGCAAGGTCATTTGGAAGAACAGAAGAAGCAGCGCGTGTTATTGAAGAGTATGGAGGTATGATAAATCGTGAGATATCTATTATTGCAAAGGGTATCAGATTTGAGCTATACAATCTGGAAAAGATAATTGTTCCGGAATTGAAGAGGATTAATAGAATTACTGATACATTAGGTTTATATCTTGTGATGACTAATCCTGCTGTGGGATATGAAGAATTGGCACGAATTGCGGTTGCAAATGAAGTATCAGTGATTCAGCTTAGAGATAAGGAAATGAATGATAGAGACCTTGTTGAAACGGGAAGAAGATTAAAGAAAATCACAGAAAGAACCAATACCCTATTCATAGTCAATGACAGACCTGACATTGCATATCTCTGCAATGCAGATGGAGTGCATGTGGGTCAGGATGACCTTTCAGTTGAGGAATGCAGAAATATAAATAACAATTTTATTGTAGGAAAATCAACACATAATATGAGTCAGTTAATCAATGCTTTGGATGAAAAACCAGATTATCTGGGTATTGGACCAATACATCCGACAAGCTCAAAAAATATCCCGGACCCTGTTCTGGGTTTGGTCAATGCAGCTGAAATGCTTAAAAGGAGTAATATTCCGGCAATTGCAATCGGAGGTATTAATGACAGCAATATTATTTCAGTTCTGGAATCGGGATTTTTGAATTATGGAATAATCAGTTTCATCAATACGAGCAGCAATCCTGAAAATGAAATAAAAAAAATAAAGCTTATTTACAGGAGATATTATGACACAGAGAAAAAAAGCAATATCAAATGAAACAACAGCTGAAATGAAATGGGCTGCTGAGTATGAAAATATCAGTGTAGATTATATAAAACAAGGATTAAAGGATGGGACAATATGTCTTCCGCATAATAAAAAAAGGAAGAAAAAGTATTATTATGCAATAGGACAAGGATTGAGAACAAAGATTAATGCAAATATCGGCAGTTCTCCTTATCATATGAATATTGATGAAGAGATAGCAAAACTTCATTCAGCAGTAAATGCAGGAGCCCATTCTATAATGGATCTCTCTCTTGGAAATAAGATAAAGCAGATTCGTAATGAAATATTAAAAGAATCCCCTGTGATGGTGGGTACTGTTCCGATATATGAGATGGGTTTTGATCTGTCTGTAAACAAGAAGGATATTGTTGATATGTCAATTGAGGATTTTCTTAATACAATCAAAGCTCAGGCAGAAGCAGGCGTTGATTTTATGACCATTCATTCAGGAGTAACAAAAAATGCATTTGAAAGGATGATCAATGAAGGAAGAATGCTTAACATTGTTTCAAGAGGTGGATCTATGATAGCAGCATGGATGAAACATAATGGAAAAGAATCCCCATTATATGAATATTTTGATGAAATACTTGCAATACTTGCAGAATATGATGTAACTATTTCACTGGGAGATGGATTTAGACCGGGTGCATCGGAAGATGCAACTGACAGATCACAGATAGAGGAACTAATCATTCTTGGAGAATTGACAGAAAGAGCTTGGGACAAAGGAGTTCAGGTAATGGTGGAAGGGCCGGGCCATGTCCCACTCAATGAGGTGGCAATAAATATGCAATTAGAAAAAAAATTATGCCATAATGCACCTTTCTATGTGCTTGGTCCATTGGTAAATGATATATCGGCGGGCTATGACCATATTGCAGGAGCAATAGGCGGAGCAATTGCCGCTTATAATGGAGCAGATTTCCTGTGTTATGTTACCCCGGCAGAACATCTCAGACTTCCCTCAGTTGATGATGTAAAAGAAGGTGTTATTGCATCAAGAATTGCTGCATTCAGTGCTGACCTTGCATTGGGTATGGAATATGCAAAGACCGAGAATAATGCAATGTCATCAGCAAGAAAACATCTGGATTGGAACAATCAGATTATTTCTGCAATTGATTCAAGTAAAGCTGAACAATATAGGAATTCATCTGAAATAGGGAAAGATGATGTGTGCACAATGTGCGGCGAATTCTGTGCCGTGAAACGGCTTAATAATATTATGAAGGAAAATTAGACAAAAACAGTCTTTATTTGATTAAACTTATACCTTGAAAAATAAAATCCATGATATATTATATATAAATGGATACAAAAACAATAATCCTATTATCAAGGGAATTTTATTTACTTTCAAAAAATCTTCTAAAATATGCAAATACCGGTACTCACCTTGGTGACTATCTGCATATACTCTCAAATGAACTGAAACGGTTTACCGGATGTGCCTATATAGGATTGACTACCATTGGTGAAAAATATAATTATTCCTATTTCAGCAATCCTGATTCCAATCTATTTAATATGTATAAAAATGAGAGTGAATTACTTGAAAAACTGGATGTTCCCGGCTATGCTGTTATCAAATACATGCTAAAGGAAGAAGACATTATATCAAGTCATATAACAGACAATAAAAATATATATATTTTTGATACTGATTTACCATTAACAATTGGAAAAAATAAGAGAAAGGCTGAGATCTGTATTGAAGCACCCTATAATTCAGGATTATTCATGAAATTTGATATTGATGAAGAACACTGCGCAGTCCTCCTGTTTGGAAATGAACAGAGAGATTCATTTTTGGAGGATGAATTAGAATATTATGAAAATATTGTTACTACTATTGGAGTTGCAATAGCTAATAGAAGAGCGCAGAATGCTTTAAGAGAGCGAATAAAGGAACTAACCTGTCTTTATAATATATCAAAATTGATGAATAATGATGAAAATAACGAATCAGCAATGATGACTAGAATCATTCAAATAATCAAGCCTGCTTTTCAAAAACCTGAATTTATTAATGTCGAAATTGATTTGAATGGAAACAAATATAGAAATAAGGATTTCAAACGTTCAGAGACATATATAAAAGCAATAATATCTGAGAATGGAAATAAAAGAGGTTTTCTACGCGTATTCCTGACATTAGACAATAATAATGAGAATATATATTTTCTGGATGAGGAAAGGGAGCTAATTGAAACCATTTCATCCCAAATTGGTTTAATTGTAGAGAAAAAACAATCACTTGAAGATAATAAACAATTAGAATCACAGCTCAGGCATGCTGACAGACTTGCGACTATAGGCCAATTAGCTGCAGGTGTGGCTCACGAACTGAATGAACCTCTTGGTTCAATACTGGGCTTTGCCCAACTTATAGAGAAATCTTACGAATTGCCTGAAGGGGCGCTAAGGGATTGCGATAGAATTATAAAAGGAGCTCTTCATGCGCGAGAGATTATAAAAAAATTAATGCTCTTTGCCAAACAAATGCCGCCTAAGGAGGATTATGTCAATATAAACAATATTGTTGAGGAAAGTATTCTCTTTTTAGAGAAAAGAATAAAAAACTCAAATTGTATTATAGAAACATTTTTGAATAAAGAAATGCCGCCAATCATTGCAGATGCTTCGCAGCTTTACCAGGTTATGATGAATTTAATTGTAAATGCAGTTCAGGCAATGCCCAATGGCGGATGTATTAAAATAAATACAGGCATTGAAAATAATCAAGTATTTATTCTTATCAAAGATAATGGAACAGGAATCAGTGAGAATATTCTGGAAAAAATCTTTTTACCCTTTTTTACAACAAAGGATATAAATGAGGGAACAGGATTGGGATTGCCTGTAGTTCATGGTATCATATCTGCTCACAAGGGAACAATTACTGTCAAAAGTGAAATAAACAAAGGCACAGAGTTTAAGGTTTGTTTACCTATTAACATGGAGAGTCAATGAACAGAAGAGATGAGCATACAATACTGGTTGTAGATGATAATGAAGACACACTTGAATTGATTTCCAGGAATTTAAAATCAAGAAATTACACTATTTTTACATCATCAAATGTTAGAAATGCCATTGAAATACTGGAAAGTTATCCCATAGAACTCGTCATAACTGATATGAAAATGCCTGAAATTGACGGTTTGGAGCTGACAAGACACATAAGAGAGAATTATTCAAATATTGAAGTTATAATGATTACCGGGTATCCGTCAATAGATGGAGCAGTTGAAGCCGTGAAAATCGGAGCAACCGAATATATTACAAAACCATTTACAGATGAAGAATTATTTATTGCAGTTGATAAAAATCTGATGGAGATTGATATGAGGAGGCTGAAGGAAACGGCTGCGGAGAAAAAAGGTTCATTCATGGATATTATTGGAGATTCGTCAGCAATGCATCATATTTACAAGATGATTAAAAAGGCATGGACAACTTCAGTTACAGTTCTAATAAGCGGTGAGAGCGGTACAGGTAAGGAAATGACAGCAAGAGCAATTCATTATGGATCAACAAGGTCTTCCAGCAGATTTGTGCCTGTCAATTGCGGAGGTATTCCAGGTGAATTGCTTGAAAGCGAATTGTTCGGATATGTAAAAGGTGCTTTTACAGGTGCAAATGAAACAAGAGCTGGTTTTTTCCAGACAGCTGATGGCGGAACTATCTTCCTTGATGAAATAACGGAAATGCCCATGTCAATGCAGGTAAAATTACTGCGAGTCCTTCAAGATAAGCAAGTATATATGATTGGAGCCCGTAAACCGCAACAGATAGATGTTAGGATTATTGCTGCAACAAACAAAAACATTGAAAATATGATAAAGAAAAATATATTCAGGGAAGATTTGTTTTTCAGACTCAATGTATTTAATATTGAATTACCGCCACTTAGGGATAGGGATGAAGATATAATTATGTTGACACATAGTTTTACACATAAATATTCAAAGGAAATGGGCAAAGATGTGCCTGAATATACAAAACAAGCATTAAAGGTATTAAAAAATTATGCATGGCCGGGTAATGTGAGGGAATTAGAGAATATCATTCAAAGGCTTATTGTTATGAATGAAGGAAGCATTATAGATATTCCGGATTTACCTTCTATGATGAGATTCTCTGCTATTAATGGCAATGGAAAAATAACCAGAAGTCTTACTGAGATTGAAGCAGAACACATAAAAAAAGTGCTATGCAGTGTCAAGTGGAATAAAACAAAAGCTGCTCAAATATTGGATATTGATAGAAAAACTCTGAGGGATAAAATAAGAAAATATAATATCAAGGAATAAGATGACTAAAATATTAGATGCTTTTTTAGATGATTTATTACAATTGAATCCCGACCTTGCATCAGAATTGGGTATTTATACAAACAGCAATATGTTGAAGGATTACTCTGAAGCAGGAGAAAATCGTGAATATGCAATGTATAAAAAATATTACAGTCAATTGAATAGTGTTGATGGTGATGAACTCAGTGTTCCGGAAAATGCTTTGTTGTATTATCTTGAAAATAAGATTAAAGGTGAAAAATACAAAGGTTATGAATATCTTATTAACCATTATTATGGTTTCCATATTGTGACTGTTACATTGCTTACGCAGTATCACAGAATTGAGAATGAGCGGGATGTAAAAACATATATTGAACGAATTCGAAAATATGAAAAGAGAATTAGAGATGTAATTCACAGGACACAGCAGCAATATAATGATTTTATTATTCCGCATATTTCGGTAATTGGAAGAGTGGCAAATATGTTGAGGTCATTTATTGCAAAAGAGCCGGAACACAATATCATTGTTACTCATTTATCCGGAATGATGGAAAAAGGGAATATCAGAAATAAGAATAATTATATTGATCAGGTCATAGAATTACTGAAAACAAGGATATACCCGGCATATAAGGATGTTATAGACATGATGGCAAAGATAAGGGACCATTCACATAAAGAACCGGGATTGTGGAATTTGAAGAATGGTGATGATTTCTACGCATATATGCTGGGAACATATACAACGCTGCAAATAAGCCCGGATGATATCCATAGAATAGGGCATGATGAGGTTAAGAGAATAAAACAGAGCATATTGGAGATGATTAGTAAAGAGGGATACAGCACAAAAAGCAAATTTTCATCAATAATGAGTAATTATTATTACAATATATCATTAAAGCATCCAGAGCTTTTTTACAGTCATGAGGATCCTGACAAAAAAACAGTGCTTTCAGATTTCCAGAAAATTATTGACAGCAGTTATCTTAGGGTGAGCAGTATTTCTGATGTTCGAGCAGATCGATTTATAAGGGCTGAACATATACCTTCATACAGGACAGGTGCAACCAGTGCATATTATGATCCCCCATCATTGGACGGAAAGAGAGAGGGTAAGTTTTTCATACACCCGGACTGGTTTCCCTTTAAACCGTCAATGGATACATTGGTATATCATGAAATTATACCGGGTCATCATATGCAGTATTCTGCAGCCCGTCAATCATCATTGACTCATCCCATACAAAATATAGCGACATTCATTGGCTATGTTGAGGGATGGGCACTTTATGCAGAAAGGTTAGCATATGAGCATCAATGGTTGGAATCAGATTATCAGATAATGGAATATTTAATGTCTGAACTATTTAGGGCTGTAAGATTGGTTGTGGATACAGGAATTCATAGTAAAAAGTGGTCTAGACAGCAAGCCTATGATTATATGGAAGCACATCTGGGATGGGGATCATATGCTCAAATTGATAGATATTCCGTTTGGCCCGGACATGCATGTGCATATAAAATGGGAGAAATCGAAATCTTGAAAATAAGAGAGAAATTTAAAAAATCCAAAGGCAATGATTATAATGAAAAGGATTTCCATAGCAGTATTTTGAGATATGGTTCCCTGCCTTTTCCTATACTCTATGAAATTGTAAATAATGAACTTATTTAACCCAGTATGTCAGCTTGCTGATGTATAGCAGCAATTTTGGCCGATATAAGGCGCTGTATCTGTCTTCGTTCGACAAAACCTTCCAATTTTCCCAGTTTATCAGTTATTGGCATGCATTCCATGATATTTTTATCCATAAGGGCTCTTACATCTATAATCGGGTCAAGGCTTGATGCTGAAACACTCACTTCTTCCATGATATCATGAGCAAGAAGGAATCCTGCAATTTCTGATTCAAGGAATGTTTCCTTTATTCTGTCAATTGAGATAATACCCTTAAGATTATTGTCTCTATCTGTAACGGGAAAATAGAGATTATCAGAAGTTGCAAATTTATTAAGTACTGAATTCAAATCATCATTTTCCTTAATAACAGGAATATTTTTTCCCATAATCTCAGATATTCTGCTCTTTTTAAGAAGATCATCTTCTGTAATATTCAATCCTGCTTCTTTTGCCTTTATTACAGCTGTTTTAACGAAATATGGTCCTATAAGCTGTACAATAAAGGTTGTTGTCGTAATAACAATTACAATTATCTGAGATATCTCGGGGGTAAATCGCTGGCCTGCAAGTATTGATAATCCGATTGCAACTCCGGCTTGGCTGAAAAGACATAGGGATAAAAATTTTCTTACTCCTTCAGGTGCGCCGGATAATTTTGCTCCCCAATAGGCTCCTGTCATTTTACCCACTGTTCTTCCTATCAAATATGAAGAAGCAAGAAAGATAATTGGCCAGGTTATGCTTCTCAAATCTAATTTTGCACCAACAAGGACAAAAAATAAAACATATATAGGGGGTGTGAAGCGCTCAGTAAGTTCAAATACATTTCTGCTTCTCTTTGGTACTGTATTTACTGTGATTGCACCAAGAGTCATTGCAGTTATGAGCATGTCAAGCTGAATTGCTATTGATATGCCTATGCTTAAGAGAACAAATCCAATTGAAAACATCAGCATTTTATCGTCATCCCTCTGTGTTTTCAGGATTATTGAAAGCAGATATCCGAGAATGACTCCCAGAACAACAGAGCCTCCGATTTCGTAGATAGTTTTCAAAACCAAGATGAAAATTCCGGATTCATTGTTTCCTGTCAATATTCCAGCAATACCGGAAGCAATAGCAAAAAGAACCAATGCTAAACCATCATCCAATGCAACAATACCCAATACTGTTCTTGTGAGGGGGCCTCGAGCTTTATATTCCCATAATACATCTGTTGTAGCTGCCGGTGCTGTAGCTGATGCAATAGCCCCAAGCAGCAGACCCAGTGCAATTGATGTGGTAATATTCCTGAAAATAATAAAACTTATTACAGTAGTTATTAAAGAAACAACAAAAAATGCAGTAAGTCCCTCTGATAAAAGTATAATTAAAAATTGTTTTCCGTATTTTTGAAAAACCTTTTTCTTTAACTCGCCGCCAATCATAAAACCGATTAAACCAAGAGCAAAATAATTGAATGGCTGTAATGTATTAACAATTTCAGTGCTGATAAAACCTGTAAAAGTATCTCCAAGTATCAAACCTATGATAATATACCCAACCACCTGAGGAATACGTAATTTCTGGAAAAGCCGGCCTCCCAATGTGCCTCCGAATAATGATAATCCGAGTAACAAAAGAATGTTCAAATGGA
Source organism: uncultured Bacteroidales bacterium (assembly GCA_964544145.1). Lineage (GTDB taxonomy): Bacteria > Hydrothermota > 32-111 > 32-111 > 32-111 > CAZJAT01. The sequence goes on along the minus strand of CAZJAT010000014.1, from coordinate 14,692 downwards.
AGTGATTGATAATAAAATGTTCAATATTGATCATATCTTCATCAACCTTTCATAGATCTCTGTTTCATTATCAGCATTATGTATGTCAGCAACAAGATTGTTGTTTTTAATATCTTTAACAATGGCTGAGAGGATTTGAATGTACTCTTTATGTTTTTCTTTGGGAAGTATTATCAGAAATACTGTAGTGACGGGTAAGTTGTCAATGGATTCATAATCCTTACATTCTTTTTTTAATACGCATACAAATATTTGAATATCATTAATATTTTCCAGTCGGGCATGGGGTATTGCAACACCCAATCCGATTCCTGTGCTCATGAGTTCTTCTCTATAGAAAATTGTATTTTCAATAATTCGTTTTTCTTCATTTGAGACATCTATCATGGCAATTAAATTGTTAAGAATAATCCTTTTTTCCACATCACTGCTTATGATAATGTTTGATTGATTACAGTACTTATCAAAATACATAAAAGCCTCTCATTAAAAATTATTGGAAATGTTGAAATATTATAGACCTGCCCTTGATTTAGTCAATACCACTGAAATCAATTATTATATTATGGATGATTTTGCAATGAAAAATAGAAAGGGCGGATTCATCCGCCCTTTTAAATAGCTAGATTACATATTGAATGAATCGTCATCAAGTCGAATCAACTGGTCTATTCCATATCCCACTATATCCAGATTTTCACCCTTTTTATCAAATTTAATATATACTGCTCCTAAACGTTCAGCATTATATTGAGCATCCTCATTTCCGTAGTAAACAGCTTGTTTCTGATAGTCAAAGGGATTTACAATATTTGGAGGAAGCATATCCTTGATATCCTCATATTTTTTAGGAAATTTTCCCTTATCTTCTTTATACTGCTTAAATGTCATTTCCAAAGCGTAGATATTGATTCTTACTAGAGCTTCTTTTTGCATTATTAATGCATGTTCATTCTGGGCTGTCCATTCATCATCTGTACCGGTAAACCTGACATATGTTGACTGATTCTGCATGGCTTCAATAATAACTATATCATTCTTTGAATCATACTGCAGTGTTACGGATAAACCGCCTGGTGCTGAAATGTTGCCATAAACAATACCGTCTTTAACCTCTGTAATCTCTAAATCCATGGCATTCTCCATAATAATCACTGAATTATCCTCAGTAATTTCAATGGGCAGATCCGGAATCTTGGAATCAGGATTGATTATCCATCTTCCGACCATTTTCTTTTGGGGATTAGAGCATGAAGAAACAGTCATTATCATAACAATGACTATTATTGTAACCATCAATGATTTCTTTATCATAGAATCTCCTTATTGATTTATTTGAATTGTATTGCATTATTGTTTAATGTCAATATAACTTGTAAATATTTATTAATTAATTATAATAAAGTCAAAAGGGGTTTGTATGAAAAAAAATATTTTAATTTTACTTGTTTTAATGTTAATGATCTCATGTACACTGATAAATACAGAAACGGATATCACCGGTATTTATCTATACACAGGAACATTTATATCACAGAGATTGTTTTTTAATCCTGACAATGTAAGTGAAGGGGACACAGTATATTCAGCCGGTGCGGTTCTTCTATCATGGAATGTACTTCAAACATTGAGCGGAACAGAGATAAGGATTGATAAATCTGTCGGCGACAATGCATCATATACTAATCTGAAATCAGTTCCTGTATCGTCATCATCAACTGTTACAGACTCAATATTATCAGGAAATGACTATTATTATAAACTTACACTTGTGGGTTCAGGTAATGAAAAGTTGATGAATGAATACAAAATAGTCATTCCAAAACTTTATTTTTATTCTCCCGATCTTTCGGATCTGAGTATCAGTGATGACAATTTCAATATAGTTTTCAATGATGTAAATCCTGAAGGGCAATATAAAGTTATACTCAGAGATACTACTAAACAGATATTATGGGAAACAATCACTGCTGACACAGAATTAATATATTCAGGTACACCGCTTAGTACCAATATATACTTCATGGAAGTTTCAACAAGCATATCTGATATTGAGGAAAGTCAATCTGTTGTAATGACAACAGGAATAACGCAATTTGTTATTCAATAAAAAAAGCCCCTTAAGGGGCTTTTTTTATTTGATCTCTATTTGACGTTTAATGGATTTTTCAGATTTAGGGAGACATACTACCAGTATTCCATCATTGAATGAAGCTTTGATTTTTGATTCATCAATATCCCTTGGCAGTGAAATTGCTCTGTAGAATTTACCATAAGCGCGTTCAATCCTGTGATATGTCTTTTCTTTTTCTTCTTTTTTTGATGCTCTTTCGCCGGATATAATGATAATATTGTCATCAATACTGATATCAATATCATCCTTTTTCATTCCGGGCAGTTCCGCAGAGACAGTGAATTGATCCTTATCCTCTTCAATGTCTATAACAGGTGTCCATGTCTGATCGGAAAAATAACTGTCAAAGAATGATTTGGGGAACCTCGTGCTGAACAAGGAATCCATTTCCCGTTTTAGATCAAATAGATCACTCATTGGTTTGAGTTTTTTTAATTCATCTTTCATGCTGACCTCCTTTTATTTCCCGAAATATAATTTTTAATTCAGTTTTGTCAAGATAGTCAATATATGATTAAAGTAATGTGAAATTTGTCCGAAATAAACCATTTGTTTCAGTCTTGCCCATATTCCTGTTCCCCTGACTCAATTAGAGATTGTATAATGTGTAATTCATAACGATGTACCTACACAGCTCCTCAGACGAGAAGCACATATGGCTCCGTATTAGTGCAATATTTCCGCATATAATGAGAGGTCTTGGGTCATGAAAGATGCTTTCAGAGAGATGTATTCATACAGTAAATTATTGAGTGGAAACATATTTCTTTCAAGTACATTTCTTATGAGAAATAAAAGGAGATTGACAAAAAATGGTATTTAGGTATAATAATACCTAAATAGGAGGATGTATGGCAAGTATAATAAAAATGTCTGAAGCAACATATCTGGGTATTCATGCTCTGGCATTGATAGCCAAAGAAGGGAAAAGAATTTCCGTGAACAAATTGGCTTCTATGACAGGGACGTCTTCAAATCACTTATCCAAGGTAATGCAGCTATTTGCAAAGGAAGATTATGTTCAGTCAACAAGAGGGCCTAAGGGCGGATTTACGCTGAAAAGAGAACCAGAGAAAATCAATTTACTTATGATTTATGAATTGTTAGAAGGCAGAATAGACAGGGGAAAATGTCCTTTTAAACATACTGACTGTCCATTTGAGAAATGTATTTTCGGCGGCATTGTAAAGCAGCTTACTGATGAATTCTATCAGTTTATGGAGAAAAGGACATTAATGGATATAATAAATAATTAAAAGGGGGTTATTATGTTTTGCTATCAATGTGAACAAACAGTAAATGGCGAGGCCTGTACTGTTGCAGGGGTTTGCGGCAAAGATGCCTTGACATCGGATATCCAAGATCTGTTGATTTATCAGCTAAAGGGATTGTCTTTGCTTGCTGTCAAGGTATATGAACATGGGAGACATGATTTGGAGATTGACAGATTCCTCATAGAGGGTCTATTCTCCACTGTGACCAATGTAAATTTTGACCCTGACACCATTGCCCAAATACTCATCAAGGGTAATCATATGCTTAACAAGGCATTTCAATTATGCAAGAATTTATGCAATCATGATGAATCTTTATGTGATGCAAAAAAAATAATCAAGCAGTATACTGTGCCGGAAAATTCAGATGAAATGAAGGCATTTGCATCACAGCACACATTTAACAGGGATGTAGAGGAACTGGGAGAAGTGAATGCGGGATTGTATCACCTTATATTATACGGGCTCAAAGGTACTGCTTCATATGCTGACCATGCAATGATTTTGGGAATTGAAGATAATGATGTATATAGGACATTCCATGAGATAATGGCATTTACTGCAGATAGGGGACATGACACAGATGCATTGCTAGGCAAGGTATTGGCAGTAGGCGAACTTAATGTAAGGGTAATGGAAATGCTTGATACTGCAAATACAAATGCATATGGCCATCCTGTCCCGACAAATGTTAGAATAACTCCAATAAAAGGCAAATGCATTCTAGTTTCCGGACATGATCTGAAAGACCTGAAAATGTTACTTGAACAGACCGAGGGTACAGGTATCAATATATATACACATGGAGAGATGCTTCCTGCCCATGGTTATCCAGATCTGAATAAATATGAACATCTGGCAGGCAATTACGGAGGAGCATGGCAGGATCAGGCCAAGGAATTTGATGTATTTCCTGGTTCTATTCTGATGACAACTAATTGCATTCAGAAACCCAGGAATACATATAAAAATAGGATTTTCACAACGGGATTAGTGCAATGGCCGGGAGTTAAGCATGTAGAAAATGGTAATTTCAAAGATGTTATTGATGCAGCAATAAATGCAGAGGGATTTATAGAAGATGAAGTAGAGAAATTCATCACTGTGGGATTCGGTCACAATGCAGTTCTTGGAGTTGCAGAGAAGGTTATAAATCTAATTAAAAGCGGAAAGATAAGGCATTTATTCCTTATAGGTGGTTGTGATGGAGCAAAGACAGGCCGGAATTATTACACAAAATTAGCTGAACAGGTCCCTAATGATTGTGTGATATTGACGCTTGCATGCGGCAAATACAGATTCAACAAAATGGAGTTCAGTGATATTGAGGGTGTTCCGAGATTATTGGATATAGGTCAATGCAATGATGCATATTCGGCTGTAAAAATTGCAATGGCACTTGCAGAAGCATTTAACACGAATATCAATTCTCTACCACTGTCGCTTATACTTTCTTGGTATGAACAGAAGGCAGTATGCATTCTCCTCTCACTTTTATATCTTGATGTAAAGAATATAAGGCTTGGACCCACATTGCCTGCCTTTATTAAGAAACCGGTTCTTGATATATTGATTGAAAAATTTCATATCATGTCCATTGATACACCTGAAAATGATCTAAAAGCAATACTTGGAGAAAATAAATGAAGCAGACAATATGTGATTTCAATGTTATTGAGTCAGTCAAACCAGTTATTGCAAGAAAATTCTATGATACTGACAGTACAGAGATGATACAGATGATACTGAAGAAGAATGAATATATACCTGATCACTCGGTTGACTGGGATGCTGTATTCATAGTAGAGAGAGGTCAATTATATTTCCGCGAGAATGACAAAGAAATTGTCATTGCGGAGCATGACTTTGTTGTTTCTAATAGAGGTAATAAACATGGATTTATCAATAGACATGAAGAAGAGGCAGTGTTGCTAGTAATAAAGCTCAAATAGTATAAGAATATGCCCATAAGTGGGGAATATTTACCCTATGGTTAGAAATTCCCCACTAAAATCTGTGATTTACGAACACTTCTGTTTTCCCAAGATAATAAATATAACCACTTAGAGCAAATATACAATTTGGCATATATATTGCATACATATAATGAAAATACACAAAGGAGAACAAATGAACACAGTTCAAATCAAAAAACAAAAAAGGGTTATGGATAAAGAAGGATTATGTTCCACATGTATTCATCAGGATGATTGTATATATTGCAATATGACTGATGTTGTTCATCAATGTGAGGAATTTGAGACATATTCCCAGGAGAGGAAAATCAATAAAATTTCAATTCCTGAGAAGAATGTATCTGATGAGCAGTTTGCCGGTTTATGCGAGAATTGTGCAAATAGGGAAAATTGCATTTTTGCAAAACCCGATGGCGGAGTTTGGCATTGTGAAGAATATCGTTGAACAGTAATGGAGGTTTGAAATGACACAAAAAGAAAAGAAATCAGTTTATAAAAATGTTGAAATGCAGTTCAATAATGCATCTGACTTAATTAGTTTAGATTCCAATGTAAGAAAAATTCTTTCAAAAACAACAAATGAAATAATTGTGAATTTTCCGGTAAAACTGGATGATGGAAGAATTGAGATATTTACAGGATACAGAATTCAGCATAATAATGCACTGGGTCCCTACAAGGGAGGATTGAGATTTCATCCTAATGTGAATATTGATGAGGTTAGGGCTTTGGCAACATGGATGACATGGAAATCAGCAATTGCAGATATTCCTTATGGAGGAGCTAAAGGCGGGATTCAAATTGATCCTTCAAAATACTCAAAGGCAGAACTTGAACGAATTTCACGAAGATTTGTTTATGCATTGGGCAGTAATATAGGACCCGAATATGATATTCCTGCACCTGATGTCAATACAAATGCACAGATTATGGCATGGATGCTTGATACATATCTTTCAACTTTACCTCCACAGGAGAGGCAGCGTTCCATACATGTTATTACAGGTAAACCAGTGGAATCAGGAGGAAGCATTGGAAGAACAAAGGCAACCGGACAGGGTGTTGTCTTCTGTATAGAGCAATGGGCTGATGATAATAAATTTGATTTATCAAAAGCAACATATATTGTGCAGGGATTTGGAAATGTTGGCTCATGGGCATCAAAATTAATGAAAATGCATGGAAGCAAATTAATTGCAGTTGAAGATGTAACCGGAGCTATTATCTCGGAAAATGGTATTGATGCAGATGAATTGGCTGACTATGTAATTGAAAATGGCGGTGTAAAAGATTTTAAAGATACACAGCCAATATCCCATGAAGAATTTCTTAAGGTAAAAGCCGATATCTTTATACCATCAGCCTTAGAAAATCAGATTACTGCAGCCACAGGTGACTGGTTAAATGTGAAATTAGTTGCAGAGGGAGCAAATGGTCCCACTGATCCTGATGGAGATAAAATATTAAAAGAAAAGGGAATTGATTTAATACCTGATATTTTATGCAACAGCGGCGGAGTTATAGTATCATATTTTGAATGGCTTCAGAATAAGAGAAGTGAATTCTGGTCATTGGAAGAGGTTGACGGGAAATTGCACCGTATTATAACAGGAGGCTACAAGAGGGTTCGTGATGCTGCAGCTGAGTATGATGTTGATTGGAGACAAGCGGCATATGTTGTTGCATTGAGAAGGCTGGATGTAGTTTACAGAGAAAGAGGCATTTTCCCATGATTGTCGGAATAGAAGCATTACGAGCATTAAGAGGAGGAATCAATGGCTCATAAAACAGATAATAATGTTTATGGGAATTTTATAAGAAATATGGAGAATGCAGCTTCACATATGAATCTTAGAAAGGATCTTAATGATATATTAGAAAATCCGTTCAATGAATTGAGAGTGAATTTTCCTGTTAAGAGAGATAATGGAAAGATAGAAATGTTTGAAGGTTTCAGAGTGCAGCATAATAATATGATGGGACCTTATTATGGAGGAATGCGATTTCATCCATCCGTTTCATTATCTGAAATTAAAACACTAGCTATGTGGATGACATTGAAGTGTGCATTAATGAATATACCGCTTAGCGGAGCAGCAGGCGGTATAAAATTCAATCC
>CAZJAT010000014.1:0-7089 GCA_964544145.1 uncultured Bacteroidales bacterium | reverse complement strand
TCACGTTCAGGTTTTTATACAGCAAAGATGTTCAATAAGGCAGGTATTAAGGTTACTGCAGTTGAAACATTTTCCGGAGCAGTGGAAAATAAAAATGGATTGAATATCAGCTTATTGAAGAGTCATCTGAGACAGAAGAAAAAAATCAGTGAATTTGAGTCCGGAACACAAATTAGTCATGAAGCATTTTTCTCTTCAGACGTCAATATATTTATTCCAGCTGCTTTAGAAAATCAGATAAATATTGATTCAGTAAAAATGATAAAAGCCCGTTTAATTATTGAAGCTGCGAATGGAGCGACTACTCCGGATGCAGACACCATACTGAATAAGAATGGAATAGATCTGATACCTGGTATGCTTGGAAACAGTGCTGTATTGATATCCTCATATTTTGAATGGCTTCAGAATAAGAGGAGTGAATTCTGGTCAAGAGAGGAATGTGAAAAAAAACTGATGATTAAAATAGAGGATGCATATGACAGGATTAATGAAAATGCAGTAAGATATTCATGTCCTATGAGAACAGCAGCCTTTATTACAGCATTGAAGCGTTTGCAGATCATATATAATGACAGGGGCATATTCCCCTGAAAAATCTCATATACCGCTCATGAAAAACCCCGTTTACGGAATGGTCCGAAACGGGGTTTCTCCTTAATATTTGTTATTTATCTAAATAATAAATTTACCATCTTTATATATTAAATCCTTACCTGCATATATCTCACCGCCATCCTTCATATTTGCAAGCAGATCCCAATGTACGGAGGACTCATTGGTACCTCCTGTTTCAGGATAAGCTGCTCCCACTGCCATATGAATGGTGCCCCCTATTTTTTCATCAAACAGCATATTCTTTGTAAATTGCTGTATACCATAATTCGTACCAATTGCAGCTTCTCCAAAATGTCTTGTCCCGGGTATCTCAAATACTTGATCCAGCAATCCCTGTCCCTTTACTGCATGCCATTTTACAACTTCTCCATTCTTTACTTCTAATGTGATATCCTCTATTTCCTGTCCCATAAATATTCCTGGATATGAGAATCGGATTTTTCCATTAATAGAATCTTCGACAGGGGTTGTGAACACTTCGCCGCTGGGCATATTATGCTTTCCATCCGAATTGATCCATTTTCTCCCCTTATATGAAAATTCAATGTCAACATCATTACTCTTGAATTTCATTGATTCCTTATCCTTGATAAAATCAATGATATGTTCCTGCATATCATGAACCTCATTCCATTTCTTTACAGGATCATCTTCAAACAGATAGCAGGCTCCTGCGACAAAATCAAGGTATTCACTTCCTGCCATGCCGCTCTCCTGCGCTGCTGCATCTGTGGGGAATTGGCATAATGTCCATTTTAATGAGCCCTCAGAAGCCCTTTTCATGAAGAGTCTTGAGTCATCAGCTCTTGCTTCTGATACTATACGTTTCTTTTTGGGGTCAATTGTTTGGGTTGATTTGAGATTGAAAGGAGCAATTATGTTCAGAAAAGCATCATATTTTTCAACCATAAGTTTTCTTATAGGACTAACATATTTCAATTGTTCATCTGAACCTGCTTCATACATGATGCGCTCAATACCCTTAACAGAAACCTGTAATAATGGATGTGCACCTGCTTTAACTGCTTCCCTGTATACTTCCTGCAATAGTGGTTCAGCTAAATATGATGAACTGATTGCAAGGGTTTCCCCTTTTTTCATTCCCAAGCTATAATTAATGAGTACTTTTGCATATCTATTCCATAAGTTATCCATAAATACCTCCTTAGCCCGTGGAGCCAGGTTGACAGTTTGACATTTTTGAGCTTATAAATCTTCCTTTCGTATGATTTTATCTATTATTGCTTTCTTTTTACTATTCCTTTCAATACCCCTAATACCTTCTGATATAGTTGTATGTCTTGAAATTCTGTCCAAATGAGCTATCTCTTTTAGTTCAAGTTTGCAGTAGTTTCTAAGCAGATACCATTTGAGGTGTCTTTCAAAAGAATGATCAGATTTCCATATATGCTTAATTGCATGCTTTTTTTTGTGTTTATTAACAATGTTTATTATTCTTTCAATGCTTGCAGATTTATCAGCAAAGTCCTCAGCTCTCTGCTTGTTTTCAGCAGGTCTGATTTCCTCTCTTCTGTTAATACTTGAAAAGATGTACTTATTTTCAATATTATCACCATTAACCTGTCTGGAGGAAACTGTAATTAATTCATTATATCTATTATTTATATCTGCTGTGTGTATCCATTTCCTGAATATTCTCCTGCCTGCATGTCTTTCCTGATGGAACATATTGTACATAACATCATATTTTTCACTATTATTTGCTATAAGAATATTTTTCAAATCAGTGTAAGGATACTGTTCAGGTTTATCACATAAACCGGCACGAACAGGATTCAATATTATGTAAGAAAGGCAATTGAGAAAATATTCATCTGATGTTATTAGTTTTGATTGATGTCTGTTCTGGAACACATGCCCTTTTCGTTTTTCCTTATAATTAATGTATCTGGCGAATGCTGTACCGTATTTTTGAAGAAATGCAGATAAATTTGGCTGGTGTATTTGGATAATTGAATGAAAATGTGTTGGCATACATGTAATTAATAGCGTATCAATATTAAAGTATTGAGCACTTTTTTGAAAGATATAGATGAAAGCTTTATAATTTGTTGTGTCAAAGAATTTCTGTCCGTCAATGAATCTGTTGTAAATATGATAAACACCCTCATTTATCTCAATTCTTCTGGGTTTAACCATGACTCAATATATCACAAAACTGTCAAACTGTCAACCTGGCCTAAAATCATAATTCTTGATTTTAATTTAATAAGTGATATATTTTATATTGGATAATAAAACAAAAGGAGATATTATTAATATAAATAAGATATTTATATTAGGGATTATTGTGATTGCATATATTGTTGTCTCAGGCCATCCCCTGCTGATAACCGAAGTGATGCCCAATCCTGCAGGACATGAGCCTGATAATGAATGGATTGAGATTCATAATCCCACAGGAACAGCATACTGTATTGATGCATGGAGAGTGGGTGACCAGGAGGGACAGTGGATAATACCGAACCCAACAGGAGGAGATGATTATGTTCTGTATCCGGATGGCTATCTGACATTTGCGAACAATGCAGATTCATTCCTTGCTCATTATGGGTATGAACCGGATCTGGCATTAGTAACGGGTGCTACATCTGCTGTACAGATAACCATCAATGGGTCAGTTTATCTGGCAAACACCAGTGACCAGGTATATCTGCGTGACCCTTCAGATTCAATTATTGACTGTGTGCAATGGGGCAGTACATATGAAACCGGTGCAGACAGCATTTGGTATCCATTATCAGCCAGTCCGCCTGAGGGTGACCCATGTATACGCAATCCGCAGGATGCAGAAGGAATAGAGACAAATGGCGAGGTCAGTGAACAGCTGTCATCTGTTTGGACAACATGTTCCGCTATAAGTGAATCCTTTGAAGGACCTAATACTGGAGGGTTCAATCCGAGCGGATTGAGCGGACTTATAATAAGCGGTCTGATCCATGACCCGACCTCACCTGCTTCATCGGAAAATGTTCAGATAAGGACAAAGATAAAGAGCGATACAATATTGGTTTTTGCATATATGATTTATACAATAAGTGATTTTTCTGACTGTGATACATCCAATATGATACAATTGAATGATTCAATATATATTGACACAATATCGGCATATCCGGTGGGAACAAGGGTTAAATACTATGTATCTGCATCAAATGCAAATAATGACAGCACGGTTTCTCCGCTAAATGCACCGATTGCATATAATGAATATATTGTATCTGAAGGCAGTAATTTCTATGAAGTGCATTTCAATAAATCAACAGATCAGTCAGTAGGCATTCTCAATTTTGCAGACCCATTTGATTCTTTGGACTGGCATATGGCCAAATACATAGGCAGTGCAACCAAATCAGTGGATGCATGTCTCTATGACCTGGACAGGCAGATCGTTGCTGACTCACTTATTTCTGCTCATAACAGGGGGGTGAATGTACGCTTTATAACAGATGCTGATAATAGTGCAAATGCTCAGGTAATAGAACTTGAAACAGCGGGAATACCTGTTATTGATGATGCTTTTCCTATTGGTTATGGTGGAAGCAATATTATGCATAATAAATTTGTTATCATTGATACCCAGACAACACTCTCAGGTTCATACAATGTAACGGATAATGGAACGGACAAAAATGCCAATAATCAGGTGATTATCAATGACATACTTATTGCGGAGAATTATACAAAGGAATTTACTGAGATGTGGGGCAGTAATACAATGACACCCAATGCAGCCAATTCCAAATTTGCAGGTTCCAAGAGTGATAATATTAATCATATATTTTACATTGATGAGGATACAATAGAGGTTTATATGTCGCCATCTGATGGGTGTGCTTCCAAAATCATGGATGCAATTGCTACGGCTGATACATCCATATATTTTTGTATATATGTATTCAGTTCTCAGTCAATTGCAGATGCAATGAAAGATAGACATGACAATAATGGAGTTACAGTAAGAGGTGTTTTTGATGCCACATTCTGGAATCAGGATTATTCAAAATCTCTGGATTTGCGCGGCGACTGGAATGCAGGTAATGACAATAATCCCTGGTCACCCGTTGCCGATGTATTTGTCGATTCTGTTGACGGCAATCTGCTTCATCATAAATACATGCTTATTGATGCTGATGACTGGCCCAGTAATCCCATTGTTATAACAGGTTCATATAATTGGTCCGCTGCTGCGGAAACGGGCAATGATGAAAATGTGCTTATAATCCATTCATCCTATTTTGCGGATCTCTTTCTTCAGGAATTTGCTGCAAGATATTATGAAGCAGGCGGAAGCGGTTCTTTTACAATTAATACTGATATAGAGAATATTGCATTAAATGTATTCAGAAGCGGAGATGATGTAATTATTGATTATGATATAGTGAAAACAGGATTCTCACACATAAATGTTTATATGGAAGATATACAGGTGGCAGCATCAGAGATAAATAGAGGCAGATTATATCATACAAATCCGGAAGGAGGGATTTATACTGTATGCATTTCTCAGGAAAATGGTATTGAAAGGGAAATAGGTTCATTCATTATCGGTAAAAACAATATATTCTCATTTATATCTGAAAACAGATTATTCTCTGACAAAAAGATATATCGTGCATTAATAAAGAGCTCAAATGCTGTTTCAGCAGAATTATATAATATAGCAGGTGAATGCATTGATAAACAGACTGTTGCCAGCGGAACCCATTACATTGCTCCAAATAATTTACCAGCGGGCATATATTATATAAAATTTATTTCAAACAATAGCGAATTGAAGGATAAAATTATAAAGGTAAGGTAATATGAGTATTAAGGTATCTATAATTTCCTCAGCATATAATGAGGAAGAAAACATCCCTGAACTTATTAGACTGTTTAAAGAATTCAATGAAAAAGAAAATAATCGGTATGAGCTGATTATTATTGATGATGGTTCAACTGATAAGACATATGATATTTCATTAAACCTGTCAGCTGAAAACCAATATATTACAGTAAAAAAACATCGAAAGAATCTTGGCAAAACAGGAGGGATTAGAACAGGAGTTAAATATTCGCAGGGTGACATAATTGCAATATATGATACTGATATGCAGTATGATATTTATGACCTGCCGCGTCTTGTAAGAAGGATTGAGATTGATGGTTATGATATTTGTGCAGGATGGAAACAGGGTGTTTATAAAAAAGCATTTGTTTCAAATGTTTACAATACACTCTCAAGAATTTTATTTGATTTACCCATACATGATCAGAATGGATTGAAAGTAATGAGAAAAAATATTTTTAATGAAATATATCTGCGTAAAGATTGGCACAGGTATATTATTTCATTGGCAGTTGATAAGGGATTTTCTGTATGTGAAGAAAAGGTTAATCTATACCCGAGAAAACATGGGAAATCGAAATATGATAACCCCTTCAGGGTATTTATAGGCATATTTGATATGATGACAGTAAAATTTATAATATCATTTATAAAAAAACCCATGTTATTCTTTGGAGCAACAGGGAGTATGTTCTTCGGATTGGGTGTTCTTACGGGAATCATTGCACTGATACTGAGAATATTCTTCCGACTTGGTTTCCGACCGCTTCTATATTTAGTGATTCTTCTTATACTCTCAGGATTGATTCTGTTTACAATGGGTTTTCTTGCTGAAATTATTGCAATAATTTTTGATGAATTTACTGAAATAAGAAAAAGACGGGATGATTAAAGAGCATATGTCTCCATTGTTATCTGTAATAGTACCGGCATACAATGAGGAAAAACACATTGAGCAGATAATTGACAGAATTCAGAAAATCAATATTGATATGGAAATAATTGTAGTGGATGATAAGTCATCAGATGACACATATAAGCTTGTGCAGTCTATTGAAAACAGCAGAATCAAGCTAATAAAACACAAAATCAATAGGGGAAAAGCAGGAGCAGTAAAAACCGGTATTGCCAATGCATCAGGTGAATTTATTATCATTCAAGATGCGGACAATGAATATGACCCTGAAGATTATTACCATTTGATTGATTATGCACTTAAGTATAATACTGCTGTTTACGGCAATAGGTTTGCAAATGGATTTCCAAATGGCATGACATTGAAACAAAAAGCCGGCAATCTTATTATGACATATGTCCTCAACCTAATTATGCGGAGCAGATTGCATGATATGGAAACATGTTATAAGCTCTTCAAAAGGGATTCTATTAATAGTGATAATATTATGTCAAATGGTTTCGGCATTGACCCTGAATTGACTATTAAGCTGCTCAAAAAGGGAATCAGGATAGAGGAACAGGCAATAAGATATGAACCGAGAACATATAGTATGGGAAAGAAAATTAAGTTTTTTGACGGACTAATAGCACTCTATTCAATAATAAAATATGGGATGTGGAATTAATGAATATACTCCATATTGTAACGGCATTTAAAAGGA
>CAZJAT010000013.1:0-54617 GCA_964544145.1 uncultured Bacteroidales bacterium | reverse complement strand
TTACATAAACATATTATTATGTAGCCTTTTCGCTTTAGCTTAAGGCGAGAAGTGTGTACTTCTACTTACTGTTTTTTTTCAATTTCAGATTTAAGGCGTTCAAGCAAATTGTCCATATCCATGGATCCCAAATCGCCGTCACCTTTTTTGCGAACAGAAACAACCTGTTCATCTTTTTCACGATGACCGATAATAAGCATATAGGGAATCATGTTATTTTCTGATTCTCTTATCTTATAACCGATTTTCTCGTTTCTGAAATCCTCAAAGACCTTTATACCGTTTTCACGTAATATATTAACGATTTTTCTTCCATAGTCAACAGTCTCTTCAGTAACAGTAAGAACTGCAACCTGTTTCGGTGCAAGCCAGATTGGAAATTTTCCACCATAATGCTCTATAAGACCCCCGACGAACCGTTCCAATGAACCCAGCAATGCCCTGTGAACCATATATACAAGATGTTCCTTATTGTCATCACCTATATATGTTACATTGAAACGTCTGGGCAGATTGAAATCAAATTGAACGGTTGGTCCCTGCCATTTATTTCCAATTGCATCATGCAGTTTAATGTCAATCTTGGGTCCGTAAAATACAGCTTCCCCCGGCATTTCCTTATATGGAACCTGTTTCTTATCCAGAATGGTTTTCAATGTATTTTGAGCAAAATCCCATTCTTCAACTGTCCCTGCATATTTATCCATTTTCTGTTCATCATACATGGATAATTCCACATCATATTTTTTATAACCAAAACTCTCTATCATAAAAACAGCAAAATCAAATACCTTCTCAATCTCTTCTTCCAATTGATCCGGCGTGCAGAATACATGCCCGTCATCCTGTGTAAATCCGCGCACTCTCAGTAATCCATGCATAGTCCCGCTTCGTTCATATCTGTACACAGTGCCTAATTCAGCAAATTTCACAGGCAAATCCCTGTATGAGTGAATCTTGGTATTATATATCATTATATGACCCGGGCAATTCATCGGTTTTACCACATAATCCTCATTATCAACATCAAATACATACATATTCTTTTTATAAAAATCCAGATGACCTGAAGTATTCCATAATTCAGCACGCGCAATATGGGGAATCCTGACTAATTCATATCCGCGCTTCAAATGTTCATCCTTCCAGAATCGTTCAATTGTTTCAAGCAGCATAGCCCCATTGGGATGCCAGTAAACAAGTCCCGAACCGGTCTTTTCAAATATGGAGAAGATATCCAATTTCTTTCCCAATTTCCTGTGATCCCTTTTCTTTGCTTCTTCCAGTTTTGCAGTATATTCATTGAGCATCACTCTATCGGGGAATGATATTCCATATATCCTTGAAAGCATTTTATTGTGTTCATCACCATGCCAATATGCTCCTGCCACATTTAATAGTGAAAATGCTCTTATATATGCAGTAGAGGGAATATGGGGTCCCCTGCACAAATCAATAAAATCACCATTACTGTATATGGATATCTGACCTTCCAATCCTTCTATAAGTTCCAGTTTCAATTCTTCACCATTTTTCTTCAGGATTTCAACTGCATCTTCCCTGCTTATCTCCCTTCTCTCAAACGGAATATTCTGTGAAATAATCTTCTTCATTTCCTTGCGTATTTTCTTAAGGTCATCATCAGTAAATGGCTTATCTACAAGAAAATCATAATAGAATCCGTTTTCAATTGAGGGACCTATACCCATTTTTGCATCATTGAAAAGACGTTTAACAGCCATTGCCATTATATGGGATGTAGAATGCCAATATATTGATTTACCTTCATTTGAGGAAAAATCAATTAATTCAATTTTGTCATTTTCTGATGGAATACTGTTTAAATCACGGAGTTCACCGTTAATCCGTGCAGCAAAATATTGTTTATCACCGCTAATCTTCGGATTTGATTTTAATATATCAAGTAATTGAAGATTACTCTCAACACTGTATTCATCATTATTAATAGTGAGTTTCATAATTTTTAAATATGGGCGGTACTGGACTCGAACCAGTGACCCCTTGCATGTCAAGCAAGTACTCTAACCACCTGAGCTAACCGCCCTGAAAAAAATGGCGTCTCCAACGGGATTTGAACCCGTGTCGCAGCCTTGAAAGAGCTGAGTCCTAGACCCCTAGACGATGGAGACGCATTAATTCTTATGTGTTTTGAAATACAATTTTCTGAATGATTCGTTTTCCACCAATGCATCACTAATCAGAAAATAGTTTTCAACTTCCTTATTCGTTTCAGTCAGCCGCTCTGCAATAACCTCTGCAAGATTGAAGAGAAACTTTGCAGCAAGCACTCCGTTTTGACTTATAATGTCAATAACAGTGTTCCTGTCAAGAGATAATATGCTGCAGTCTTCCATTGCCTTTATTGAAGCAGATCTGTTCTCTCTTCTGAGAATTGCCATTTCACCGAAAAAATCGCCTGCTTTAAGTGTTGCGAGCACAATGCGTTTCTGTTTTCTGATAATGAATACCTCAACTGAACCGCTGTCAATAAAATACATTGTATCAGCACTGTCTTTTTCATTAAAGATTACAGTGTCTTTCACATAAGCATTTTTTTGAGTATGACTCAGAAATTTCTGTATTTCATCATTATCAAAGTTTTTAAAGATCCTTGAATTCATAACAAATTCCTTTTTAAATATGAGCCGTACTGGATTTGAACCAGTGACCCTCTGCTTAAAAGGCAGATGCTCTACCACCTGAGCTAACGGCCCATAATTATGAGATAAGATATTATAAAAAAATACTTACTCTTGTCAAGGGAAAAATATCCGAAATAATTGACTTTGAATAATTTAAGTATATAATTTTACCCATGGAGAGAAAATTTTTATTGGTTTTTATACCATTTTTAATGATAATTACTATATATGCCGGAGCAGACAGATTCAAGATGTATGACTCATCTGCTGATACTTTGGGATTTGAATCTATGAAATCAGATACAATCCTTGATACAGATTCCGATATCTATAAGATGGCTTACAAAGATGGGGAAGAATTTGCAATGGATAAATATAAGAAATTAGGTCTCTTTGGACGAATGAGGCTGAAGATAGGTTTATTGCCCTACAGTTTTCCTGATTATATATATGAAAGAGGTATTAATTATGAATGCGGATTCCGTGACGGACATGCAAGTAAGACAAGAATGCCTGCATCTGCGTTTATTTTGATGTTAATTGCATATTATACATTACCCTTTACAATATTGATGATAGTTTCATTGTTTATTAATTGAAACTCAGGAGGAAATATGAAAGTATTTATAAGCATAATTGTTATACTGTTTTCCTTTGCTGTTTTTGGAGAAAACATTGTGATCATTGATTATTCGCCTAATGTCATAGACAGAGAGCAGCGAGAGTCATTTATCAATGAATTCGGTGATAATATATTATTGAATGGTGTGTATAATATTAGCATAATGAAGGATGATTCTGTTTCATTATATTGGAATAATATAAATGATATCAAGATTAACACAGCTCAATATGCCCCTAATACAGTTATTATCTTTAAATATTATGTTTTCGGCAACAATTTTGTCATTAAAATGATTGCCATTGACATTGATTCAATGAAACTTGTACGCAATGATGAGTTTTCAATGGAAGAACCGGAGGAATTAAAAACCGTTGCACAAAAATCTGCATTGATGTTTGTTCACAATAAATCATCAAAGGAATTGGAACAGGTGGGACTCATGATTCCCAATGAACAGAAGGAAATACTTGAAAAGCGGGGGCTCGGTCTTATGGGTCTTGCCTTGACTGCCGGTTATATGTGGTCAACAACCAGTGACGGATATGCAGGTGATTATAAAAAGGTATTATTGATATCTGCTTCATTACCCGTTGAAGTATCCAAGAACGGACGAATGGATATCACGCTTGACATTCTGGCTGCTGCATCCATTGCCGGTACAATAGGATATTCATATATCTCAAAACCAACATCTGTAACACCATATTTCGGTGCTGATGCAGGGATTGAATATGTTTATCACAGGAGATATGCATTTCCTGACAATTCTATAGGTGGCATTGTGATAAGACCAAAACTCGGATACATACTTATGAACACATATAAAACAAGCATATTCATTGAAGCTGCTTACAGATTGGTAACAGATGATTTCTTTGACAGCGGTGTAGAATTCCGTTTTGGTTTTATATTTCGTTAATTCGGTAATTGGGGCCAGGTTGACAGTTTAGCCCCAACGGCTAACCTGCCATCATTTATTCGTTTAAGAAATACTATTATCTTTTTATTATCAATATGCTTTACATAGAGATCCAATCTATCTCCTGCAAAGCACTCTTTCATATATTCAATTTCCAATGAACCTATTGAAACAGGTGAAACAGCATCAATCATCCACTTGATATAATTTACACTATTTGTATGTCCATTGATATCAATATGACTTTCATCAACTGTAATTGTCTTAATCATCTCCCCATCATTACATTCATGTTTTATCCTGGATGGGATATCCCGTTCATCCATCATATACTTGAATTTTCCCAAATAATCCTTCATGGGCATTCTTTTTTTGATATCAATTATTATCCACATACTTGCGGCATTCCCGCATTTATCATTTGATGAATTAAATATCTCAAATGTTCTATAATAGAATAATCCGTTTGTTCCCAAGGATTCTGTCATTATATCATACTCTTCTTCTTTCACTAGAACGCTATCCAGATTTAATGAAAATCTGGATAGCACCCATGCAGTATTTTTATTTATCATATCATTATAACCATATCCCATTTGTGATGCATCCTGTGCAGCCAGATACATCATGTGTTCAATGATATGACTTAGTTCTCCATTGAAAACAATTGATTCTCTATACATAAAATGAAACGGCTAAATCCCGTTTTATTTCCTTTAGTTTGCCGGAGGCGGTGTAAAAGCGCGCATTCCAAGTTTTTCATCAAGCATGAACATTGCATTGGGATGATTTGCCGCAATGGTAACCTTATCCAGCAGTGTTCTCATATTGTCTTCCTCTTCCACCTGTTCATCAATATACCAATTAAGAAAACTCTGTGCAGCATAATCCTTAATGTCCCTGGCAATATCCATAATATTATTGATGGATGCAGTAACAAACTGTTCATGTTCCAATGCCTTTTTAAATACATCTGCTGCATTCTCAAAATTTGTTGGCGGCTTTTTTATTGCTTCAACAATAACCTGACCGCCTCTTTCATAAACATAATTAAAGAATTTCATGGCATGAAAATGTTCTTCTTCTGCCTGAACCATAAAGTAATTGGCAAACCCGTCAAGACCCTCATTCTTAAAATACGCTGCCATAGAATAATAATAGTATTCTGAATATATTTCCTTATTGATTTGCTCATTTATAATATCATTTATCTTCTTATCCATTGTTCAATACTCCTTTTACCTCTTTGCTTAATGTTTTCAGATATTCTTCATTCGGTATATACTGGAATTTACTTGTATATGTCACGTCAAATTTAGCTTTTTCCAGAATATTTTCAATCATCTTAACTGCCTGTCCGCCCCATCCATATGAACCGAAAACCATTGCTTTCCTGTTTTGAGGAGCAAGTCCCTGCAGATATGTGAGAAAAGCCGAGACCGTTGGAAGCATATTGTTATTAAGTGTAGGCGAACCCAAGCAGAGATATTCTGCAGTAACCATATCAGTCATAATATCCGAGATATGAGTGTATTTCAGATCAATCATCTTTGCATGATATCCATTCTCCATGAATACACTGTGAATTCTCTGTGCAATGGTCTTTGTTGAACCCCACATGGTATCATACACAATTAGTGCTTCTTTCTTTGTCTCATTCTTAGACCACTTTGCATATTCCTTTAATATATCAGGTATATGTTTTTTCCACATTACACCATGTGACGGAGCAATCAAGTCAATCTGCAGATTACTCAATGCATTCATTGCCTTCTGCACCTGTGCGCCATAAGGCAAAACTATATTTGCATAATATTTCTTTGATTCTTCCATTACCATTGATATGCCGATATCAGCTGCATATCTCTCTGTTGAGGCAATATGCTGACCAAATGCATCATTGGAAAATAGTATATGTTCTTCATTGAGATATGTAACCATATTATCAGGCCAATGAACCATAGGTGTGAGAACAAATGTCAATGTGTATTTGCCGATTTTCAATTGCTCTCCGTTTTCAATTGCACGGAAATTGTATTTATCTGAATAATGCTTAATCAGACCAATTTTACCCTGCGGAGATGTTATTATCTCTGCATTTTCTGCAAGCTGCATAAGTTTTGGCAATGCACCGCTATGGTCCATCTCAACATGATTAGAAATGATATAATCAATTTTTGAAGGATCAATAACTGATGATATGCGCTCAATCAATTCATCTGCAAGATAATGTTTAACAGTATCAATGAGCGTTATCTTTTCATCAATGATAAGAAAAGCATTGTACGAGGACCCGCGCTGCGTCACGTAACCGTGAAAATTGCGCAGGTCCCAGTCAATTCCGCCCACCCAATAAATATCGTTTTTTATTGGTACGGCTTTCATTAATTATTTTCCTCAAACTGATCCTTGCCTACACCGCATACAGGGCATACCCAATCATCAGGAATATCCTCAAATGCTGTACCCGGTTCTATGCCGCTATCAGGGTCCCCTTTTGCCGGATCATAAATATATCCGCAAACCTGGCATTTGTATTGTTTCATCTTGCCTTCCTCCTTTGTTTCTGTTTTAGTTTCAGCGCTTTCATCAATATATGTGGGAGCTGATTTAGGAGCTTTCCCACCTTTCATTTTATGATAATAATCATATGTCATTGGATTCTCATCACTGATTATATCACCATCAATGACTTCTCCTATGAATATTGTATGCGTGAACACATCAATACTTTTAATAACCTTCAGAATCAGAAAACCGGAAACATAATCCTTGATAATGGGCAGTGAACTATCCTTATGCAATTCATATTTTATGTCCTTGAATTTATCAATATCCCTTCCGCTCTTGAATCCAAAGGTACCAATAAACGGCATAGGTGCTGATTCGGTTAGAATGGATACTGAGAATAACCCCGATTTTTCTATAAATTCATGTGTAAAATTCTCCTTATTGATGGATATTGCCATTGTCTTCGGCTCATTTGTAATTTGGAACACAGTATTTGCTATCTGACCATTCATTTTGCCATCATTGATTGAACTTATGATGTACAATCCATAGCTAACCTTGTGTAATGTTCTCGCATTCATATATTCTCCTTATTATAACTTTTTATGACACAACCACCAGTCATAACAACCCTCTTTACCTCTTCTCTCTGATGCCGTTTTTTCGTCTGAAGCTGGGGGAATAATAACCTCATCCTTCACAAGCTCATTATTGGGCCAATTTGCAGGCATTGCGACTTTATATTTATCAACAGCTTGCAAACCCTTTACTATTCTGATTATCTCATCCATGTTTCTGCCTAATTCCTGCGGATAATAGAGTATCGTTCTCACTGTACCTTCTGTGTCAATAACAAAAACCGCTCTTACTGTATTATTGCCTTTACCGGGGTGAATCATTCCAAGACGTTCAGCCACCATTCCCCTGTCATCGGCAATAATGGGAAATGTAATCTTCTTTTTCAAATTATCATTGATCCATTCTGTCCATTTAATATGCGAAAAGACCTGATCAATGGATAAACCCAATAATTCTGTATTGAGTTCATTGAATTGTTCGATTTTATCCTGAAATGAGTAGAACTCTGTTGTGCACACAGGTGTAAAATCACCGGGATGTGAAAATAGTACTAGCCATTTGCCCTTGAAATCACCTGGTATATTCATCATACCATGTGTTGTTTTTACTTCCATATCGGGAATTTTTTCTCCGATTAATGGTATTCTGTTTTCCATTTCATCCTCCAATTATTTTTAACATTATACGGTTCTTCTGTCAACTTATTTTTTACTGCACTTCTTGCATAATCCCCTTAATGAAATATCATAATGCTCAATCCTATGTCCATTTATGGAATCACCCAATTTAACTGATGCCGGTTCAAGATCATAGATTGCTCCGCATTTTTTACAGACAAAATGCATGTGATTGATCAGTCCGATATCATAATGCATTTCATCCTCATCCGTTGGTACAGTCAAAGCTAATTCATGCTTTTTGAATGTTTTCAGTGTATTGTAAATAGTGGTCTTGGATAATGTGGGAATCTCCTTTTTCAATGCCTGATAGATTATATCCACAGTAGGATGTGTCTCATTGAGAAGCAGATAGCGCAATACTGCGACCCTCTGCATTGTTGGTGAAAGTCCGGCTTCTGCGAGCACCTTCACCGGGTCAAGCTTCTTAATTTTTTGTCTCATTTGAATATTTCTCCTGTTTCTTTATACCACAGCAATATATCCATATGTGCAAGCGGTATATGTTGATTGTTTGCAAAAATCCGCATCCTATTTTCTACATCAATGTATCTTTTCCTGCTTAACGATTCGGGTATATGGTCAATAATTTCAAATAATAAAAGATTCTTCAATATATGCCTGTCTAATATGGCAATATCTTCGCCTAGTCCAACATTGCGCATAAAATGTGATGCTTCTTTGAATCCATAACCCTTGACATATTTAACCAGCTCATCCCTCATCATTATATCATTCTTGCCGCTGTATAATATATCCCTTATACCCATTAATCCGCCATTTGTCTTTTTGATCAATTCATATATGTATTCTGTTTTATTATTATAGAATCTCACTGGTTTGATATATGTCTTCAACTGTTTCTTATTAATCCTTCTTATGTCTTCCTTTGAGAGCAATTCATCAATGCATGACCAGCATACCTTTGCTTTTGACTGTGGTGTAAGAAGACAGAACATCATCTCACTGAATATCTCTTCTTCATTCTCTGATATATATATAGCATTGAATCTGTCAATCTGCTTTACTATATCATTTTCTATCTTGCTGTATAATATATGTAATTGTTTTTCATTATCATTCATTTTTGATTCATTCCTGTTTTGTATTTATTACAATAATATAATCATTTTCACTTCATTGTCAAGTACCATATTCAATACAAGTAAATTATCAAATGTGTATACTGATATATCACATTCAGGCCACTACTTGACTTGTTTTTTTTATTAATATAAAATAAATGCTATGTATATACTATATCCTGAAATAATGGGAAAAATTGACAAATTGACGGAAAAGAAATATGGCATCAAATCCATAGTATTAATGGAAAATGCCGGATTATCTGTCAGCAATCATATTATTGAGCATTTTAAGCCGGCAAGAATACTCGTAATGTGCGGCCCGGGTAATAATGGCGGTGATGCTTTTGTAGCAGCCAGACATCTCTATAATAAACATTATAATGTACACATAGCATTGTTTGCGCAGCATAAAAAATTTACCGGTAATGCCCTGATCAATATGGAAATTGCAAGAAAGCTTAAAATACCTATTTTTTCAGCATTCAATAAGCATAAATTTTCTCAGGCAGTCAATAATTCTGATCTGATTATTGATGGTGTTTTCGGTACAGGATTTAAGGGAAAATTAAAAAGCTCATATATTCAGCCGTTTAAAACAATAAATAAGAGTAAGAAAGATATTGTCAGCATAGATATCCCCTCAGGAATTGACGGATTAACAGGCATTCCTGCTGAATATGCATTAAAAGCAGTAAATACTGTGACATTTGCAGCCGCAAAGACGGGGTTATTGTGGAACAGGGCATTAATGCATACAGGTGACCTTTTTGTAGCAGACATATCTATACCGGATGAAGCAATACTATGTCAAAAACATTTTTATATGCTGAACAGAGATACTGTGCATATGCTTTACAATAATTTCATTGCACAGCAGAAACCATTTGTTCATAAAATGGAGAAGGGGAGACTGCTCGTAATTGGCGGAGATAAGGGCATGCAGGGAGCACCGCAGATGTCTGCCATATCAGGTTTAAAATCAGGTGCAGGTGTATCATATGTGTATCTCATTGAACAGGCAAGTAAAAAATTCTATGCTGAAACCGTATTTACAGAGGATTATAACACATTGCTGGACAAACAGGTTCCTGTGATCATCGGTCCCGGTATGGGTACAGGCATAGAGGCGCAATCCATACTCAAACATGTATTGGAAAAATCACAAAATGCACTGATTGATGCAGATGGTATAAATATACTGTCAATGCTCCCAAAGAAAACAATGCACTCACTGATAAGAGGTAGAATTATCACTCCGCATCCCGAGGAATTCAGACGTCTTTCCGGATGTTCTTTCAGCAATATTGATGAAAAGATTAAATGTGCAGAGCAGTTTGCATTAAAACACAATACATTGCTTGTGCTTAAATCTCCTCCCACAATCATTACAGACGGTAAAACCACATTTATCTTTCCATTTATGTCAGAGAAACTGGCAACAGCAGGTTCAGGTGATGTACTTGCAGGGATTATCGGAGGACTTATTGCGGCAGGTATGGGTATCTTTTATGCTGCTCTCACAGGTGTTTACTTACATTTTGTTTCCGGAATAAATGCAAGAGGAAAATCAATCACAGCAGATGATATAATCAAAAATATAAATAAGGAAACAGAGGGTTTAGTTATATGAAAAGACTTATCCTGATAATATGTATCATTCTCTTTATATTTGCATATGCTGATTATTATAAGGGCGATTGGACAGTATATTCCTATACCCATCTTATCAATGACATAGATGGTGATTTGGATTATGTTTATGCAGCTGCCAATACAGGTATTCTTGCAATAGATAAATTTACAGATGAAATTACACCTATACTGACATTCAGAAAACCATATTATGATTTCCCTATATATAATATTATTGCCGATCATTATGATAAATATAATTTATATTTTACGGGAAAAGAGTATATCTATCATTATGATTGGTTTAATGATGAACTTGTCCAGTCAAAGATTAAGGGAGTCAGCGGCAGCATTGTTGAGCGCATGGGGGTCAATGCTGATTATATATTTGTTCAGTGCAGGGGCATTATTATGCGCATTGGAAAGAATGATTTCACTACTGGAGAATGGGAAAAAATTAATGATACAACATTGGCACATATGAAAATTGAAAATACAGATTTCAATGCATATAAAGATATATTGCCTTATAACAGATTATTCAATAATAAAGTATATGATTTCACCTGCTTTCATGAAGATATGAATTATCTCTGGGTAGGTACAGATGGAGCAGGAATATATAAAATCGATCTGAACTCATTGAATGAAATCCATTTGATGACAGGTACAGGAGGAGTTGATAATCAGGCAATGGCTATGGATTCTTTCGGCAATATTTGGATTGCAGGTATGAGGACACAGTCCATTGCAAGGTTTAATACAATGACAGGAGAATTCATTTATTACCCAGTAGAAAATTATATTCAAATAAGCAATAATGATATTGTGAATATATCATGTTCCCGAGATTATGTGTTCTTCGGCACAAATGGTGGACAGGCATTTTTATATTCATTCAAAAAGGATAGATTTGTTGATATTAAAAATGAAAAAGGCTCCATAATTTTCCGTTCAGCACCAATGAGTAATTCTTCCTTTATTGTCAGCAATAATATGGGCATTGCCCTGATAGATGCAGAAGCAAGAACATTTACTCAAAAAAATGAATGGCTTATGCCGTCTGTCATTGATATTGAGCTTTTCAATGATTCAATATACATCGTTTCATCAAACACGCTCTATGCTGCTGATACGAAAACATTATTATTTAAAAAAATTGAATTTGATTTTCCTGTTTTTACAATATATCAGTATTTTACATCTGAAGATGAACAAATTCTCATTGATAATGCATATATTCATATACACAGAAATAAGGTATGGGAATCATTCCCGGTTGTAGGTTTTTTCGGTGACATCTATGATTTGAAAGCTGATAATGAGAATATTTGGATATGCGGAAGGGACGGTATTGGCAGATTCTTCAAAAAAGATAATCACTGGAAGATATATAATAGAGACAATTCACCAATGCCATCCACATTCACATTCAATATCCTTTCAGAAAAAGGATATCTGTATGGCAATAGTGTGAAGGGATTTTTCAAATTTCATTATTCAAATCCAATGCTCAATGAATAGAATTATAGCATTTTCTATGATATTTATACTGCCAATAATCATATTAAGTCATATTAGGGGTATTTATATAAATAAGTATAAGGCCTCCTCTGATGCATTTTACTCACTTGTTGACAAGGCCATAGAGCACAATATAAATACAGTTGTTATTGATATAAAATACGACAGAGGTGAAGTATCTGTTAAAACAGACAGTATTTACAGGAATATAGGGGCATATAGTCCCATTGAAAAATTGAGTGAAAAACTGCAATATCTGAAAAAACACAATATACGTTCAATTGCACGTATTGTATGTTTCAAGGATAAGTATTTAGGTAAATATGACAATTACAGGTATGCAATGACATATCCGGATGCAGAGATATTCTATGATATGTCTCAGTCAACATGGGTTTCCCCCTATTCGGATTTTGTTAGAGAATATCTTATTGATGTTGCTGTCAACACGGCAGAGATAGGTTTTGATGAAATACAGTTTGATTATATTCGCTTTCCCAGTGATTTTCCTGATTCAACAAAACCTCATTGGCTTATAAAACCCGATTATAACGGCATATCCCAATTTGATATTATATCTGAATTCCTAGAAGAGGCATACACGGCATTAAAGCCCTACAATGTTGATGTCAGTGCAGATGTGTTCGGTTATACTGTATGGCTTGATTCAATAGGATTGATAGGACAGGATATTGAGCGCATGGCTCAATATACAGATATACTCTATCCAATGGTCTATCCTTCTCATTTTGGCAGGAATTTTCTCAATAATGGGAATAGGGAACAGAGAACTTATGATATAATTTTCGGCTCAGGTGTAAATGGCAAGAAGAGAATGAGATACTATAATACGGATATTATTCTGTTTCTGCAGGATTTTGACTGGCTGTCCTCAACAATGGGAGAAAATTACATTAACAATCAGATCAAGGCATCCAATGACAGTCATATTGCAGGATATATTTTATGGAATCCATCCAGTAATTATAATTTCTTCAAAGAGAACATTTATGCAGCAGAGCCGGACAGCATTATTGAAATCCCCATTAATTCTATTATCCCCATTGTGAGGTAAATATGAAGGATATTATTTTAACAATCAAATCCATTGCAAAAGAGAAAATCATCTATTATGGAATGCTTTCATCTTTTATTGTTCTATTTTTAATGTATCATAATAATTTCTTCAGACCCTACAATTTCTGGCTCATGTACTCATATATAATGATGTTTCTAATACCCGTCTATTTTTATATGTTTATGGAAAAAAAACATGCCATCAAGTGGATAGGACTAATCTGCTTTACCATCCTTATTATCGGTTCTCCGCTCATAATGTTTTTCAAACAGATAAAAATTTTTTTTTCCGGGGAATCAGTATCTGTTATCACCGCAGCAATTGCTTCACTGCCTTTAATCTCTGCAGCATTATTTTCTAAGGATGCTATTGTTTCAGATATAGGTTTGAATTTTAAGAATTTCAGATTGTCCGGTCTCATTATATTAATTGCAGCATTGATAATGATACCCATTGTTATCATTGCATCAAGAACAGGGGATTTTTCAAAGGTGTATCCGCTATTCAGGGTAATGGAAAAGGGGGGAATGACATTTGTTCTCTATGAATTATATTTTCTCTTCTTTTTTATTATTTGGGAGTTTTTCTTTAGGGGTTTCATGCTTTTCTCTTTTAACAAACATCTGAAGAATATTAATCTTGCTATACTGCTTCAGGCAGTTATCTTTGCTTTTTCCCATTACGGAAAACCCGAATTGGAAACCATATCATCATTCTTCGGCGCATTGCTTCTTGGAGCAATTATATACAGGACAAAGAATATATTTCCTGCTGCAATCATACATTTCATCACAGCGCTTACAATGGATATCATTGCTGTATTTATAAATTAATCAGCATCCATTCTTTTGGATATATTCTTAATCTCTGATTTTTTTATCCCATTATTCAGTATATCCGCAATTTTGATCAGTGTATCGCGGTGATTATCACCGAATATGGATATTATATTGTCCAGCAATAAAGCATGTTTTTTGAATTTGTCCGGTTTAACAATAACATTACATCCCATTATCAGATTCATCAATTTCATTGTACCTATATCTTCCAAACATAGAATGGCATTCTCTTCCCTGAGAATCATCTCAAATTCCCTGTGTATTCTTGATTTGCTCACATTAATAAAGAGGGATTTGTTCTTCAGAGAGCGGTTTAAATCATATTCTGTTTTTGTATCAATTACAAAGCCCAGGCGCCTGCTGTATTTAATAAGTCTGAATATACGTGTTGGGTCCTCATCAAAAAGCCCTTTCCTGTTTCCTCTTATGATCCCCTTTTTTATATCATTTATCCCATTAAGCGGATCAAGATAGACACCTTTATGAAAATCATAGGCAATTGAATTGATGCTGAAATCCCTTCTCAATATATCATTATCAATGGATGAGGCTTTTACTACAGGCAATACTCCATCTTTTTCATATGATTCCTTTCGCGCAGTTACTATATCAATAGATAATCCATCCTTTTTCATTGATGCAGTCTTAAGGCGGGACATTGTTATGCTGTCTGGCGAAATGGTTTTACTGAGCATATCAACAAAAGCATTGAATCTTCCTACAACGGAAATATCAATATCAGTGATATCCGCCTTTCCAATTATCTTATCCCGCACTGCTCCGCCTATAGCATAAAATTCTATATCTGTCTCTTGTGCTATGTTTTCTAATATTGAGAATAATTTTGAATAATCCATATTAAAAAGGGGGCTAAAAGCCCCCCAGGTTTATTACATTCTGCTCTTTGCTTTACTCAGATACTGTTTTGCTTTCTTGTGATTTGGGTCAATCTTCAGCACTTCTTCAAACTTTGAAACGGCTTTCTTATAATCACCATCCAAAAAGGCCTGATAACCCTCATTGTATAATTTCTCAGGGTCCGCCTTGGGTTTGTCTTCCTTCTTTTCCGTAACCTTTGTTTCTTTAGGTTTTTCAGCATCATTGATCTTCTTTGTCATTTCATCATATTTTTTCTTTGCCTCTGCATTGTTCTTATCCAATATAAGAATGGCATTCCATTCATTTTTGGCTGATTTGTACCATTTCTTCTTTTCATATGATATTGCATTGGTCTTGTGCGTATTTATCAGTGAGGTCTTTTTATTCTGCGCCTCTTTCCAGTATGCAAGAACAGTGGGATCATTGGGCGCTAATTTCTTCGCCTCTTCCAATTTAATTATTGCACCATTAATATCACCGGCATTGAGCTTTGATTTTGCTTCCTTTGCCAATGCAATGGCATTGTCATGCATTTGCTGTTTCTCATCATATTTCTTTGACAATGAAACATTAATCTCATTGGTTGCATTTGAAGCAATTGTTAATATGCGTTTCTGCCATTTATAATCCTCAGCCTCAATTTTCACAGTATATTTGCCCGGTTTCATCTTCATCTTAACTTTACCATTCTTCAGATAAAGCGGTTTTACCTTTAATCCTTCAAATGAAATCGTTGCGGGAATATATTTATTTGTGCTATTATCAATAACATTGATTGCAAGATAGCCGTATTCCACTTTCTTTTTACCAAAATCAAATAGATAATTAACACTCATATCCACTCTGGGTCTCTGCTCTGTCTGATTGGAAGTAAAAAGCTCTGCATGTGTAAGAGCAAGATCAACGGAGAGAAAATCAGTAAAATATCTGATCCCTGCATTGACATCCCTGCCATCAACATCTGCAAGGAATGCAAAATTCGTTGCAATGGGTATCTCAACACCTGCAAAGAGACCAAACATAATCTCATTTACAAATGAGCCGCTTGTTAACTGCACCTGATCAAAGAATGCGGCAGTTGAAAGGTATTTTCCCCTGTCATAACCAATAAATTCTCCCCTTCCCAGACCCAATGTAAATTTACCAATGGGACCGAAGTCCTTTGAAAATGCAAAATACAGAGAGAACATATCTGATGAACGTTCAATATAAGAATAATCATAATATCCGGCTGTTGCCGGATCATCTCCGCCGCCGCCTTCATCAATATACCTTCTATATGTTATATTCTTCACACCTACAGATATATTGGGAAAAACATCACTGCCCTGCATTATGGCATATTGGAATTGTAATGCAAAATCCTTATATGTATACATATGCAATGTAACATCCATAATATCCAGAAACCCGTATGATACAGCTACATTGTATGATAATGGCACCCTGTCATCATTAAAATTAATAGCTGTGCTCACATATCCCGCGACATCAAGTTGCCCATTCTTCAGAACATATGCGGTTGGTATGCCCAGCAGCTCTGTCCTCTTGGGTGTAAGAGCAAACAGCATTGCCGGTATAATTATCAGCATTAATATAAATGCTTTATATTTCATAAAATCCTCCGTTATTTGACTTTATTCTAATAATAAGTTTACATATGTCAAGTCAAATATCATTATTTGTATAATAATATGCTTGAAACAAATCATTATATGCTTAAATATCAACAGAATGTAATATATTTGCAATTATGTATTTATATTTTTTCATCTTGACTTTTGTCAATTGTTTCGTATAATTTGATAAAGGAGGAATTATGAAATCACTGTCTTATTTCGTATTTATGATCATACCGCTCATCATGCTGGGAGATATTATGCTGGATAATAATGATATGACAGGCATGCCGTATATGGGAGAATTTATACCTTCTGAGTCTGATACAATTGTGATTGTTCAGCCCATAGATGTTGATAGCAAGAACATTACATTTATTCTCAATGCATGTCATTATGTGCCGCTTATACTTAAAACCAATTATAGAGACTGCTACTCTGTTAAACAGAGTATCGATTCTTTTCTCAAACATCATACTGCCATTCACAGTATAATTATTATTGGAGATTTGAGTGACATCGGGGCATTTACACATATAAATCCGTATAATGGCAATACATTTCACTCTGATTGCAATTATGGCATTAAAGACAATGAGTATATCAATTCTATTCCAATATGCAGAATACCCTTTGCAGATTCATGCAGAATTTCCATGTATGCACAACATGTTCTCAATTATCTGACAGTCAATGACACATCGTCATTGGGACTGATGGGGCATATGTATGATGCTGATTATGATTCAGTAGAGGATTATCTGTATGCCCGCTCATTGGATATTGTACATAGTACTGCACAATCATTATTTTCTACTGATATGCTTATCACTTCCGATCATATGCATATTAATAAATTCATGGATCTGTCCTATATACCTGATTATATGCTTTCCCCCTATGAGGATTTTACATTCAATATCAATACACTTAATACCCTGTTTGAGCATCCCTCATTGATCTTATTCTGGGGTCATTCAAATGCCATATCTACTGTATATCCTTCATTATCACTCTCTGATATACCCCTCCTCAAAGCTGAAAAATCGGGTATATTCTGTTTTTTTTCATGTCTTGCCGGCAATCTATTAAGTGCGTCATTAGCAGAGAGTCTGCTCATATGCAGTAATGGATTGTCCGCTGTGATCGCATCTTCATCGGAAACCTTTTATCAGTACAATCGGTTCATGACCGAATATGCGCGATTCTATCTTAATGATAACTGTGAAATTGGTTCATTCCTCAATCAACTCAATAATCAAGTATTAAATACTGCTGGTATCAATGATTATTCCATTGCTCACTTAATGTCATATCATCTATACGGTCTTTCAATTATACCCATTGTCAAACATGAGAAAATGCCGTCTTTCACTTGCAGTGACAGTATTTTCCTCTCCACCTGCTCTCTTGATGTCATTGCTCAATGTGATATGAGACTGCGCATATTCAGTACATTGACAGATCATTATTATAATGTAATTGAAGGTTATAATGAATTATTCATTACAAACATCCATCCGAATGACACACTCATTGTCTCAGCATACAATAAAGGTTATCTGTGTATTGATACTGTCTATGTAGGAAACAACAGCTTATTCTGCAATAATTTTATTATTAATGACAGTATAGGCGATTATGATTTTATACCGGAATACAGGGAATCATTATATATTGATTTTAACATCCATTCACAGCATATACCGGAAACCCTTCATGTAAAATGTACCGGTTTTATTACAGATACTCAACCAATTATCATTGATGATACATCACAGGTATACAGATTATACTGTATAATGAATAGAGACACTAATTCCGGTTTGCTTTCATTACAAAACAGTGATTATAATGGACAGTATTCGTTCCCTATTGAACGCAGAGTTCTGACTGCTGATTCATTTACAGTCAAATCAGACAGTCCTGTATACATCGATTCAATGTATGGTATTGCACTGTATATGAGAAATAATGGTCATCTTTTTGACTCATGTACTGTCACATTTCTTAACAATAATTCTATTGAATTTACATATAATTCTGTGACCGGTAATTGCAGTGAATGCATTATACTGTTTAATTATGCAGTATTCCATAATAATAGCGGATATTTCAATATTATTGCTGATTCCCGATTCTTTCATGATACATTGGATATTCATTTCTCTATTTCCGGTTCAAAGACACTGTATATTTTTGACCCCCTAAAGCATTACTGTTCATCAGGCATTATAGATATAATGAGGGATTCATTGAGAATGAATATTATTATTGACACATTGCTCTATTCCTCGCCTGCATATACATCATATATGCTATCACTCGGTGATTATCCATATAATTATATACTCAATGACAGTATTGCCCATATTGTTCAATCTTTGTCGCAAACCAGCATTATCTTCATGGAGGGCAATGATTGTCTGTACTATGATAATGCAAGTAAATTGCTGCATGCTCTATTCGGCATAGATGGCGGCAATGACGGCAATGACATCAAATGTGATGACAGCATATTTTTCAATATAGCAGATAGATTTATATATCTCAAACAGGATGTGAAGAGTGCAGATATATTGGAAACTGAATACTGTTTTCTATCTCACGATAATAATGCCATATCTTCATTTAATGGCATCAATTTCTGTCAATCAATTCCTCTGTATGCATTGACTCATCCCGATTCAATTCGTCTGTTTTACTCCTATTTCTCTCTGTTAATGGATTATTACTCTAACATCTCAATCCCCCCTCAAATAGACATTTCCGATTCCATCCATTTTCTAATTCATAATTACAATAATAATCCAATATTTATTAATATTGATTATATACCCTTTTTTATTGATAGTATAAATCTATCATCTTCATTTATAATGCCTGACTCCTTTGTCACTGCCTACTGTTATAAAAGATGCGGCACGCACAATGCAAGAGATTCACTTATACTCAGTTCTGTTTATGGTGAAAAGTTTTCTTCTATTATAACATATCACATAGCAGGTCATTCAAGGATATTTACAATTAAAAACGAAAATTGCATTTCAATATCATCTGAGGAAGATATTGATGTGATCATTCCGGCACACCTCTCATGCATTAAGAAAATCAAAAAAAATAATTCCATTGAGCTTATTAATACATCAGAAAGCGATATATATACATCACTACTCATATCAGACCCTTCAGGTAACATAGTAGAGAGGATTAATATATATATACCTGCATCAAAGCTGTGTTTGTATAATATATTGGGCCAGAAGATTGACAATGAATATTCAAAGGGTGTATATTTTTCAAAATCAGGGAAAAAAGTCCATTTGGAATGAATCAAGGGCCTGCATTACCGCAGACCCTTGATGATATTTATTCTTCTACTGTGCGCTTTACTTTTCTTTCCATCAATGAGTAAATGACAGGAATCAGCACAAGTGTTACAATTGATGAAACTATCAGACCGCCTACCACTGTCACACCCAAAGGCCTCCACATTGATGAACCTTCACCTGTTGATATTGCCAATGGCAGTAAACCGCCTATCGTTGTTAGTGCTGTCATCATAACGGGCCTCAAACGTGTTTTACCTGCAAGAGGAACAGCTTCTGCAATGGCCATACCGCGCTTTCTAAGTTTATTTGTATAATCAACAAGTACAATTGCATTATTAACCACAATTCCGACAAGCATAAGCATCCCGATAAAGCCCATTATTGACAGTGTTGTTCCTGTAATGAATAATGCCCATATCACACCGACAAATGCAAATGGAAGAGAGAAAATAATGATAAATGGATCAATGAATGATTCAAATTGCCCTGCCATTACAAGAAAAACCAGAATAATACCAAGCAATATTGCAGTTGCAAGATCCTGGAATGATTCCTTCTGGTTCTCAATATCTCCGCCTTTCACAATACGCACACCATCAGGAATGGTTATATTGTCAATAATATCATTAACAGCAATCATGCCGTCAGACATTGCAATGCCATTCACATTGGCTTCTACTGTGACAAAACGTTCTGAATTCTTTCGTTCAATAAGCGGCGGTTCCTTTGTCATTTCTATTGTTGCTACATTGGAAAGAGGCATTATCATTCCTGCTGCATTGCTGACAGGCAAACCATACAGATCATTCATTGATTGGAGATAATCCTTGTTGAATCTCATATCAATGTCATATTCATATCCTTCGCTTCTGAATACAGAAACAGCTTCACCTGTTATTCCTGTGTATAATGACTGCATAAGGAAATACGGATTCATACCGGTCTGTCCCATATTTTCTTTTCTGGGAACAATAGATATATTATCAAATGATTTTTCACGTGAAACACTGATATCTACAAAACCCGGGAAATCCTGCATTCCTGCACTAATTTCAGATGCAATGTTATATATCTCGTCAACATTATTGCCGAATATCTCCATTGATATTTGTTTTCCTCCGCCCATTAGCCGTGAACCGGGTCCCCCTCCTGAAAAATCAGAGGATTTCACCTGAGGATAATCATTGAGAATATTCCTGAAAGCATTGATTACGCCTTTGTAATCCCTGCTGTTTTTATCATCTTTCTTAAGTGTTCCTATAAGCGTTATAGAATAAGAATTTCTGTCAGATGACATGGCTGCATTTCCGGAACCCATACCTGTCTGAGTTGACCATATATTAAATTCCGGTATTTCTTCAGGAATCCGCCTATTCAATTCATCTATAATCTTTGATGTTTCATCTATGTGCATACCCGGAACAAGATTAATGGTTCCGAACACAATAGTCCCGTCAGACATTGACATGAATTCTGTTTTAATTGAAGGCAGCAGCATTAATGACATAATGAAAATAATAATCATTGACACAATAAAGAATGCCTTATGCTTCAATGCAAATGATAAAAAACGGGAATATCCGGATTCTATATTTTCAAATATCTTTTCCGTTGATGTTTCAAATCCCGATTTTTTGTGACCCAATTTTCTTAAAATCCTTGACGAGAGCATAGGCGTCAGTGTTGTGCTGGTAAATAGTGAACCCAAAAGAACAATTGACACTGTAAATGCCAGCTGTTCAAATAGCACTGCTGTAAATCCCTCAACAAAAAGCAATGGAATAAAGATTGCAATTGTTGTGAATGTTGATGCCATAATGGCAGTAACAACTTCACTTGTTCCTCTTTCTGAAGCAACCTTAAGTGTTTCCCCCTCCTGATCCCTATGCCTGAATATATTCTCAAGCACAACAATTGAATTATCCACCACCATTCCTATGGCAATGGATAGGGAAGCAAGGGAAATTATATTGATTGAACTATCTGAAAAATACAGATAAACAAATGCAAGAATCAGCGAAAATGGAATGGCTATTGCAATAATCATTGAGCCCCTGAAATTTCTGAGGAAAAGCAGCACAATAAGAACCACAAAACCGAATGCATATAAAACTGTTGAAAGTAGATTATTTATTGATGCTTTAATATCCTCTGATGTATCATAGAGCATATCAATTCTTGTACCCTTGGGGTAGATTTCCGATGCTTCTGCAACCTTCTCTTTTATCCCATTAACCACATCAATTGTATTTGTTCCTGATTGTTTCTGCACTACAATGACAATACCTTCATTACCGAGAATCTTACTGATTTCCTCAACAGGTCCTGCACCAAAGGTGACTGCTGCGACATCCTCAAGATATAATGGGGCATAATTGCTTGTAACACCTATCACTGTCTTCTTGATATCTTCAATTGATTCATATTCACCCGGTATTCTTGCAGAATATGACATCATACCCTCTTTAATCTCGCCAAGCGGTACATTGATATTCCGTGCCTGTATAGAAGCTTTTATCTGCGAAAGAGGAATGCCGAATTTCATCATTTTAGCTATATCAATATCAATATTGACCTTCTTTTCCTTTCCAGAGGCAAATACAGAACCAACTCCAGGCACCTGCCTGAATCTATCCAGTATTTTCTGTTCCGTAAATGCTGATAAATCATAAACTGACATATCGGGTGATGATACACCCATCACTACAGCTGGAGCCATTGAACTTGAGAATTTAAATACAAATGGATCCATTGCACCATCGGGCAATGATGCCTTTGTGAAATCCAGCTGCGATCTTATATCATTGAGAGCGGCATCCAAATCCTTTCCATAATCAAAAGTAACACTGACTACAGAAACAGATTCTCTTGATTCAGAACTGATTTCCGTCACATCCGGAACCATAGAGACTGTTGATTCAATGGGTTTTGTTATCTGTTCCTCAATATCAGAACTTGATGCTCCATAATAATAAGTGATAATAGAAACAGTGGGCAATTCAATCTCCGGATACAGCTCAATAGGTAAATTGCTCAATGATATAAATCCTAATATCAATATTATAAGAAACACTACAATTATAAGTATTGGCCTTTTTATGGCTGTTTTAATCATATATGCCTCACTTTATCCTGACTTTCTGCCCATCACGGACAAATGATGAACCAATGGTGATAACACTGTCACCCTCTTCCACTGAATTGATTATCTCAACAAATTCATTGCCTATAAGACCTGTTTCAATAACCATCTTTTTAACAATACCATTGTTCATCAAATAGATATATGCCTCATTATCTGATGTATGATAGGCCTCAAACGGAACGCGAAAAACATCCTTTGAAAGACCTACAAAGAGATTAACCTTTGCTGCACTGTTAATGAGTATCTTGCTTCCATTTTCAATTTTAACATCAACTGTACCAAGCCCTGTCATATTATTGGGGAGATATGAACGTCTTATGACTTTTGCATTGTACTTTTTATTATTAATAAAAACCTCTGCGCCTATACAATTCTCTAAATCATCCAGAATATCCTTTGATACATTGACCCTTGCAGTCAGCACTGATGGATCTGAGATATTTGCAACAGGCATTTGCGGTAAAACAGGCTGTCCTTTGACAAATATCAGATCATAAATAACACCATCAATAGGTGCTTTTATCTTTGAGGTTTCATATGTCATACCCGGAATAGATCTGTCAACCTCAGCAATAATCTGATCCTTTTTTACATAATCCCCCTCATTAACATTATATTTGATAAATTTTCCGGGAACATCAGGATATATTTCTGTTTGTTTTTGTCCTTTTACAATTCCGAAGAACTGCTTTTTCAGAATTACATCACCCTTTTCAATACATTCAAAACCAACGAGAC
Organism: uncultured Bacteroidales bacterium; assembly: GCA_964544145.1. GTDB lineage: Bacteria > Hydrothermota > 32-111 > 32-111 > 32-111 > CAZJAT01. The sequence goes on along the minus strand of CAZJAT010000013.1, from coordinate 30,769 downwards.
GGACATATTCTTTTCTCTCCACCTTTTCTGTTCGTCCTCTACTCACCAGTATTGCTGCACCTATAATAACAATTATAAGAATGAGTATAATATATTTTTTCATAATGCCTCCTTAGAGAATGCCCAATGCATTCAATAATGAATAATAATTAATCAGCTGATTATACAGATTCTGCGAATAGCCAAGATGAGCAGAAACAAAATTGCTCTCTGCATCTGTATAATCACTATTGCTTATAATACCCTGTGAATATTGCGTTTGAGCCATATTATATGCCTCTTCAGCCAAAGTTAATGTATATGTAAATGTTTCTGCATTCAATGCTGCTATCTCATAATTATTGATTATTTTCTCAATATCAATCTTTGTCTGCTTAATCTGATTGGCATAGAGCATATTCATCTGCTTGTACTGATGACCTGCCTTGATAACATCCAGCACTCGTTTGCCTCCATTGAATATATCAAAGGAAACAGACAAACCCCAGGTGAATGAATCATAAAAATAAAATGTGTCATTAAACATAACCAGCGAATCATTTGTCTGGTTCACCTTATTTGCATATTGATAATTGCCGAATAGTACTATATTAGGCAGAAAATTATATTTGGCTATTGAATAGGCCTTTGAAACAATACTTACAGCATTTCTTGCCATTTTCAAATCCTTATTTTCATCAATGCTTCTATCCGTTAATTCACCTTTTTTCTGTAAATCCAGATTATTCTGCACCATCAGTGAGTCCAGTATGGATTTTATATCCCCTTCAAGATCAATCTCCTCATCACTCTTCATTCCCATAATAAGTTTCAGAGAAGAAATAATATTCTGTTTTTGATTTATTAATTCCTTGATTTTGGGCTCAAGCTGTTTATATGACATTTCTGCAGAAAGTAATTCCAATTTACTTGCACTGCCTAATGAGTATCTTGACTGAGTATTTTCAAAATGTTCCCTGCCTGCATTAAGCAGAACAATATTCATATCATACAATTCATCCATCAACAATCCTGTCAGATACATCTGAATGACTGCCATTTTGATATCTGCAACACTCTTTTCATACTCAATTCTTGCATTGACTTCCTGAATGGATGAAATCTGATAAGCAGTAATAAGTTTACCTCCCATAAAAATGGGCTGTCCCATATTGATGCCTGCAGAGTAATTGTCAGCTACTGCAAGATCTACTGTCATGACCCCTCCCAAAGGGCTGGGGAACTGCATGGATGGAACAGAGTCAAGTTTTGTATATGAAGCTGAAAATGAGGCTGTAGGAAGAAAATTTGAAATTGCCTGTTTTTTCTCAATACCGGCAATCTTCACATTTTCATATGCAATCTTTATCATTGCAGAATTTTCCTCTGCATAATTAATTGCCTCATTAATGTTAATTGCATATACATTCATTGTAAGTAAAATCAGTAATGCAATAATGATCCTTATTTTCACTGTACCTCCTTTTTTAACATATCAATAATAAAACATTTGAATGTCTTATATTTTTCAATATTATATTCTTCAGAAAATATAACATATCTCATAATAAATGTATTCATTGCACCGATAATGATACTTGCAGCTATCTCTGAATCCACATTCTTGAAATAATTCTCCTTCTTGCCCTGTTCAATAATCTCAACTAAATGCGAACTTCTCATGGAATACATCTTTATGGGCATTTCAATATTACACTGTTTTGCCTTTAACATATAATTCGGTATTTCCCTGAATGCTATCTTGGCAAAGGTTTTATTATTAAGTATCACATTAACAGTTCTATTAAGATATTCTTCAATCTTGCTGACAGGATCTGTATTCATTTTCACTATATTGCCTGCTTCTTCACCCCATTGATTCATCAGATAATTAATACTGGATAAATACAAATCATCCTTATCCCTGAAATACAGATACAGGGTTCCCTTGCCCACACCGGCATCCCTGGATATCTCTTCCAATGTGCTGTTTTCAAACCCCTTTTCTGCTATTATCTTTAATGTTGAATGAATGATCTTGGTTTTTTTTGTCATTAATTCTCCTTGATGTCTTTAATATAGTCAAAACTGACTGGTCAGTCAAGTGCCAACATGAAGTTTTTTCATTTCTTACTTGAAATTATATTTATTTTTATTATAATAATACTTTAAATATAAACAAGGAGATTGGATGAAGGTCGAATGTCCAAAGTGTCACAGAAAATATCAGGTTGAAGATGCATATATTCCTATTGGAGGAGCTCCTATCCGTTGTCCCAATTGCAGTAATATATTTGGTATATATGTTGAGCCTATAGAGATACCGATGTCCCCTATTGAAGAGGATATACCACAACAGGTCTCTGCACCTGTACAGGAACCGGAACCACAGATGCAGACACCTCCGCCAGTCAGTGAAACATATCAGCCTGCACCAGAGCCGGCTCCTCAAGCTGCACCTGTTATTGATCATTCATTTGATATGCCTGCAGATGAAACACAGCCGAATGCTGAATTGGGAGCCTTGGGCAATCTGGGTCAAACTGTAAATAATAATGATACTGCTGATGAATTGAGTTCTATGATGAATAATGCTTCAGGGGAAACCAATGCATTCGACACACCTCAGCAGGCACCCAGCGAAGCACCTGACCTTGGCGCATTCGGTGCACCGGCACAGGAAACACCATCTCAGCCGGAACCATCACCATTTGACATACCTCAGCAGGCACCCAGTGAAGCACCTGACCTTGGCGCATTCGGTGCACCGGCACAGGAAACACCATCTCAGCCGGAACCATCACCATTTGACATACCTCAGCAGGCACCCAGTGAAGCACCTGACCTTGGCGCATTCGGTGCACCGGCACAGGAAACACCATCTCAGCCGGAACCATCACCATTTGACATACCTCAGCAGGCTGAACCTGAGCCTGTTCAATCACCGATTGAAACATTTCAGGCACCGGAGCCGCAGTCTGAACCCATTGCAGAGGAAAAACCCGCACCTGCAGATGCAAAGAAAAAATTAGGCGGCGCTTTATTTGAGAGTTTACTTGCAGGATTTACATTACCGGACAATTTTAAGAATATGCCGGATAATATTCAGAAGAATCATAAGAATTCCATCAAACTAGCAAGACAGCTGGCAAAGGATATTCTCCTCTATCATAAAGAAGAGGTTGAAAGAGGGCTTGCCAATGCAAATATCAAGGATGTACTAAAGGATGAAATAGAAAAATCATATAAATTTTATTCACAGAGGGTACAACCGGAAATACTTGATAATTCAAATTATTTCAATGAAGCGCTGAATAAGATTATAGCAAAAGGCGATAAAATATTCTGATAGGGGACAGGATACTGTCCCCTCACTATTCCAATTATAATAACTATATGAAAACAGGTAATATGTTGGATTTACATATATTCAATTTTTACTGGATCTCTGCCCTCTGGGATTCTTAAATATATTCTTCCATGAGCTCTGTTTCATTATACGCTCTATTGTGAATGGGGCAGATGTTATAATAAGCATTGACAGAGTTCTCTTTGCATTATAGACAGGGAAAACCCTCATTGTATTATTCTTCATTTTTTCTGTCCCTGTTTCCACAATCACTGATTGTCCGCTAGCTGATATTTCTGAAATAATATTACCCAGATTAATATCCTTATAGATATCCCTGATTGATGTTATTTCACGTTCTGTTTCTTTCATTGATTCACTTACAGATTTGCTTGTATATATAATTTTCCCATTGATATCTGTAATAAATATCATCTGATTAGAGTTTGTCATCATAAATTCAATAATATTATGCAGGGTACTTATTCGGAGGGTTTTCTTATTATTTAATTCCAGAATATATCTTAATATAATGCTTATCTTTTCTCCAATTTCTCCTCTCTTTTTCAATTGCACATCAATATCATATTGACCCATTTTTAAAATGTCTATCAATTTATTTAAATCCCTGATTATATTCCTTGATGAATTAATAATTATAATATAAGCAGCTATAAAAGCTGTGAGAAGGATAAGACCGAAGAATAAAAATTTCTCTGCAATATATTTCATACTTACAGTATCAGCACTATTTATAGTTATAAAATAACCGCTTGCACTAACTATGATTATCAGAAGCAGTATGATAGCAAATATCCAAGCAAATAAACCCTTTTTGATATTTATCATTTCCACTCCTTGAATTTATCTATATCATTTTCTCTTCCTATTACTGTTAGTATATCATTTTCCAATATTATATCATTTCCCTTTGGCACAACAACAAATTCCGATTGTATGGGATTGCCTAATTCATCTATATCTGTATTTTTTCTCTTTATTGCCACAATATTGACATTGAATTTGTTTCTCATATCCAGCTCTGAGATCCTATGCCCCGTGATACTCTTTGAGCTGATTATGTCTGCCAGAATAATTTCTCCGCTTACATCAATTTTCTGCAGTATATCCGGATTATAGAGTAAGTCGGCAACACGCTTTCCCTGTTCAATCTCTACATTAATGACCCTGTCAGCCCCAATGCTTGTCAGTATTGCTGCATGAATATCAGTAACAGCCCTGGACACAATATATGGTATTTTGAGCTTTCTTAATAATGCAGTTGTTATAATGGAGGATTCTATTGATTCTCCAATGGCAACAACTGCAATATCAATATCATTAAGAGGAAGGGTATTGAGCTCTCCCTCATTTGTAGCATCTATTTTCACTGCCTGTGTTATTTCATCTTTAATCTTTTCAATTATCTTAATACTGGAATCTATTCCCAGCACCTTCGCACCCTTTGCGGATAAAACCCTGCAAACCTCATATCCAAATGTACCCAGACCAAATACTGCAAATAATTTTTCTTCTGCCATAATTTCCTCCGTTTTATCCTATATTAATATATCCTGATGGATATTTCACTTTTACAGGCGATGCTTTTGTCAGGGCTGCTATTATTGTTAGAAAACCCAGACGGCCTGCAAACATTGTAAGCATAATAATAAATTTACCTGCGGGTGATAATTGCCCCGTTATCCCTGTGGTCAGACCGACTGTACCAAATGCTGAGATAACCTCAAATATTATATCCCTTGATGAAAAGGATTCCGTAATACTGAGTGAAAAAAATGCAGCAATTATGATAATGATACCTATTATAACGATTGTAAATGCGCGGAGAACAATGGAACGATTTATAAATTCCTTGAACATTACAGTATCATCAGAACTGTTCAATAGTGATTTAATATAACCGATTATCACTGCTACTGTATTAACCTTAACTCCTCCTGCTGTTGAACCGGAACCACCCCCGATAAACATAAATACCATCATTATAATAAGAACAGGCGTGGACATAACACCAATACCTGTAGAATTGAATCCTGCTGTTCTCAGGGTAACTGATTGGAAAAATGCTGTTATATAAGATGTTTCAATATGCAGCCCGGCAAGTGACCTCCCATGTTCAAAACCATATATCAGAAATGTGCCTATTATTATCAGTGAAAAGGTCATTATAAGCACAATCTTTGAATTAAGTGTCAGCTTTTCCGCAATAATACTAGATTTTTTAAATCTTCTTAATATCCTGTCCCTTAGAACAGAAAAGAGATTATCCATGACAGAAAATCCGAGCCCCCCCAGTACAATCAGCATGATAATTGTAATATTAAGCAGCAGCACTGATTTGAAGGACTCAAAACTATTGGAGAACAATGCAAACCCAGCATTGCAGAATGCAGAAACAGAATGAAATAGAGCATTAAAAATAAATGGCACATTATTCTGCGCCTGCCTGAATACCGGCAGCAGCATTAGCATTCCAATAAACTCAATTGCAAAGGTAAATGTCAGTATTTTAATTACAGTTTTTTCTATTGTCTGCATATTTTCAGCATTAACAACATATTTAACTGCCATTTTATCCTCAAGACTGACTTTCTTTTTCATGATAAATGCAGTGAGATATCCGAAAAGCAGAATGCCGAGGCCCCCTGCCTGTATCAGAATCATTATTACTGTTTTTCCGAATATTGAAAAAACTGTCTGCGTATCAACTGTTATAAGGCCTGTAACGCATACTGCAGAAACAGATGTAAAGAACGAATCCATTATGTTTATCTTCATATCAGGATTTACCGAATAGGGTAATATGAGGAGCAGGGCTCCAGCAACAATAAGGAAAAAGAAACTCAATATCATTGTCTGTGCAGGATTTTTAGTAAATTTATTTATCAGATAATTGAGTTTATTTATTCTTGTGATAATCTTCAGTATTACAAATATATTCCTAGCAAGAATAAGCTTTCCCGATATGCTCACTCCTCCCTTTTCAATTTGGAAAATAGTATATTTGCTCATAATAAATAGAATGGTGAACACTATAAAAAACAGAATGTCAAACCAGTACTGTCTGACAAATACGAGCACATTCCTTTGGCCAATGAATTTCAATACAATCTCAAATGCGAAAAGAAAGAGCAGTGAGAAATCAATTATATTTATAATAACCTTTACAATAAATGTATGAGCCAGACCAAATTCCATAAACAGCATCAATACTGCAAGACCGGTCGCAAGAGGCATAAATATATTCTGAAATTTATTAATGCTTATTTTTTCTCCTTTTCTATATTATAGCATAAAATTTTAATTATGTGAATTAATCTTTGGGAATCTTCTTGAAATCAATCTTATTACTGTCTTGACATTGCAATGTAATTTTGTATCATTGATTAAATACATTAATTAAAAAGGAGAATTGATGAATATTTTTATAGATTCCGGGTCGCCAATTTCAGTTTATAAACAAATAAAGAATCAGATGAAAGGACTGGTGCTTGGCGGCAATATTAAACCGGGATCTGTTCTGCCCAGCATAAGAACACTTGCATCATTCCTTGAGGTTGCAAACAATACTGTGGCACGTGCATACTATGAACTTGAGAAAGAAGGCATCATCCGCCTGGACGGCAGAAGAGGCAGTATAGTTGAAGACATTGACCCTGATATGAAAAAAGACCGTAAATTGGTTTTTCTGAATGAATTGGCAGAAGAGTTTCTTCTCAGGAGTAAGGAATACGGTTATTCAAAAAATGATATTATCGGGATTATTGAAAAAAAATATAATGATATTTACTGATATGCATATTCCTATTCCCTCTAAATACAAGACCATTTTATCCCCTATAGCTGACATTGAATATTATTTTGTAGGGGGCTTTGTGCGTGACAGCATAATGCATTTGAAAGCAAAGGATATTGATATAATTGTATTTGTTCCATTAAAGGAAATAGAAAAGCGTTTTAAAACAAAGGCATTTATAATCAATGAGCGTTTCAACACTGCCCGGTTCATCATTGGAGGAATGAATTTTGATTTCAATACAGCAGAATATAATCTGAAGAAAGATATTATGAGACGTGATTTCACGGTAAATGCAATTGCAGCGGATAAGAATGGAAAAATCATTGATTTTGTCAATGGCATTAGGGATATAGAAAAGGGTATTATAAGACCATTATCAGATATTACATTCAGGGATGACCCTGTCAGAATGCTTCGTGCATATCGTTTTTCAGAAAAATTAAACATGCGTTTTTCCAGGGGTCTCAATTCAATGGTAAGGAAGAATGCAGACAAAATAAACAGCGTGGCAAATGAGAGAGTAGGTGCAGAGATGAATCTAATATTCAATCATAAGGATACGGCTATACTGCTGCAAAAAATGTATAAAAATGGTTTATTAATAGCATTATTTCCTGCACTGAAAAAAACAGAACATTATTGGCATAGAAAATTCGGAACACGGAAATTGATAAATCATCTGTTCAGCGTGTGCACTAATATTGATTCAGTGTTAAATACGGTAACAATTAGAAATATGAAGATATATGGGAAAAAGTATATATTTGAATTGTATATGGCTGCACTGTTTCATGATATTGAAAAACCCTCTATGGAACATATGCGAAAAGGCAAGCTCTCATTTGCAAGGCATGACATAGAGAGTGCCAAAACAGCGTCTTTCATTTTGAGGAATCAACTTAAACTATCCAATGATTCTGTTCAGAGGGTGGAAAAACTCATTCGCATGCATATGCGCCCTCATTTACTTGTGGAGGCAAGCAGTGTAAAAAGAAGGGGCTTTTACAGATTAATGCGTGATGCAGGAGATGATATAGAGGGATTATTTATACTCTGTATTGCTGATAAAATCGCTTCTGACGGGATTTGGGATAAACGGTATATTCAGCTGTATAGAAAAGTAGTGAACATAAAAAAAGCAATAAAAGTAAAAAGAATCAATTTCGTCAATGGTAATGATATAATGAAGACATTGGGTCTAAAACCTTCTCCACTGATAGGCAAACTTATTGAGGAAGGTAATGATTATGCTATTTCACACAATATAAGTGACAAGGCCAAGATACTGGCATATTTGAAGACATTGAAATCTCAGTGAATTATTGTCATTTTACTGTTTAACATCTCTTTACTGTTATATGCTCTGATAAAATATACACCGCTTGACAGCAAATTGCCTGAATTATCACATCCTCCATATTGCACTGTTATATTATTTTTTATCATTATATGGTTGCTGCCGAACACCTTTCTTCCTGTGATGTCATATATATCAATATATACAATATCCCCCTCATTCCCTGACAGTTCAAATGTCTTCATGTGTTCAAACATATTTCTTATCTGAAATTTCAATGGTACATTTTCTTTTTCAAGGTCAATCACACCTGTAATGCCATTGAAGAAATCCATGATATTGCTGAGCAGCTGCCTGCGTGTTGAAGGAGCTGATGAATCATTCAGTCCGCTTAATTCAAATGACAGTCCCACTGTTCTGTATTGAGATCCTCTATTATACATGCCTATGATATTGCCATTATTGGAAAATACGGATATTCCTCCATTTTCCTCCATAAAATCAAGATAACTGTTATCACCAATATAGGTAAAATTCATACTGTTTGCAATGACATTATCCAATCCTGATATATTCCCGGTCAATGATAAACCATCGCTTATCCCGTTAAGACCAAATAGACCATTAAAATTGAAACCCGACATGCTCACATCATAGAACCAGCATTCACCTCCTTCCATATACATATTTATCTTTCCGTCACAAAGTAATGTGTCCAGCAGATTTGCAATGGAGTCTGCAGCAGATAAAAATACTGCATTGGGATAAACACCCCTGCACATAAATATATTTCTATAATTATAAAGTTCATTCCTCTTTACTGTCTGTTTGTAATTTCCATCATAACCCAGTGATGTAAGCACAGAATCTATAAATGGCCCTGAATTATGATTATTATCATAATCTATAACCAGATAATCCATCATATTGATGAATAAAGAATCACTATATGAATATATTACATTAAGTGTGTCCATAATATTTACATTAAAGCGCATTACTGAAAAACTGTCTATTGAGTCGGATATAATGAAAACAAATGAATCACTTATTGTGCTGTCATTGAGAATAATGCTGCAATATATGGAATCGGGTTCAATAATGAAATCAGGGTTAAGTGAGACCAATTCTATATAAATACCCCTGTCAGTCATATTGCCTGTATTCTTGAAAGAAATAATAACATCAGCACTGTCTCCTGATTGTGCATATGATTGCTCATCCTGAAATGAAAATCCCATATACTCAATAAATGGACTCTCTATAGGTCTGATGATTATCTGCTGAGCTGAAAATGTATCAGCTATAATATTCATTTCAACAGTTTCAGTGCTATTATATGGAATGCTGTCCGGAACTGAAAAATCAGCACTCTCCGATGAGTAAACCGAATCCCCGGGCAATAATGTATCTGCTATGAATATCATTGTATCTGTCTGTATAATATTGTGCTGTTTAAATAATATTATTGCATTAATATTAAACAGTGTATCATCCCCATTATTATATGCATATAGAGATATTGTGCCGTTATCGCCTGCAGAGAATCTCCCATTTGAGCCGTTTATCGAGAATATTGTATCTGATATGATGATGTCTGCAGTAATATTTTTTGCTTTCTCTGCAACTGCAACTGACATAGAATCATATCGGTAATTTTGAAGTACTGCAAACAGCATAAGTGTATCCAATGCAGAAAATATATTATTAAAAGAAACATAACCATTGATATCCGTTTTTGCATGCAAATAAAGAGAATCATTCTTGAGAATGGATATATCCGCATTTGCAGCTGGTAGATAATCGCTATGCACATATATTCTCAATGAGTCTGCATTATCTGATAAAATTGATTCTGTTTCAATGTTCAAAGCACCGAATATATTCCAGCTGAGTCTCATTGAAGGATCGCCGAGTATATTATACATTTCATAATAACGCTTGCTGTAACCGCCGCCGCTGTATGCGGCATAAACTCCCCTTTTAGCAAATTCCAGCAGATGTCCCAGTGTATAATACATTGAATCCGCAATTGCCTTTATCATGGACCTCTCCATAATATCATCCTCATACCAGAGAGAAAGCACTGATGAACCTATGAATGCTGCACTGCCGCCCCCACTTCTCTGCCACGTTTCTCCGAAACATTCGCTTGAATATGCGAAATTGCCCGTAAGACATGCAAAACTCATAACTGCGGGTAAGTTTGAATAATTTGTGAGATTTCTCACATTGGCCTGAGATAATGACGGTCCTGACCAGGAATTTTCTGTACCATGCCCTGTGTAAAAAAGCATACTGCGACCATTGTTTACTGCATCAATAACTGGTGTGCCTGAATTATAGAAATAGTAAAGTGAATCTGTTACAACAGGAAGAGTACGCAGTTTTTTTGCTGCAAAATCTTGAGTGCCTTCTGCTAACAGATGAAAAGATGCATCATTTGTAGCCATAAGATATGCTCTGTTTATCCAACCATCATCACCTGACCAATCCATCTGCTCATATTCCAATATCTTGTTTATAATTGTATCAAGGGAAAAAGAATCCTCAGCAGACAATCTGCCCACATATATGTCCGGAAAATAATCACTGCCTTCCAGTAATGAATAGTAGAGATCTGTGGGAGGATTGTGCAGTTCAGTTCCTGTAAAATTAGGAATAATGCTGTTATCCCCTACAAGAAGTGCAAATGATAGGTCAAAAGGACTATTGTCATATAAGTGTTGAATCCGGACTTTGATGCTGTCCTTATTATTTCCGGCCGTATCTGTCAGCATTATTTTCGTAATGAATCCTTCCCTCTTTTTCCATTCAATAAATGACTGCATTGAAGATTCAAAATATTGAGGCATTATAATCAAATACATTTCAGGCATTATATTTCGCAAACTTTCACCATTATCCTGCACATTAACAGTCCATTGAGAAAAATAAACAATTTCATTAAATACAGGATTATATCTGAATGGATATATCTTCACAAGGAATTGTCTCTTCCCAAGAGCATAACCGCAGTCAATTATATTGTAATCATTTATTGGAAATAACTTATTATCATTATATACATCACTGTTGATTATATGTTCTTCATTTGACTCTGTCTTGAATACAGATTGATATGCAAATTGCATTCTCCCCGTTTTGATATCGATAATTCCTTTATTCCCGTATTCAATGGAAATATAATCTTTACTGTCTGCCTGAACAAATATGTCAATGACTGGTATAAGCGGATTTCCCGGCTGAATATCATATGTACAGTTGTCATAATCTATTTTAAAATACTGATCTTCATACTCTATTCTGAATTTGTTGATATCAATAGAAATATCATTCCCTATTGTGCTGATATTAATATCACTATTACTATTATTGATAATATATTCATTAGCTGTCACACTCAAGAATATTAAGATATATATCAGGAACATATGCAAATATTTCATATATTCAGCTCAATAGATATTGGGCAATGGTCAGACCCTGTAATGGTATTCAATATACTTGCAGAAATAAGATTATCCTTCAAATTATTGCTTACAAAAAAGTAGTCAATACGCCATCCTATATTTCTTTCCCTTGCTTTTGTTTTATAATCCCACCATGAATATTGTCCTGAATCGGTATTGAATAATCTGAATGTATCATGAAAACCCGTTTCAAGCAGCAAATCTATCCATTTTCTTTCCTCTGGAAGAAAACCTGAACTACTGCTGTTTTCTTTTGGCCTCGCTAAATCAATTTCCCTGTGAGCAGTATTGACATCCCCGCATATAATTATTTTATCACCGCGTTTTATATGTTTTTTCATCATTTTAAGGAAAAATCCGTAAAAATCCATTTTATAATTCAATCGTTCATTTGACGCTTTGCCATTAGGGAAATACACATTATATAATACAAAATCCTTGAATACAGCTTTCAGGATTCGTCCCTCTCTGTCAAATCTCTCTTCATGGAAATTCCGTTCAACTGATTGCGGTTCAACAGAAGACAATATACCCGTCCCGCTGTAACCCTTTTTTTCAGCAGCTGAATAATACTGTTTATAAGGGCTATCAAGTATTGATTGAGGGATCTGATTCTCCTGAGCTTTGGTTTCCTGAACACATAGAATCTCCGGTTTTTCGTTTAGCATCCAATCAGTAAAGCCCTTTTTTTCAATAGCTCTAATTCCATTTATGTTCCACGAAATAATTTTATATTTCATGCCTTTTCCGTAATCTTCCTTACTTCCCTTTTTATACTTTCCGCATCCAATGTCTTATAAGAATTACCATCATACAATATTTTACCCTGTACCATTGTCATTATCACATCTCTGCTGTTCATTGAATAAACAATAAATGAATAAGGATTATTGAAATAAGGATATGCCTCAATTCCCCTTTTTGATATTCTGACAAGATCAGCACTCTTTCCCATTTCAATTGAACCTGTGAAATCATCAATATGCAGAACCTGAGCTCCCTCAATTGTTGCCATTTTTAATGTATCAACAGCATTTACATGCTGAGGGTCTCTGAGTTTTCCAATCAATGATGCAGTTCTCATCTCTTCAATCATATCAAGATTATTATTGCTTGCAGCTCCATCTGTTCCTATAGAGACCTTTATTCCCTCTTTCCTCATTTTTTCTATCTCAGCAATACCCGATGACAGCTTGAGATTTGACTGTGCATTGTGAACAGCATTAAATTGATGCTCAACTGCAATCCTCATATCATTTTCACTCAGGTGTACCATATGCGCCATTGCTGTTTTTGTTCCTTTGGGTATAAGCGATGCAAAATGTTCAATGGGGGTTTTGCCGTATCGTTTCTTAATATCTTCCACTTCAGTCCTTGTCTCAGCTGTATGTGTTACAAAAAGCAAATCCCTGCTTTTTGCAAGTTCTGCTGCTTGTGCAATAATATCAGGTGATGTAGTGTAAGGAGCATGAACAGATACTACCGGCTTACTTATCTTGTAATCAGCTCTGTCAATAACTGATTGTACATAATCAAACATATCGTTCGGATTTTTCATATTCGGAGTGGGGAAATCAATTATGCCCTCAGCCATCAATCCTCTTATTCCTGCTTTTTCTGCGCATTTGAGTGTTGAGTCAGTAAAGAAATACATATCACAGAATGTTGTTGTTCCTGATGCAAGCATTTCAAGAATACCCAGTTCAGTACCCAATACAACATTATGCTCATTCATCCATTCATTTTCCTTCGGCCAAATATGATGTTCAAGCCAATCCTTCAATGGAAGGTCATCTGCATATCCGCGTAGCAAACTCATTGCCGTGTGTGTGTGTCCATTTATCAAACCGGGTATAATCAAATCGCCTTTGACATCAATGCTTTCCGCATCACCTTCATAAACACCATCACCAACAGCGCTTATTTTTCCCAATTCATCTATTTCAATAAATCCATTTTCAATAATATCCATTTTTTCATTCATTGTGACTATATTGGCATTCTTAATTGCTCTCATGTGTCCTCCATCAGAGAATATTCAGTTTTTTCATTTTATATCTTATCTGTCTTTCACTTATCTGTAATTGTTCACTAGCTTTCTTAATTGAAAAATTATTAGCATTCAATGCCTTTTCAATAAGATTCTTTTCCAACATTTCAACTGCACTGTTCAGCGATGATTCAATATTAGTGCTTTGTTCCATATTGTGAATTATTATATCATTATCATTGAGCTCTGAACCCGAACTGAGTATCACTGCCCTTTGAATAATATTCTGTAATTCTCTTACATTTCCGGGGAAACTGTATGACATAAGTTTATCAAGACCTTTCTGTGATATTCTGTTCACTTTTTTGCCGTTTTCATGTGCATATCTCTCAATATAATGCGCTGTAAGCAGTTTTATATCCTCTTTTCTCTCTCTCAGAGGCGATATATGTACATTAAGCACATTGAGTCTGAAGAACAGATCTTCCCTGAATAACTTCTCCCCAATCATTTCCTTTAGATTTCTATTGGTTGCGGCAATTATTCTGACATCCGTTTTTATTGTCCTTGTGCCTCCCACACGTTCGAATTCACCCTCCTGTATGACCCTCAGCAGTTTCACCTGCATTGCCTGACTTATCTCCCCTATTTCATCAAGAAATATTGTGCCGCTATCTGCAATCTCAAATCTACCTGCTTTTTTTCTGTCTGCTCCTGTGAAGGCACCCTTCTCGTGTCCGAATAATTCGCTTTCAAGTAAGTTTTCATTTAAAGCACCACAATTAACTGCTGTAAATGAATGCTCGCTTCTCTCTGAACTATTATGTATAAGTCTGGCTAAGAGCTCTTTTCCTGTTCCGCTTTCTCCGCACAGCAATACAGGGGCATTGGTGTGCGCATATTTAATACTCTCTTCAATTATTTTCTTCATTTTCTCTGATTGATAAATAATACCGCTGTCTGCGCCTATCTGCTTTTTTAATCTTATATTTTCATTCTTGACCTGTCTGAACTGCAAGGCCTTTTTGATTTTTTCCTGTAATTCAGACAGAATAACCGGTTTTGATATATAATCAAATGCACCCTTTTTTATCATGTCCACAGATTCTTCCAAAGAGGCATATGCTGTAATAAAAATAAATACTGTTTCTGACTGCATGCCTATAACATGGTCAAGCACCTCTTCCCCTCTTCTGTTCTTTAATTTCATATCTGAAAGAATAATATCATAATAATTATTTTCAATAAGATTTATTGCTTCTTCAAATGTTCCTGCTGTATGCATTTTATATTTCCTGGAAATGAGAAATTCACTTAGATTTTTTCTCTGAATATCCTCATCCTCAATCAACAGAATTCTTGCCACCCGTTTCTCCGCTTTTTAGTATTATTGTCACCAATGTACCCTTATCTCTTTCTGATTCTACACCGATACTGCCCCCATGATCCTTTATTATTCTGTATGCATTTGCCAAGCCTATACCTGAGCCCGTTTCCTTTGTCGTATAATACAATTCAAATATCCTTTCAAGATTATGTTTGTCCATTCCTATACCGTCATCTTTAATATAAATATAATAATCACCTGCGCAAGTACCCCTTATGCTAATTCGCCCACTCTCTTTTACTGCCTCAATTGCATTGAGTATAATATTCTTTAATGCAATATACATGTACTCATGGTCCCCCTTTGTCAGGCATGAGTCCATATCTGTTTCAACAGATATATTTTTATTACTTATCTGAGCAGACAATGATGATAACACATCATTGATAATGCCGCTGACCTCCATTTCAGAAAATTCATAATTATTCGGTTTGGCAAAACGTGTAAAATCAACAATTCTCCTGTTCATTCTTTCTATTTCCTGCATAGCGTCTTTCAGCATCTGCTCATTCTCATTATTTGCCTCTTCCATTATTCTCTGTAGTATTATATACATTCCATTTAACGGGTTTTTCAGTTCATGAGCCACCCTGAAGGATAATTCTCCCAGCATGGCCTGCTTCTCCTTAATCTCATTCTCACGCTTTAATATATTGTACTCTGTTATATCAGTAAATGTAATTATAGTAAATTGTGATATATCCATTGATACCGAATAGAGTATGTCCAATTTCCCGTATTTTATCTGTTTCTTTTCCATACTGATAGTATCGCCATTATTCAATCCGAATATATCATTTTTAACTATTTCGGATTCTGCTTTATCCTTATTTTCCGCATCAAGAATATCTAATGCACTCTTGTTTATCATAATAATTTTACCTTCTGATATTACAACAATTCCCTCACTGAGCATGTCCAGATACAGAGACCTCCTTCTGTCCTCGGCTGCTGACTTCATTATTATTGATGTATTTCTTATATACAGAAAAATCGTTATAGCAAGCAGCATGGCAAAAACAGCAATTGTGCCTATAATGCTGAAAAACATTATCTTTGTCTGAATAATGGAATTATTTACAGGTTTGCCGTCAAATGCAATCCTCATTATCCTATTATTTACAAATGGATGAATATACTCATATACAATCTCTTTGCCAAACTCTATCTTTCTGAATACATCTTCATTCTCAATAAGTGCATACATAAGTTTACTGTCTGAAAATATATTCACCGCGGAATCTACATTTTCCGTAGCAATAATTATACCTAAATCATCTTGAATAATTATGTATTTGATAGCATTTATCTTTCCAATATTCTGTATGTATTTGCCGGGACCGCTGATATTCTCTATCTCTGAAAACCATTCCTTTGTTCTTGCAATTCGTACCTGTTTATCATTATTTCTCAATATAATAACAAATGAATCTTCCTTTGAAATATCTGAAAAATAAAAACCCTCTGACACTGTATCTGAGAATTGTTCATTCCCATACTCAATATTCAAATCCATTATCATCTCATTATATAGAGAAGATTCAAAACTATTTACAAGAGAGACATTGTTGTTAAAGGCATTCTCAATAAGCATACTGAGGTTTTGCCCATTGCTGCGGTAATTATCCATTATATCATCAGTAAGCTTCACATATCTGAAATATGATTGCGCAAAACCTGAAATTGCCGCCAAAACAATAATAACCGCAATAATAACTGTAAGATGAAGCAAGCGTTTATTCATTGAATTCCACAGTCTTTATAAATGTCAATTTTCCCATAAAAGAGATACTCTGTTTCTGTCATAAATCTCAGAATTGCAGTGACAGTGAAAGAAATGGATAAATATTACGTCTCAATGGTGAATATGTATCAGTTGTGAATACAATAGGCGTATTGCTGCTGTAATGAGATCTAATGTCAACCCCAAGGGATATCCTTATAATGCCCAGCTTCACCTCAGGCATCAATACTGCACCATATGTAAAGAAATCATAATTATTACTCGCCCCATTGTCAGTATATGACATCCTGTAATAACCGCCGTGAACTCCGCCTGTCAATAGAACCATATTCAGAATAGAATATGTAAAAACAAGTGGTATTTCTCCGCCTATTATCCTGTAGCTTATAGTATCACCCATACTGACAATATCATCTGCATTTGAATATTTGAAAGTCGGGACAACAGCACCCTTTAAACCCAGATTATCCAGGAATTTTATCTTCAGACCGCCTCCGAAATCTGTTGATAGGGGAAATCCTACTGAGGCTGAACCATATATATCCACATTATCCAGCAGCCCCAATCCTACAAAACCCTTGAATGCAGGCATTGAATATGAAATGCTGTGCAATGTATCCGGTGTATTTTGAGCCGGAATTGCCTGACCGCCCTGAACACCAAGACCTATACGGAATCTCAGCGGGCCTCCCAGGGTATCTGCACTCCTGTATGATTCTGTAGTGATCACTGTGCAGGAAGCAAATATCATTATAAATAAAACTGTTGGGATAATTATTCTCTTCATATATACTCCTTTGTTATTTCCTCTTGAATTTTTTTTGCTTTATGTCATTATGATTATATATTTTTATAATATTATAATGAATTTAATTATTAAATCAAGAAAAAGGAGTTATTATGGACTTCAAATTATACCAAAATGACATGATAGCGAAAAAAATAGGATCATCCGGGATTGGCCTTGTTAATTCCAAACCTGTGTTCACAAGAATATACAATGAACCGCTTATAATAATGGCATGTAATATCAGGATCAAACATGTAGTCCCCGGCATTATGAAAGCAGCCGAAGAACTCAATTCAATTATGTGTTTTGAATTGGCTAAATCAGAGGGTCATATTGATGGCGGATATACCGGTCAGACACCTGAGATCTTTGCTGATATGCTTCTTGATTATGCTGACAAATACAAATTCACAATGCCTTTCTTTATTCACGGTGATCACATAACTGTAAAAGATACTGCTGAAAAATCCATTGAGGAAGCAAGAAAACTCATTGATGCTGAACTCAAAGCAGGATATACATCCTATGCCATTGATGCTTCATTTAATCATATACCCGATAATATCAAAATCACCTCACAACTTGCAAAACCCATTATTGATGCTGATTACGGACTTGAGGTGGAAGTGGGAGAGGTTAAATCAGCCGGAACAACATCTGAGATAACCACGGTGGAAGAGGCTGAGGAATATGTTACGGGACTTAACAGCAACAATATCCATCCCCAGCTTTTAGCAATAAATAATGGTTCAAAACATGGTAATTACAGTGCTGATGAGGATGTACACATTGATCTAAACAGAACGAGCGAAATATTTGATGTAATTAAGAAATTCAATATGGCTGTCGCACAGCATGGAATAACCGGAACCCCTCTCAATATGGTGGGACAATTCGCAGACCATGGCATAAGAAAAGGTAATGTGGGAACACATTGGCAGAATATTGCACATAAGCATTTACCCGAGGATTTAATGAATGAGATGAAGAAATGGTCAAAGGAAAATAATAAAAATCTGAAAATGGCAACAAAGGTATTCAAAAAGGAAATCGACAGTATCCCGGCAGAATATGCTGATCGGATGATGAATGAAGCATATGAAACTGCAAAGGAATTTATACTTGCATTCCGTTCAAAGGATAGTGTGAATTTATTAAAATAAGCGGGATATTTCCCGCTTTAATATATAAGGAGAATATATGCTGACAGGCGAACAATGGGAAAAGGAAGAAAAACAACGATTAGCCTCATATGCCTGCTTTTCCGCTGATACAAAAGGGCGAACACATAGGATAGCTCATTCCAAACATAGAACTGCCTTTCAGAGAGACAGAGATAGGGTGCTGCACTCACAGGCATTCAGAAAGCTTGAATATAAAACACAGGTCTTTGTAAATCATGAGGCGGATTATTATAGAACCCGTCTCACCCACACATTAGAGGTTGCATCCATAGGCAGATCAATAGCAAAATCGCTTCGTGTTAATGAGGACCTCACTGAAGGAATATCATATGCACATGATATAGGTCACACACCTTTTGGTCATGCTGGAGAACATGCCCTGCACAGTATAATGAAGGATCATGGCGGATTTGAACACAATTCACAGAGCCTTCGTATTGTAGAATATCTAGAAGATAGGTATGAGGATTATAATGGACTGAATCTCACATATGAGGTGAGGGAAGGTATTATTAAGCATCACACTGCATATGATTCACCTGATAATGCACTGCTGAAGGACTATGAACCGGATAAGAATGGTTCCATAGAGGCACAAATCGTAAACCTTGCAGATGAAATCGCATATAACAGTCATGACCTTGATGATGGGATTGAATCCGGTTTATTGAAGATAGAAGAATTATTAACTGTACCCTTATTTAAGGGATTTCACGACAAACTGTATAAAAAGGGAATGAGTGATAAGATTCTGCGATACTCCATTGTGAAAGAACTCATAGGCGCTCAGATCAGTGATACAGTTATTTCAGCATTGAATAATATTGAAAAGAATAGAATTAAAACATTGGATGATGTAAGGAATGCTCCAATACTTGTTTCTTATTCAGATGAGATGTATGCAAAGAATGCAGTTTTGAAAACATTCCTATTCAATAATCTGTATTCACACTTTAAAGTGCTGAAAATGCAGCATAAAGCAGAGCGTTACATTATTCAACTCTTTGATGTGTATAAAAACGATATAAGACAATTGCCGAAAAGCTATTTGGAAAAAGTTGACACAGAAGGCAAAGAACGTGTTATTTGTGATTATATAGCCGGAATGACTGACCGATATGCACAGGAAGAATATATGCGCCTGTTTCTGCCGTATGAAAAAATGTAGAATACATGATTAGAAAATTTAAACAGAGCATTATTGATGTTTTAAAGTCCCATACATCAGATATGGAGATAACGCTTGGCTTAGCATTTGGTATTTTTATCGGATTTATCCCCATATATGGATTCCAAACCATTGCCATACTGCTTATTACACTATTTATAAGCAAATTCAACAGAATATCGGCATTATTATCATCACAGCTTTTTATACCGCCTGTTATTCCATTTACAGTTGGTCTTGATTATATTGTGGGTTCACTTATCATATCAGGCAGCATTGAATTTATACATATAACTCAATTTGAACAGATATTGCTCTATGTAAAACCCATTTTTATCGGGTCTGCAGTTGTTGCACCTCTTATGGGCATATTGTCAGGATTCATATTTTACCCGATTGTAAAGAAAATACGTTATTCCATGAAACATAAACATGATGATTGTGAAACTTCAGATTAAACAATCTCCCTAAGCAGTCATTTTTCGGCTTATTGTATATATCTCTGTGTATCCGCTTCGCACCGGGGTATGTTCGATTAGTGGTTCAAACGATATATTGAATATCTTCATAATAAATCCCGGCACAGAGAAAGGATCAATACCTGAAATATATAAATGTTCAAATCCCTCTCTTTCCAATACATTCTTCAATGCAGAATATGTATATGCTTTTTCATAGCCATGCTGCCATTTGCCGAAGTGAAGCATCTGATACACCTGCCATAATGAATATCTTGCCGGTACAAATGTTATCATAATGCCGCTCGGTTTCAAGATTCTCTTCATTTCCTTTATAAATGGCGCTTCATCAGGGAAATGTTCCATCAATCCTGCTGAATATATAACATCAAAATAATCATCATCAAAGGGCGTTTTCATTACATCTGACACATAAGCATTGTTGATTTCTTTTTTTACTTTTTCAATTGCTACGGGACTCAAATCAACTGCATATGGTATTATATCTTTACGCATCCTATTTAACAAGCGTATGTTTGAACCATACCCGCATCCCATTTCAATGACACGTTTTTCACTTACATCCACTAAGTCGATATATCTGTTCAGTATAATATGACGCTTCTGCATAAGCCATTTTTCGGCTTTTGACATACTGTAATCCTGCCAATATTTATCCCATTCTATCATTGATCCTCCATTATCATTTCATTTGATTATACATAGAATTGAATGCTTTAACAAGACAATTTTTCAATGGTGTTTTCTGATATACTGACCACAATTTGACATCACTATATTTTCCCTAAAATCTCCGACACTCTCTATAATTTCATATCCTGCGTCTGAGAAACGTTTTGCGAAAAATCGTAATTTATTCCATTCCTCTATTGAATTACAGGTTTCAATGCTGTGCTTTTTTGCTGTATATGTAGGGTTTACAGGTGTGAGTTTAATAATAAAATTTTTACTATTAAAATATTTTCTTAAACCCTTGGGTTCTATGACACTTTTTTTGTGCACTGCAAAATTCAATGTTATTTTTCTTCCTATGAGTTCGCTGTATATTGACCCTATAATACCAAGGTCATCCATGGATAAGGTATCAATTGGTATTATTTCTTTCCGTGCAGCCGGGTCTGTGCTGTGAATAGAGAATTGAATCTGAAATATATTTTTCTTTCCATACAGATCCAGTAAATTCCCCAATTCAAGAAAAAATCTGTCACAATGCCTTGGACCTATTGTGGATAATGAAAGCACTGGTTTCAAATTTCTATACTTATGGAGTATCTTTTCCATTGCATCAATTACATGTCTATTAAACGCAGGATCCCCCATTCTTGAAAATTGAATTTTAATATTTCTATTTAAATCACTTTTATCCGTTTTTGAAATAAGCATTTCAAGTTGCTTAATTAATTCATCTGTACTGATTATACCCTTATAATCCAATGATGCATCACAGAAAACACATTTTGCAGGACATCCGTATAATGTTGATAGAATATATACAATCTTTTTTTTATTGGGTTTTGATATCACTGATTCAAAATAACCTCTCTCTCCCTTACTTTTATAAACCTTTGCTATACTATTTTCTCCTACAATTTTTGTTTTCATTTTTTCTCCTTCTCATAAATAGATAGTGCACAGTTTATTCCATCAGCACCGGCATTTAGGAGCATTCTGGTCCCCCCCCCTGCATCACCTATTATATACATATTTTTTTTATCGATATTATCCGGGATATGCGGCAGAAAGGGTTCTCTGCCTATTGCAGTAAGCAGATAATTGCAGGAATATACATTCTTATTTGTATGCAATAGTGAATTTCCCGCATCAAAATCTATTATGCCGGTATATTGGGAAACATTAATACTGCTCTTATTCACTTTCTTAATAAGCGAATCATTGGCTTTCAAATAGGAACGGCATATTAAAGCAGTTGATTCTGCAGTTTCATTTACAGAAAGTGCATAATCAAGCGCAATGTCCCCCCCGCCCAGTATGCAGATATTCTTATTTTCATATAACTGAAAAACAGGAGAATAGTGTATATGCTTGCCAGGCAGATAACCCTCATTTAGAATGGGAATTGTTCCTGTTGCAATAACGAGATACTTGCATCTGTACATATCAATGAGCCCCATAAGTTCATAAGATCTTCCTTTAGTGTAGATTTTCTTGATATTGTCTTTAATTATTCTGATTTTGTGTTTTTCTGCAGACCCTTTCATCATATTTACAACATCCTGTCCACTGACATATTTATCGAAAAACGGAATATTCTCAATATGCCGGGCATCCCCTATCAGTCCCCCAATATTGTTTTTCTCAATCACAATAGATGTAAGACCCAGCATTTTCAATTGTACAGCACATGTAATTCCTGCCATTCCTGCACCTATAATAATTATATTACTCATCAATCACCACTCTTTCACTCATTATGATTTTAATGCCCGCACTGCTCATCGATTTTATTGAGCACATATGCATGCTCATGTTTTTTGTTGCACTTCCATCTGCAATAATGACAGGCTGAATACCATGCACAAATGAAGACCTTGCTGTAGATTCCACACATCTTTCTAACATTACACCCATAAGAATTAATCTCTTGGTATTATTTGAACTGATAAGTTTTTTTAATGCCGTTTCATAGAATGCATCAAATTGATGTTTTTCAATTATTATGCTTTCCTTTGTATTTAATCGTCTGTCAATTTCATATTCTGATTTATTTATATCTATCATATATCTGTATGTATGCTTCATCATACCTGCATTATCATTATTATTAGAATGTTTTGTCAGTATTACCGGACAATTCATTGATTTCATCTTTTCTGCAGTACTGTTTATTATAGGAATAATATATCCGCTGTCCGGAATAAAAGCAGGACTTGAGCTGTCTGTAAAAAAATTCTGCATGTCACAGATAAGAAGCATGTCTTCCTTTTGTATATGAAAGGGTTTTTCTCCCCCTCTAATGTTCTCCCCTAACAGAAACTTGTTTTTCTTCAGATAATGCTCTTTCATTATCATACCTCCAATAAAAAACCACCCAGATTGGGTCTGGGTGGCATTGCCTATTTCATAACCTTAATAGTATAGTAATATTTATACTATTATGACATTATTGAATATTTTTTCAAGTAGCATATAATTAAATAAATAATTTTATTTGGAGGTTTTTATGAATTTTGTATGTGACCCAGTCAATATTATTAATATCATTTTATGCACTGCCATAGTCATACTTGGATTAATGGCAAATGCAAAGAAAAGGAATCCTGTACCCCTTATGATTGCTATTGCTTTCGGATTATTCGGCATAGCGCATATACTGACAATTATGGGTTTGCACGAATCATTGGAATATCCTCTTATTGCAATAAGAACCGCCGGATATTTAATTGTTATTGATGCTATGTATCATTCGATAAAGAGAGCAATAAGAGAGAAATAATGAAGAATCCTATTGTTTACTGGGAATTAGCTTCTCATAATGGAGAAGAATCCGCTGATTTTTTTAAGAATGTTTTTGAATGGGATTTTCATAAAGACAGTCTTAATATATATGAAACAGATGCCGGGAATACAAGGATGGAATATGGAGGCATATTTACATTAAAGAAAGCCAAACTTCCATTTATTACATTATATATTAAGGTTGATAGTGTTGATAAAACAGCTTTAATGATTGAAAAATTTGGAGGTTTTATTGTTATTGAACCATTTGATGTGGATTCAAATACAAGGATATGCCTCTTCAATGAGCCATCTGGTGTGACATTTGCCATTATTGAAAAGAAATGATTGACTAAATAAATACTATTGGTAATATATATTGCATGAAACACTATTCTGATTTGTTCATAGTCAATTCCTTTCCTCCGTATAAAGGAGGAATTTCACATTATCTATACGGCATTTGCAGATTATTATCAAAAAAACGAAATATTGCTGTAATAACACGAGTCACACAGCATACTGAATCTGAAGAATTTTCTGTCAAAAGAGCCGGTTTTTATAATTCATATCCAATACTGAATAAAATTCACCATTATATATTAAGCATATTGTTTTTTTTCAAACACAGGAATTCCATTAAACGGATTTACGCCGGAGCAGCAGTGCCATACGGCATAATGGCCCTGCTTTTTAAATATATTAAACCATCTATTCATGTTTATATTTTCACATATGGTTCAGAGCTGCTCTGGAATGAGAAGATATCACATTACAAAACACGTAACAGCATACTGAGAAAGGCAGATACAATAATCACTATAAGCCGATATTCAAGGAACATAATCCGGGACATTACTGACAAGCCGGTTTATATTGTATACCCGGGTTATAATGGTGTGTTCAAATCCAAGGAACATCATGCAAAGAAACATATCAATATTCTAACAGTTGCATCACTTACAAAAAGAAAGGGACAGCATCTTGTACTTATGGCATTGAGCAAAATAGCAGATAAGCTGGATTTTACATATAACATCATCGGCAGTGGACCTGAAAAAAAATCTCTTTTTGCATTAGCAGAAAAACTCAATATTTCAAATTCAGTCAATATTTATTCCGGTTTATCGGATAATGAGGTAGAAAATTATTATACCAAATCAGATATATTTATTATGCCCACATATCGCGATAATTATGATATTGAAGGTTTTGGCATTGTATATCTTGAAGCAGGAGCACATTCTCTTGCAATTATTGCCAGCCCTGTGGGAGGAGTAACTGATATAATTGAACATAATAAAAATGGTATTATGTGTCCTGAACAAGATATTGAATGCTTAATGACATCATTACTTAAGCTGAGTAATGATAGGGAAATGAGAAATACGCTGGGTAAAGCTGCATACAATACAGCGCTTTCTTTCAATTATGATGATTCTGTAGAAAAACTCATATCCCTATAATTATATATTCAAAATATCTCTGTAAAATTTAATCAAACGTTTTTTATCCTCTTCAATATTGAAATGAGTAAACAGTCTTTTATAAGCATTTTCTGCCTTTGAGGATGAGTGTTTGTCATTTATTGCATATTCTATTGCCTTAGCAATGCTTCTGGGCTCTTCAGGATTGAAATAATACACATCATCCTTGAATAAATGTTTCCAATACGGAAAATCAGATAATAAAACCGGTTTCTTGAACATCATATATTCAAATTGTTTATTGGGTATATTGGTGACATGATTGCCAACAGGTAATATGGGGAATATACCCATATCCGCTTCTGCAATATATCTGTAATGCTCACCATAGGGAAGATATCCCATATAATCCACATATTCATATCCCTCAGATGCCCTGCACTCAGCTTCAAGCCCTCTGTCAAACCATGGCCCCAGTAACACAAGTCTTGCTCTGCCTTTGAGGTATTTCATTGCTTCAACTGTCTGCAGGATACCACGCACATATGTGAGACCCCCTGTATATATTATTATTTTCTCATTTGCCCGTCTCTTTATTACTGAAGAATCTGAGAATTTATCAACATATTCCAAGAAACGCTCTACATGAGGAACATTTCTAAAGAGTATAATATTGCGCCGTTTGTATAGTTTCATCAGATCCGGCCGTGCAACAACAATACCGTCATAGAATCCCGTTATCATCCTATCCAGCATCCATACAAATTCTGCAATTATTCTGCGCAGATATTTGCCTCTAATCCAGTATCTTGCATTGATAACTGCCCTGTAATTTTCATGTACATCATAAACAACATGCTTGCCCATCAATTTAAGAATCAGTCCTGTAAACATCAGCTCCGGGTCATGAAAATGATATATATCCGCTTTCACATCTAAAATACTTTTCAATGCAAAAAGCGGAGAAAAAATCATTCGGGCTAATTTATTATTATATGATTTCAGTGGAATTAGTTCTATATTCTTCTCTTCACATATCTCATTATTGTATTTACATATGAGTTTGATATTGAAATCACTGTTCAAGCTAATTAATTCTTTATAGAATATCCTTGAATCAAGTGCTCTATGAACGGTTGAAAAATGAACAATAGTGGGCATATGCTTAATCATTGTCAGTCAATTCTCCTCAATGTATAATGGAATCCAGCAGGAAGAGTTTATCCTCTGTATATATACCGATAATACCGTCTCTACCTGACAGAAGCAGCTGTCTGCTGACAACCGTGTCTCTGTCAGTGGTATTTATAATCACTTCTGTTCTGATTGCATATACATCACTGTATTCAATATTATTATATTCAATAGCAAACAATGAGTCAGTATTCATATTAAATATATATGAATACCTGTCTGTTGTTACAGACTCTGTCACAAAGGAACCATCTATCAATATCCTGCTTATAAATGGTATATTGATAATAACATTGTCAAAAATCTGTCTCTTATAAATATATTCCTGTGAATATAGAAAATACTCCTCATCATAGCCAAACCCTATCTTTTTATAATTGGACTGATTGAGCACTGTGTCTTCCAATATTTCCAATGTAAATGTACTGTTCCCTGAGGAATAGAATCTTATTGTCCCATACTCATCAAGGAAACCTGTACTGTCACCACCCATTCTGTCTATTGTATTATAATCCAGGGAACAGTTGCTTATAATCAATGTCAATATTGACACCAATATAAATGTAATTTGAGCCTTCAAATATTTTCTGCCTTTCATATCCTAATATTATTCCCGGCGAAATTCTTTCAAATCCCCGGTATGTTATGTTTAATGATGAACCTATAAATTCATTGAATCC
Organism: uncultured Bacteroidales bacterium; assembly: GCA_964544145.1. Classification (GTDB taxonomy): domain Bacteria; phylum Hydrothermota; class 32-111; order 32-111; family 32-111; genus CAZJAT01. The sequence continues at coordinate 3,352 of CAZJAT010000013.1, read as the reverse complement.
ATTCTCTGTTGACGACTTCAATCTCCTTGATAAAAAAGAAATCCCTGCAGCAATACCTAATGCCATATCATATTTATCTCTCTTTAATATCTGATAACTTATTCCTGCAGGTATTGCAAGCAATGCAACGGAATATTCAATATTATCTGTTTCAAATGATTTAATATTGATTCCAGTAAAATATCGGATTCTATCTGTCTGTATGAAATAGTTTATATTGAGAGAGGAACTGTTATTGATCTCATCTGCCCATTTTCCAATGGGAATACCTGAACCTAATTCAATCATAATTCCATTTGAGTATATTATTGAGAATGAGGTTAGAAAGATAATTAACAGTATTTTCTTCATTTTTTTATATGGGCGAAGCAGGATTTGAACCTGCGACCTCCTGCGTGTAAAGCAGGCATTCTCACCAGCTGAACTATCCGCCCGTTTTGTAATGGTTTATTATATTTAAATAACATTATTAGTCAAGTGATTATTTACTCAGAATATTTATCCTGTAATTCATCCCTTATCCTTAGAATACGTTCAATCCCCCTGTCAAAAGCATCCACAACAGCAGTGTCAAATTGCTTATTCTTCTCTTCATGTATTACATTCAATATCCTTTCAATAGGCCATGGTTCCTTATAGGGTCTTTTTGAACTCAATGCATCAAACACATCTGCCAATGCCACAATACGTCCCTCAATGGGTATTTCTTCTCCGGATATTCCCTGTGGATATCCCTTTCCATCTATCCTCTCATGATGATTCAAGGCCACTGAAGCAGCCATATTCATCAATTCATGTTCACTATTTTTAAGAATTTCATGTCCCATTATTGTATGCTGTTTCATTACCACCCATTCATCCTCATCCAATTTGGCAGGTTTAAGCAATATGCGGTCAGGTATGCCTATCTTGCCCACATCATGCAATGGACTTGCATATAGTATTAATTCACAAAATCTTTCACTCATATTCAGCTCTTCTGCCAATATTTGAGAATAGACACTCATGCGTTTGATATGAAGCCCTGTGTCTGTGTCTTTGAACTCTGCAGCAACAGATAATCTGTATATAGTGTCCAAATATGCCTGTTTGATTGAATCCTTTAATTGAACATTCTTAATGGCCATAGCTGCCAATGATGCAAATGAGCTGACAATCGGTTCAAGCTCAGCTGAAAATTCCGTGATATCATTATCTTTTCTCGCATTGATAAGCTGGATAACACCCACAATTTCATTATCACTGTCCTTCATGGGAACAACAAGCATTGATCTGCACCTGTAACCGTTTTTAATATCAAAATCACTGTTATAGGTAAAAGGATAATCATCTGCAATATTGTATGCATCATCAATATTCAAGTGATCACCGGTACATGCCACATATCCTGCAATGGATTTTTTATCAACAGGAATAATCACATTAAATGCCTTGTTGGAATCCTTGATTGCATCGTTCTGTGCAATAAGGAATTTCAGGCTGCCATCCTCTTTCAGGTACAAAGACCCTGCTTCTGCATTTGTTATTTCTCTTGCTTTCAATACAATTGTATTGAGTAATTTATCAATGGATTGCTGAGAACTCAGTTGTATGGAGATATTGATAAGATTATTCAGAATAGTTTCTCTGTTCATTTTACCTCAATATGAAAATAGTGGTTCAAATTTTATTACAATATCATGCACTTCTTTGAATTTATCGCATAATAATTTTTTTATGTGTTCATAAATAATTGTTTTTTCTGACTCATCGAGGATTTTATTGACAGTAAGATCAAATGCAATATTCAGCCATTTGTCACTGCCTATGAGACGCACATCATGTGCTGAGTCAATGTTTTTAAACATCTCAATCTCATTATTGATTAAATCAGTTATTTCCCTAATCAGAGGATTATGTGTATTTATAGGATCAATATGCGCTGTCAGATATATACCCTCTTTTTCAATGGACTCTTCAAATGCCTCTGATATAGTGTGTGCATCCAGCAATCCCGTCTGTTCATCAATCTCCAGGTGTACGGAACCGACTATTTTATTGCCATAATAATTGAGAATAATATCATGTGTTCCCAATAATCCCTGCTCTCTAAATTCCATAGCAGTCTTATTAATCTGTTTAAGTATCTCCTGCTCCGGCGGTTTGCCTATCAATTCATTTGAGTTTTCCGTTAATATCTTTATACCGCTGTATATTATCATCATTGAAACAATAATACCCATATATCCGTCAAAAGCAGGTATATTGAATCTTGACATTACAATTGCAATAATAACAAACACAGATGATATTGCATCTGTCCTGTGATGCCAGAAATCTGCAATTATTGCTGATGAGTTTATACGTTTTCCGAGAAACAATGCAAATCGAGCAAGCCATTCCTTCATGATTATTGTTATACTGACTATGATAATTGATATATAACCTGCACTGCTAATTGTCGGATGAAGGATCTTGTCAATTGACCCTCTTATGAGTTCAATACCTGTTACAATAAGTAATGCCGATACAATGATGCCTGTAATAAATTCTATCCTCTGATGTCCGAATGGATGTTCCTTGTCAGGCGGTTTGCTTGCAAACTTAAAACCAATCATAATGATTATTGATGATAATATGTCCGATAATGTGTGAAATGCATCAGCAATAAGGGCTATTGAATGTATCATGATTCCTGTAATGAATTTCATAATAAAGATTACAAGATTGATGAATACAGATGTTTTTCCCTGTAGATTGGCAACAGATGACCGTGTGTTCGCATCCCTGTAATTATCAGATTTAATGTATTTATTTAATAGATAGAGAAACATACTATTATTGTAATTTTAAGTAAATGAATGTCAATAAGTATGTTTATTTATCAATATCCCGCTCTTCTTATCCGTCTTCTACTGTATGACATCCCGAATTCGCAATTCTCCCCACCAGCTCACCAGCATATGTCTTCAACCTGTGTGAGTGACACTTTACACATGCATGTAATTTGATTTGATTATTTATTTCTTTCTTTCTTTTTTTATTACCAGCCACCAGCCACCAGCTCACCAGCTACTAATTTACCAGCATACTAGCCACCAATCTACCAGCCACTAGCTTCCCCCAGGTCTCGACATTATCCAGCATACCGAATCAATGGTACTGCTTAAACGCTTTGAGGCATGCCTGGATATATGTCTTCAACCTGCGGGAAGGACACATTACATGAGCATTTGATTTTATTATTTATTTATTACCAGCCACAAGCCACTAGCTCACTAGCCACTAATTTTCCAGCTACCATTCGTGGTGGAGGCGGCGGGAATGTACAAGATAACTCGTTTCACTCATTATCTTGTGGCAACTCTGGTGA
>CAZJAT010000012.1:40009-57274 GCA_964544145.1 uncultured Bacteroidales bacterium | reverse complement strand
GCGCGTCTACCAATTCCGCCACTCCGGCATAATGGAATATTCTATTGAAATAATCTGTTCTGTCAATATTAAATAACTCCTTTATTGTAAAATCTCAATATTTTCATATAATATATATATGAATTCAAACTCATTGCGGTCGCGACGATATGTGTTTTATACATTACTGCTTGTGCTTATAATGATGGATGTGATATCTGTACACTATTTTTCGCGTCTTCTGTATGTTAATAATGAATATATGAATTCCAATAAATATGAGCTTGTTAAGAATATTAGGGATATTATTATCAATTATTCCAATGAATATTCAGACCCCGGTATTATGATAAAGATTAAACAGCATGAATTACGGGATTTTCTGAATTTATCTAATGTTGATGAATTCTGTATAATGAATGATGATTTGGAAATACTGCTGAAATCAGAATATTTTGAATATTCAAAATCAATGTATCTGACAATTAAAAGAGTGAAGTCACAGAATCTGGATACAAGACATTATTTAAATGATTATGATACATACTATTTGGGTATAAATAGTAAAAAAGAAGATATTTATGTTATAATGATGTTTAAAACTGATTTAGCAGTTATACAGTACAAGCTTAGACTTTATTTTATTTTTAAAATTGTTATTTTTATTTGTGTTATTATAGTTGGTGTTCTATTGGTTCGTGCCTTAGAAGATCCTTTAAAGAATATATCATATATAGCTAAGAAACTTGGACTGGATATCAATTCTGATAATCCTGAAGAAATCACCAGAATCTTCAAAAACAGTATTGAAGGTATAGCTGAAATGAATGAAGAACAGAAGAATCAGGTTCAGACAATACAAGAACGACTTCGGGGAGAAGAAAGCCGTATTGTAAGAAAAGAAGGATTATTGCAACTAAGCAGTATGAGCAGCGGATTGGCACATCAGATAAATAATAATCTGGCATCAATTAAAGGTATTCTCGGTATAGCTAAAAATAAGAAAGACTTAACAAAAATTCCGATTATTGAAAATGAGATTGACCGATTAATAATGTTAACAGATAAATTTATGAAATTTTCTAATTCAAATGAGATTTACAAACAGAGTTTTGATATTATCAATCTTATTAACAAACAAGCATTGAAGAGCCAATTAACATTAAAGATGTATGACAGCCCTTCAAAACTAAACATTATTTCAGATTTATTGATATGGGAAGAAATACTCTTCAATATATTTGATAATATCTTCCATTATGCTGAAAATGATGATGTTTATTGTGAAGTTAAGGAGTTGCCAGGTAATATAATGATTAAATTCAAGGATATTGGCCCTGGATTACCTCAAGAGATTATTGATAATCCATATAAGCCGTTTGCAGAGAGTGCCAAGGGATATGGATTAGGTATTCCAACAGTTATGAAATTATTGAGTTTGCTGGATGCTGAATTGAAGATGGCAAATTATTTAAATGGTGTGGAATTAACAATCAATATAAACAATAATGAAAAAAATACTGATAATTGAAGACAATCCATCATTCAGATTGTTCTTGAATGAATCGCTGAAGGATACTTATATTATTGATGAAGCATCATCAATAAATGAAGTTAACAATATGGATATTAAGCAATACTCTCTTATACTGCTGGATAACAGATTGCCTGATGGTATGGGTATTGATTTGATTGAACATTTGAAAGTATTATCAAATAGGACTGAAATAATCATGCTTACAGCATATGGCGATATTCCGACAGCTATAGAAGCAGTTAAAAAGGGTGCTTTGGATTTTTGGACCAAACCCATTGATTATGATGTTCTGGTAGACAGAATAACACATTTAATGAGTTCAGCAAACAGTGGGAGTTTAAAAAAAGAAATTATCGGAGAATCCACCTTTACTGATAATTTAAAGAATGATTTATCCCGCATTGCATCTACAGATGTGAGCATTTTAATTACAGGAGAAAGCGGTGTAGGAAAAGATCTTATTGCAGATATTATTCATAGGTATTCAGTGCGTAAAGATAATAATTTTATGATTATTGACTGCAATATGATTGATGAGAATCTATTTGAGAGTGAATTGTTCGGATGTGTTAAGGGTGCCTATTCAGGTGCATCACGAAATCGGGATGGTAAAGTGAGCCTTGCGAATAAGGGGACTTTGTACTTTGATTCAATAGATGCTTTAAATATTCATATGCAGGGTAAATTACTGAGGTTTCTGGAAACAGGTGAGTTCTATCCATTGGGTGCATCAAAGACAAAACGAGTTGATACCAGGATAATATCGTCATCCAGAATTGATCTGAAAGGTATGGTTAATAGAGGTTTATTCAGAAAAGATTTATTATACAGGATAAATATATATCCTATTAATATTATTCCTTTACGTAAAAGGGTTGATGATATTAAACCTATTGCTGATTATATATTAGAAAAAAACAATAGAGTTTATGATACTCATATTGAATTTGATGAATCTGATTATAATATTCTAATTAATTATGAATGGCCTGGCAATATCAGAGAAATGGAAAATGTCATTGAGCGTATATGTGTAGAAAATGATAAGAATAATCTGATGACATTGTCTGTAAATAGTGAAAAACAGGGATTAAAAGAGAAAATAAAATCAATAACAGCAGAAAGTGAAGAAAAAGAAATATTATCAGCACTGAAGAGAACATCCGGTAATAAAACCGAAGCAGCCAAATTACTAATGATAAGTTATAGAAATTTACTGGATAAGATAAAGGAGTATCATATTGAGTAATAGAATTGTATGTTTTAATAATGTAAGATATTTTGACCATAGGCATACTTCATTACAGGGTCCTGTTGATATAACAGTAAGTAATGGGAAAATAGTTTTTGGAAAGCTCCGTGCAGATGAATATGTAGATGCATCATCATATATTATGATGCCATCTTTTGCCCAATTGCATGTACATCTTTGCCAGCATCTATACAAGGGTATTGCTGAAGATCTATCATTGTTTGATTGGCTGGAGAAACGTATACTTCCCTATGAGATGAATCTCAGCAGTGAGGATTTATATCTGTCAGCTAAATTAGCATTATATGAAATGATTGATTCCGGAACTACTGCAATAATGGATATGGGTACATTCCATAATCAGCATGCAATATATAAGGCAATGAATGAATCAAATATAAGGGGTTTCAGCGGCAATATCCTTATGGACAGAGAAATCGGCACATTCAGAAATGAATTGCAAAACTATATATCCTACTCAGAGGAGATGATAAGAGAAACGGACTCATTTGATAATGTGAGTTATGCACTGAATCCTCGATTCCTTCCAGGTATAACAGGAAAAGGTATAGAATCTATAATGGCATTGCGAGATAAATATGATTTAATAATTCATACTCATGCATCGGAAACGGAAGAAGAAGTTGAGTTTTCCAAAGAACTTTTTGATGCAGGTAATATTGAGGTGATGGATAGATTTAATATGCTTGGAGAGAGGACTGTTATTGCTCATTGTATTCATATCAATGAAACAGAAACTGAGATGTTGAAAACAAGTGGTAGTAATGTAGCTCACTGTCCCTCTGCAAATATGAAACTAGGCTCGGGAATTGCTGGAATCAATGATATGATAAATAGGAATATTAATGTGGGTATCGGAACTGATGGAGCACCATGCAATAATAATCATTCGCAAATGTTGGAAATGAGACTGGCAGGACTTCTTCAGAAGGTCAAATTCGGGTCTGAAACCATGCCTGCAGCAGTTGTCTTTAAAGCAGGAACAGTTAACGGTTTTCATGCAATGGGTTTCAATAATGCTGGAATAATCGAAAATAATGCAGATGCGGATTTCTTGCTTATCAAAAAAGATGGTATCCATCAATCATTATTTGAAATAAATCCGCATGGGACTGTTATTTACTCTGCTGATAAAAATGATATAGATTGGGTTATCGGTAATGGTAATATATTAAAAAGAGATGGTGTTGTTACTGTCTTTGAAAGGGGTGAATTGATTGAAAAAAGGAGAAGATTCTTAAAAGATCTTTGTCCTGACAGGTTTTGATTCTTTTACCAATCCAAAATCAACATTATAGGCGCCTTTAACGGATTTAATGGAAATATAATTGATAAGATTTGGTATTGAATAATCATAATCTTCAGGCATGCGCGGTATCTCAAGTATGTAATTACCCTGTGGGAGATTGGAGAGAATATAATAGCCATTCGCATCAGTGTAAGTGTATACATCTGTATCCTTAAGTCTAACAATGATATCTTTCAGTCCGGCTTCATCTATTTGTCTGACTCCGTCTTTATTCTCATCCTCAAATACAAATCCTGTGATTGAACTCATCTTAATAAGGGGTATGTCAAATCTCTTTGTCTGCAGATTCTTCAGACCTATGGATATTTCATTCTCTACATCAAGATATGCAGGCAATTTACCCTTATCAAGTCTTAATGTGTAAATATCAGGTTTCATAAATCTGAAAACATAGATTCCATTTTTCCCTGTTATAGAATGAATTGAATCATTAAGTTCTACCCCTATTCCGGGAACGGTTTCTTCCCCTTCATCATATTTGCCATTTTGATTATTATCATAGAATACTCTGCCTGTTAAACTTGCAATATGAAAATCAGTTAATCTATTTCTAAAGGATAGGTTTACTGTGAATCGTATGTATGTCTCTTCCTGGAAACGTATATTCATCTGTGTACTGAGTGTCATATTATTGAGTATAATTGAATTCTGTATATACTCTGTCAGATAAGAATTCTGATTGGCAATGGTATAATCAACACCTGTTTCAATATCCCATATTCCAATAGGACTCCATGCAATATATGCTGCGTATCTGAAATCACTCACGCTGTTTGTATTGGAATAATTGAATGTCATTCCCGTTCTGGATGCATTAGAAAAAATGTATTGCATTGCTGTACTGATATTATGTCTCTTTGTTGATGCATTTGAAAAATTTGAATACATGATATCAATGAATAATGGTCCAAACCGTCTATATGCATTGAATCTCCATGTCATATCCTTTTTTATATTGGATAGTAAATAACGTGAATAATCATATGATACTGTTAAATGAGGCAAATAAGGAATACCTGCAGAAATTCGTATACCATATCTATCCTGAGACAATGAATTATCAGGATAAAATTGCTGTAACTGATAATTAGCATACACAGAAAGTTCATCAGTTACTCTCAAACCGCCTGAAAGCATGTTGACAAAGCGGCCTCTGTTATAGACTATATTGGAAGGGGATATATAATTTACCGGCATGTATTCACCTCTGAGATTAAAGGCAAATTTACCTAAAGAGGTGTTTATGTTATATGAACCGCTAATTACCGAATAATTATTCAAATCAGCATAATAGTCCGATTTCCTTATGTCAGTACTGATTCTCAATACTCTTGAAATCTCAGATTTATGTCTTATTCCATAAATAACCTTTTCTGTGTAATCATTGTATACATTATCATCAATGCGTGAAATTATATAAATTGATGAAGTATCATTAATACTGAAAGAGTATCCTGAAAAAAATAATAATTGTGATTTATTATGTTCAAATGTCGGAAAACGGGAAAAGAAAAGATCCTTACTTTGACCTCCGGTTATTCCAAAGGAAAATCTTGTATAATTCATTGAATAACCCAGACCTCTTATCTTTGAAAACCCCAGAGAAGGGTAATAATAATCACCGAGAAATAGTTTATGCTTAAATGCTCCTGTTCTGAGAGAGTCAAGTGAAAGAATGAATTCAGATGGGTATAAATCAAGCAGAGATGTACGGAAAGTGACTGATGCACGTTTATCCAGTATAGATTTCAATTCAAGATCAATGTTGGGGATACTGGTGTTTGTATAATTTGTCAGGGATTGTCTGATATTGATAAAATAGAATTCTTCAGGTTTGATATATTTTGATGAAAGGAAAATGATAAGTATCGGAAAAAGAACATACCATTTTTTCATTGACCGACTTTAAGTGTTTTTTCACCGGCAAGAAGTTCAGTGCCGCCATAATCCAATAAAACCTTTAATTTGTAAATGCCATTGTCAAGGCGCGTTTCAACAGGTAAAATGAATTCCCTTTCCCTGTCAGGCAAAACCAGTTGATCAGACAAGGATGATAAGTATATCTCATGGCCTTCATCATTGAATATCTGAAGTGAAATTTCAATGCGCTCATGTTTGTTGCCAGTATTTCTAAAAAGCACATTTACCCCCTTTTCCCTGTCAAAACCCATTTCGAGAATTTCTCCATTATATGATACAGTACCTATGATTTCTGCATATATTGTGCAGCCGACTCGGCTGTTAAACATTATCATTGATCCATATTCAGGGGAGAATGGTGATGATTCAAAAAATATCATTGATTTATATTCACCAAATACATTCTGAGGTACTGACATAGTTATTCTGACATCTTCAATAGTATGCGGTGCAATATTAAATTCAAGAGGATTTATATAAAACCAAGAAGAACAAGAATTCTTAAATGTCTGCGGAGGGAAAAATTGAATCCTATCCTCAATATCCAGATCCCAATCACTGATTACTGTTTTAATGTGAACAGTTGTATCGCCCATATTCTCAACTGATATAATAAATGTTTTTTCATCTTCAGGATAAATACTGATTTCATATTTTGGAGGCGAGACAGTAAATTTTGCTTGTGCATTAATCAATATAGAGCATACAATAATTAATGCTGCAGTAATGTACCTTTTCATCCCGCCTCCAATATGAATTAAAGCGAAGTAATTGTATAGGTTATTGTTACAAATACTCCGGGATCAAGTGAAGCCTCATTGCCTGTAATCTGCAATTCATAATCCTGATTGTAAGCATCCCAACCAGTGGTTCTACTCACATCAGATGCTACTGCAGTCGGTGCGGCAGCTGAGAAAGCGACCCAATTGCCACCAGGGGCAGCTGAACCGTCAGCTGTCTGAGCTTCGCCTGCATCAGCATAGAATAGCTGAGAAACGGGTAATGATGCATCAAAATCACCATCTGACTGAACAGTAAGATTCCAGCCGGCAGCTACATTACAGAATACCGATAATGGTACATTTGGTGATGCAACCGGTGTAGTGGGCATGTAATAGCCGGGGAATGAGGCTGGCGGATATGTTACTGATGCGTCACCAAGGTCAAATACAATGTTTCCGCCAGACAGATCGATACCGACTCGCGTAGGTATCCTCACTGTTACTGTAAGGTCATTTGTAATAGGGCTGCTTCCTGCATTCTGTCCAAGTGCAAATGCCGGAATAGCAAATGCAATGATCAGAAGGGACAGTAAAACATACCTAGTTTTGTTACTTGTCATAATACCTCCTGTATTAGATCTTTTTTTATATCAATTTTATTTATTGCAATAGCTGGCAAAACAATATATATATTGATTATTATTATTGTCTTCATATTAATTTCCTAAAAAGCTGATATTAATTCAAGTGAAAGACGTGTGTTGTATCTGCCTGCTGTATTATATTGTCCGAGAATCAATTTGAAATCAAGTATTATTTCTTCTCCTTCAGTGCTTGTGGGTAATCCTGATGCAATGATTACTGATTGCCCGGTTTCAAGATATCGGAATGATGAGTTAAATGTACGTATACCTAATTGATTCAAGGGTATTATCATTCCTTGGTCAGAGACAAGATCATCATCAGAGTATATCATCAGCATCCAATTGACATCTGAATATACCTTAAGCGTAACAGCATTATTCTGAATTAATTCTCCATGTTCCGGTTCAATTTCTCCAAAATCAAGCACATTGCGGGTGATATGCAATTGCATAAAATCTGAATCTCTGCAAGATGAGTTGTCTGCAGAGTTTATAATTACTGCAGTTAATAAGATAATGAAATGTAAAATTATTTTTTTATACATAAATTTCTTGATTCAAGAATGTTATTTATTATATCATTCAAATGTGTAAAATTTACAGGATATTCAAGTACATAACATACATGATTTGAATCATGTATGCGTCTCAGGAATTCAATGTCACTATCCCTTAAAATGCAAATAATCCTTGTTTCTCTATTCTGTTGATTGATTGCACCAATTAATTTCGGCTCATTAAAGAAAGGCATAATCATTGAATCGAATATGATAAGGGCATATTTTTTTATTTGAGATGATATGGTAAGTTTCATATAATTATCAAAAACATCAATTGTTTTAAAGTCATCCTTTAATCTGTTTATTATATGATTATCATTACAAAGAATAGCCATATTTATGTTTTGTTTCATTTAAAACCCTCTAAATTGAATTTCTGAATCTTTCTGTATAATGTTTTTCTGTCAATTCCCAAAAGGCGTGAAGCCTTTGCTTTATTACCTTCAGATTTGATTAATATATTTAATATATGCTGTTTTTCGATATCATTCAATGTAAAATCTTTTTTCACTGAACCGCCCTCAAATGTTATTATGTGAACAGGGATGTTCCCAATAAACATACCTTTACCTGATGTAAGATGCAGTGAATCACTGATAATGTCCTCAAGCTCGAAAATGTTGCCAGGCCAATTGTACTTTTTCATTATATTTAAAACAGACGCATCAATGAGGAAATCTTTATAGGAAATATTGTATTCTGCAAGTATACCTTCAATAAGTATCTCCATGTCTTCCATACGTTTCTTTAAAGGCGGAAGATTTATTATTGACTGAGAGAGAGATTTGTAAACCGGTAAATCATCGGGCTGAGCTTTTTCAGCATCCTCTCTAATGGAAGCCATAATCCTCACATTTGCACTGATTTGTTCTGAACTGCCGATTCTCCTAAAAGACTTGTTCTCAATAAAATTCATTATTTCTGTCTGTACATTTAAAGGCAGTAAATTATAATCTTCAAAATACAAGGTTGAATTATCAGCAATTTCTATCAAACCGTATTTTCTTTTATTTGCTCCCTTGAATGCGTTTTTCTCATAACCGAATATGTGAAACTGCAATAGTGCGGATGGTAAATTATTGCATTTGAAAATAATAAAATTATTTCTCTTCCTCAATGAGTTTGAATGAATATAACGCGCTAGTTTCTGTCTCCCTGTACCTTTCTCGCCTGATATTAGCACTGTGGTGTCTGATTGTGCATATTTATCTGCCTGCTTTAATGCATTATTTATTATAGATGATTTACTTCTTAAATACACATCTTTTTGAATATAAGCTTTCTCTGTTCCTTTTTTGCCTTCTGGTTTCATCTGTTTTTCTATTTTTTTTAGAATGCTTGTTAAATCCTCAATTTTAAATGGTTTAGGCAGGAAATAGGAGCCACTTCTCAATGAGCGTTTTATGAAATCCGATTTGGCATATGATGTCATAATTATTATTTCACATTTCTCGCGTTCAGTCTGAATCTTTTTTATCAAATCAAATCCATTTACATCCGGTAAAAATACATCAAGGAATATAACATCTATTTTATGTTCATGCATAATATCAATAGCAGTTTCTCCTGTAAATGCCTGAAAGACAGTATATCCAAGCATAAGAAGGGATTCTTTCAGTGTATCAGAGAATACTGCCTGATCATCAGTTATCAATATCTTTAAATTATCTCCCATTTAAATAATATATATATAAATGTAATTATTGTCAAGCAAAAACATTATGATAAACTTGACAATATTTAAGTATCAATTATATTTTCTAACAATAATAAGGAGTAATCAAATGAATTATGAAAAATGGACACAAGGTGCAAGGAATGCACTTAGTGCTGCACAGGATGCTATAAAGAAAAGAAATCATACTGAAATGACACCTTTACATTTGCTGAAGGGTTTAGCTGAAAACAAGGATGGCTCAGTTGCAATGATACTCAGCAAAATGGATATTAATATATCTCAGTTTGAACATGATATTGAGAATGAATTAAGCAAATTACCTATGATTGAGCATGGGGGACAATATCAGATATATATGACATTTGATACTGAACAGGTACTAAATAATGCTGATAGCGAACGGGTGAGAATGAAAGATGAATATATCGGCAGTGAACATCTGCTTATAGCAATGTTTGATATAGGGAATATACCGATAAACACAATCTTTAAACATTATGGGATGACAAAAGAAAAGGTATATGCAGTTTTGCAGGAATTGCGTGGTAATCAACGTGTTACAGGTGAAGATGCTGAATCAAATTATGATATTCTGAAGAAATACACTAGGGACTTCACTGAATTGGCTGAAAAGAATAAGCTTGATCCCGTTATTGGCAGGGAAAAGGAAATAATGCGTGTTATACAGATATTGTCTAGAAGAACCAAAAACAATCCTGTACTAATAGGTGAACCCGGTGTAGGTAAGACAGCAATTGCAGAGGGCTTAGCAATTAGAATTGTTAATCAAGATGTACCTGAAAATCTGAAAAACAGAAAGATTGTATCACTTGATGTTGGTGCATTGATTGCAGGCACTCAATTCAGGGGAGAGTTTGAGCAGAGGTTAAAATTGATAATAAATGAGATAGTGAATTCGCAGGGAAAGATAATTCTATTTATAGATGAATTGCATACAATTGTGGGAGCTGGTAAAGCTGAGGGTGCCATAGATGCATCAAATATGCTGAAGCCTGCCTTAGCAAGAGGTGAGATGCAGACAATAGGAGCAACTACTCTTGATGAATACAGGAAATACATTGAAAAGGATGGAGCATTGGAGAGACGGTTTCAGCCAGTTATGGTTAATGAACCCTCTGTTGATGATACAATTGAAATACTACGAGGATTAAGAAGCCGATATGAAGAACATCATAAGGTTATTATATCTGATGAAGCAATTATAAATGCTGCTAAATTATCAAAGCGTTATTTAACAGAAAGAAAATTGCCCGATAAAGCTGTTGATTTAATTGATGAAGCAGCTGCCAGATTGAAGATCAATATCTATTCAATGCCTGATGAATTGAAGGAAATGGAGAGAAAGCTAAAGGATCTTGGACATGCAGGAGAAGCAGCTGCTAGAAGAAAGGATTATGAAAGGGCTGCTGAATTGAAAAAGGAAAGCGATATATTACAGGAAGACCTTGTGAAAGCAAAGAAAAAGTGGAGAAATGAACAGGATATAAAAGATGAGGTAAATGGAGAATTAGTAGCACAAATCATATCTGAATGGACAGGTATTCCTGTCAGCAGAATGCTGCGAACAGAATCGGAAAAGCTTATGGAATTGGAGAATATCCTTCATCAGAGGGTAATTGGGCAGGATAATGCAGTTAATTCGGTGTCCAATGCAATCAGACGGTCAAGGGCAGGGTTATCAGACCCGGACAGACCGATAGGTTCTTTTCTGTTTGTAGGACCTACAGGTGTCGGAAAGACTGAACTGGTAAAGGCCCTGGCATTAACCTTGTTTGACAGTGAAGATGCAATGGTCCGTATAGATATGAGCGAATATATGGAAAAATTCTCAGTATCCCGTCTCATTGGAGCGCCTCCGGGATATGTGGGATTTGAGGAAGGGGGTCAATTAACCGAACCAGTCAGAAGAAAACCATTCTCCGTTATATTACTTGACGAGATTGAAAAAGCGCATCCCGATGTATATAATATACTGCTTCAAGTTATGGATGATGGAAGATTGACGGATAGTCAGGGACATGTAGTTGATTTCAGGAATTGCATAATTATAATGACATCAAATATTGGTACATATGAGACCGATTTCAACAGCAGTTTTGAGCAGATCAGCACAGACATAAATAATGCAGTTAAAAATCATTTTAAACCGGAATTTATTAACAGAATTGATGAAATTGTTGTATTCACAACACTGAATAATGATGAATTAAGGGATATTGTCAAATTGCAAGTCCGAAAATTATCAGACAGAACCAAGCAATATGGTATTGATATTGAATTTGATGACACAATTATTGATTATATTGCATCAGCAGGATATCAGATTGAATATGGAGCGAGACCTGTGAATAGATTAATACAGAGCATTGTTGAAAATAAACTTTCGCATGAGATTATCACTTCAAATATACAAAAAGGAGATCACATAAAAATCAAATATAATAATGGTGTTTTACTTGAAAAGATATAACTTGCATAAATTGAATTTTTATGATTTAATTTAATAATGGAATTTAAACAACTATTATCGCAATTAAATGAAGATTATTTTCTAAATATCAATATTATATTAGAGCAAAAGATTGCATATCTCTATGACAATATTGATTGTGAAATAGATGATTTCAAAGAACAGATAATCTTTGACATTTTCCGAAAAAGTAATCCATTGTTCAAGAGACGTGCATTGTTGGAATTTGTAACAGCGAAAATAAGTGAAAGCGAGAAAGAATCACTCAATGTTCTATGTATTGCAAATGACAGCGGTCAATTCGCTGCATCATTGGCTCTGCTTTTAAAGGAACATGATCTATTGCCCAAAAAAGTCAATCTCTTTTTTCTCAATAATTCATTTAAATTACTACGTAATTTTACAAAAGGTCATTATAAACATGAGGATTTGATATTGGCTAATGTTAATGACCTGGATTTCTTTGATAATAAGGTGTCATATTATCAACTTAATAATGATATTATTCAATTGATTAATCCTGTAAATGCAACTCTGTCAATGCCTTTTCTCTCAGATATATTTGATATGTGCATTATGGATGAAAAACTTTCACATTTCGGCGAGAAACATCATAAAACAATAATTGATGAATTATTCAGGATTTTAAAACCGAAAGGTAAATTCTTTACTCCTGAGAAGAATGTAAGATATTTTATTAATACTCTATTTGACTATAAGATCAGCGAAGAAAAGGTGTATTTTATCAAAGAAGGTGGTTTACCATCCAGTAAGATCAATGAATTCAGTCTCAAAAAAGCTATTGGATTATTTCATGATAAGAAATATGATGATGCTCTGATAATAACTCATCACCTTATGAGTCAGAATTTAAACAGGGAACAGAGTATTGAAATATACAGACTTTTATTTGTGATATATTCAAGGCAGGATGATATTCATAAAATCAATTATTTAATGAAGATCATTCAGGCTGAGGGTATATTTGATCCAGACATAGATTTTATTATTGGCTCATATTTCTTCAACAAAATGGACTATTCAATTGCTTTGGGTTATTTCAAGAGTGCAGTTGAGAAGAAAGACAAATTCTGTTATGCAATCTACTATATTGGTTTGATTTACGGGAAAATGGGAAAAATTTCTAAAGCTAAAGGATATTTTGAAGATGCCTATGATAAGATAAAAGCCGGTGAGGTATATGATCCTCAACTCTTTGCTGACTCAATTTCATATGAAATGATAGAATTTCTTTTGGAAAACGAATTAAACTGATATTTTCATTTTTTTCCCCTTGACAAAAATCATTAGAGTTATAGTATTTCATAAGTTAATATAAAAGGAGTTTTTGTGAGTTTAGAAAAAAAATTGCTTAATTTAAAGAAGTTGAAAGATGAAGCATATAAAGGCGGAGGAGAAGCGAGAATTGAGAAGCAGCATCTGAAAGGAAAATTAACAGCAAGGGAACGTGTTGAACTGCTTCTGGATGAGGGATCTTTTGAGGAATTTGACACATTAAAACTGCATAGATGCAATAATTTTGGTTTAGAAAACAATAAAATTCATGGAGATGGTGTTATAACCGGATTCGGTACAATTGATAACAGACCTGTTTATGTATTTTCTCAGGATTTCACTGTGTTTGGAGGTTCATTATCAGAGACCTTTGCAGAAAAAATTGTAAAAATCATGGAAATGTCAGCAAAGAGCGGTATACCTCTAATCGGTCTCAATGATTCAGGAGGAGCCCGGATACAGGAGGGCATAGAATCATTGGCAGGATATGCAGATATCTTCCTGAGAAATGTGCTGTATTCCGGTGTTGTCCCTCAGATATCCGCTATTATGGGTCCTTGTGCTGGTGGTGCAGTGTATTCGCCGGCAATAACAGATTTTGTTTTTATGGTTAAAAAATCATCATATATGTTTCTAACAGGACCAAAGGTAGTGAAAACTGTACTTAATGAAGATGTTACAACAGAGGATTTGGGCGGAGCAACAGTACACAATTCCAAATCAGGTGTGGCACATTTTATGTTTGATAATGATGAAGAGGTGCTTAAGCAGATTCGCAGATTGATGTCATTTTTGCCCCTCAATTCAAAGGAAAAGCCACCTATTGCTGAGAATTCGGATCCATATGATAGAATTGAGCCGGATTTAAATAGAATTGTCCCCGATGATCCCAATAAGCCTTATGATGTTAAGGATGTAATCAATCTGATTGTTGACAATTCTGATTTTATGGAAGTGCAGCCATTGTATGCACCTAATATTGTAATAGGTTTTTCCAGGTTTAATGGGCGTTCAGTAGGTATTGTAGCAAATCAGCCAAAAGCTCTTGCAGGAACACTTGATATAGCATCATCAGAAAAGGGTGCCAGATTTGTCAGATTCTGTGATGCATTTAACATTCCCATTGTAGTATTAGAAGATGTTCCCGGATTCTTACCTGGAACCAAACAGGAACATGGCGGTATTATAAAATCCGGAGCAAAACTGTTATATGCATTTGCTGAAGCAACGGTGCCTAAGATTACTATTATTCTAAGAAAGGCATATGGAGGAGCTTATTGTGTTATGTCCTCAAAGCATATACGCGGGGATATTAATTATGCATGGCCAACAGCCGAAATTGCTGTTATGGGACCCAAGGGAGCAGTCGAAATTATATTCGCAAAGGAAATTTTAAAATCTGACAATAAGGAAGAAACTGCAGAGCAGTTTGAAAAGGATTATAGGGAAAAGTTTGCTAACCCTTATTCTGCTGCTTACAGAGGTTATATAGAAGATGTTATAGAACCTAAGATCACACGATTCAAGATTATTAAAGCATTGGAAATATTGAAAAATAAGGAAGATACAAATCCGTTTAAGAAACATGGGAATATTCCGCTTTAAAGGATATTTATGAATAATATATTAATTCTATGCAATCTGCATTCATCAATGCCTTCTGATACCCTTGTGAAAATTGCAGGTAATAGCAGTGTTAATCCCTGGACATTGATGATTGTTGGTATGATAACGGTTTTTGTTGGTCTTATTGTTATCAATATAACAATAAATGTTCTAAAACAGATAACAAACAGAAAAGAAAAGAGCGAGGCAATTGAAGAATATAATGAAACAAAGATTATTGAATCATTAATGAAGCATATTGATTTGAGTGAAGATGAGATCACTGCAATATCATTAGGCCTTGCAATTGAATATGAACTCTATTATTCAGATGAAGAAAGGGTTCTCACCTTCAATTATCCGGATAGAGAACCGGGTTGGATAAATACAAGGAGATAAAATGGCAGAATATGTATTTACAATAAATGGTAAAGATTATAAGGTTAATGTTAAGAATATTGATGACAATATTGCTGAAATAGAACTCAATGGAAAGAATGTACATGTGAATATTAAGCAGCTTGGTGTGGCACAGCAGAAAAGAAAAGCTATATCCCGAAAACCAGTACAACAAACAGAAAAGAAAGAAACTGCAGTTGGCTCACATATTATTTCTGCTCCTCTTCCAGGTGTAATATTAGATGTAAAACTGAGAGAAGGGGATGATGTTACTGAGGGACAGGATATTATGATTATGGAAGCAATGAAAATGGAGAACTCAATACAGGCACCATTTGCAGGCAAAATAAAAAAGATTTTTGTGCACAGAGAAGACACGGTTCAAGAAGGAGACAAATTGGTGGAGGTTGGGAGTTAGAATGGAAACTTTTATTAAATTCTATGAGTTTACCGGATTCTATCATTTGGATTTCAAATTTCTGATTATGATTATTATTGGAATGGTTTTTATTTTTCTTGCAATCAAGAAAGAGTATGAACCTCTATTGCTGCTGCCTATAGGATTTGGAATACTTATTGGTAATATCCCGATGGCAATGGGTTTGAATGTAGGTGTTTATGAATCAGGCAGTGTGCTTAATATTATCTATCAAGGAGTTGCCCAGGGGTTATATCCTCCTTTAATATTTTTGGGAATAGGGGCAATGACAGATTTCTCAACAGTGCTGAGTAATCCTAAAACAATACTTCTGGGTGCTGCAGCACAGGTTGGAATATTTGCCACTTTTGCAGGTGCATATTATCTCGGTTTTACGCCTGCGGAAGCAGGTGCAATAGGCATAATTGGTGGAGCTGATGGTCCCACTGCAATTTTTTTAACATCAAAGCTTGCACCAAAGCTTCTGGGTCCAATTGCTATTGCAGCATATTCATATATGGCTTTGGTTCCTGTTATACAACCGCCGATAATGAATCTGCTGACAACAAGAAAAGAGCGCCTCATCAGGATGCCCAAACCAAGAAAAGTCAAGAAAATTGAGAAGATTATATTCCCAATAGCAGCTTTTCTTATTTGTGCATTCATAACACCGGGTTCAATACCATTGCTTGGAATGCTTTTCTTTGGAAATCTGCTTAAGGAATCAGGTGTAACAAATAGGCTGGCAAAAACAGCATCGACATCACTAAATGATATATGTGTTATACTTATAGGTATTACTGTGGGAGCATCAACACAGGCTGATGTGTTTCTCACAGCAAATTCAATAAAAATATTTATTTTAGGTGTATTTTCATTTGCTATTGCCACATTCGGCGGTTTGATCTTTGCTAAAATCATGAATTTATTCCTTAAGACAAAGATCAATCCTCTAATAGGTTCTGCCGGTGTATCTGCTGTGCCTGATGCAGCCCGTGTTAGTGAGATGGTAGGAAGAAAAAATGACCCGAATAACCATCTGTTAATGCATGCAATGGGTCCAAATGTAGCAGGTGTCATAGGAAGTGCAATCGCTGCTGGTATACTTCTTTCTTTCTTCGGATAATATTGACAGTGCAGTATTTTTGTATATAATTCTTGTTCTTATGGAGAGGTGGCCGAGCGGCTTAAGGCGGCGGATTGCTAATCCGTTGTAGGGGTGAATCTCCTACCCCGGGTTCAAATCCCGGCCTCTCCGTATTACCATATACACATAGGGATAGCGAACGTAGAGAGCAATACGTAGTATTGAACCCGGGGGAGGGTTCACTGCGGGAATCACTTGCTTCTAATCAAGAGAGCAGCGCGAGGCATAGCCGAGCACAATCCCGGCCACAAAACAATTGGGGCTTGAGCACAATCCCGGGAATGTAG
>CAZJAT010000012.1:21599-39909 GCA_964544145.1 uncultured Bacteroidales bacterium | reverse complement strand
AGCACAATCCCGGCCACAAAACAATTGGGGCTTGAGCACAATCCCGGGAATGTAGTTGGAACAACATTATAAGCATGAATGGTTCGCGAGGTATAGCCAAGCACAATCCCGGCCACAAAACAATTGGGGCTTGAGCACAATCCCGGGAATAAATCACCTTAGTGATGAATGGGGCTCAGTCATAAACAATTTAATTTTATACAGGTATAGATGAGGACTGCCTCTGAGTTTAGTATACAAAACAATATTCAAATTACCTTTTTATTATTATATTGCTCAAATATCATTATGATATATATATATCAATTGATGAAAAAGAAATATAATATGCATTGTACATATATAGAAATTAATGGGTTATGTGGGTAGGGGAAAGTAAAATAATCTCTGGGCCATATTGTTTGTGATTAATGAATGTGCCAGTGATAAATACTGTTTGATTCAGAAAATAAAATGGATTAATAGAATTTAATTTCATTTCTTCAAGTATATCTGCAAATATAACAATAGTGAAATTGGAGTTATCAAGTTTAAGAAAACATGTATTGCTTTTCTTTGAATTATATACATCTGTTACTGTTCCTGAAACAGTTATGTACTTATCTGCATAGTGCTGAAGATTATTAAGAACTTCGTCAGTATAGACAGTGTCACTAAATGAGGAAAATAATGATGCATTTGCAATAATGTGCTTCATTATACTCTCACAGTCAGAAAAAAAATCATTATTATCAGTTTTGATAATATATGTATTTTCATTGAATTGATCTGAAACAAGAGAGTAATTACCAAACAAAACAGTATTTTTGTTGAGTATAAATGAATTATTAAGAATAAATTCGTTATTAATATAAATATTCACTGATTTGTCAAGATTATAATGTTTAGAATATGAATAATTCAATGAATTGCTCTCCAATATGACTGTAATAGATTGAGTGGATGCTTTTTTATTTATGGAATTGACAATTTTATCTGATGATAAACAGGGAGTATAAATAATAATATCACCTTCTGATTTTGTTATATATTCAATTAAGTATGTTTGAAATGATTCATCATTACTGCTTATAAATGAGGATGTAAATATTAAAATAATTATTGAAAATAATAATAGTTTAATTTTCATGGCAGAATTTTGTTCGGGTTAAAAAGGTTTTTTGGGTCAAATGATTTCTTAATGTTTCTCATTAGAATCAGCTGAGCATCAGAGAAAACCTTGCTCATATACTGTTTTTTATAGATACCAATACCATGCTCCCCGGATAATTTCCCTCCCAGATTTACTGCTGTCTGCATAATATTATCAGTCAGTTCTTTTAAATGCTTATCAAAATATTCACTGTTTTCTTTTGTTTTCATTATGTTTATATGAACATTCCCATCACCGGCATGTCCAAAAACTATTATCATAATCTTAAACTGTTGTTCAAGTAATTTTATTTTATCAATCAATTCAGGCAGTTTAGAAGGGGGGACTACAACATCCTCTCTTTCCATTTGTATTGACATTTCAACTACTGCATCATGTAATGCTCTTCTGGCTTTCCACAAATTATCTTTAAAAGGTTTGCTGTCTGCAATATATACATCAATAGCATTATTCTGCATACATATGTTGCCGATTGATTCAGTATCTTTTTCTATTTGCTCTTTCATCTGTCCATCCACCCGAATAAGCAGATGAGCTTTACCTTCCTTTACTGTCATTAGATTACCCAGCATTTTATATGCGACTTCCAATGCGCGTTCTTCCATAAATTCTATTGTTGCAGGTATGATACGGTTAATGATGATTTGTGATACAGCTAATGCTGCATCCTTCATACTGTTAAAAGGTATAAGCAGATCTGATTCATATTTGGGCTTTGGTAATAGAGAAAGTGTAATTTCAGTTATAAAACATAATGTTCCCTCTGAACCTATAATAAGATCTTTAATATTATAACCTGTAGCATCTTTTTTGATTTTGCCGCCAAATCTCATTATATCTCCATTAGGCGTGACTATCTCCAGACCTCTCACATAATCGCGTGTTGTACCGTATTTTACTGCTCTCGGACCACCTGAAATCTCAGCTACATTGCCTCCTATAGTGCAATTTTCCAATGAAGCCGGGTCAGGGGGATAAAATAATCCCTTAGCTTCAACTGCTGTCTGCATTTCACCGGTAATAATACCGGGCTGAACAATTACCATGAGATTCTGTTCATCAATTTCTATTATTTTATTTAATCTATCGGATGATACTATTACTGAGGGCTTAAGGGGAATTGCCCCGCCTGACAAACCTGTTCCGGCTCCGCGGGGAATGATGATGAAATTATTTGCATAGCAGACCTTAAGTATTGATGATACCTGGTCAGTATTTTCAGGAAATAGTACAACAGATGGGTGAGAAAAGCGAATTCCGGATTCATCTGTTTCATAATCAATCATTTTATCCTTATCCGACAGGATTTGATTATCTTTGAGAATGTTTGAAAAATAATTTCTTAAATTCATAATTTTATGATAATTATAATAATCATCAAGTCAAGATAACTCAATCAGTTATTCATATATTCATAGTAATTTATGGTATAATAATAGTTCAATAATAAATACATATTAATATATAAACAAATAGAAATAAAATCTTGACTATCATATATTATCTGTTAAAATATTATACTTAATAGTTAAAGGAGTTTTATTGTATAAAGATTATCTGGATTGCAGTTATGAATCATTATTTAAACATATTTCCAATTCGCTGATGAATGCGATTTTAGAAAGAGGATTTCACAATGCAGTAATTGGAATCTCAGGTGGATTAGACTCAGCATTAGTATTAAGAATGCTCACTGAAAAAAGGAACAAGATAAAGACAACAGCTTATTTTTTACCTTATAAGAGCAGTAGCAGTCAGAGCATGAACGATGCATACCTTGTTGCTGAATATTCGGGGATACCCATTGAAACTGTTTCAATAACAAAGCAAATTGACAGTTATTTTGAAAATCAGAAAAATGCATCAAAACTGAGAATCGGCAATAAATGTGCAAGAGAAAGAATGGCAATCCTATTTGATAAATCAGCAGAAAAGGAAGCTTTGGTCATTGGAACATCAAATCGGTCAGAATTAATAATGGGTTATGGTACTCTGTATGGGGATCTTGGCTATTCAATTAACCCTATAGGTAGGCTATTCAAAACACAGATACGGGAAATGGCAAGAGTTATAGATATTCCTGAACAAATTATAGATAAAGCACCCAGTGCAGATCTCTGGGAACATCAGACAGATGAAGATGATATGGGCGTAACATATGAGACAATTGATTCATTTGCTTCACAGTACTTTGACTGCAAAAAATCCATTGAAGATATTATTTCTTCAGGTATTTCAGATAAACAATGTAGGAAAATTTTAAATGCTTATGAAAAAAATAAATTTAAAAGTCAAAGTGCTTTAATAATTGAACCAAATCTGAAAGGAGATAAATATGAGTGACTCTTTCGGTATTGAAAAAGTATTACAGGACAAGCAGGTTTTATTTAAAGAGGGGGAACCCGGTGATGAGATGTATCTCATAAAATCCGGCAAAGTTAAAATCATAAAGAAAGTAGGAGATGAGATTAAGGTCTTAGCTGTACTCAAGGAGGGTGATTTCTTTGGAGAAATGGCTATTGTAGATGGCAGTCCCAGATCGGCTACATCTGTATCTGAGGGGGAAACACATCTTATTATTTTTGATAAAAGTGCATTAAAGAAGAAAATGGGTGAAGAACCGCTTATAGAGTATATAGTAACTGAATTAACTAATAGACTAAGACGAACTGATGAGCAAATAAAGTTCTTAATGATCAAATCTCCTGAAAAGAGATTGATTGCATTTTTGATAACAAAATCTGAAGAAAGTGGAATGAAACAGGATGACGGGTCTATTGTTATTAATATGGATTATTCATTTGAAGAGATGTCTTCTGTTATTGGAATAACGGAGCATCAACTGAAAAATATGCTTGAGCAGTTAGTGAGTGCCAATTTGCTTATAGTGAAAGGCGGTAAGATGTATATAAAGGGTGTTGAGCAGATGGAAGATTATTTAAGATATGTCTCATTAAAGGAGAAATTTGGTGAAAAATAAAAAACTGCGCGCTGGAGGACAAGCAATCATTGAAGGTGTTATGATGTTAGTTGATGGAGGTTATGCAATAGCAGTAAGGAAAAAAAATGGAAAGATTGAGGTGCGCTCAAAACCCTATTCACGTTTAACTAGTAAAAATAGATTTTTCAGTACACCATTTATTCGAGGAATAGTATCATTTATAGAGATGATGAATCTTGGTCTTGATAGTATAAATAAATCAGCTGAAATATATTATGAGGAAGAATCCTCAGGTACAACTTTCAAAGATAAGGTATTAAGTGTATTAAGTATTATTGCAGCCCTTGCAATAGGGATTGGACTTTTCCTATATTTACCAATTCTACTAGGCAATGTAATTCATATACAGGATAATCAGCTTATCTTCAATCTGTTTTTGGGTGGTGTCAGAATGACTTTCTTTGTATTATATATACTTATCATCAGTTTGATGAAGGATATTAAAAGATTCTTCATGTACCATGGAGCAGAACATAAGGTTGTATACGCATATGAAAATGATGAGGAGCTTAATGTAGAAAATATTAGAAAATATTCAACTAAGCATCCAAGATGCGGTACAAGTTTTATTTTCATTGTTTTGTTTACTGCAATAATATTTTATGCTTTATTGGACTCACTTGTATTCGGTATTTTACATATACCAAATACTGTTTTATACAGACTTCTCAATCATCTTGTTCTATTACCTTTTGTTGCTGCGATAGCATTTGAATTACTCACTTTGGCGGGGAGATTCTTTGACAATATAATTGTAAAAATACTTGTTCTGCCGGGTTTGCTGTTTCAATTTATCACAACTAAGGAGCCAACTGATGAAATGATTGAAGTTGCGGTTGAATCCCTGAATAGTGCTTTAAATGAGGCGAGGAACAATAATGCAGATTGATCAGCTTAAAGAGAAAATAAAGGAATTCAAAAGATTGGAATTGAAACTAGCTGATCCCGAGATTCTTGCCAATCAGAATGAGTACAGAAAACTCACAGTTGAGTATTCAAATATGAAACCTGTAATTGAAAATATAGAAAAACTGATTACAATTAGTGATCAGATTGAGGAGAATATTGAAATAGCAAAATCTGCAGATCAGGAACTTAAACAAATGGCTATTACGGAGAAATCAGAACTTGAGGAAGAACAGCAAGTGCTTATCAAGTCAATAATGATACAAATGTTGCCGGAAGATCCCAATGATTCAAGTGACATTATTTTTGAGATTCGAGCAGGGACGGGGGGAGAAGAAGCAGCTTTATTTGTGTCTGATTTATTCAGGATGTATAAACGATATGCAGAATCAAATAATTTCAAGGTTGAAGTGATTGATTATCATCAAACGGAACTTGGTGGGTATAAGGAAATGATTTTTGGTATAAAGGGTAATAAACCATTTAAATTATTCAAACTTGAAAGCGGAACTCATAGGGTTCAGAGGGTTCCTTCAACCGAATCAAATGGTAGAATACATACATCTGCTGTAACTGTTGCTGTTTTACCTGAAGTGGAAAATGTAGAAGT
This sequence comes from uncultured Bacteroidales bacterium, assembly GCA_964544145.1. Lineage (GTDB taxonomy): Bacteria > Hydrothermota > 32-111 > 32-111 > 32-111 > CAZJAT01. Next base: position 34,239 of record CAZJAT010000012.1, on the reverse strand, counting down.
TGACATTAGTGAAAAGGATTTAAAGATTGATATATTCCATGCATCCGGCGCTGGCGGACAGAATGTCAATAATGTTGCTACAGCTGTACGTATGACACATATACCTACAGGAATTGTAGTGTCATGTCAGGATGAACGATCGCAGCATAAAAATAAGGAAAAAGCAAAGAGAATTCTTAAAGCAAGGTTATATGATAAACAGATAACCGAGCAGAAAAACAGTATTTCCAAATACAGAAAAGATCAGATTGGAAGCGGTGACAGGTCGCAGAGAATAAGAACTTACAATTTCCCGGAGAGTAGAATTACTGACCATAGAATTAATCTTACTCTATACAGACTTGAAGATATTATGAATGGTAACTTGGATTTGATACTTATACCTCTCCATGAGGCAGATAACAAAATACAGATGGAGAATGTTTTTGGCAAAGACTCATTGGGACAGTAAAGAACTTATTAATGAAGCTATAGAGCTGTTTAAGTCTGCTAATATAAGCAAAGCACGTCTGAGTGCCGAACTTATTATGGTGCACTGCATGAATAAGGACAGAATTGATTTATACTCGGATTATAAAAAGAAGTTAACAAGAATTGAAGCAAACTATTTCAGGTCTCTTATTCAACGGCGTCTTCAGAAAGAACCTGTTCAATATATAGTTGGCGGGACTGAATTTATGAGTTTACCTTTTTATGTTAACAAACATGTTCTTATTCCAAGACCTGAAACAGAAGTACTGGTTGAAAAAGTTTTAAATTATGTTTTGGAAAATAAGAAAAGAAATTTCTCTGTGCTGGACATGGGTACAGGGTCAGGTAATATTATTGTCTCATTGGCAAAATATGCTCCAGGATGTAATTATTATGCAAGTGATATCTCAAATAGAGCGTTAAAAGTAGCAAGGAAAAACCATAAATTGAATAAAATTAATGAGAAGATTCATCTTATAAATACATCCGGATTTGATGGTTTACCCAGAAGACGGTTATTTGATGTCATTGTGTCTAATCCTCCATATATAAAAACATCTGATATAACAGAATTACAGTCTGAAATACGTTTACATGAACCTATAGTTGCACTTGATTCGGGGGAGAGAGGACTTGACATGATTGAGATGCTTATTGATAACAGTTATAGATATTTAAGAAAAGACGGTTTATTGGCTATTGAATTTGGTTATAATCAGTGCAAAGCAGTTAAAAGCTATACAATCAGACATGGAAAGTACAAGAATATAAGTATTGTAAAAGATCTGTCTGGTATTGATAGAATCATTATGATGAATAGAAAATGAAAAATATTATTATATCAGTCAACACTAATAAATCCGACTCAGAAAAAGCTGTAAGAGAAATAATCAATTGGGCTGAAGAAAGGAATATCACAGTATTGGGTCTGAATGAATCCTGCAGGAAGTATGTTGATATTATCAAGCATGATGACTTAAAAGTATTTGATCCTGATGAAACGATTGTTGCATCTTTAGGTGGTGATGGCACAATGCTTAAGACTGCACGAACAATTGTACCTTATAATCTGAAGATGTTTGGAATTAATCTGGGTTCACTGGGATTTTTGACACAAACTAGAGATTCTGAAATTGAGCAGGGACTAAACAGAATATTTGAGGGTAATTATTCCCTTGATAAGAGGGATTTGCTATATTCGCAAATTGATGATAAATTAGTAATTGCTGTTAATGAATTTACTGTTTATTCAGCAATTAAACAGAGAATGGTCAGTATTCGCATTCAAATTGATGATATGGATATTTCAAATATATCTGCTGACGGAGTAATTCTGTCAACATCAACTGGTTCAACTGCATACTCAATGGCAGCGGGTGGTCCGATTATGATGCCGGATGTGCATTCTTTCATTATTACACCGATTTGTTCTCATAATCTTGTGCAGAGGCCTATTGTAATTGATAATAGGAGAAATGTGAGATTCATAGCATTAAATGGTGATTGTGATATTTCATCTGACTCACAAAGTAATTACAAATTAGAGCAAGGTAAGGGAATCAGCATTAAAAAATATGAGAAATCATTGAATTTGATCCAATTTGAAAAAACATCATTTATTGATGTTATGAAAGAAAAATTCTTTTTAGGGAAGGATCCCAGATTATGCTGAGAGAAATCAATATTCAGAATTATTCAGTAATAAAAGAATTATCTGTAGCATTTAAGAATGGGATGAATGCCATAACAGGTGAAACAGGTGCCGGGAAAACAGTTCTTATTAATGCAATTGAAATGCTGCTTGGAGCACGAGCAGAAACTGACAAAGTATTAGGAAAAAAAGCTGTTATTACAGGAGTATTTGAAACAGATTATTCCATAATAGAGCAGCTGCACTCAATAGATATTGATGCTGAAAATCCTTTAATAATAAAACGCATTATTGAAAAAGAGGGTAAATCCAGAGCATACATAAATGATAGTCCGGTTACTATCAGTCTTTTGAAGAGAATCGGAGATTCTCTAGTAGATATTCATGGACAATATGATCATCAATTTCTTTTAAAAAAAGAGAATCAGATAAACCTTATTGACACAATAGCAGATAATTCTGCTCTTATAAGCCAGTTCAAAAGACTTTCAGACGAGAATGACCTTATTGGTAATAAGATAAAAGATATTAATGACGAAATAGTCCAGTTAGCAAAAGAAAAGGATTATTTCGAATTTGCTTTAAAGGAATTAACAGATATTGATCTTAATAATATTAATGAAAAAGAAACAGCTGAAAGACTTTTTGAAATTGAACATTTTGAAGACATAAAAGAAAATGTTCAAGCAATGCTTTATTCAATTGAGTTAAACGAAGATGCCAATATCATAACACTGTTAAGCAATGTTAAGAATTTAATCGAATCAACAGAGATAAACAGTGACTCATTTATCAATGCTAAATCACTATTACAAACAATTATTATTGAAATTGACGAATGTGTGAATGAATTAAAACGTGTTGACGAAAAATTGATTTATGATGAAGGTGAACTCATTGAATTAAGAAGAACACTTGCTGATATTGACAGACTGAAGAATAAATACCGGATGAATGTAGATGAGTTGATATTGTATAAAGAAGATATTGAGAAGAATCTTGATACACTGAATTTCCCTGAGGAGAAACTTAAAAAATTAAGAATGAGATTAAAAGAAGTTAGGAATGAAATGGAAATATGCGGTTCAATGATACATAATAATAGAGTTAATATAGCAGAAACATTTTCAACAAAAATTAACAATAATATAAAAAATCTCAATATGAAGGGAATAACACTGGAAATAAGAGTTAATTTTGATGCCAAGAAAAGAAAAAATGGTTTTGATGATGTTGAAATATTTGTAATCAACAAATACAAACCCGAAGGTGTCCCGCTGAAAGAAATTGTATCAGGGGGTGAATTGTCCCGGATAATGCTTGCAATTAAACATGTAGCGGATAAATATGACCCGATTGAATTAATGATTTTTGATGAAATTGATACCGGAATTGGCGGTAATACTGCTGAGAAAGTAGCAGAGTTCCTGATGGAACTTAGTAGCAGAAAACAGGTGATAATAATTACTCATCTCCCTCAGATAGCTGCTAAAGCAGCAACACACTTCCTTGTCAGCAAAAATAAGAACATTGAAATAAGTGAGTTGAATAAGGATACCCGTGTGGAGGAGATAGCACGAATGTTGGGGTCTTCAGCATCAGAAAAAACAGCCATTAAGCACGCACAAGCACTTCTTGGGAAATGATTCTTAGTATTATATATTATACAATTACTTCATTATATGCACTAATATGTGTTCTTTACTATTTTATGTTCAGGGATATATCAATCAATTTCTCAAATGAGATTCTAATATTTGCTGCTGGGGCTTTATTTTATATTATATTAAGAATAGTAATGAAGAAGCAGAGAGATTCATTCAATTTTTTTGATACATTTACACATGAATATACACATCTTGTATTTTCATTTATGACATTTAACAAAGTGTATAGTTTTTCAACAACAATGCACAGAGGCGGAGAAATTAAAACAAAAAAATTAAATCCTATTATTGTTTTGTCGCCATATACTGTTCCAATTATTCCTGCTGTGCTAGGTTTAATAACTTATGCGCTGAAAGAACAATTTCAATATATCACCTATTTTATTATTGGTATTTTTATAATGCAGTTTTTTGTGACATCAATTAAAGATTCCTTCATGTCGAATCAACAGGATTTAAAAATATATGGCAGGTTAATATCATACAGCTTAATAATACTCAGTTATATATTCATATTATTTTTAATTTATCATACTTTGAATTATTCAATCAGCTATAATTATGAGATTATTTTAAATATGATAAAGGAAATAACCAAATGAAATATGTTTCAGTAATTGTAGGTATTAACAGCGAGAGGAATTATTACTATTTTGTACCCGATGATTTGGAAAATAATATTTTCATTGGCTCAGTCGTAACTGTTGATTTCCGTGGTAATGAGAAAATTGCTATAATAAAAGAATTTATAAATGAGAACCAAATAGATGTGAATACTGCCTATAAACCTATTAAATCACTTCATTTCCAAGAACCTGTCAGCAATAAATTCAATCAATTTATTGCCTGGATTGCTTACTATTATCACAGTACTCCAGGTAATGTTATACGTTTGATGATACCATCACTTACAAAGAGCAGAAAAAAGTATGTATATAGAGGAATGAATGATGAACCAATGTCTAAAAATGATATTAAAAAACAATACAGTATAAATGAAAAGAGATTTAGAGAGTTACTTGGGGAATCAATATTTGAAGATATTCATAAAAATAAACAGCCTCAGTCAGAACAGATAACGTTAAATGACGAACAGCATAAGGCTTATATTGAAATTGAAAAGCAAATCGATAAAAATGAACACAAGGCATTTTTACTATACGGCCCTCCTGCATCCGGAAAAACCGAAGTATATCTTGAAGCTGTAAAATACTTATTAAGGATGACAGAAAAATCTGTTATTATTCTTTTTCCTGAAATTGGTTTGGCTCAGTTTATGTATGAAAGAATAACTTCACAGTTAGGCAGCGAACTGTGTGCATTGTATCATTCCGAATTATCTGATGGCGAGCGATATTTCTATATATCCGCATTTTTAAGTGAAAAAAAACGTGTTCTTGTTGGTACACGGTCAGCTATGTTTGTACCTGTGAAAAACCCGGGATTAATTATAGTTGATGAAGAACAAGATATGTCATACAAACAGACAGAATCTGCACCGTTTTATAATGCACGTGACGCGGCAGTATATAATGGATATATTAATAATATTCCGGTTGTACTTGCTTCAGCTACTCCATCTCTTGAAACATATGCAAATGCTGAAAAAGATAAGTATAATTTACTAACTCTCAGCAAATCATATCAGCAGGGCATGACACCCAATGTAAAAATAATCCAGCAGAGAGATGTAAGAGAACAACTGCCCGTTCAGATACTTGATGCAATAACGGATAATTTGAGAAACAAAAAACAGACAATGGTTTTTCTCAATAGACGCGGATATTTGAATCTATATAGATGTGTTAATTGTAATGAGTATTATTCATGTGAACAGTGTTCTGTGTCAATGTCTTTCCATAAGGATGATAATAAATTCAAATGCCATTATTGCGGTAGGGAGGAAGAACATGATGCAACATGCAGGAAATGCGGCAGCCGTATAGAATCAGTTGGTATATGGGGAACTCAAAAAATTGAAATGCTTTTAAAACGAATATTCCCGGGTGCAAAGGTTATGAGAATGGATATTGATACATCTGGCAAAAAAAATGCGAGAAAGGGAATAATTAATTCAATGAGGGATGGGAAAACCGACATTCTGATAGGTACACAGATGATATCGAAAGGTTATGATTTACCGGAAGTCAAGACTATGGTCATATTGAATGCTGATTCAGTACTTCATTTACCTGATTTCCGCTCAGAAGAGAGGTTTATGCAGCTTTTGATTCAGACTGCAGGTAGAGCAGGGCGCAGAGATGAGAAGGGTGATGTCATTATTTCAGGCAGTTTTGAGGGTAATATCTGTGAATATATAAAAGATCTTGATTATATGATGTTTTTAAGGAAAGAAATAAAGCAGAGGAAATTTATGAAATTTCCTCCACACACTAAGATGGCTAAAATTATTATTAAAAGAAAGACAAAAGAAAAAGCATTAAATGATGCAAATAGCATTTTCACTATATTGAATGAGAACAATGAGAACAAGACCATAAAAATTTATAGCCCTGTGTCAGCAATAGTTGAGAGAGTGGGTGGAGTTTACAGATTTAATATATTTATCATATACAATTCAATGAAGACGCTTAATAAATTATTGAAGCATTTGAGTACTAAAAGACTCGGATTTGTTATTGATATTGATTCTTATTAAGCCTATTGACAGACAACAGAATGTATTTATAATCTTAATCCCTAACCGAACTTTAATTTAACCATTTAAGAGGTGATAACTAATGTTAGGAGTCGTAGTTAAAGAAGGAGAATCCTTCGAACAGGCAATGAGAAGATTCAAGAGAATCTATGAAAGAGCTGGAGTTTTGAGTCAGCTCAAAAAACATCAGACCTATGAAAAGCCGAGTGAAATCAACAGAAGACAGAAGATTTCAGCAAGGCGTAAAGTCCTGAAGGAGGCGAGAAGACTTAGAGATGATAATTATTGATATCATCTTTTTCACGTTTCTCATAATATCAATTTTCATTGGTATAAAAAAAGGGCTTATAAAACAGGCGGGTAACATCGCAGCAGTTGTTCTCGCCTTTATTTTTTCCCTGAAATTCTACAGCGCATTTACAACAACTTTGAATTCATTGATTGCTCTGGAAGGGTACTTTATTAATATTCTTTCATTTATTATACTATTTGTGCTGTTTGGCGCATTATTTTTTTTAACTGTGTTGATTGTAAAAAAAGCAATTCACTCATCTCCTCTTATTATTCTGGATAAAATCGGCGGTGCTCTATTCGCATCCGGCATTTTCCTTTTTATAATGATAATAATTTTATATGGTATGTCAGTACTTCCTCTGCCGTCAAATTTCAAATCAACTATGAAAGAATCTCTTGCATTCAAAACAGTTGAATATATTCTAAGCAATCCCAGTGTTAAAAATGTTTATTCCAAATAATCTTCTTGCTAAACTGGAACTGCCTGTTATCATAGAAACAATTAAGCAAAATACTCTTTTGGAAACATCTGCATTATATTTTGATACATGCATGATGAATGATGTCTATGAATACAGAGAGCAAGCCGAAACTGTTAATACCATTCTCAGATCGGGTATATCAATATCACTGAGACAATATAATCTGAGTAATGCAGATAATATTCTTGAATACCTGACTCAGGAAAATAGTGTGATCAAAGAGGATCATTTATCAGTATTGGGTTCAGTTATTAAATATTTAGCATATATAAAAATAAATACAAATGAATTTATTGACAATATATTCACTGCAAATATAGATTCCAGAGAACTGGTGAATATTCAGGAAATGTATATAAAAATTGCAAATTCTGACGGCAATATACGTGATAATGCATCAAAAGAATTGAATTTGATACGCTTGAGGATATCATCCTTAGAAAAAAAACACGATAGCTTGATTCACTCTGTGTTGAAAAAATATGAATCTATATTAATGTCCGACAGGATCACTTTGAGTGAGTCACGTATTGTACTCCAAATTCAGGCCAATCATAAGAGGAATATAAAAGGCATATTACATGATTATTCTGATTCTGAAAAAACTGTTTTTGTAGAACCTGACGAATTCATTCAATACAATAATGAGCTGAAGGATCTGCGTCTGGATGAACATAATGAAGTAATGAGATTGCTGAAAGATTTTACAGATTCCTTTAAATCACTCCTCTCAGTACAGGCATTGAAGAGAATTTTAGTCAAAGCAGATACTATTAATGCTATAATAAATTATATTAAGAACAATAATGCTTCATATTTAGCACCCAAAGAAACAATACGGCTTAAAAATGCAAGAAATCCTGTTCTTGTTCTTACAATTGGGAAACAGACTGTTCCCTTTGATCTCAATATGGATAAGATATCCTTTCTCATAACAGGGCCTAATATGGGGGGTAAAACAGTTATAATAAAATCGCTGGGCATATTCGCAATGATGATGAAGAAGGGACTTCCGTCAACTTGTGCAGAAGGCTCCAGTATGCCGTTTTTCGATAACGTTTTTGCGGATATAGGTGATGATCAATCTATAGAGAAAGGGGTTTCAACATTTGCATCGCATCTGCAGAATTACAAAGCTTTTACTGAAGCACCCTCTGATAATACTCTGATTCTGCTGGATGAAGTGGGTACAGGGACGTCTGCAAATGAAGGAGCCGCATTTGCAGTATCATTGCTGGATTATCTAATAGAGAGAAAGGCTGTTGTTATCTTCACCTCTCATTTGGATGCTTTAAAGGAATATGCAGAGAGAAGGGAATGCATTGAGTATGCATCTATGATGTATGATACTGTAAATAACCAAGCAATGTATAAATTGGATATAGGTACAATGGGCACATCTGGAGTAATTAATCTTATTAAAAGGTATGAATTCCCTGATAAGATAATATCAGATAGTGAATCTATATTGGGCAAAGATTATCTTGATTATTCCAAATTAAGTATGATGTATAGGAAGAAAATTGAAGAAGCCGAATCATTGCAGGATCAGTTAAAAATGCAAAAAAAGGCAATTGATAAACTCAAGCTCATCAGCAAAAGCAAGGAAGAATTACTTGATGATAAATTAAAGCATCTGGGGAAATCGTTTAAGAGTAAAAAAGATGAAGAATTAAAGAAGATGAGGAGCGAGTTGGAACAATTTGTAAAAGAAATTCGCGAGAGTAATGCATCAAAAGAGACAATTATAAAAGCCAGAGATTTTATAAGTTCCCAAATTCAGGAAAGCGAGAATGAGTATAAACAAGTTAAAAGCAAATGTTTTGATGATATTGAGATAAATGACCACATTGTCTTGGAGGGAAATATTGAAGGAATTGTTGAAAAAATCGAAAATGAAAGAATTGTAGTCAATGTTAATGGCTTAAGGATTAATACATTTGTTAGTAAGATAATTAGTGTACTGAAGTCAGACACTGAACAGCAAATATCAATTATTGACTCAACGGATAAAGATATTACAAAGGTAGATTTGAGGGGGTTATATTCTGATGAAGCTGAAACAGAGCTTTGTGCAATTATAGATAGGGGTAAAGCATTGGATGTTCAGTCTATAGAGATTATCCACGGTCATGGTACAGGTGTTTTGAAAGCAGTTGTTAGAGATTATTTGAAGAAGAGAAAGGATATAAAAGGATTCAAAACGGGATTGGACCTAGGATTGAATGATGGAATTACAGTTGTATACATCAAGGGTTGATTTGTAGATTTAATATGTTATTATTCTGTATATTAAATAAGGAGTTTTTATGACAAATAGATTAAATGATATTTTCAGTGACAATGTTATGAATATGAAACGCTCTGTAATAAGGGAATTGCTAAAACTAACTCAGAAACCGGAAATTATTTCCTTTGCAGGTGGTTTACCTTCACCTCTCTCATTCCCTATTGATATCATCAAGGAAATTGCATGTAGTGTATTGGATAATAATGGTGCAAAAGCATTGCAATATGGTGCTACTGAGGGAGTCAATGAACTGGTTGATGAGTTAATCAAGATTCTTAAGGATTTTGATAATGTTGATCTGGAAAAGAAGAATATCATTCCCACAACAGCTTCACAGCAGGGTCTGGATTTTGTGGCTAAGGTGTTTTGCAACCCGGGTGATGTAATTATTGTGGAAGCTCCCACTTATGTTGGAGCAATAAGTGCGTTTAATAGCTATAGAGCAAAAATGGTTGAAGTAGAATTGGATAATGATGGAATGAAAATGGATGATCTTGAATCAATACTCAAAGATTTGAATGAAAAGGGTATAAAACCCAAATTTATATATACAATACCCGATTTTCATAATCCGGCTGGTGTAACAATGAGTATTGAAAGAAGAAAAAAACTTCTCAGTATTGCTGAAAGAGAGGATTTGCTGATTATTGAAGATAGTCCATATAGAATGATAAGATTCCGAGGCGAGCATATACCATCTCTTTATGCACTTAATAAAGGTAAGAGAGTAATGTCATTGTTTACGTTCAGTAAGATATTGGTTCCAGGCTTCAGGCTTGGATGGATTATTGGTCCGGAAAATCTAGTGGAGAAGATCATTGTAGCTAAACAGGCATCAGATCTCTGCAGTCCTCCTTTCAATCAGTATATAACGGCTGAATTCCTGAAAAGAGGGCATTTGACGAATACATTGACTAATACTATTGCAATGTATAAGGAAAAAAATGAATTAATGCTTAAAATGCTGGATGAATATATGCCTAAGGACAAAGGGGTTTCCTGGACCAAACCTGATGGCGGTCTTTTCCTTTGGGTTACTATGCCTGAGCATGTTGATTGTGATGAAATGTTTAAAGTCGCTATTAAAGAAAATGTTGCTTATGTCATAGGTTCAGCTTTCTATCCTAAGGGAGATAAAAAGAATTCATTCCGTCTCAATTTCTCATATCCTTCAAAGGATGACATTGTTGAAGGTGTAAAACGCTTGGCAAAAGTTATAAATGAGACAATATAAATAAAGGGAGGAATACCTCCCTTTAATATTATCCTTTAAATATATGGAGCAATATGTACAGAAAATATTTCCATATACCGGATAACGTTATTTACCTAAACAGTGCATCAACTGGAATTCCATGCTTAGAAGCAGTCAATAAAGGCAAACAGCATATTGATTATACAAGTGAAAAAGGCAGTATCCCATTTGATGATTATATCAGTATACTCAATGAAACACGCACAATGTGCGGTGATATGATTCATACCAATTCGGAAAATATTGCATTATTACACAATACCACTCATGCTGTTAAAATCATAAAGAATGCTTTTCAGGATTACCGCGATATTGTAATATTCGGCAAAAGTTTCCCATGTACTGAGATACCTTTTGTGTATGATAGGAAATATAAAATTAAGGTTATTTCAGATGATGAATACATACTTGAAAGAGAATTAAAACAATCATCAAAAACCATAGTTTTTACTGATGCAACTGATATACAGACAGGAGCATTAAGAAATTTACGTGTGATTTCAGAAATATGCAAGTCTCATAATGCATTATTTGCTATTGATTCAATACAGATGATTGGGTGGAAAGATATATATATCAGTGATATTGAACCTGATTTTCTATTCACAGGTACATCAAAATGGCTTTTGGGACCTCAGGGAGTTGGATTCATGTATGCTTATAAGAAGCACTTATCACGTATTACCAATAATAATGCAGCATGGTTATCTTTAAATTTTGCAGGTTTTGAAAAGTTTTCTTCATTACCAAAATTGAAGTGCAATATGTCAGCAGCTGAAGGCGGGACTAAGAACCTTCTGGGTATTATCATGATGAGAGAAAATCTGCGATTTCTCCTGAACATCGGCATGGATAACATTGAAAAACATAATCTTAAATTGAATATTAAATTAAGCAATATGCTTGCAAAATATGGTGATATATCATTAGATGTTAATTCAATTAATTCACCAATATTATTCTTCAAGGCAAAAAAAGTTAAGCAGATATTCAATCATTTAAAAAAAGACAATGTTATTGCTTCATTCAGGGATGGCAGGATCAGATTCTCATGCCATATTTTTAATAATGAGGAACAAATGAATAAAATATCGGATTTGATAAAAAGGTATGTTAATTGAATAAGATTGTGATATTGGATAATATGAGAAGTGCTCATAATACGGGCAGTATATACAGAACTGCAGCAGCATTCGGATTTGATGCTATTATTCATTCCGGTATAACACCAAATAATAGGAATCCTCTATTCAAGAAAGCTTCAAGGGGAACGGAACATTTTCTCAGGACCATATACTTTGAATCTATTTTAGACTCAATCACATATGCATTAGAGTTAAAGTGTAAAATATATGGTCTGGAAATAAATGAAAGTGCAGAGGAATTATTGAAATGCGAATGCAATCTACCCTTTGCAATTATTTTAGGTAATGAAGCAAATGGAATAAGTGCCGCTGCTTTGGAGAAATGCGAAAGAATATTTGAAATAAGGACTACAGGAATTAAGCATTCACTAAATGTAGCAAATTCATTTGCTATTTTCGCACATCATATTTTTAATAAAACCTGTTGACATTAATGAAAATTATTTTAATATTGAATTCTCATTGGAGAGATGTCCGAGCTGGTCTAAGGAGCACGATTGGAGTTCGTGTGTGCAGCAATGTACCCTGGGTTCGAATCCCAGTCTCTCCGTTTTAACCTGTCAAGAGGGATTCAATTTTCCAAAGGAAAATAAAACCGAAGGTTTGAAGCCAGAGGGTTTGACGGCATCTGCTCAATTCTCTATACAAGGTGCCGGAAGAGCAAAGCGAGTAATCCCAGTCTCTCCGTTTTAACCTGTCAAGAGGGATTCAATTTTCCAAAGGAAA
>CAZJAT010000012.1:0-21499 GCA_964544145.1 uncultured Bacteroidales bacterium | reverse complement strand
AATCCCAGTCTCTCCGTTTTAACCTGTCAAGAGGGATTCAATTTTCCAAAGGAAAATAAAACCGAAGGTTTGAAGCCAGAGGGTTTGACGGCATCTGCTCAATTCTCTATACAAGGTGCCGGAAGAGCAAAGCGAGTAATCCCAGTCTCTCCGTTTATTTTTTAGCTTTTAATGAGAACATAAGAGGGAATTTGTTCTTTAATTTGGGTATATACCAATAACCATTATTATTTTGAATCATGAAATCATAGGCTTTATAGAATGTATAGTCAAATTCATTAACAAACTCAATGCTTAATCCTGCATTAATGAGGGAATTTATTACATCTGACAAACTCCATGTCCATTCATAAGACACATTGTGCAGTTTCTTATTCTCTCGTGAATAATCATAATTATCTTTCCATTCAATTGGTTTATCAGTGTGGAAATAAGGGTGGGTAATAATGATATCCGGATTATTTTCATTTAATATTGCAGATATTGGATGGGATTCCTGCATATAGAAAAAACCTCCTGGTTTCATCATTTTCTTGATTGTATTAGCCCATGCATTTAAATCATCATTCCAGCACAATATGCCTCGAGATGTATAAACGATATCAAATTCATTACTTATATTATTAGTCAGCTGATCATTTGAACTCACTAAAAAGTTAATATTTGCAGAAACCTTTGCAGCTAATTCCCTAGCAATATCAATGGATTTTTCAGAAAAATCTGTCCCTGTGACAATTGCTCCTTCATAAGCTAATGAGATGGAATCTGTTCCTATATGACATTGCATATGGAGCAGAGTTTTTCCTCTGATATTACCCAATTCTGTTTTTTCCGGCTTTCTGATAATACTTTCTCCCTTTAATATTGAATCAATTTCAGTGTATGATTCCTTATGTATTATTGCCATTTCATCCCATAAAGCATTGTTTGAAACAAGATATTTATTATTCATGATAATCTCCTTGTAGAACTATAATACTATTATTTATTTGATATAAATATTGTCAATAGGCTTAAATTATCAATATATATGATATAATTATAATATTATTGTGTTATATGATAATTTTAATGTAAATATACGCTCAAATGTGCTAAATAACTAAAAAAACTTGATTTTGTATTGATTTTATTTGACTTTTATTTATAATAAATAACTATATTAAAAGTTTTTAGGAGGTATTAGATGAATAAGAAAATGGTCTACTTCTTTGGTAAAGGAATGGCCGAGGGAAGAGCCGACATGAAGAAACTTCTCGGCGGAAAAGGAGCAAATCTAGCAGAAATGGCATCAATAGATTTGCCGGTGCCTCCCGGTTTCACTCTAACCACGGAAGTGTGCAATTATTATGCAGATAATAATGGTAAGTATCCTGATAATTTAAAAGAACAGATGGAGGAAAATCTGGCAAAATTACAGGAATTCATGAAAAAAGAGTTTGGTTCAAAAGAAAATCCACTTCTTGTTTCAGTAAGATCCGGAGCTCCTATATCAATGCCCGGCATGATGGATACGATTTTAAATCTTGGTCTTAATGAAGAAACAGTTAAGGGACTTGCCGCTTTAACTGATAATGAGAGATTCGCATATGATTCATTCAGGCGTTTCATTCAGATGTATGGTGATGTAGTGTTAAAAGTGTCCCATGAAAAATTTGAGAAAATACTGAATAGTGTTAAAAAGACCAATAATGTTTTACTGGATATAGAACTCAATGCAGAAAACTTGAAAGAAATAGTTAAATTGTATAAGGAACTTGTTCTTAAAGAAACAGGAACGGAGTTCCCCAGTGATGTTCATGAACAGCTATGGGGTGCAATTAATGCTGTGTTTAAATCCTGGAATAATGAGAGAGCCATAGAGTATAGACGCATAGAAAGAATTCCCAATGAATTAGGAACAGCAGTCAATATTCAGGCAATGGTTTACGGTAATATGGGACAGGACTCAGCAACAGGTGTAGCTTTTACAAGGAATCCATCAAATGGAGATAATCACTTTTATGGTGAATATTTAATTAATGCACAGGGAGAAGATGTTGTAGCAGGCATAAGAACACCACAACCGATCAATGAGTTCGGAAAACAATCTGATGATCAAAAAACATTGGAAGAGATGATGCCTGAAATGTACAAACAGCTTTACACAATAAGAGAAAAGCTGGAAATGCACTATAAGGATATGCAGGATCTTGAATTTACAATTGAGAAAGGAAATCTATGGATGCTGCAGACAAGAACAGGAAAAAGAACCCCATTAGCGGCAATCAAAATGGCTGTTGATTTTGTCAAGGAAGGCATCATTGAGCGTGAAAAAGCAATTATGAGGGTTAAGCCGTCTGATATTGACGGTATGCTTCATCCCATGATTGATCCTAGTCAGAAGATTGAAGTCCTCGCAAAGGGTTTGCCTGCATCGCCGGGAGCTGCTTCAGGCCGAATTGTGCTTTCTGCTAAGGAAGCTGTTGAAAAAGCAAAAAAAGAAAAAGAGATGATCCTTGTCAGAGAAGAAACATCTCCTGAAGATATTGCGGGTATGAATATATGTAATGGTATTCTTACTGCAAGGGGTGGTATGACATCTCATGCTGCTGTTGTTGCAAGAGGAATGGGTAAACCATGTGTTGTTGGATGTTCTGATATGGAAATAGATTATGATAAGAGAATTGTGAGAATTAAGGATATCATATTGAAAGACGGTGATTATGTTTCAATTGACGGAACCAGTGGAAATGTCATCAAGGGGGAAGTGAAAAAGGTTAAACCTTTGCTTCAAGATGAGTTCGGTGATTTAATGGAATGGACTGACGAATTCAAAAGTATTGATATACGAACTAATGCTGATACGCCTGTAGATTCTGAAATCGCCAGAAAATTCGGTGCCAAGGGTATAGGTTTATGTAGAACTGAGCATATGTTTTTCGGTGAGCAGAGAATTTCAGCAGTAAGAGAAATGATACTTTCTGATTCTTATGATGAGAGAAAAAAGGCATTGGATAAAATATTACCAATGCAGAAAGAGGATTTTAAGGGTATCTTCAGGGTCATGGACGGTTATCCTGTAGTCATTAGGACACTTGACCCGCCTCTGCATGAATTCCTTCCAAAGGATGAGGAACAGATAAATATACTTGCCGGTAAAATGGGTGTGCATGCAAGCAAACTCAGGTCAAAGGTTGATGAATTGCATGAGGCAAATCCAATGCTTGGACATAGAGGATGTAGACTTGGTATAACATTCCCCGAAATCACAGAAATGCAAGTGAGAGCAATAATGGAAGCAGCATGTGAAATTAGTCAAGAGGGTATTAATGTGATACCTGAAATTATGATTCCACTTGTGGGGAATGTGAATGAACTTAAAAAACAGAAGAAAATTGCTATTGAAACTGCAGAAACTGTTATGGAGGAAAAGAAGGTTAAAATTAATTATCTTGTTGGAACAATGATTGAATTACCCAGAGCTGCATTAACTGCTGGTAAAATAGCAAAGGAAGCGGAATTCTTCTCATTTGGAACGAATGATCTTACACAGACGACATTCGGCTTTTCCAGAGATGATGTGGGCCCAATATTGGAGTCATACAGAGAGCAGGGTATTATGACTATAGATCCATTTGCCTCACTGGACCAGGAAGGTGTTGGAAGATTGATTAAGATTGCAATTGAAGACGGGAAAAAATCAAATCCGCAGCTTGAAATAGGTATCTGCGGCGAACATGGAGGAGATCCGGATTCGATTGACTTTTTCAATAAGAATGGATTTGATTATGTTTCCTGCTCGCCATACAGGGTGCCTGTTGCACGTCTTGCAGCTGCACAATCAGAAATAAGGAAAAACAGGAAATAATTATATGCTTGATAGAGAATTTGTATTACAGAACAGATCTTTGATTGAAAAGGTCTGTTCTGTAAAAAAAACAAAGATTGACATTGAAAAGTTATATACAATTATGCAGGAACGAAAGCAAATTATAACAGAGCTCAATGATTTACAGAGTAAAAAAAATATTCTTTCAAAAGAAATTGCTCTGAGAAAGAAGAATAAAGAAGTTTGTGAAGAATTATTCACAGAATCAAAAAGAATATCCGAGTCTGTAAAAAAGATGCAGGAAACATTGAATATAAAGGAGAATGATGAGAATGAACTTATGAAGTGGATCCCAAATATTCCCCACTCTTCATTACCCTCAGGTGATAATGCAAGTTTTGAAATTATACGTGAAAAAGGAAAATTTGAGCCAAAAAAACTTGATTATTACTCTATTGCAGAAGATAAAGGTTATGTCGATTTCAAGCGCGGTGCCAAGCTGTCTGCTTCGCATTTTCCTCTGTATATAGGTAAAGGTGCTTATCTTGAAAGGATGCTGATTAACTTCATGATTGATGCACATATTTATCTTCATGATTATAATGAGGTTTTTACTCCTTTTCTCGTAAATGAGAATGTGCTTTTTGCAACCGGTCAATTACCTAAGATGCGTGATGATATGTATTTCATTGAAAATGACAATATGTATTTAATACCAACATCCGAACCGCCTGTAACATGTATTCATCTTAATGAGATTCTTGAATATGATGATGTTATGAAAAAGTATGTTGCTTATTCAGCATGTTTCAGAAGGGAAGCAGGCTCATATGGGAAGGATACAAAGGGTTTGAAAAGAGTGCATCAATTCAATAAGGTTGAGATGGTGAGATATGCATTTAGTGATAATTCATATGAAGTGCTTGAACAGATGGTTTCAAATGCAGAAGAAATTCTGGATTTGCTTGGTCTTGATTACAGGACAATTTTGTTGCCTGATAATGATATCTCATTTGCAGCAGCAAAGACATATGATATTGAGGTATGGGCTCCGGGCAGTAAAGAATTTTTAGAAGTGTCATCAATAACAAATTTTGAGGAATTCCAAGCAAGAAGAGCTAATATAAGATATAAAAATAAAAATGGAAAAAATACTTTTATTCATACATTGAATGGCTCAGGACTTGCGACACCAAGGACTGTTATTGCAATAATGGAGCAATATCAGACTGAAAAAGGTGATTTTGAGTTCCCACCTGCATTGCAGGAATATATTGCTAAAGGTGTTTCCTATTTTGAATCATTATGAAACGTAATTTCATTATCTTTCCTCTATTGATCATGATATTTATATCATGCGCAAAAAGAGGAATAAATTATTATTACAGTGAACCGCAATTAAGAATTGCTTTAATGCACAAGGCAGTCTCAGTTAATATAAGCAGTCCCGGAGAGTTCACCATTGTATCCTCAAATGGTAAGATTAAATTAAAGGCTGATGATTTAATTACAATTAATAATCAAGCAAATACAGCAAATGTATATATTAACAATAAAAATAAAATCAAAAAAATATATTTCCCGATAAAACTGAAACCGCAGCATGAATTTCTATATTTAAACAGTAAGCCATATAGAGGTGAAATATGGGTAATAAAAGATGCGGATAATTATCTTCTTGTACTAAATGTAATTGCTATAGAAGATTATTTGAAGGGTGTTGTGCCGTCTGAAATTGGTATGCTGAAAATGGAACTGATTGAAGCATCAAAAGCTCAAGCTGTTGCAGCAAGAACCTATGCGATAAGTCATATCAATTCAAAATATGATATGGGTTATGACATGGAGTGTACAGTCGCTGATCAGGTATATAAGGGTGTTGATGCTGAGTGGGAAATAACAAACATTGCAATAGAGGAGACTCGTGGAATTGTTGCTATGAGCAATGGAGTACCCATAGATGCAAAATATCATTCTACATGCGGAGGGGCAACATCAAATAATGAATATGAATGGGGAGGAAATCCGGTGTCTTATCTTAGAGGAACTAAAGACAGCGGTGGATGCTTGTTTAATACATATGATTATTGTGATAATTCGCCTCATTACAATTGGAAACATGTTTTTAAGAGGAGTACATTCTTTTCACTAGTAAGCAGGAATTTAAGTCAGATGAAGGGGTGTGATGTCAATGCCAGTAAGGTATATATAGGCAATAAAGACAGATTCGGAAGAATCAACAGACTTATCGTAGAGGATAATAGAGGTAAAAAATGGATACTGACCGGATTTGATATAAGAAAAGTATTTGAGGGTGTGGATGCACCGGGAGGTTTTTTGAGAAGCAGATATTTTACTATTATATACAAGTTCAATACAGTTGTTATCGAGGGTAAGGGATTCGGGCATGGTGTAGGTATGTGCCAGTACGGAGCAATGGATATGGCAAGAAAAGGTAAAAAGTTTGAAGATATCCTCAAACATTATTACAGGGGGATTCAATTAAAAAAGCTTTATCAATAATAGTTCTTTTTTTTCTTGCTATTATTGTATATGCTGAACGAGTAGGCAGTATCACAATCACAGGTAATGTATTCTATGATGATAAAAAACTGATTTCACTTATGGAATGCAGGGTTAAAAAGGAATTTGACAGGATAAAATTCAGAAATGATCAGATTAAATTGAAAAACTTTTACAGAGGTGAGGGGTTTCTTGATATTCAGATATTGAAATATGATTATACTATTCATGATAATAAGATTGATATTGTAATTGAATTATATGAAGATTTCAGAACAGTTGTCAATGAGATGAAGGTTTTTAATAACTCAGTTTATTCTGATGAAGAAATACTGAATATAGTAGGATTCACAAAGAATATGCCTTTAAATTATAATTTTCTTACAACAAAGAGGATTCAGATTATTGATGCTTATGCTCATAAGGGGTATATTTACGCAGATATCAATTTCGAAATATTGGATAAAGAAAATAAATACAGAAAGATTGTATATATTTACATAGAAGAGAAATACAGAGTATATGTTAAAGAAATGAATTTTGACTCCGTACAATCAACTGTACGGAATATATGTGAACTTGAGAATTTTATTAAAAAAGGAACACTTTACACACCAAGCATAATGTATAAATTACAGAATGATATTATATCAACAGGGAATTTTAAAAGGATTGATTTTCATGCATATGGTGTTGAGGATTTTTCAGATTCATTGATCATATATTTCAGAGGTGAAGAAAAACCAAGTAAATGGATACTTGGAGGTATATTATATCAATTTCCCGATAAAGGAAAATTGAGTGCAGGCTGGGGACATGATAATGTATTCGGAAATGCTGAAAAATTTAATATAACATCATCAATACTTGCTGATTTAGACTTGAACAACTGGTTTGATGCATTAATTTCATACAGGGTACCTTATTTATTCCGAACGCAATTTGGATATCATATAGAAACTGAATTCAATATGGAACATAATGATTTGATACACAGATATGATTTTGAGATTAAAACGGGAATCAGCAGAGAATTTAATGAGCTTATTATCAATAATGATTATAGATATAAAGTATCAATAATCGATACAAATGCTGCAGGAACACCTGTGAGATTTCAGAATGCCAATACAAATTCTGCTACCTTAGGATTCTATTATGATACAAGAAATGACCCGCTATACCCGATTAATGGTTTTATGGCACTATTCAAAACAGAATTTGCCGGTGGCCCTCTTCAAGGCTATAACAATTATTTAAGCTATTCTGTTGATGCATCATATGCTAAGACATTTGCAGAAAGAGCAACAACTGTTCTAAGAACGGCAGGGGGCGTTATATTGCCATATGGTGGGTCCATAAGTAGGGATATATCTGTTGATGAGCAGTATACTCTGGGAGGATACTCAACAGTAAGGGGATTTATGCAGGATTCACTGGGGCCTATTAATGATATCGGAACAAGAAGCGGAAAGATGTTTATAAATATCAATATTGAGGAGAGATTACTCATATATAATGCATTCGGCATTACATATTTTTTTGACAGCGGTTTGTTATATGGTGATTTCTCAGTTCCTAAAATATCGGACTTTGTATTGTCAGGAGGTTTAGGATTATTTATTAAAACCATTATTGGTCCTGTAAGATTTGATATTAGCAGACCGATTAATGCTACGGGTCCATTACAATATTATTTAAATTTGGGGAATGCTTTCTAATGACAAGAAAACGCAGAATGCTGTTAATAATTTTTATAGTATTAATGATAATTACAGTAAGTATACCATTGCTTATAAACACAAAAATATTAAATAGAATTATTAAAAGTAAAGCAGAAGATATCCTTGGCAGCAGTATTAAAGGTGAATGCAGAATTTCAAATCTTAAGGCCAATTTATCATATATTGAGATTGATACATTGTATTTAAGCAATGAACATCTAATATCACAGGTTGAGCAGGTGAGAGCCGGTATTTCGATATATTCCCTCCTTACAGGGAAAATACTTGTCAATTTTATAGAGATTGATGATGTATTTGTAAATGTTAAGAAAATGGGTGAAAAAATTCCTCCTGATACTGCTGCAAAAGAAAGCAGTGATATACGATTCTATTATGAATATCCCTTAAAAGAATTTATCTTTAATGTGGATATTAAGACATTAAAGGTTAATAATGCATATATACAGTATGATACATTTTCCATTTCTAATATATCTGTTAATTCAAGTATTTCAATAAATAAGAATAGAACAGTATTTTTCTATAATATTATTTCAGGAAAGGTTGATAAATTTATTAATATTATGCCCTCAAGAGGAGAAATCGTTCTGAATAGCGACAATGTTACTATGGGCGGTAAAATACTGTCAAAAGAGCTAAATATCCAGTATGATGCATTTATACATGATTCAACAATTGATTTAAGAAAAATGAATATTGACCTGCAATTGGATAAATCCCGTATTTTAGGTATTGATTATTCTGGAAATGCAAAATTGACAATAATTGGAATGTTCAGCAGCAGAGAACATTTTATTAGCTGCAATGCTCATGTTCAGGGGTTATCTATTGACACATTCAATATAAATACTATAGATCTATCTGCCTCATTACGAAATGATTCACTCATTGTGGAATATGTAAACATCAAGGATTCCCTTTTGGATATATCGGGCGCTGGATTAATGGAAATTACTCAATTCCCAGTTTCTGAAATGAATCTCAATATTGGAGAATTCAATTCAAATTATTTTCACCAGTTAGATGGATTGGACCTTAGTGCTGAAGGCAATATCGGCATTAAAATAAATAGCCATTCCTGTTTCACAGTAATTGCAGATAATCTGTACGGCAAAATGGGTAAAGACAGTCTCAAAAATGTTAATGGATCCTTTTCATATGATAATGGTATGTTTTATGTGAATCACATGAAAGCAATCTTAAATGATGGTGTAATGAGTGTGAATGGAAGAATCGGCCGGAATGAAGGTAATGTAAATGCTGTATTTAGTGATTTTCAATTGGCCCATTTTTACAGGATTATTGATTCAGAAGCTAATGTGAATGGTATTATTGATGGAATTATTGATATGAAAGGGGGTTATGAGAGCCCGACCGCATCATTTAATTTTCAGCTGTCATCGCTGATGTATAATGACATTGAAATAGATAATATTGACCTTAATGGTAATATCACTAAAGGTGAAGATATACCAAATATTGTAATGACCGCAAAAGTACTTAACTTTAATTACAAGCAGATAGAATGTCCTATTTCATATATTGAAATATCAAAAAATGAGATGAATTACTATACCAGGGCCTCAATCTACAGCAATTTAGGATTACTTGAATATGAAGGGGATTATGTGTTTGACCATAAAAATATTAAACTCCTTGGACTTATACGTATGCTTTCATTATCTGAAAACAAGAAGAATATCTATCTATCCAAACCTGTTTATATAAATATTGCAACAGATACTCTTGATATCTCTGAAATTGAAATATATGGTGATGATCTGTATATGTCAGCAGGAATTTCTATGTATAAGGATTCATTGTCAGCATTCCTTACTTTCAAAGAGGATTCAATGAAGCTTATTAAGCGGTTTTTACCAGAGGATGTATCCGGATATTTAAATATCCATGCTACTGCATTAGGATACATCAATAATCCCAGCATAAATCTACAATTACTTGGAACAGGGCTTACCTATGAACTTATTGAGCTTGACACAGTTGACATAAATCTGAATTATAATGAACGGATAATTACAGTAAATAAATGTGATATAAATTATAATGGATTTATGACTAGTATAAATGGCGAGGTTTTTTTAAATGATTTACAGTCATTAGATAATGATTCATTAAAGCTTTATGTAAATGCAGAACATATAGATGGATCATTTTTCACGCCTCTATATGATATATTTACAATTGACAGTGGCTACGCGGATATGAGTGCGATTATTAAGGGTAATTTATCAGATCCTGATATAACAGGAGAAATCAATGTTTACAATGCAGATGCATATATAATTTCTATAGGGACCTATGTGCGAAATCTTAATGGCAAGGCTGTTTTAACAGGAGATACATTAGTGCTTCAAAGTGCCGCAGGTGAAACTAAAAATGGAAAAGCCGAGATTTATGGTAAGGTTTATAAACGGGGTATTACATTTGACGGCTATCAGTTTTCACTTGTTGCAAATGGAGTTAATGTAAACGGAATTGATTATCTGAATGCGAATGGGGATTGCAGATTGAATATATCTGGAACAGCCACGGTTCCTAAAATAACTGGTTATGTATTTATAAATGATGGTGTTGCTAATATGCCTTTATTCTCATCTCAGCCTGCTGGTGTAATACAATCGAATATTGATTCATCCTTTATTGACATCACAGTGGCATCTGAAGGAAATGTGTGGATTAAAAATGAGGTATTGGATGTAGAAATTAAAGGAGATTTGCGCATAAGAAAGAATGTAAGTGTTTGGAAAATAACAGGTCAGGCCGAGGTGAAAAGGGGATACTATTATTATATAGACAGAAAATTTACAATGGAAACAGGATATTTTACATTGCTTGATTCTGATAAAATGATAAATGCAGTTGTTGATTTAACATCATTTGCCAAATTAAAATATAATGATATTGACGGATACAAGGATGCTACGGTTTTCTTAAATGTCAGCGGGAGTTTAGAAAAGCCTGAGATCAATTTCTATTCTGACCCCGAATTGAGTACAGAGGAAATCATAAGCATTCTTTCATTTAACTCATCAATAGCATCATTGAGAGAAGTGGGTACATTATCAAAAGCTTTGCCGGAAAAAGCACTGCAGATGTATATCCGAAGCAATTATCTGACTGCACTTAGTTCTTCTATTGGCTTAGATCAACTTTCATTGGAAACATCTCTCCTGTCTGATGAGAAAAGTGCAAAATTATCTATTGGTAAGTATATAAGTAGAAACCTTTTTATTTCCTATACACATGATATATTTTCTTTTGCTGGAGATTTATTTAAAATTGAGTATTCAATCGGAAGAAATAGCCAGATAATAACAGAGAGGGATGAAGAGGGAAAGATTAATGCCGGATTCCAATTTAAGTTAAGATATTAAAAAAGGGCGAATCGAGGATCCGCCCGGGTAATCATTCTTTTAAAAGGTATATAAAATCAGTCACCATTAACAACAATGCACGTTACTGTTCTTGTTATACCCTGGATTTTCTGAATTTTATTAACGATTTCATCAGCAAGGTGTTTTGTTCCTTCTGCTTCAACAAGTGCAATAATGTCATGCAATCCTGTAACAACGTGAGCAGTGCGGATCTCAGCAACATCAACCAATTCCTTTAATACACTCAATGCCCTTCCGCCTTCCGTGTTTATAAGAAGATATGCGCTTAATTTCATGTTTCCTCCTATGTTAAAAATGAAAGAGTTATCACAGCGCCACCTTTTTCGCTGTTTGAAACTTCAATCTCACCGCCCATTGTATCTATAAGCTGTTTGACAATTGATAAACCCAATCCTGTTCCGATCTTTGTATGAACTGCCTCATCATCCCTGCTGAATGAATCAAATATTGTAGGCAGTATATCCTCGTGAATACCGGGACCTTCATCAGTGATTGAAATAACCTTGAACCAATTTGAACTCGATAATTTTGAGCCTTCATTTTTAATAATTATACTAGAATTTTCAGGAGAGAATTTAATTGAATTATCAATAATCTGATTAAAAATATGTTTAATACTGTTAATTTCTCCAATAACGATTATCTCATCATCAATATTTGATTTCTCAATATGGGTTTGTTTGATTTTCATCTTATCGGAAAAAACCCGTTCAATATCATTTATAACATCGACTAAATTGGTTTTTTCCTCTTTTAGGCCTAATGAGTCAGTACTTTCCTTGAAATCAAGTATTGTTGATAAAACTGTTGAGAAACGCTCTGATTGATTCTTAAGGATATTTAAAAACTCTTCCTGTGTCGGTGTTAAGTCAGCGGAGGCAAAATCAGAGAGTAGTATTTGTACTGCTCCCATAATAGCGGTCATGGGAGTTCTTAATTCATGTGCAATGCTTGTTATAAGCTGCTGCTTAATCATGTTAACATCTTCCGTACTTATCATGTAGAACAGAATATTATGAATCATTCTATCAGGATTAATATATTTAATAATTAAATTGTATGTTTTATCCGGGGACTGTTCCAGATGAATATTGGATACTTCAACAATATGTTTATTATTTATTATTGACTCAATAATATTGGGTATATGCACAGGTTGATTATTCTTATCAATAAGTTTTAATATATCATTAATATTTAAATTGTACAATTCTTTTTCTTCATTATATATGGATAGTGCAGAATTAGAATATTCTTCAATTATACCTTTTGTTGAACAAATATAGAGAGGGAATGGCATAAATTCAACTATTTCTCTATTTGTATGATACAATTTCTTATCAAAAATGTTTTCAGGTGTTTTTGAAAGTAAATCAGCAATAAATAATCCGACTTTTTTCAATACAGCAAGATCATTCTGGGTAAACAATGTGTTTCTTTTCCTGTTGAATGCTATTATACCTCCAATAGTTTTTTCTTCATGGGATATAGGTGTGCCTATAATCGTCATTGGAAGGATGATATTTGATGATGATGAATTTGGTCTGAAGAATTCATTTTCTATTGATTTCTCAATTATGATATCTTCATTTGATGTGAATATATGCCCCTCAACAGATTCATTTGAATACATTGACTGATTCAAAAGCTTGTAATCATTTTTACCATATGCGGATATGTAAATTAATTTATTGTGAAATGGAATAAATATGCCTGAAGTCTGTGCTTCAATAACTTCATTAAGTTCTTTTAAAACGAAAAAAAGATCAGTTATACCCTTCAAAGGTATCTTTAAAATAGCATTTACATTAGGTTTTAAAGGGGTATTTTCCTTATTTGACCCGTTACTCATTGATTCTGGTTTTCATCTAGGACTTTGTTTATCCTGGACACGAGATCCTTAAGGTTAAATGGTTTAACAACATAATCATTTATACCAAGAGAAAAGCCTTTGTTTTTATCTTCAATATTTGATTTAGCGGTGAGAAAGATAATAGGTAAGTGCTTAAATGCTTCATTCTCCTTCACATTCCTGGCAAGCTCGAATCCATCCATAACAGGCATCATGATATCAGTCAGTATAAGGTCAATCTGTTCTTTTCCCATGACCTCCAATGCTTCTTTACCATTATGTGCTTTTATTATCTCAAAACCACTCTGTTTGAATGTGAATGCCATAATATCAACAAGAAAGATATCATCATCAACAAGTAGTATAGTTCTCTTTTCCGCCATATATTACTCCAGTTTAATGGTATTTATATTTCTAATTAAAAATTATATATCAAAGCAAAGATAATTTCAAGTCATTTCTTAAAATTTAAATCATATTTCAAGAATTCATAAAAATTGAATATTATGGGACAAATTGCTGCATTTATTAATATATTACCCTTTGAAATGATATGCTCCAGTGATCTGATTTCAGGATAAGCCTTGCATGAATGAAATCTTTGATCATATATACTGCATTCATTACCCTCTAGGAAAGGGCATGGGACCTCATTCATGATGTAAATGTTATATTTCTCGTATTTATGAAGATGCCCAATAATGAAGTCATCACTTTTGAGACCAAGATGCTTAGATACTCTCAGAACATCTTGTTCATCAAGTAATGGAATATTTTCCCTGCAGCAGTTGCCGCACTCAATGCATTTAATGCCCGAGAAAGCTTTATCAGCTGCATTATTTAAAATAGATTCAATTGATTTATCATTTGACAGATTCTTTAAATATTCAATAAAATCAAGATTTTCTTCCCTTTTTAATGCTGATTGTATCTTTATCTCTCTAATATCGTTGATGAATTCCATATAATAATTCTATCATAAATGTGTATGTATGCAATATGTATAGTATATATTAATATATTATGATAATATGTATTTAATCATAAATAAATTCACATTGTATTAATATAATAACAAATCATTAACTTAGTATTGATTTAATTGTAATATTTATTATAATATGCGCAGGTCAGAGTGGCGGAATTGGTAGACGCGCTAGATTCAGGATCTAGTGGAGGATAACTCTGTGGGGGTTCAAATCCCCCCTCTGACATTTCAAAATTATTATGGGACAAGAAAAAAACCACAAAACCGAATACCTGAAAGCAAAAATTAAAGCATATGAGAAATATCTACCTCAGCGCATAGTTGAGAAAATCAATACAAATCCATATAATACAAGAGTTGAGGGTGAGAGACGCTTTGTAACCATACTATTTGGAGATGTTTCCGGTTTTACAGCATTGTCAGAACGTCTTGACCCTGAAGATGTAATAAAAGTAATCAATAAATATTTTAATAAAATGCTGTATATTGTGGAAAAATACGGCGGTGATGTGGATAAATTTGTAGGTGATGCGATTATGGTTGTATTCGGAGCTCCTGTTGCTCATAAGGATGATCCTGAACGTGCAGTAAGGGCAGCATTGGAAATGCAGAAAGCTATTGAAACAATAGAACCTGTGCTTGCAAAAGGTGAATATATCAAGGTCCGCATGTCAATAGGTATAAATACTGGTGAAATAGTTGCTCTCAATATGGGTACAGATGAGAGAATGGAATATACAGTTATGGGGGATAATGTTAACCTCTCAGCCCGTCTTGAAGCAGTGGCAAATGCAACAGAAGTCATTATTTCGGATAGAACATATAAATATGTTAAGGATATATTCGAATTTGAAACAATGGAACCTGTATTTGTTAAAGGGAAGAAAGAACCTATACCCATATATAAGGCATTATCAATAAAAGAAAAGAGTAATTCAGAGAAGCAGATTTCTCTAATAGGGTATGATGATGAAATAAAACATATTGAAAAAATGTTTGATTCTGCTACTGATATTCCTTTCTCAATTGGTATTACGGGTGATGAGGGAACCGGAAAGAGTAAACTGCTTGAATTTATTACTGAAATTGCTGACAGAAAGAATATTATTTCATGTAACATAAGAGGGGAGTCTTTTTCACTCAATATCCCATTTGCTCCTATAAAACAGTTATTCCGGTCATATCTTAAATTGAGTGATGGTGAATCGGCAATCACAGTCAAAGAGAAAATTGACAATGTTTTTGCAAAGGAAAATAGAAAGGGTTTATATTATATATTTAATATTGAAAATACAGACTCGCTTAAAAAAGAGATACTTATAAACGCTATTATGAAATCTCTTATTTCAATGATTGAAATAATGAAATCAACAAGCAGAATTTTGATGATTTTCGAGGATATGCATTTTTATGATGATCTTACATTGCAGATAATGGCCCGTCTGATAAAATTTATTTCTTCAGATAAAATGATATCATATGTTTTTTCATCAAGACAGGCAATTGAATCCCATACTGATTTGTCTATTGTCATGCATAAACTCAATACATCAGATATTGAGAAACTTATGAGACATATGTTCAATGACAGTAATATTCATAAGGATTTCATTAAGCAGATTGAGGAAAGAACAAATGGACATCCTGCTTATTGTATTGAATTATGTAATTATATAAAATCAAACGGATTGACAGTGGTATCAGATGGGAGTGTTAAAATTGATGAAACAACCCTAAAGGCTCTTCCTGACTCATTGAAATCAGTTTTTCTTGAAAAAATCGATTCCCTTCCTGAAGCGGAAAAGCAGTTCTTACAATATGTTTCTGTAGGAGGATTCAGATTTAATAAAAAAGAAATATTTGATATATATAAACTAAACACTGCTGAATTGGATGAGATTCTGAAATCATTAACCGATAAAGGCTATATATTCTTTGAAGGACATGATGTGTTTTTTTTCAGCACCGAGATATTCAGGGATGCAGTATATAATTCTTTAATGAAAAATAAAAGAAAGCAGCTTCATAATGCCTTTGGATTATATTATGAGTCATGTAATATCGGCAGTGAATATATGATAAGGAATGCGGCTTCTCACTATTATGAAGCAGGCAATTTGTCGAAAGCGCCTGTTTTCCTGAATAAATCAGGTGATATGAATAAGAGTATGTTTGCATATAGGGATGCACTCAAAGACTACAAGAGGGCAATTGAGTTTCTTGAGAAAGGCAGTGATTTTGAATCTTTGGTTAATACGGTATTTAAATCAGTTTCAATGTATATATCTCTGGGTAGTTTAAAAGAAGCAATGGAGTCACTTGAAACAAATAAGGAAAGATCATTCAGCAATGATATTCTGAAAGCGGGTTATTTTAATTTCAGGGGAATGATAAATGATAAAATGGGTAGATATGATGAAGCAGGCAATGATTATCTAATTGGGCTTGATATAGCAGAATCTGTTGATGATGTAGATCTTATTGGAAAGATAAATAATAATTTAGGAATACTTAACACTGTATCAGGTAAATATAAAGAAGCTTTGAATTATTTCAACTCAGCACTCAGTATGAGTGTTAAGAGTGATAAATGGAAAGATATTGCATCACAATACATTAACATCGGACGGATAAATGCCTTTATAGGTGATCATGAACATGCATTATCGTATTTGCAGAAAGCAGTAGATATTATTAATAAATATGAAGATGAATCAAGACTGATCATTGCAATGATGAATATTGCATATGTATATGACATCACAGGAAAAGCCGAGAAAGCATATAAAACGTACAATGATATAGTGCATCTGGCTGATCGGATAAATGATACTGAGATGAGATTAAAGGCATTGAACAATCTGGCTACAATTGATTTTACAGAAGGTAAATTCAGTCAGGCAATGAGAACATTCAGGGAAATAGAACAGGTTCATGAACAAACGGGCAATATTAAGGATCTTGCTGAGGTAAGGGTCAATATTGCTGAATTGGATATGGCTTCGGGAAATCTGCAGAATGCAATGAGGGGTTTTGAATCGGCAATTACTTTATGTGAACAATGCAATCATCAGCATTTAATCACATATGCTAATGTATATTATGCAAATGTACTTATGCTGACCGGTTATCTGGGTAAAGCACAATTGATTCTTAAGTCAAATATCAAGAAGAGTATTGAACTCAATCTCTCTGATTTCATGATCATGTCAAAGAATATTCTTGCAACTGTAATGGGCATATGCGGATATTTGAATGAAGAAAAAGTATTGCTTGATGAAGCTATGAGCGAATCATTGAAATTGAACAATCCCGAACTTATTAACAGTGTTAAACTGACTGTAAGTAAGATGGAGACAGAATTGGGGCACTATATTGAAGCAGAAAAGCTTGGACTGGAAGTTCAGACATTTGCCGAAGCTAATACAAATGAAATGATGATGAGTGATGTTCTAGCTACATTATCTGACATATATCAGAGGACAGGCAATGGCGACAAATTGGCCAGTATTGCCGATAAATCGTATAAAATATCAGAAAAGACAGACAACAGGTTATCTGCAGTCAGGAATTATCTCTCAATGGCAAGATTTTATCTTATAAACAATGACTGTACAAGCTGCGAAGAGGAATTGAAAATAGCTGAACAGTTAATCATTGAACTGAAATCTGCAGAACATGCAATTATGCTCTATAGCATATATCTGGAGCTTTATCTGAAGACAGGGAATACTAATCTCTATAATGATGCCCTAATTAAACAGATAAATATTATTGATTCTTATATTAATAATGCAGGGAATGAATGCGCAGTGATGCTTCTTAAAGATAGGCGTTTCACCAAACATTATGCACATTTTATCAAACATTTTTCTGATACTGAAAATGATGAAATAATTAAATCACATATTGGCAGGTTTTCCTCATTATCAATGAGATACACAAAAGAGTATATGAAAAAAGAACATATTCTCAATGAGAAGATAGAAAAAATACTATGAAAAAAATACTCTCCTTTTTAACAATATTTTTCATTATCACAAGTGTTATAATGATAGGGGCATTTTTTATTATTAAAAACGAAATGCGTCCCGAAAAACTGGCAAAACGTATTGAGCAGATTTCAAAAGAATCAGGTTTTCATATATCATTTGGGAATATTGATTATGCTCTCTCATGGTCGGGAATCAATGCTGCAATATATGATGTCAATGTTGATAATGAGAATATTGATTTTATGTCAGGAAAAATCAATCTTAATATCAATGTATTAAGATTTCTATTCAAAGAAATTGTTGTAAACAAAATGACTGTTTATAATGGAGTAGCAATTATCAAACCTATATCAGATGAGAATAAGGATATCCCTGACCCTGATGACCATTACATGTTAAGTTCAGATGTTTTCCTGAAAAACTGTATGATTATTTATGACACAATCAATATTGATTCAATAACAGGCAGCGTAAATATTATGTCAGGCAGGGAACTGTCTGTTACAGGATCTCTGTATTTTGTGAATAATATCAAATATCTTGATGACCTGGGCGGGATCACTCTTTCATTTGCACTTATTTCAGGAAAAAAGCAAAATCTCATTATCAATAATATGTCAATAGGCAGCAATGTTTCATTAAAAGGCAATATATCTCTGTATGAAGATACAATTAAATATAATCTTATTTCGCATATTAATGAGATAAATGAAATAATGAGTGAATCATTATTATATGTAAATACGGATATTCCAATATCATTATTTTGCAGGGGTAAGTATATTATTTCTGATTCATTGATTGAAAATGCGGCAAATATTGATTCCATTAATTGTTCATTGGGTAGTGGTGATATTAAAATAAGCAGCATTACTGATACCTTCATGCTTAAGAGTGGATGCATTGTAAAATCAGGTAATAGTATTAATATCAACACACAAGCCTTGATATATGATGTTCCATTTATAATGGATATTGAGATGGATTATGATTCATTGCTGAATAAACATATTGTGAGTAAATTTTCTTGTGATAATGCTGATTTATCTGTTATAAACAATTTTATCTCCAATATTCATATTAAAGGCTATTCAAGCATAGAGGGTGAAGCGGATATATCGGCTGATTCATTAGGGGTTATCAAGCATATCATCAATAATACTGATATGACATTGCGAAGCGAAAAACTCTCTGTTCGTGCAGACACTTTTGAGTTTTTGCTTGAGAATACATTTTTGGAAAAACAGAATATTATGGTAAATGTCACAGGCAAGACACATTACAGGGGATTTAATGTTGACCTCCAAGGTATGCTCAACCTAGAGGACAGTACCTTTAACGGAGCATTTAAATGTATTGGGAATATAACAAGTATTGCAGCTGATTATGAGGGTGTGTGCAATGTTGAAGGCAATGGCTTTTATAGATTGAAGGGAAATAAATTCAAGGCAAATGCAACATTTACTCTAGACAATGTCACAGGGAAGGGATTTCAGGATACAATTGATATTATTGGAGAGAATGTCGCTATTACTGGTAATAATGATATAAACACTAAAAATATACAATTCAATGGCAAACATATTGAAGGTAATATTTCATCAATGCATATTGTTTTTAGGGATAGACCTGTTGTTGATATTGAAGCTCAATTCAAACATATCAATATTGATTCCCTAATACCAATAAGCGATTCAGCTCAGCAGACAAAGACGGAAAAACCTGAGATATATGATGACTTAATTATCTCATTCAAGGGTTTCTGTAATAATGCTGTATTTAGAGGTGAGAATGTAAATAATCTGAAGATTGACGGCAAGCTTATTAATGACACAGTGTATATTGATTCATTCTCCGGTTCAGTGATCGGCGGAACAGCGAGAGGGTCAGTTATATATATGCCTGAAATTGGTTTTTTGACTATGAGAACGATATTGCAAAATATAGATGTAAATGAATTTTTAGTAAGGCATCCGCTGATGCCCTATGATATGGGGGGGGGTGTTGATGCTCAAACTAATATATCCTTTTTCCAAGACAGCCTTCGTGAATCTGTTCAAGGTCATATAATAACAGAGATTAAGGGCGGCTATATGATGTCACCATCATTGCTGACTGATATATCAAAGGTTATCAGATACCCTATAAGTGATACGTTTTTCTTTGAGACAATGTATGGAGAATTTGACATAAAGAATGAAACAGTGTTTTTTGATGATTTTATAATGGAACGCAATGGTCATTCACTGGAATATAGCGGAAATGTTGATTTTGATAAGCGTATTTTTGTTGATGGATTTTACAATATTGATTTAAACATTTCAGATATGGGCCTATTTGAATCATTACTTAGAAATGCCGGTTATCAAAGTGATTCTGTTTCTGTTCAGTTTGAGTTGTTGGGTAATTATAAAATGCCTGCTGTGAGCATAAAAAAGAACAGTATAGGGGACTATCTCAAATCATCCACTCAGAACGTTGTTGATGATTTCATTAATAATATCAATAATTTGTTCAAAATGTAAGAATTATTATTTTTAAGAAATAAGCTATAATTCAGGAAATTATATATGTTAAGATGCCATTTATAATGAGTTGAGCAATTTATAAGGGGTTTTTCATACATGCACTCAGAATAGGCTTGACATTACAGCATAACAACATATAATGAATTAAATATAGATATTAAATATCTATATAAATCATATATATCTACAAAAACCCTCTTGACAAAAAATACTCTTTTGATATACTTCTAATCTTATAAAATATTGCTGGTGTAGCTCAGCGGTAGAGCAGCTGATTTGTAATCAGCTGGCCGGGGGTTCAATTCCCTCCACCAGCTTATGGGGAGATTCCCGAGTGGTCAAAGGGGGCAGACTGTAAATCTGTTGGCTAAGCCTTCGAAGGTTCAAATCCTTCTCTCCCCATTTATGCGGGAGTAGCTCAATTGGTAGAGCTTCTGCCTTCCAAGCAGAATGTCGCGGGTTCGAGTCCCGTCTCCCGCTTATACCTCTAAAGGTTGAAAGATTACCTTAGAGGAAGATTTTTTTTTGTTTTGTGAAATGATTTTTAATTAAAAATAAAAGAGATTGCCCATGTAGCTCAGTAGGTAGAGCACATCCTTGGTAAGGATGAGGTCACCGGTTCAAATCCGGTCGTGGGCTGA
>CAZJAT010000011.1:34851-58095 GCA_964544145.1 uncultured Bacteroidales bacterium | reverse complement strand
GTGACATGTTACAAGTACATTTGATTTTTTATTTATTTTTTTATTTATTACCAGCCACCAGTTTACCAGCCCACCAGCCACTTCCCTCAGGCCTGGATATATGTCTTCAACCTGCGGTAAGGACATGTTACACGTGCATGTGATTTGATTTCTCTTAGTCTCCATAATTCTTAATTCATAATTTGTAATCCATAATTGTATTTCTTTTCATCTATTCTATGTATATTTCTTATCTCTCAGTTGACAATGATATACTTTTAATATATATTATAATATTAAAATAGGGGTATTATGGACTATATAAAAGCATTAAATAAAGCAAAATCACTGGCTTACGAAGCTGGCTCTGCAATTATGGATGTATATGCAAAGGACTTTGATGTTGAATACAAAGAAGACCATTCCCCATTGACTATTGCTGACTCCAGGGCAAATGAAATCATTGTCAATGGTATAAAGGCAGTATTTGATATGCCTATACTTGCAGAGGAATCAAAGGATGATAAGAAGCGTATGCAATCGCAGTGGTGCTGGATTATTGACCCATTGGACGGCACACGTGAATTTGTTAAACGAAATGATGAATTCACAGTCAATATTGCCCTTGTGAAGGATAAGAAACCGGTACTTGGTGTTGTTTATGTACCTGTCACAAAGGAAATATATTTTGCATATAAGGGTAATGGAGCGTATTACAGCAATGGAGATAGTGAAGTGAAGATACATGTCTCAGATAAGACAGATAATCTCATCCTAATGCAGAGCAGGTCGCACTCATCAGACAAAATTAAAAATATATTAGATATGAATCCGCATATTTCAAAGAGTATATCAGCAGGCAGCTCACTCAAGGGCTGTCTTGTTGCAAGAGGCAATGCAGACCTGTATATCAGATTCAATCCCACAAAGGAATGGGATACATGCGCTATGCAATGTATTGTTGAAGAATCAGGCGGCATAATGAAACAGATAGATCATACGGAATTGATTTACAATAGGGATAATATAATAAATGAAAAGGGTTTTTACATTTTAAACAGAATGCAGCAAATTAAAGGATTAACGGAGTAATCATGGACAGATTAAAAAAATTGGAAAATGACAGTGTGTTCATATTAAGGGAAGCATATTCACAATATAAGAATTTATGTATGCTATGGTCAATAGGAAAAGACAGCACAGTACTGCTCTGGCTAACAAGGAAGGCCTTCTTCGGACATGTTCCTTTTCCTCTCATTCATATTGATACCAATTTTAAGATTCCCGAGATGATAACATACAGGGACAAATTAGTCAGGAAATGGAATATTGATATGATATATGGACAGAATAAGAAAGCATTAGCTGACAAAATGACATTCCCTGATAATAATGCAACGCGGTTGGAATGCTGCCGTTTATTAAAAACAGAGGCACTCATAAATACATTAAATGGTAATTGGCCCAGATATAGATTTAATCATCAGGCAGATCAGTATGAAAAGGATAAAAACAAGGAACCATTTACAGGGGTTATAGTAGGTGTTAGAAGTGATGAAGAAGGCAGCAGGTCAAAAGAGAGATATTTCTCACCCAGGGATAAGAACTCTGATTGGAATGTTGAGGACCAACCGCCTGAATTCTGGAATCAATTCAAAACGGATTTTGCGCCCGGTACGCATGTGAGGGTTCATCCTCTCCTTGATTGGACTGAATTGGATATATGGGAATATATAAAAATGGAGAATATACCTGTTGTTTCACTATACTTCAATAATGGAAAAGGCAAAAGGTACAGGTCGCTTGGATGCTGGCCATGCACAAAACCTATAGATTCGGATGCAGAATCGCTTGAAGAAATAGTCAATGAATTGAAGACAGGTAAATTTGTTAATATTGCGGAACGGAGCGGACGTGAACAGGACAAGGAAGATGGCGGTGGTTTGGAAGAATTAAGAAGAAACGGATATATGTGATGATTATAAATAATGAGATTCAACTAAATTGGAGAAATTATGTCTGATAGAGATTTAAGACTGGCAATTGTCGGACATGTTGACCATGGTAAAAGTACGATTATAGGCAGAATGCTTGCTGACACTAAATCATTACCTGAAGGAAAACTTGAATTTGTTCAGGAGAATTGCAGGCGAAATTCAAAACCATTTGAATACGCATTTCTATTGGATGCTCTCAAAGACGAACAATCACAGGGTATAACCATTGATTCTGCAAGAATATTCTTCAACACTAAAAAGAGGCATTACATAATTATGGATGCACCCGGTCATATTGAATTCCTCAAGAATATGGTCACCGGGGCTTCCAATGCTGATGCCGCACTTCTTGTAATTGATGCAGCTGAGGGCATAAAGGAAAATTCCAAGAGACATGGATATTTGCTGTCAATGCTTGGGATCAAGCAGATTGCTGTGATTGTAAATAAGATGGATATTGTCGAATATGATGAAAAAGTATTTAACAATATCAAAAAAGAATTTGGATTATTCTTGAAGAGTATTGATATTGAGCCAATCTCTTATATTCCTGCAAGCGGTATGAAAGGAGACAATATTGCCCATAAGTCAGAAAATATGAAATGGTATAATGGTCACACATTGCTGCAGATGCTTGATGATTTTACCAACCCTCCTTTACCATTGGAAAAACCTTTCAGAATGCCTGTGCAGGATGTTTACAAATTCACGAAAGATGGTGATGACAGGCGTATTATTGCTGGAAGGATAGAATCAGGGCAGATTAAGAATGGTGATGAAATAATGTTCCTGCCATCAGGTAAAAAGAGCAAAATTAGAAATATTGAATATTTTAATGGCAATAAGAATGGTACTGATTCAGCTGGGAACAGCACTGGTTTTACGCTTGAAGAACAGATATATGTAAAGCGCGGGCA
Organism: uncultured Bacteroidales bacterium; assembly: GCA_964544145.1. Lineage (GTDB taxonomy): Bacteria > Hydrothermota > 32-111 > 32-111 > 32-111 > CAZJAT01. The sequence goes on along the minus strand of CAZJAT010000011.1, from coordinate 55,202 downwards.
AATGGCTGTTAGAATCAATGAAAAAAAATCTCATGTAAGCACTCTGTTGAAAGCAAATGTATTCTGGCTGGGCAGGGAAAATATTTCTGTTGGTAATGAATATATGCTTAAGCTGGGAACGGTTAAAGTCCAGGCAATTGTCAAGGAAATAATTAAAGTCATTGATGCATCATCACTGGATCTGCAGAAGAAACAGATAGTCGAAAGACATGATGTTGCTGAATTGATATTTGAGCTGAAGAATGAAATTGCATTTGACCTTATCAGTGAAAACCCGCAAACAGGCAGATTCGTTATTGTGGATAATTATGAAATCAGCGGCGGAGGAATCATCAGTGACCTGATTGAGGATAAGAATGAGAAAGTCAGGGAAAGGGTTCTTATCAGAGATGAGAAATGGATAGCATCCGATATAACAAAGAATGAGAGAGCAGTGAGATTTAATCAGAAATCTCAGCTGATTATTATCACAGGTGAAAAGAATTCAGGGAGAAAGGTTTTAGCAAGAGAATTGGAAAATAAATTATTTGATGAAGGGAAAATTGTTTATTATCTGGGCATGGGTAATGTTCTATATGGTGTTGATTCTGATATCAAACAGCTTAATAAAATGGAGCCTGAAGAGCATATAAGAAGAATGGCCGAAATTGCATATATTATGATGGATGCTGGTATTATTCTGATAGTTACTGCCCTTAATATTAATGATGATGATGTGCGCCTTATTCGCACAATAACGGAATCAGATGATATAATAACAGTATGGAAAGGAGATGACATCAGTAAGAATATGGAACCTGATATTCATATAAAGAGCAATGAGAACGGAATCTCAAAAATAATCAATATAATGAACAAGAAAGGTATAATTTTCTCAGCGGAGTAAATGTGAGTGAACATGTAAAATGGCAGCACACGGACATATCCAGAACAATGAGAGAAGGTCTTATTAAGCAGCAGGGTTGTGTTCTATGGTTTACCGGCTTATCCGGCTCGGGAAAATCTACCATTGCATCTGAACTGGAGAGGGCACTTCATAATATGGGCAAGTTAACATATATGCTTGATGGCGATAATATCAGACACGGAATTAATACTGACCTTGGTTTCAGTAAACATGACAGAGATGAGAATATCCGGAGAATTTCAGAGATTGCAGCTCTATTTGAGGATTGCGGTATTATAACAATAGTATCATTTATTTCGCCATATATTGAAATGAGGTGCAGGGCTAGGGAAAAGGCATCCAATTTCATTGAGATATTTGTGGACACAGATTTAGAGGTATGCATCAGCAGGGATACAAAGGGGCTTTATGAAAAGGCGCATAAAGGAGAGATAAATGATTTCACGGGCATTGATGACCCTTATGAAAGACCTATTTCACCTGAGATAACAATCAAAACCCCTGATATTGAAATTGCAGATGCAGTGAAGATGATAATTGAATTTATGAAAAAAAGGACATTGCTGAATTGAATAAGCGAATTTTTGATTTTATCATAAATAGAGGTCTTGATCTTAAAGGAAGCAATGTTATTGCTGGTTTTTCAGGAGGCCCGGATTCCATGGTGCTGATTAGATTTCTTCTTTATATGAGAGAAAATCATCAACTGACATTCAGAATAATGCATTTAAATCATAATGAGCGTGCAGATGCTGATAATGAAGAACGTTTTGTACGAGAATTCTGCAATAGAAATGATATACCTGCATCAATGTATTCGGAAGATATTTGTAATTCTGATGAGGTGAAACACCTGGGATTTGAAAGATATGCCAGAGAAAGAAGAAAGTATTATTTTGATAAGGAGTGTACTGAGTATCATTGTGATTATATACTCACAGGGCATAATATGACAGACAGGGTAGAGACAATGCTGATAAATATGGAACGAGGCACAGGATTGAGGGGACTTGTATCTATGAAATTTATACAGGGTAAATATGTAAAACCCCTTATATTTCTGACTGGCCAGGAGATACGCTCTTTTATCAGTGCACATAAGATTGATATTATAGATGATGATACTAATAGGGATGAATCATTTAAAAGAAATGAGATAAGAAAGCACATAATGCCTATTCTGAAAAAGTATATGTCAAATGGTTATGACAGTATCAACAGGTCATTGAATAATGCAGAACGTTCTGAATATGTTCTTGAAAAACTGATACAAGAAAATATTAAATATATTGCTCAATACTCAGATAGCGGTATATCAATAAATATTGATAAACTCAATTCAATTGGAGAAGACTATACAGATGTCTATCTGTACTATATTTTCCTTAACCATTTTACTGTAAATAGCACAATTATTGATGAAATAGTGAAGATTGTTTTATCAAAAAAGAAAAATATTACAAAAATATTCAAGGAATTCTCTGTTTTAAAGCAGTATAATCAATTGGAAATAAACAGGGAAACAGCAGATGTGCAGTATAGGAATGATAAAATAGAATTGATGGAATCAGTTGATTATAATGGAACAAAATTGAGAAAGACAATAGGACATTGTCCTGATAGATTCAATGACAGTGAGTTTATATGTCTTCCTTCAGATATTGAAAAATTGTATATAAGGACATTTAGAAAAGGCGATTTGTTTGCTCCATTCGGCATGAAAGGACATATGAAATTAAAGGATTACTTTATTAATGAAAAGATACCTGCTAAAATAAGGAAAACACTGCCTCTGCTCACTGATGAAAAAGATAATATTATATGGGTAACAGGTATCAGAAGAAGTTCTATTCATAAAATCAAAGGAAATAAGGAGTGTTTATTTGTTTACAGAGAAAAAAATTAATATTCTGATAAATGAGGAACAACTGAATGAACGTATAAGTTCACTTGCGGATAAATTACAGAAAGAGTATAAAGATAAAAATCCTGTTTTTATAATTATTTTGAAGGGTGCTTTTGTGTTTGCATCGCATCTTCTGCTGAAGATTAATATTCCGCTTAATATTGATTTCATGGTCATTTCAAGTTATGGGAATAAAACACAATCATCCGGCAATGTAAGGATTGAAGAAGATATGACTATAAATATAGAAAACAGACATGTGATTATTGTTGAAGATATTATTGATACGGGTACGACTCTTAATTTCCTGAAAAATAAGATTCTTACAAATAATCCCGAATCATTGAAAATTATAACACTATTAGATAAACCCGACAGAAGGAAAGTTGATTTAAAAGCAGATCATTCATGTTTTGAAATAGATGATCTCTTTGTTGTCGGCTTTGGACTGGATTATGCTCAATATTACAGAAACCTTCCTTATGTAGGTGTTTTGACGGAGGAATAATGGCAAGAATGAAATTGAAACCGTCAAATCAGTGGAGATCATTAATTGTTTGGTTAATACTGATAATTGCTTTTATTGGAGTGAGTTTACTCTATTCATCATTTTCTGAAAAAGCTCAGAATGTAGAATATACAGCTTTCTATGATGATATGATCAATGGGAATGTTTCAGAAGTGACGATTGTAGAGAAAGAAATCACTGGTACATACAGAAATAGTGATAATACATTTAAAACACGTATACCCTATGAAGACAGTGAATTGATACGCGAGATGGTAACAAGGGGCGTGAAGATTGAGGTGAAACCGCCAAGTAATTTCTGGACAAATGTGTTGCCGTATCTTATACCCCTGCTTATGTTCGGATTCTTCTGGTTCGTTCTGTTCAGGCAGATGTCAGCAGGACAGAACAAGGCATTCCGATTCGGAAAGAGCAAGGCAAAGATGGTGCTTATGCCCAAGGTCAATTTCAATGATGTTGCGGGTGTTGAGGAAGCAAAGCTTGAATTAAAGGAAATAGTTGATTTTCTCAGACATCCGGGTAAATATACACGCTTGGGAGGGAAGATACCCCGTGGTGTTATACTGCTGGGAGCACCGGGAACAGGGAAAACACTGCTTGCTAAATCTGTAGCAGGTGAAGCAAAGGTTCCATTCTATACAATATCAGGTTCTGATTTTGTTGAGATGTTTGTTGGAGTGGGAGCATCAAGGGTGAGGGATCTGTTTGATAAAGCAAAAGCCAATGCACCGTCTATTGTTTTTATTGATGAAATTGATGCAGTGGGCAGACACAGGGGTGCAGGTATAGGCGGCGGGCATGATGAAAGAGAACAGACATTAAATCAATTATTGGTTGAGATGGATGGATTTGATACAAATGAAGGTGTCATTGTAATGGCTGCAACCAATAGGCCTGATATTCTGGATTCTGCATTGCTTCGTCCCGGAAGATTTGACAGGAGAATTATTGTAGACAGACCTGATGTTAAAGGCAGGGAAATGATATTCAAGATTCACACACGAAAAATACCTATTAATGAGAATGTTAATTTTGAAACATTAGCAAAATCAACACCTGGATTTGTGGGTGCTGATATTGCAAATATGGTTAATGAAGCTGCACTGCTTGCTGCAAGAAAGGATAAGATGAATGTTGATATGGAAGATTTTGAGGATTCCAAGGATAAAGTGATAATGGGACTTGCAAGGAAATCTGCAGTAATCAGTGAGGAAGAAAAAAAGATTTCTGCTTATCATGAACTTGGTCATGTATTATGTGCAATGTATTCAAAACATGCAGACCCTGTTCATAAGGTGACAGTCATACCGAGAGGCCGTGCATTGGGAGTCACACAATTCCTTCCAGAGGATGATAAGCATCTGTATTCAAAGGATTATCTTATTGACCAGATAGTTGCTTTACTTGGAGGCAGGGCAGCAGAGACATTCATTTTCCAGTCAGTCACAACCGGAGCAGGTAATGATATTAAGAAAGCAACTGAGGTAGCCCACAGAATGGTTTGTGAATGGGGGATGAGTGATAAAGTGGGCCCCATTATGTTTGCAGATCCTGATAATAATATATTCCTCGGCAGAGAGATTAATCAGCGGAAAGCATATTCTGAAAGTACAGCGAGAATTATTGATGATGAAGTAAAAATTATTATTGAACAGGCATTGAGTTCAGCCATGAAGATACTTGAAGAGCATAAGGATGAGATGGAAAAGCTTGCCGCTTATTTATTGGAAAGAGAAACACTTGATAAGGATGATATTGATAAAATCATTCGCGGTGAGGAATTACCTGAAATAATAAAAGAAAAAAAGGAGCCGGATAATAATGACAAAGAAGATAAACCTGGAGAAGATAAAGCAGTCAATGACAATGCTCATTGAGGCATTGGGAGTAGATCCTGAAGAACCCGGTTTGAAGGATACACCTGCAAGGGTTGCTGAAATGTATAAGGAAATATTCTCCGGACTCTACAGGGATGTGAAGAAGGATATCAAATTATATGAGACAATGAATCAGGATGAAATGATCATATTGCGTGATATACCCTTCTATTCCATGTGTGAACATCATCTGCTGCCTTTTTTCGGTAATGTTCATATTGCATATATACCGAGAGATAATATGATAACAGGATTTTCAAATCTAATAGAGGTTGTGGATACTCTGTCCAAGAGACCTCAGATTCAAGAGAGGCTTACTACAGACATTGCTGACACATTGGTTGAACTGCTGAAACCCAGAGGATTACTGGTCATTATGGAAGCTGAACAATTATGCCTTTATATGAGGGGTATCAAGAAGCCGGGTGTATATACAATTACAAGTGCTATAAGAGGTATTATGAAAAAGGATATTACGCGGAAAGAAGCACTTAATCTCATAGGAGCAGGCAGAAAGAAATGAAATTGTATATCTTAAAGAAGGATAAAGCAGATTTCAAAGAGCAGATCGCACGCATAGGTGCTGATGCATTTTGTGTTGACCTGCTTGATAATAAAACAAGAACACACGTGTTTCTCATGAAAGATACCTGTATTGAGCAGGCAAATATTCTCAAGCAGACAGCATTGTCAGTGGGATGTGATGTTGCTATACATAGGGATGTCATTTCTGGAACAAGAAAATTTTCAGATGCTATACTTATGTGTAATGAGGGTCAATTGGAAAAGATTGAATTAAAGTTGAGAGAACAGCCCTTTTCTCTTGGAAAAACTGCTGCTGCAATGCTTGATATGGTGAGATGTGAGAATGTATGGGAAGTCAGAGGCCGGAATATATTGGCTGACAGGGATTATATTATAATGGGTATACTCAATGCAACACCTGATTCATTTTATGATGGGGGACAGAACAGCAAAATCAGCACCGCTTTGGAGCGATGTGATGAAATGATACAAAATGGAGCTGATATCATTGATATAGGCGGAGAATCCACAAGGCCATTTAGTTCTCCTGTTTCTGCTGATGAAGAGAAAAGACGCATTATACCTATAATAGAGAACGTAAGAAAGAAACATCCATCTGTCATTATATCGGCTGATACAAGAAAAGCGGATGTAGCTGAAAATGCAATAAATGCAGGTGCAGATATTATCAATGATATAAGCGGATTTACATTTGACAAGGAATTGGCTGAAAGGGCGGCAAAGGCAGATGTATCTGCTATTGTCATGCACATGAGAGGCACGCCGGAGAATATGCAGGATAATACAGAATATTCAGACATGATGCCTGAGATTCTAGAACAGCTGCAGATGTCAATTGAAATAGGCAAGAAAGCGGGGATTAGAACTGAAAAGATTGTTATTGATCCGGGCATCGGTTTTTCAAAGACAGTTGAGCAGAATTTTGATATTTTAAGGCAATTGGATATACTATATTCATTGGGAAGGCCGGTTCTATTGGGTACTTCAAACAAGAGCTTTATCGGTAAAAGCCTGGATTCAGATATTGACGGGAGAATTGAAGGAACCATTGCATCAAATGTGGCAGCATATTTGGGTGGTGTTTCAATCTTTAGGGTTCATAATGTAAAAGAGCATAAAAAGGCATTTGAAATAGCTCGGAGAATAAAAAATGTTTAAATTCGGCATTCTTGACATTATTGATATAATTCTCATATCATTTGGTGTTTATCAAATATTAAAGCTCGTTAAAGGAACAAGGGCAATGCAGATGTTTATAGGGCTTGTATTTATCTTTGTAATTACATTTTTTGCAAATATTATACAGCTTTCCGGTTTATCATGGATACTTAATTCTTTAAAAACAGTTTGGATTGTTGCATTTGTAATTGTTTTTCAGCCTGAAATCAGAAATGCATTAACTATGCTCGGGAAATCCCGTATTGTCAGATATTTCTATGAAGCTGATAAAAAGACATCTATTGATGAGATTGTACGTTCCGTACAAAAACTTTCCGATAGGGGAATAGGTGCATTGATTGTTCTTGAAGGCCGTGTGGGTTTGAAGAACATTGTTGATTCAGGAGTCAAACTTGATGCAGACCTCAATATTGACCTTATTGTGTCAATTTTTTCAACAAAAGCGCCGCTTCATGATGGAGCAATGATTATCAAGGATGAAAAGATTATTGCTGCATCATGCATACTGCCGCTTTCTGAGAATCCATTGCCGGATATTAATCTTGGTACAAGACACAGGGCTGCACTGGGACTTGCAGAACAATCAGATGCAATGATCATTATCGTATCAGAAGAAAGAAGAACAATATCAATTGCCCAGAAGGGTGAATTAAGGAGAGGTGTTGATACAATATCACTTAAGAAAGAAATCAGCAGATTCTATTTATAAGAATTTGTTTTTGATAATTATTATTACCATAGCATTACCATTCTTTGGTGATAATAATGAATCAATATTGATACAGAACAGCAGAATAACAGATGTAATGAGAATAGCAATTCCAACAATTGCTTTATCAACCACTCTGATATTGGCTTCAAATGAAGAGTTCAGATGGTATTTTGCGGACAGATGGACAAGATTTACAAGTCCCAATCATGCTTCTCCTGACCAGCAGACGGATTTTCATTTTCGTTCATGGGAGGATATTGTCAATCAGGAGACTCAATGTGACAGGGGAGTACATTTCATTTTTTCATATTTGCCTGTTATTCCGGCTGCAACAATATTGGATAAAACATACAGTATAATGGCAAGAGGCAGGTATTCAAGCGGGCTTTCAGACTGGTCAGTATGGGGCGCATCAGGCATTGTAATGGGTTTCGGCATTCTTGAAGAATATATGGACGCACATCAGATAAATGAGGGTTTTGATTTTGTTGATCTTGCATGTAATTTCACAGGTGTTATCATGGCAATGTTAAAGCATTACGGCCATATTGATTTTATTGATTTTTACTGGTCATTCAATCAGAGAATGTTTGAAGAATCCCCTGTTTACGGTAGATATCCCTGGTGGATATATATGAGAGGTTATGAATTTGCTCTTAATATTGATGTAATGTCCTTATTGACACATTATAAGGTTGACAATACAATATTTAATCTGGTAATTAGAACACCCGGGTATATCCCTGAACTGAATAAGTTGACATATATGCGGGAAATATAAGGAGGATTGATGTTTAAAAAGGAAAGATTATTCGGAGCAATCTTATTTATTATAGTTATGGCCGGTTATATATATACAATAACACCGACATTGCCATTCTGGGATTGCGGAGAATTTATTGCATGCTCATTTACAATGGGTGTCCCTCATCCTCCGGGAACACCATTAATGGTGCTGCTGGGGAATCTCTTTATAAGAATATTCTTTTTTGTCAAAGAGGTTGCAGTCAGGGTGAATCTTTTATCAGCATTTTCTTCGGGATTTTCAGCATTATTACTCTATCTCATCATGATGAATATTTTCGGCAAATTGAATGATAATTCAAGTTTAAAAACGCAGTGGATTAATATTATAGCTTCTTTTTCAGCAGGCCTAGCAGGAGCATTCATGTATTCTCTCTGGCTTACATCTGTGGAAGCAGAAGTATATTCACCTTCAACATTTATCACATTACTTATTATATGGATTGCATTGAAGGGATGGGAACGTCTCAATGATGAGAATGATGACAGATTTATATTTCTTATTATTTATATTGCAGTGCTGTCAATCGGCATATCAATGCAGCCCTTGCTTGCTCTGCCCGGATGTCTTATATTCTTTATTATAGTGGGGTGGGACAAACACTATGATTTGTCTGTATCACTAATATCATTTTCAGTGTTTTTTACATTTCTATACCTTGGAATGACAAAGGAAAATTTCGGTATGGTCATTGCCGGTGCAATTATAGCAGTACTTGCAGCAGTGGGAACTGATTATCTGAGTAAAAATAAGAAACTCAATTACAGCAATCTTTTCAAATATCTTGCAATTTATATTATTCTTTCCATTATTGCCATGACACCGTATATTATGCTTATTATAAGAGCAAGGTTTAATCCATATATCAATATTGCAGCACCTATAACATTCAGTGATCTTTGGGACGTATTTAACAGAAAACAATATGGTCCTATGGTACTTCTTCCAAGGAATACAGATATTGGATTCGGAACGGTGCGCGGATTATGGGAACAATTTGCAGTATTCTATAAATATTATACTTGGCAGTTTGGTGCTTATTTCAGACCTATACAGGAAGTTGTCGGACAATCAGGGCGATTCATTGCATCACTATTGATGGCTGTTATAACAGCATCCGGCCTATTCGGTATGTATTCTCATTTCAAGAAAGAGAAGAAAACATTTATTATTCTTATTGTGACATTCTTCCTTTTATCTGCCGGTTTAATTGTATATCTTAATCTAAAATATTCCCCCTCAGACCCGATTTTATCACATCAACCAAGGGAAGTGAGAGAACGTGATTATTTCTATATGCCTGCGTATTTCTTCTTCATGCTCTTTGTTGCATTTGGTTTCAGGGAATTGATGATGTCATTTGCAGGCAAATTAAAACAGACAGGTGAAAAAATAAAGGGATTTATTTTTAACCCTGCTGAGATAACTGTTATCACACTCATTGTTATAATCTCCGTTATGCCATTTATAATGAATTTCCATTCAGATGCAAACAGACGGGGTAATTGGATTGCAGATGAGTATGCCAAAAATATGCTGCTTACACCAAATGATAATTCTATTGTTTTCACAAATGGTGATAATGACACTTATCCATTATGGTTTGAGCAGACAGTACGGGATTACAGAACATTCAAGCCCGGTAAGGAAGGCGTGCTTGTTGTGAACCTTTCTCTGCTGAATGTTGGCTGGTATATTAAACAGATGCAGTCATACGGAGTGCCCATAAGTATGACTGACAGAGAAATTGATGCGCTTTTGCCTGTGCGTTTACCAAATAATGAGGTACTCAATATTAGGGATATAGTTATAAGAGATATTATATATCATAATACTACAGGTGAGAAAACGCCGCAGAAATATCTGTATGCAAATTCCGATAAATTCCGGGATGAGGTACTTTCAAATTATAAGGCTGATTCAATAAATGTATATTTCTCTGTAACGGTTTCTGAAGGAGCAAGAATCGGATATAAAGAAAATCTGATTTTGGAAGGGCTTGCATTCAGGGTTGTTGGTGATGAGGAAGCTGCTGAATATCCTGACCTTATAGATGTCAGGAAAACGCGATATATGACAGACAGTGTATATTCCTATGATTATATTCTGGATGATAAATTGGTAACTGATGATAATGTTGACAGAATAATGACAAATTATGCATCGGGATTCCTGCAATTGGGTATATATTATGCCACACTTGATTCATTTGATCTTGCTGTGGATTATTTCAAACGAGGTAGAACATTCTATACCTATGACAGGACATCAGTGACAATGAATGTTGTGCAAATACTGAGAAAGCAGGGAAGATATGATGAAGCCATTGAAGAGGTATCTTCTGCAATGGAAATGGAAAAGGATCCAAACAGATATGCAGCCCTCACCACATTGATGGCGGAGATATATCTGTCACAGAAGAATTATGATGATGCAATGACCATATATAAGGATATATCAGAAAAATACCCTGATGAGCCGGCTGGCTATGTGGGTATGATGCGTATATACAAGATGACTGATTCAGCTGAGTATAATAAAATAATGGCCCGTATACTCACTCAGCCTCAGCAGCTTGGTAATGCAATAGGATTTTTATATATGCAGAAACTTGAAAAAGATATACTGCTTGAAATGTTAAACAGCTGGCTTGAGATGAGACCGGAAGATATTCAGGCAAGGCAGCTTAAAGAGGATGTGGAGAAATGGTAAATGGAGGCTGTGTATAGTCTGACATCTCTCTTATGGTAAAAAAGAGTTTTTATTATATCAGCATCTTTTTAATTGTTTGTGTATTTACGGATATATATGCCCAAACTCCATTTGAAAAGAATTTATTGGATAAACTTAATATCCTTAACAGGAAGAAAAGCGGTTATTCATCCAGTATCACCATTGACAGGCAGAACAACACAGTTGCCTACAAATCATATTATTACAATCATCTTATTTCCATAGATTCTGTAACTGTATTTGATGAATATGTAAAACGTGATAAACGTAATTATATAAGGAAACAATTTAGAAATACATTGCTTGCCGATATGTCAAAGACAACTTCAACTGGTCTGATAGGAGATATTGATGTACCAGTCACATTCGGTAAATTAGGATCATTCCTAGGAGAAGGAAGCAAGCTTATTGTTGAAGGCTCAGAAAGAGTTGAATTCAATGCTTCAAAAACAGTTGATCTTAATCAGAATGAAACTGAGACAGTAAGCAGTTCCTGGCTTCCCGAACTCATTCCATTCCAGCATTTGATTGTTAATGTTACAGGTACAGTGGGAGACAGGATAAAAGTCAATCTTAAGCATGATTCGCAGACAGATAAACTGTCAGATAATAAGGTGAAGATTGAATATGTGGGAAATGATGATGATATCCTTCAATCCATTGAAGCAGGTGATGTTACATTATCACTGCCGGGCGTTAAACTGATAGGAGCTCCTCCCCAGCATGAAGGTCTGTTTGGTATGAAGGCAACAGGTCAATTGGGTCCCCTTAATTTTGTTGCAATTGCTAGCAGAGAAACAGGGGAGTCCAGTTCACAATCATTTGAGGGAAATACAAAATCAGATACTCTGATAAGATATGATGCTGAATTTGCAAAAAACAAATTCTATATTCTCGGTTTGCAGACAGGTGATTCACTGATAAAACTCAACATATACAAGGATGACGGCAATGGATATAATAATGAATCACAGGGTGCTGTAACGGGTAATCTGCTTATTATGCCCGGAAGCAGTGATTCAATAATATATCAGGGATTTTTTACCGAGATGCTGGAAGGTGAAGAGAATGATTATATTATGGGTCCAGGTAATCAGTATGTGGAATTAACAAGGGAATTATCAATCATTGAAGCATTGGGTATATCATATATAGTAAAAAGGTCAAGCGGAATTATTGATACAGTCGGCACAATGCAGTATTCACTGGGGGACACATTAAAACTAAAAGGAATCAAAATAAAAGAGGATTATCCCGGTTCTCCAACCTGGGATTATATGCTTCGCAATGTCTATTCATTTAATTCAAGCAATATTGTTCCGGAGAGTTTTTATCTGACAATCAAAAAGGTAAATAATGCATCGGGTGAAGATGATGAGCTGGAGAATGGAATAACATATCTAAAATTACTGGGATTGGACAACAATTCAGATGGTATTGTAGATTATAATTATATAAATTTTAATCGCGGTTATATTATGTTTCCGAATCTGGAACCATTTACTTCAACATCATTGGCAGAACCTGATAGTGAGATCTATTACACAAATGAAACCGGTTATGACATAGGACGTCTGTATTATCTTCAGATAGCATACAGGGGTGCTCAGTCTGTTTATTCATTGGGTACCTTTAATATTCTGGAAGGTTCGGAGGTTATTACTGTTGATCAGCAGACAATGGTAAAGGGAAAGGATTATACAATTGATTATGAATTCGGAATTGTAACATTTCTGACAGATGCAGTAAATTCACCAAGTGCTGTAATCAAAATTGATTATCAGTACACTCCTTTTCTCTCTGTTGTATCAAAGAATTTACTGGGTTTTCATATGGATTATACACCCACAGATGATATAACATTCAATTCCAATTGGTTATATCATACATTGAGTTATCAGCTTGATGATTATCCGAGATTAGGTGAAGAACCCTCGGATGCTTTAGTGGGAGAGCTTGATATGGATTATAAGAAGGATGTACCGCTTCTAACGGAAATATTCAATTATATTCCATTCTATCAGACAGATATACCTTCGCACCTTAGTATTGTTTCAAAAGCCGGCATGTCATATCCCAACCCCAATTCCACAGGCAAGGCATATATAGAGGACATGGAGAATGTGCTCTCTGAGACCAATATGTCATCTGACAGGAAATCATGGAATTTCGGCTCACTTCCGACAGGTGAAACAAATGATAATCTTTCATATGACTATATGTGGTATAATGACAGAATCACATTGGGAAGCATCAATGACCAATTGCCTACACAGGATAAATCAACAGATGTCAATATTCTAAATATTATAATGACTCCGCAGACTGTGAATCCCCAATCTACCTTTATCACTCTTAATCAGACAATATCCAAGACAGGAATTGATTTGTCGGACATGAGATTCTTACAGGTTTGGGTCAAAGGACAGGGAGAATTAACAGTTGAGATAGGAAAAAATATACCTGAGGATATGGTGAGAAGAGATAATAATGGTGATATCGTTGGAGCAGGAGAGCTGAACAGTGAAGATGCGAATTTTGACGGTATTCTTGATTCCGATGAAGACACAGGATTAGACGGTGTTATGGGAGATGATGCTTTACTGATTCCCAATGATGACCAGAATGATGATTATTACTATTCAACTGAGCATCCCAATGATTTCTCTTCAATCAATGGTACAGAGGATAACAATATATTGGATACTGAGGATAAGAATGGAGATTTGAGACTCAATACGGAAAGTGATCTTTACAGATTCACATTTAATCTAAATTACTCTGATTATCTTGTTTATGAACATCCCTCTTCCGGCTGGAAATTATTCCGTATTCCCATTAATGATGTAAATGTCAATATTGAAGGTAATCCGGATCTTCAGTATATTAAAACAGCAAGAATTATGTGGAAAGGAATAAGTTCTGCTGATACATTGCAGATATATCAGATATCAACAGTATCAAACAGATGGAATGATTTCGCTTCACTCGGTACAATAGATGATAAATTTTATGTGGGCGCCAAGAACAATCAGACAGACCTTGATTATTTCCCGCCCTTTAATCCCGGCTATGATGTATCGGGAAAGGAGAAAAAGGAACAATCAATTGTGCTCTATATGAATGATGTCTTTAATAATGAGGGGGGAAGGGTATATAGGTATCTGATACAGAAAGAAAATTATGAGCGTTATAAAACAATATCATTCTATCACAGGAGTACAGTATCTGACTCAATGGACCTGTATGTCCGGTTTGGAGGAGATTCTCTCAATTATTACTCTATAAAGGTTATTCCAAAAACAGATTGGACATTCACTGAGATACCGCTGGAATCACTTGTATATGCAAAGCGTCATTATGATTCCACATCAGTTAATGAGGGGAGATTCAGCTTTTACGGCTCACCATCGCTTACAAATATCAGATATATAGAATTCAGAGTATATAACAGATCATTAAACAGTTTTACGGGTGAGGTGTGGATAGATGATATAATGCTAAATGAACCAAAGAGGGAAGTGGGTATAGCAGGTGATGTGACCGGAACATTGACAATTCCACAAATACTTAATATTAACGGTACATTCACTTATAGGGATCCATTCTTTCACAGATTGACTGATGCAAATGGAACGGGCAATTATACGAGAAATTATCAATTTAGTGCGGGACTCAATGCGGATGCTGTAATGCCTGAAAATATTGGTATTGCGCTGCCTCTGAATTATTCATACAGGTCAGGCATCAGTGAACCGCTGTATAAGATAGGTTCTGACTATTATCTTGAAGATGATGAAATCAAAGACAATTTGTCTGTCTCAAAATCCCAGAATGTCAATATGTCATTAAACAGAAAAAGAAAATCAACAAATAATTTTATTAAATACACAATTGATAATTTACGCCTTAATGGCGGATTCAATACAAACTATGCGAAAACATATAATAGGATTGATACAACAGGCAGTTATAATGGAAATATCAATTATTCTTTAGCTACAAACATGAAGCCAAAGAAGATTTTTAATAGAATGAATCTATATGTTTTACCTGCATCAATGAATTATTCTCTGGGATATGTTAATAAGTGGTCAACTTCATATTCAAAGAGCGGAACTGATTTTGTAAAAATAGGGAGCAGTGCATCGGAAAATCTATCAAGAACATTTAGCATGAATTATAAAATTGTCCCTTCTCTTCAATTCAATTATAATGAATCAAGAACAAATGATCCGGGATTTGAAGGGTCAGGATACACTTCATTTCTCGGGAAAGATATAGGCAAGAGAATGACTTCCTCTATTTCATATAATCCGCTGTTCATTAAAGTATTCACTCATAATTTATCGTATCAGGGTAATTACAGTGATGTAATGAATTATAGGACTATCACTGTGATTGATTCAAGCAGGATCACATCACTGTCAAACAGCGGAAGGGTATCGGTAAATGGCAATATCGATTACCCATATATGATACGATGGATTTCCCAGCTGAGAAATGAAGAGAATGATACTAAGCATATTGCAGGCAGCCCCATGTGGCTTCTTATGAAACTGGAAAGAGTCGGTTCTATGTTTTCACCGCTAAATTATTCATACTCAATCAATCGCAGTTCATCATATAATTATGTATTAAGCAGAGCTGATATTATGTATCAGTTAGGCCTTGCAGATACTATACCATCATTTTGGTTTTCAGATTATACAAATAAAAATCAATCATATTCAAAGAATTATTCATTATCATCAGGCATGAATCTCTATAATATTTCCCTCAATTCAAGTTACTCAAACTCATATTCATCAACAGGTTATACAGGAAATAAAACAGAGAATATTTCAGTGAGATGGCCCAATATTTCAGGTTCAATATCAAATATACAGGATCTGTTTACACTGAAAAAGTATTTCAGAAGCATAACACTGCGCTCATCATATTCTGTTTCAGAGACTAAATCCGGGAAAATAGGAGAGGATTACAGCAGAATCAGTTATTCGCAGAATATGACACCTCTTATTGGTGTAGGTATGATGACAAAGATCAGTCTTAATATTGATTACAGTTATTCAATTACGAAAACAAGCACATATTCTTTTAGTTCCATTGAAACAGAGCGTGAAAACAAGAATACATCCCACAATCTTTCTCTTTCATATTCCTTCAATTCCCCCACAGGAATCAATGTGCCAGTGATAAATAAGAAGATTAAATTTAAATCAAATGTGAATCTGAGAATTGATTTCTCATATTCACATACATTGGAATATGATGTAACAAATGATAATTCATTACAGGATAGGGTTATTTACACAATCAGCCCCAGAGCTGATTACAATTTCTCCAATAATGTGACTGGCGGCATTAATGGTTCATTCTCCAGGTCAAATGACAGAAAGAGGGGAGATGAAAGGATGAATATCTCAGCAGGCATATGGGTGCTGTTCAGGTTTTAATATGAATATATTATTTAAATTACTTAAAATAGGGTATTTAGCGTCGGAAGATATATATATTCAATCAAGATGATTGTAATAAATTATATTATATCTTGTCTTGATTAATTACTGAATTTTGTTAAAATAAAATATTATTATATAGGAGTATAAATGAGTCTTAATTTTTCAAGAAAACTGACAGTAATATTAAGGAAATGTGAAGATAGGACGCGTGCCTTGAAACGTTTTGTAATTGAACCGGAAGATATTATTCACTCAGTATTAAGCGAAGATTACCTTGATGTAACAAAATATGTGCAGAATGCCACAGAATCACAGACAAGGGATATTCTTCTTCAAATCAGAAATGAATTCAAATCAATAATAATGAGTAAGGTTACAGATAATAGTCCCCTTATAATATTTGATATCACAGAATCACAGGAAACAAAGCGATTATTTCTGGATGCTCAGAAAATATCTCGTGAACTGGAGAATAGATATATTGAACCTGAGCATCTTATTGCTGCAATTTTCAATGAGAGGAGTGATAATAGACTGAGAAAACCATTTATTAAAGCAGGATTTTCATATAAAAAGTTTATCCAGCTTATATCAGCAGGTAATCAGTCTCAGATAACAGATGAAAGGATTGAGATAGGGGACAGTGACTCACAAACACCTGTTTCAGATTATCTATGCAAAGATCTCACGCTTGCGGCAAAGGAAAATGAATTAGACCCGGCACTTAACAGGGATAATGAGATCCAGCGCATAATACAGATACTGGGAAGAAGAAAAAAGAATAATCCTGTACTAATAGGAAAACCGGGAGTGGGTAAAACAGCGATAGTGGAAGCAATTGCTCAGCGTATTGTAATGAATGAAGTGCCTGATGTGCTTATGAATAAACGTCTCCTATCCCTTGATATGGGCATGATGGTTGCAGGTACAAAGTACAGGGGACAGTTTGAGGAAAGGATGAAGAATTTTATAAAGGAATTGGAAGATAATGACGATATAATACTCTTTATTGACGAATTACATAATATTATCGGCACAGGTTCGGCAGAGGGTTCCATTGATGCTGCGAATATGCTTAAGCCCCAGTTATCAAGGGGACAGATACAATGCATTGGTGCGACAACATTGAAGGAATACAGAAAATATATTGAAAAAGACGGTGCATTGGAGAGACGTTTCCAGCCTGTTATGGTTAAAGAGATGAATGAATCAGATACATTGGATATTCTGCAGAAAATTAAATATAAATATGAAGATTATCATAAGGTCACATATACAGAAGATGCGATTGAAAGTGCGGTGAAATTATCAGTACTGTATATTACAGACAGAGTTTTGCCTGATAAGGCTATTGATGTTATTGATGAAGCAGGGTCAAAGCTCAATATGCATAAGTCAATCAAGGATGCTGAAAAGTCCGGTGAGTTGAAAAAACAATTAAAGGAAATCATTAAACAAAAGGAATATTTTGCATCATTGGGCAAGTATGCAGAAGCTGGAGAACAGAGAGATAAACAGATGAGCATGGAAAAAGAGATAAGGGAACTTGAAAATAATAATAAAAACCAGACATTGCCTGTTGTTGATACGGATATTGTTAAAGATGTAGTTGCATTATGGACTGGTATTCCTGTTTACAAGCTTTCTACTGATTCCGGACGGGATACAGTAGATATGGAAAAAAGGCTGAATGCTAATATAATAGGTCAGGAGCATGTGAACAAAGTAGTGTCAAATGCATTAAAACTGACATTGATGGGATTAAAAGACAGTTTGAAACCAAAGATATCATTTATGTTTATAGGTCCTTCCGGTGTGGGTAAAACCTTTTTAGCAAAGAATATTGCTGAATTTGTTTATGATAAACCTGATTCTTTCATGCGTTTTGACATGTCAGAATATTCACTGGAGCATGAGGTGGAAAAACTCATAGGTTCTCCTCCCGGATATGTGGGATATGAAGAGGGCGGCAGATTGACAGAGTTTGTGAAACGCAATCCTTATTCATTGCTTTTGTTTGATGAAATTGAAAAAGCCCATCCGAATATTTATAATATATTTCTGCAGATTCTGGATAATGGCGAACTCAATGATTCATTCCACAGAAAGATTGATTTCAAGAATAATATAATAATTTTCACATCCAATATAGGGTCATTCAGGAAAGGCGAATATACCAATATTGGTTTTGGTAATGATTCAAATACATATGATGAAAAAGCGAGGAAGAGATTCCTTGAAGAGACAAAGAAGAATTTCAGACCTGAATTCTTAAACCGTCTGGACAATATAATAGTATTCAATCAGTTATCAATGGACCATATCAGGCAGATATTTGATATACATATGATGAAAATGGCCGATAAATACCACTCTAAGGGCTTTCACATTGTTTTTGATAATGAGGTGTCATCAATGCTTGCTGAAACAAGTTATGATATGGAGTATGGCGCGAGGACTGTGGACAGGTCCATTGAGGAATATATTGAAAACCCTATAACTGAAGAGATATTATCTGATTCATTCCCAAAAGACAGTATTATAGAATTTTATGTTGAAAACAATCAATTAATGCACAGATACAGAGAAAAGGAAATAATAAGCACTCAGGAGGAAATTTGAAGCATCTACTTATAATTACAGGCATATTAATCAGCCTGTTTGTCTCGGCACAGATATATGATGGAAGAATAGTTGATATAGTCTGTGAGGGTAATTATTCTGCATCACAGGAATATATAATCAATAAATCCCTTTTATCTGTTGGTTCGGGTGTCAATGAAGAATCTGTTCAGCGGGCTATAAGGGAATTATATAAAACAGGTATATTCAAGCAGATTGAAATATTTCTCAGGGATAATGAGGCAGGGAAAATCATTGTTATTAATGTGCAGGAATATCCCCGCATAAAGAGTATACTGATTAAAGGTAATAAAAAGAAGAAAGACAAGGATATAAGAGAGAATATTTCAGTCTCTGAGGGCAGTTTTGCTTCAACAAATAATATTTATAAATTAAAAAAAGATATTGAACAGTATTATATAGGAGAGGGTTATCTCAATGTTGCTGTTGAATTAGAAGAAACACAGACTGATGAGAAACTTGCCATAGTAATAAATATTAATGAGAACAGTATTGTGCATGTGAAGCATATTGAGATTTACGGTAATTACAAGATTACTGATAATCAGATAAAATCAAAACTAAAAACAAAGGAACGCGGATTCCTCAAAGAGGGACTATTTAAAGAAGATGAGTTTGAAGAGGATAAATTTACTATAATAAAAATGATTAAAGAAGGCGGTTTCCCTGATGCTGTGCTTGATTCTGTAAATACCAGATTTTCTTATGACAGCAAGAATATGTTTATTGATATATTCATCACCCAGGGTCCAAGATATTGTTTCGGTGATATCAATATTGAAGGTAACAGTGATATAGAGACATCCATATTAAAGCGGTTCATATTCGTCAGAAAGGGTGAAATATTCAACCAGACAAAACTGGATGATATCATTTCCAATCTGTTTGAATTCTACATGAACAGGGGATATATATATGTATCTGTTGTACCGGAAGATGAGCGCATTGATACAATTATCAATTACACATTGAATATCACAGAGAATAATCAGGCATCAATCAGGTATATATACATTTCAGGCAATGAATCAACAGAGGATGCTATTGTG
>CAZJAT010000011.1:20302-34751 GCA_964544145.1 uncultured Bacteroidales bacterium | reverse complement strand
AATGTGACATTTGAATATGGCACCTCAATACTCAATTTTAACAGTTCATTCACAGAGCCGTATGTTATGGGGTATCCTGTCAGTGCTTCTGTAAATGGATACTGGTACACAAAGGATTATACATACTATAATGATAGAAGAAAAGGCGGCAAATTCACTCTGGGTTATCTGCTGTCTGAACGATATAATATAAGAACATATCTCTCATACAAACTTGAAGAGGTGCATCTCTATACTGATCTGGATACATCTGCACTCTCCCCATATATTATTGACCAACTCGGTTCTCCCAAGTGGACATCTGAGATGTCTCCATCTATTGTCAGGGATTCGAGGAATCATTATTTCTTCCCTGAAGCAGGACAATTGACAGGTATATACATGAATTTTGCCGGAGGGATTCTGGGTGGTCAGTCAGATTATTATAAATTGACATTTGATTTCAGGCATTATCAGAAATTATTCTGGAAATTTGTGCTTATGGGAAGATTTGCATATGGTTTTGTTGATGGATACTCCAGTCCCTCAACAGTACCCCTGTCTGAACGGTTTTCACTCGGCGGTGTAGGTTTCTGGGGACTGAGAGGATATTATGAAAGGGGCATTGGTCCGTACAGCAATGAATACTGTGTGGGAGGCCGGGCTGCTGCATTAATGAATTTTGAACTGCGTCTTAAACTGAATGATCAGGCCTATCTGCTTGCATTTTATGATATAGGAAATTCATGGGAGAATTTTTCTGAAACAGTACAGAATAGGTTCCAGCCTGTTTATCAGGGAATAGGGCTTGGTGTGCGTATGGAAATACCTATGATGGGTATTCTGGGCATTGACCTCGGTTACGGCTTTACGGATACTCAATATGCAGGAGGCGGGAGATGGGAACCGCATTTCCAGATAGGCACATCGTTTTAAGGAGCATGTATGAAAAGAATAATATCAATATTGTTGATACTCACAGTACTCAGCATATTTGCTGAGAGCAAATATGCATTTGTGGATATTGACAGGGTGTTTAGCGAGTATAAGGGTATTAATGACATCAATACTCAAATAGACAAAGAGATGCGTGACTGGAAAGACCAGATGACAACAATGGAAAAGGATATTAATGCACTGGAAAAGGACTTTGCTGAGGAAGCCCCAATGCTTTCCGAAGAGGCAAAGGTGCGTAAGAGGGATGAAATTAATAAAAAACGCAAACAGCTTGATCTCTTTATTGAAGAGATATGGGGAGAAAACGGTAAAGCTGCCAATATCAATCTGCAATTGCTTAAACCGGTCGCGGAGAAGATAAATGCAGTAATCAGCGAAATGGCTGTGCAGGGGAAATATGCAGGTATATTTGACATCTCTGAAGGTAATGTGCTCTATGTTGACCCGGAACTGGATATCACTCAGATTGTTATTGATGAGCTTAATAAGGAGTTCTTTATACCTGTGCAGACATTGAAACAATATATAGTGTATGACATTATTGCAGAGGACAAGGAAACAAGGAACGAACAATATCATATTAAACTTGCAACCTCATTGTACAGAAATCTCTCAATTCAAAATGAGATGGAAGCCATCAATATAAGAGATATAAACAATATACTTCAGGCAAGAGGTATACTCAATATAGAGGATTTAACTGTTGCTGATGCCATTAATATTGCAGTTGAGCTGAATGCGGAATATGCCATTACAGGCAGCATATCAATGAGTGGAAGCAGGATAATTATTACTGTTTCATTGTATGATATTGAAAAGAGAGACCTGATAAAGGAAATAAATAAAGAAGCCAGTGGTGACCTGGACTTTGATAATATCAGTGCAGAGATACTGACTGAGATTAAGACACTGATAAAACAGTAGTGAGGATATTATGAATTTTGATATTATGAAGATTATGGAAGTACTGCCGCACAGATACCCATTCCTTCTGATTGACAGAATTATTAGTTATGATGAGAATGAGGTGGAAGGCAGAAAATGCGTGACAATCAATGAGCCATTCTTTCAAGGGCATTTCCCTCATGACCCGATTATGCCCGGTGTTCTGATAATTGAGTCACTGGCACAGACAGGTGCAGTGTTTATTGCTACAAGACTGGATGATCCGGGAAAGTACACACCATATTTTGCACGCATCAATAATGTTAAATTTAAGAATCCGGTAAGACCGGGTGATGTGCTTGTTAATAAATGCAGATTAATTGAATTTAAGAATAGTGTAATGAAGATTGAAGGAAAGGCATATGTTGATGATAAGATTGTATGCCAAGGTGAATTTACATGTGTTTTGGTGGAAAAGGAACATAAATGATTAATGTGTACAATACATTGTCGGGTAAAAAAGAGAAATTTGAACCGGTAAGTTCGGATAATACAGTAAGAATGTATTCTTGCGGTGCAACTGTGCAGGGAGAACCGCATATTGGACATATGAGGGCAGCAATTACAGCAGATATTATCAGAAGGACATTTATGATTGCCGGATATGAAATTATATCTGTTTACAATTTCACGGATATTGATGATAAATTAATTGAAAAGAGTCTGGAAATGGGCATTGATTACAGGAAATTGGCAGCAGATAATATAGAAAAATATATGAATGCTATGAATTCACTCAATATACTGCCTTTCACTCATTATCCGCATGCGACAAAACACATAGAAGAGATAATTGAACTCATAGAGAAACTCATTGATAGCGGGTATGCATATGAGGTTAATGGAAATGTATATTTTAGGGTTAACAGATACAGTGAATACGGAAAATTGTCCGGCAAGAAGACAGAACAGCTTATAAGCGGAAAGAGGGTAAATATCAATAATGAAAAGGAAAATCCTCTTGATTTTGCATTATGGAAACGTAATGAGAATAATGAACCATTCTGGAATGCATCATTCGGAAAGGGCAGACCCGGATGGCATATTGAATGTTCTGCTATGAGTATGAAATATCTGGGAGAAACCTTTGATATTCATTCAGGGGGTGAAGACCTTATATTCCCGCATCATGAGAATGAGATAGCTCAATCATGTGCAGTAACAGGCAAGGTCTTTGCAAAATATTGGATGCATAACGGAATGGTCAATCTCAAGGGTGAGAAGATGTCAAAATCCATTGGCAATGTTTTCACTATTGAATCTATACTCAATACCTATGAGCCGGATATAATACGAATGTATCTATACAAAACACATTACAGAAAGGGTATAGAATTTTCAACTGAGCGTCTGGATGAGGCAAAATCGGCTTTTCTCAGAATCAAGAATGCATTGGGAAACCATGATAGTACTGATAGAGCGGATGAAGATGCATACAGGCGTTTCACGGATACCCTGTTTGATGATATAAATACACCGGAAGCATTATCAGTTGTATTTGAACTGATAAACAGTATCAATGCGGGTGAAGGCGATGAATATGTTATGAAATCAACTGTAATGAAGATGATGCGTGACATGGGATTTATTATGAGCAGTGAAAATGCTCAGGATATTGACGGTTTTATAGAACTGTTCATTGACCTGAGGAATAGGGCAAAAAACAGCCGCGACTTTGATACAGCAGATTATATAAGGCATAAACTTCAGGATTTGGGAATAACATTGAAGGATACAAAGGAAGGCACTGTTTGGCAGTGGTCAGACAAGTAGCTTTCAATATTATAAATAAGACCCTTAATGGGAATAGTTCTTTAAATGAAATATTCAGAAGCTCTGTAAATGGTTTGATGCATGAGGATATTGCGGCAATCAAGGAGATATCATATGGTACTGTGCGTCATAAGATACAGCTTGACTATATGATAACGAGTAAAACAGGTAAACGCATATCAGAGATGAATAAATCTGTCAGGAATATTATCAGAATGTCTGTTTATCAGCTTGATTTTATGAACAAAAAGGAATATGCTGTTGTCAATGAAGCTGTTATTCTGACAGAACAAATACATGAAAGAAGCAAGGGTTTTGTGAACTGGATACTGCGCGAATATCTACGAAGCAGCAAACCCGTTCAATACAGCTCTGATAAAAACGGATTGTCACACAGATATTCCTTCCCGATTGAATTTATTGAATACCTGATAAACAGGGTTGGCATTGCAAAAACAGAAGAACTTCTTGCATTCTACAATGAACAGTATAATGCATCAATATTCAATATACGCGATGGTTCATTTACGCTGTACAATAGCGGGATAGAATTGAGTGATGATGAGTATATTATGGATCCAATATATTTAAGCATTATGTCGGCAATGAAGGATTTGAATGTCAATCGCATACTTGACTGTTGTTCGGCACCCGGGGGAAAGACCATTCTCCTGAGGCATCTCTTTCCCGAGGCCATGATATATGCCAATGATATTGATGCTGACAGGCTTGAGAAGGTGCGGACGAATGTAAAACGCATGCACTTGAATGATATCAGATGTACGAATGAGGATTTCCTTCATTATGAGTTTGATTCGCTGTTTGATCTGATTGTCATTGATGCTCCTTGTACTGCAACCGGAACAATCAGAAAGAACCCTGATGTCAAATATAAGTACAGAAGGAAGATTGCTAATCTTACAGATATACAGATAAATATGATAGAACGTGCCGATGAGTTTATACAAGATGAAGGTTATATACTCTATATGACATGTTCTGTATTAAAAGAGGAGAATCAGGAAATTATTGATAAATATTTGAAGAAAAATAAGATGTATTCACTTCAGTGGGAGTATTTTACTTTTGGGAATCCGAATAATGGTGCCTATGGTGCCCTGCTGAAAAAGAAAGGAGGCTGAAATGTACGACAATACTGCAAAGATTTTCTGGATTTCATTCATAACATCATTTCTGGTATCAATCATAGTGGTGCTTGTTTCTGTTATGTTTATTGTACCCAATCTTTCATTTCTATCAGACAGAACATCGGATAAGAAGATAGAGATTCCTCAATTGGAGGGGAGTAATATTGAAAAAGCTAAGATTATTGCAATGAACAAAGGACTTGCTGTGTTTGTGGAGAGTGAAAAGATATCTGATATTATTCCTAAGGGAAATATCATTTCACAATCACCTATTGCAGGAGCAATGGTGGATGAATCAACAGTTATTAACGTTGTTATCAGTGCAGGCAAAGCAATTGAGGATGAAGCAGTAAAGGATGAAGCAGCTGATATTGAGATAAAAACCGTTGTGCTGCCTCATTTTGCAGGTCTAAATCTGGATGATGTGCAGAGAAATATTATTTCACTCAATCTGAAGATTGGAGATATAAAATATATTGAGAGTGACAAATATCCAAAGGATGCAGTAATAAGAACAGAACCTTCAAGTGGTCTGGAGTTAGCAGAAAAATCAGCAATCACACTATATGTTTCAAAGGGTATGGGAGAGGTCACTGTACCGGATGTAAAAAGATTGTCAAAATCGGCAGCCATTGCCAAGATTCAGAAGGCTGGTCTAAAGATTGAGCAGGCACATTATATCACTGATATTGAATACCCATTTGATATAGTTATTAAACAGAATCCGAAAGCAGGAACAAAAGTGAGCAAGGAGTCAGGTGTCAGTATATGGATAAACACGGAAATGTAGAAAATAATAGGAGAAAAACATTTCTCAGACCCCGCTTGGGGATTGACACCATAGGTGTGAAGATGGCCATTATTATGTTATCGGCTGTTATACTGTCAGTTATTGTGGGTTTTCTCGGTGCGAATTATATCGTCATGCCAATGCTCATAGGTTATGGGCAGGAGATAACAGTACCCGATATTACAGGTATGGATCTCAATACTGCAAGGCGTACATTGATAAATGAGGGGCTGGAAATGCGTATTGTTGAAGAGCGATACTCAGACATTATCAAGCAGTCAACAGTTATATCACAGACACCGCTGCCTAATACGAGTATTAAATTCAACAAAACAGTAGAGATTGTAATAAGCAGGGGAACGGAGAAGATTATTGTTCCTTCTGTGCGTTCATTATTCATCAAGGATGCTGTTGAATTATTGAGTGAAAACGGTTTCTTTGTAAGGGATACTGTCCATACATTCTCTGAGGATGTGAGCAATAATTGTGCTATCAACACACAACCACCCGCAGGTGTTATCACAAACAAGGGTTCTGATATAACGCTCTATATAAGCAGAGGCGAGAAGAAGGATTATGTGAGAATGCCCTCATTCCTTGCTATGGACCCGGATAGTGCAAGGAAAAAAGCTGTGTCCCTCAAACTCATTATAGGTGATATCAGTGAACAGCCGGGTGAGTATGACAGACCATCAATCATCATTCAATCGCCTGACAGCGGTATATGGATAAGAAGAGGAGATACAATTACATTAACAGTAGGTATACCGGATATGGGCAATGAATAGTATTGAGATAATACCCTCACTCCTGTCTATGGATTTTTCATGCATTGAAAGGTCATTAAGGGATATACCGGATAATGTGAATATACTGCATCTGGACATTATGGATGGAGTGTTTGTAAATAATATTACATTTGGGCCATTTATTGCAGGATTCATCAGGAAGAACACAGATAAAATACTTGACGCGCATCTAATGATATCCAGACCGGAACAATATGTTCAAAGATTTGCGGATAGTGGTGTCAATATGATATCATTTCACATAGAGGCATGTGAAGATCCCATGAAACTCATTGATGAATTACATGATAAGGGCATAAAGGCCGGTATCGCAGTGAATCCGGAAACAGATATTCATTCAATTGATGCATATATTGAATATATTGACTATGTACTGATAATGTCTGTCCATCCGGGTTTTGCAGGACAGAAATTCATTCCTGATGTACTTGAAAAGATTGAAATATTAAAGGAAATGCAGTCAAGATATAATTTTAGTATTGAAATTGACGGAGGTATCAATGGAGATACTGCGAGGATTGCCATTGAAAGGGGTGCCCAGTGGATTGTAACAGGCTCATATCTCTTTTCACAGAGTGATATGAAACAAACAATAAAGGATTTATTGAATGGACATTGAAAAGATTGTTATTGTGGATTTTGGTTCACAATACACACAGCTCATTGCAAGACGTGTAAGGGAAGCTAATGTGTATTCAGAGATTATTGGTCCCAATGACAGTATTGATGATAATCATATAGGCGGAATAATACTCTCCGGAGGTCCCAATAGCGTATATGATGAAAACAGTCCCGCATTGGATTTCAGCATATTGCCTGATGTACCGATACTGGGTATATGTTATGGCATGCAATTGATATCATATAAGCATAAAGGCAGGGTAGATAAATCGGATAAGAGGGAATATGGCAAGGCACAGATGCAGATCGTAGCAGAAAATCCTTTATTTGATGATATTCCCGAAAACAGCACTGTGTGGATGTCCCATTCAGACAAGGTTGTGCAATTACCTGAACATTACACAAGCATTGCTGTGAGCGGTAATACGGAGAATGCAGCAATTGTTTCTGATAATGGAAGAATATTTGGTATACAATTCCATCCTGAGGTTATACATACAGAATATGGCTTTAATATTATATCCAATTTTCTCTATAAGATATGTGGTATGCAGGGTAATTGGAATCCTGAGAATTTCATTGAGAGCACAGTAGAGCAAATAAGAAATGCTGCCCCCAAAGGCACAGTGATTGCAGGTATTTCAGGAGGTGTGGATTCCACTGTAGCATCTGAATTGGTGCATAGAGCTGTTGGGGACAGATTGAAGGGCTTTATGATTGATACAGGACTCATGCGTCTCAATGAATGCGCTGAGACAGTTGAACTGCTCAAGGGGTCACTGCATATGGATATTGAGCTTATTGACAGCAGTGAACTGTTTATGGAGCGTTTGGAGCATGTTAGCGAACCTGAACAGAAGCGGAAGATTATTGGTAAGGCATTCATTGAGGTATTTGAAGAGGCCGCAGGGTCAACCGATAATGCAGAGTATTTGGTGCAGGGCACCATATATCCGGACAGGATTGAATCATCATCAACAAAGGGACCATCATCAACCATTAAATCCCATCACAATGTAGGCGGATTACCTGAGAATATGAAATTAAAACTGATTGAGCCACTCAAGGATCTGTTCAAGGATGAGGTGCGCAAGGTGGGCTTTGCATTAGGTATTCCAGAGGCATTACTGATGAGGCATCCATTTCCCGGTCCAGGTCTTGCAGTGCGTATAATAGGTGAGATTGACAGAACGAGAACAGATATATTACAGCATGCTGATGCAGTATTTATTGATACAATAAAAAAACACAATCTATATGATGATATTTGGCAGGCATTTGCAGTATTCTTGCCTGTACGCAGCGTTGGTGTTATGGGCGATAACAGGACATATGAGAATGTGATTGCACTACGCGCTGTGACATCGGTTGACGGTATGACTGCTGACTGGTTTGACTTTCCCAAAGAGGTATTGCATGAGGTGTCCACACGTATTATAAATGAGATAAAGGGTGTAAATAGAGTGGTATATGATGTATCAACAAAACCGCCATCAACAATAGAATGGGAGTGATATGAATATTCCTGAGATTTTCCTTTTTGACATGGATGGCACACTCTATCTGGGAGACCGCATCATTGAAGGTGCCCCCGCATTTATTGAGAAGCTGAGGGCTCATAATATTATCACTGTATTCTTCTCAAATAATTCATCCAAAAACAGGAATGAATATGTAGATAAACTTAACAGAATGCATATCCCTGCAGTAAAGGATGATATATTCACATCACTCAATGCATCAATACTCTATATGCAGAATGAAGGTATTAAGCGCATATATGCATTAGGAACACCGGCATTTGAGGATGAACTCAATGAGAATGGATTTGTGCTCACAGACAATAATCCTGAAGCCGTGTTATTGGGCTTTGATAAGACATTGACATATGAAAAGATTGATAAAGCTTATCAATTTATCATACAGGGGAAACGCTATATTGCTACTCACCCGGATATACTCTGTCCCACCGAAACAGGATTTATACCCGATATAGGTTCATTTATCTCCATGTTTCACACATTGACAGGTATGATGCCCGAGATAATAGGCAAACCCAATGTGGAGATGGTGAATACTGTTCTGAGCAAGCACAAGAAGAGCAGAAAACAGTGTGCAATGGTAGGGGACAGATTATATACAGATATGAAGATGGCTGTTGATGCTGATATACTCTCTATTCTTGTATTGTCCGGGGAAACGGACATGGATATGTACAGGGAATCGGGCATGAAGGTGGATATTGTAACCGAGTCGGTCAGTAAACTGATTGAATATTTTGAATTATGAATATATATCTTATAGGTAAGAATGGGCAACTTGGCAGTGACATATTCAGGGTGCTGAGCAGAACACATCAAATTGAGGGCGGCGGAAGGGAAACATTTGATATAAAACATGCAGATGAATATGCATCATTCTTTCAACACAGATATGATGTGATAATCAATACATCTGCATATCATAATGTTCCGCTCTGCGAAAAACATGCACATAGGGCATATACCATCAATAGGGATGTGCCGGGCAAATTGGCTGAATTCTGTTTCAGACACAGTATAAAATTGATACATTTTTCCACTGATTATGTGTTTGACGGAAAGAAGCATGAACCATATACAGAGGAAGATGTACCCAATCCGCTCAATGTGTATGGCAAGAGTAAGTATGAAGGTGAACAGCTTGTGATGAAGAAAAATCCCAATGCTCTTATTATGCGCATATCCGGAATTTATGGTAAACACATATCATTGGCAAAGGGCTATAATTTCCCATTGAGGATACTGGAACAGGCAGGGGAAGGGAAGGCATTGAGGGTGACGGATAAACAGACCGTTTCACCCACATATACATATAATATAGCCAAACAGATTGATATATTGCTTAAAGAGAAGATAAAGGGTATTGTGCATTGCGCCGATAAAGCCCGCATAACATGGTATCAATTTGCAGAGGAAATACTGAAACAAGCGGGTATAGAGGCGCAGATTGAATGTGCTGATGTGTTTGATGATGCAGTGAAAAGGCCGGTTTATTCTGTACTGGGCAATAAGCGATTGCAAGATTTAAATATAGATATAATGACTACTTATCAAGAGTCGATTAAAGCATTTCTTAAAGAGTTATGAAGCTATTCCTCAGAACAGGCGGATGTAAACTCAACCAGCATCTTGCATCCAAACTCGCATCTTCATATATGAAAGAGGGCTATCAATTAACAAAGCATGAACAGGATGCTGATACAATCATTGTGTCTGTATGTGTAGTGACAGGAAAGGCAGAGGCTCAATTCCGCAGGACTGTCAATGCGCTGAAGAACAGATATCCTCAAAAGAAAATCATACTATGCGGCTGTGTGCCTGAGAGCATAAAGGGTGACCTGGAGTTTTGTGACCAATTTGATATTATTGACAGTATTGATACAACAGGCAGGCACACGAGGCAGGAACTTGTCATACAGACAGGATGCAATGCATTCTGCTCATACTGTATTGTGCCATATTACAGGGGCAGGGAGTATTCACGTGATATGTCGGAGATTCTCTCTGAAGCGGAACAGTATGTGAAACGGGGTGTCAATGAATTGGTGCTCACAGGTGTACATATTGGCAGATACAATGATAATGGCAGTAAACTCACGCGATTGATAAAGGAATTGAAGAAAACAGGTATATTCCGTATACGCCTGTCATCAATGGACCCTGATGAAGTGAGTGATGAACTGCTTGATGTAATTACCGAAGACAGTACAGTTGCGCATTTTATTCACCTATCATTACAGCATATGGATGATAATGTGCTCAGCATGATGAAGAGACGATATGTATATGCGCATATTGAGAATACGGTGAACAGCATAATGGAGAATATACCCGATTGTCTCATAGGCACGGACATTATTGCGGGTTTTCCCAATGAAGATGAGCTTGCATTCAATAATATGTATAAATCATTGGAGAAACTCCCCATAAATCATATGCATATATTCACTTTCTCCAAACGTCCCGGCACACTTGCATATTATATGGATAATCCCAATACGCCTGCAATTGTCAAAGAACGTGTCAGCAAACTGATTGCACTTGCCCGGAGCAAAAAGGATTTGTTCATCCTAAATCAGATAGGAACAGAGCAGGATGTCATCATTGAAGGCATAAAGAACGGTATGCCACACGGCACAACAGGTAATTACCTCACAGTATATGTTGAAAATGCCCCGCATCTCAAAAAAGGCAGCATAAACCGCATACTGCTTAGAGAATACAATTCAGAAGGGATAATATTGGGAATATCAATTTAAAGGTACTGAGTAAGGGGAGTTTGGTAAGAATTTTTTTGGTCCCGAGGTACACTGGTTTCAGTTCCCATTGATCTGTCTACCATTATCAATTCAATATAATTGCCGCCATAACGGATCTGCTCCTTGCTCGGTCATCCTGCCTGTCCGCCTCAGGAGGAAACGCTTCTTCCTGCTTATCTACTGTGAAGGATCTAATATTGCCATTCCGTGCTTAACACTGAATCTCATCATTATGTGCATTAAACTATCATTTCTCCGATACATAATCCCCAAAAGTGACTAGTGTTTATCAACCTCAGGCGGATTTAGCCAAGCAGGGAGAAATACATTAACCTCTGCCCCCTATATATATGTTATTATTCACTATTGACAGGTAGAATTAATTAGTAGATAATTATTGCAGAAAGTGATGATAAACTGCAATAACAAATCTGCTATTTAAGTTAAGTGCAATAAGGAGAATGTATGAAAAATAATGGCAAATATGTGAAAGTCAAATCTCCGCATGGAAAGGGGACTGTAGAATCATTCATTCCCGATGAATTACCCGGTAGAAAGCCACTCTCAATTACACCTGAACTTTTGTCAGCAATTGCTGCTTCAAGTAGTGCATTGGGTAAACTTGAGGGTAAAATCAATAATCTTCCTGATCATGAGATTATTATTTCACAATATATAAAGAAGGAAGCAGTATTAAGTTCTCAGATTGAAGGAACAGAGGCATCATTGACTGATATATTATCCAAAGAAAATAAAATTCTAAAGGGTAGCGCAACAGATGACGAGAAAGTTACTTACAATTATGTTAAGGCAGTTAATTATGGTTTAAGTGAAACTAAAAAAACTGATTTCTCAGTTGATATAATAAAAAAACTACATAAGATTCTTCTAGAAGGAACAAGAGGCGAGAAAAAACAACCGGGTGAATTAAGGATTAAGCAGAATTATCTTGTAAATTCAAGAAATGAAATAACATTCACTCCACCTCCTCCGGATAAAGTACCCGGCTTGATGAAGAATATGATTGAATACGCCAATAATTATAAAGACCCTACTCTTAACCTTATAAAATGTGGAATATTGCATTATCAGTTTGAAACTATACATCCATTCCTTGATGGTAATGGTAGGATAGGACGTCTTCTTATAATGCTATTTTTAGCTAAGAAAAAGGAATTATCCTCTCCTGTGCTGTATATGAGTTATTTCTTCAAGAAGCACAAAGGGGAATACTATAGGCGGTTAAGTGAAGCAAGGAGCAAAGGTGAACTTGAAAATTGGATACTGTTTTTCCTGAGAGGAGTTGAGGAAACAAGTACTGAAGTATCTACATTGTCAGACAAGATTTATTATTTAAAACAAAGAATAACCAAAGATGTGATGGAATCCCAGGAACGGGCGTCATCAGGTATGCTGGCAGTTATAAATGATTTATTTAATTATCCTATAACATCAGTGAACAGAATAGTAAGTGTAACCGGGCTTAGTTATAATGCATCAAAGGCGATTGTTGAAAAGCTAATCAAATTAAATATACTCAAACAGTTTAATGCAAAGGAACGTGACAGGCAGTATGTTTTTACAGAGTATATCCGGATTTTGGAGTAAATAATATTATTGCAGTTTATTAAAATATACTGCAATACTGCAATCGCTATTGCATTTAACTGAAATATCATAAGCAAAGCAGTAGGGGGTAATATCAATTCCGAATTCCGAATAAACATAAATACAGTCATTGTAAAAGCGTCATTGCGAATGCAGTGTGACAATCTCCATTAGTCATTAGAAATTAGACCTTAGTTCTTGAAATTTCACATAATCAGGCGTATAATTATTTCAGTAGATTGGAGGAGAGGAAGGACGATAATATCCCCATGGAGAAATATCATCAATAACTAAGGACTCAGGTCTAGCAAGAAAGATGAAAGGATGAAAGGATGAGAAGATGAAAAGAATTATTATAAGCGGTGAGGGAACCCTCATAATTGATGATAAATTGAAGTCTAGATCAATGGAGAATATAATTAACAACAAGAGAGGCAAGAATTGGATAGAGAGAGATTAAATAACCTGGGATATTCCAATTACTTTGACAGTATCAGGATATCATCCGGATATGATGACATGCTGCCGGTGAGGGTGATGGCTGAGCATAAGGGTTCATATATGCTGAGTGACGGCGAAAATGAATACACAGGCAAGGTGACAGGCAAGATGATGCAGGCAGCTGCGTCCAGAGAGGATTATCCTGCAGTAGGCGATTGGGTGCTGATAAATGCTTTGGATAATAAACATGCTGTTATCAACGGTATATTACCCAGAAAGACATTATTGAAGAGAAAACTATCAGGCAGGGATTCGGATTCTCAGGTAATTGCAGCAAATATTGACACAGTATTCATTATGCAGGCGCCTGACAGGGATTATAATCTGAATCGATTTGAACGCTATCTTTCCATTGCAAAAGCAGGGGGCATTAAACCGGTACTGATATTGAATAAAGCAGACATGCTCAGTGAGGAAGAATGTGAATCAAGAATCTCAGCATTAAGGGAGCGATTTGTTGATACTGATATATATGCAACGAGTGTGATTAATGGAATAGGAATGGAGGATTTGAGAGATTCTATTGTAAGCGGAATGACATATTGTTTTATTGGTTCATCAGGTGTAGGCAAATCATCAATAATCAATATGTTCATAGGCAATGATAGAATAAAAACAGGGGAGATAAGCGCTTTTTCAGACAGGGGCATGCATGTAACAACGCACAGACAATTGTATGTGTTGAAAAACGGCGGATTGCTCATAGATAACCCGGGCATGCGAGAGATAGGTATACTGGATTCGGAAAAGGGAATAGACAGTGTGTTTGCCGATATCCAGGAATTGGGTCAATATTGCAAATATGCTGACTGCACACATACGAATGAACCTGGCTGTGCAGTTATTGATGCAGTTGAATCAGGGGAATTGGATGAGGAGAGATATCAGAATTACCTTAAACTGTTCAGGGAAAATAAGTTCAATACAATGAACAAATTACAGAGAAAACAAAAAGACAAGCAATTTGGGAAATTTCTGAAGCACTATAAGAAAAATAAGCCAGGTTGACAGTTTGACA
>CAZJAT010000011.1:17969-20202 GCA_964544145.1 uncultured Bacteroidales bacterium | reverse complement strand
TAAGAAAAATAAGCCAGGTTGACAGTTTGACATTTTTGCGACTTAAGTGATGAAATAACATGAATTAGCAAGTTGAAAAAATCAGATTTTCATAACATTTCTTCAAATGGAAAACAATCTCATAAGTTAAATTATTTAATAAGTTAAGAAGGGATTTTCATGGCATTATGCACTCAAAACTGTCAAACTGTCAACCTGGCCCCAAATTTAAAAAATTTAATCTCCCCAACTGAATGTCCTGCCATCAATGACACCTGACAGCATTGAGAATGATTCGGATAAATTGACCTGACAAGCTGTTTCATTTATCTCTGTTTCATATTTTTCAGGGCCAACAGTGCCGTAATAACTGAGAGAGCTTGAAACATAAGTTATTGCTTTACTCTCATCATTAAAAGTCCCATCAGCCTTTATAGTCCCTGTAAAATGCATATCATATACATCATTCTTTATACCATAACATTCATTCATTTCCATCTCAAGGTGAAGGGTATTTATCCCATTTGACTGGTCTATTGAATTATTGCCTATTATATGAACTGTGCCACCCAAGGGTCCATTAACTGTAATATCCCATGCTCCTGTGGGATGTCCTGCAATATTTTGATTCCACAAAAACCAAAAGACATCAACAAGTGCATAGGCAGTATATTCATCCTGTTTCTCTTGATTCAGAATAAGATCACCTTCATTCAATGAACATCCGGATATTGCAAAAAGAAAAATGCCTGAAATGGTAAATAAACACAATACACGCATTATTTTTTTCATGGAATCTCCTTATTATTGATTAAAGTGTAATCCAAAAATGTAATAATGCAATAGAGATATAGACAAAATAATATTGTTAAAATAACTGAATTTTTATTATTATGTACAGGAGGTAGAAATCACTTTTTCTTATTGGCAATAATAAGGCAGACAATAATGCCGCCTATGGTGATGGTAAAACCGATACTCATCATTATCCATGCTGATATTGGCATTATATATTCCTTTCTTTATTGGCTGATAATAAAACACCGAATATGAAAGCAAATAGGAGAACTGCTATGCCTATAAGCAATGGACCCATAGCATATCCACCATAGGGGTGTTGAATTTCAGTCCAAATATTCCATATCATTATTATTATAAGCACAATGGGTATGAAGAATTTAATAAGATAATCCCACCATCTGCCTATGGTAAAATCAGATTGTGTATTCGCATAATTTCTGATAATATCCGGTTTGATAATATAACCCACAACAAGACATTCAAGTATACCTATTATTATCAGACCATATACAGCAAGATAATGGTCAACAATATCAAGCCAGTACAGTCCACTCTGTGTGGCAAATATAATGCCGAGAATAATACCTACAATCCCAATAATAGCATTGAGTTTAGCACGTGATATATTCCATTTTTCCACTGCAGCTGCTGAAAATGCCTCAACTAATGAAAAAGCCGAATCAATGCCGAATGTGAGCAGCATAGCAAAGAATAGTGCGCCTAATATGGATGCCCCGAATGGGAACAGATTGATAATCTCCGGATAGGTGACAAATGCAAGTCCTGGACCGGATGCAACAACATTGGCAACATCAACACCTCTCTTCATCGCCAGATGGCCCAATGCTGCAAAGATTGCAACTGATGCACATAAACTGGTCGCTGCATCAGCAAGTCCAATAATGAATGCACTATTTATAATATCTGCCTTTTTCGGGAGGAATGAACCATATGCAATCATAATACCAAAACCTATACTGATAGAAAAGAACACCTGTGAATATGCATTGATCCAAACCTCTGGGTCAGCTAATGCGGTAAAATTGGGAGTGAACAAATATGCAAGTCCAGTTATGGCACCTGGTAATGTGATGCCCCTGAAGATAAGTATCAGCAGGATAACCCAGGGCAGAATAACTGTGATATATACCACTTTACCGACACTCTTTGCTCCCTTGAGTATGCTGAAATATATCCAGACCCAGGTGATAATAATGCCAATGAAGATTGCGGGTAGAAATGAGCCGATTTGAGATGGTGATTTGCTTAACTGCAGAACAGTATTATAGAAGAAATTCTCTGTACCATTACCCCAACCCAGTGAAAATGATTTAACAAAATATATGAGAGACCAAGACATAATTGAAGCATAATATGTGACAATGCCCATTCCTATAAGTACAGCTGCCCAGCCAATCCATGAGAGCTTTTTATTGAAGAATGCAAATGCCCC
>CAZJAT010000011.1:0-17869 GCA_964544145.1 uncultured Bacteroidales bacterium | reverse complement strand
AGGAGGTGAGAATGAAAAAAACTGTTATATCAATTATTGTATTACTCTCTATTGTTAATATATTTGCATTAAATTGCAAGCAAAGGGCAATAAAGATGTTTCAGGAAGGACAGTATAATGATGCCTATGAGACAATGAAGCACTTTAATGATGAGCATGAAGGTGATGCTGAAGCCCTCTTCTATCTTGGCCGTTTTCTCCATTTTATTCAATATGATACAGGTAAACGTGTATATAATGAAATAGTATCTGATTCCATTATTGATTATCTTGACAGGTCCATTGCCATTTCAGACACAATAGGCAATGCATTCTACTATATGGGCGTTGAATATGGTGTGCGCGGTCATTATGCATTCATAGCCGGTGATACAGTGAAGACCATAAAGGAATTTACTCTTGGATATGAAAAAGGCGGCTATCCGCAATGGTTGCTTGAATATGCCAATAATATTTTTCTATCCTGTGATTCAAATGCTATTCTGTTCACAGGCGGTGATGCAGAGGCCAATTCATTATGGTATCTGCAGACAGTAAAAGGCATAAGGCGTGATGTAACGGTTCTTCCATTGGGATTACTTTCATATGCGCCATTTGTCAAGTTTATTAAGAATGGAATACATGGATTTTTCCGTTCAGTACCCATAACAATGAGTGATAGTGTTATTGACAGCTTTATGTACAGGTATTTTGAAGGTGACAGTGCAGCACTCCAGGTGAGCAGTGCAATGAAGAAACAGTATGCTCTGGATGATGATTATATTATGAAATGGGCTCTCAAACCTGATTATGTGTTTAGCGGCAAGGAAATCATTACACCGGGTACCGGTATTGTGCTACAAATGCTTGAGCATAATGCATGGAAACGGCCTGCCTATTTCACTATTGCATCAATGCCTGAATTACGGGCATCATTGGATGATTACCTGTGTATAGAGGGAATGTGTTACAGGATAATGCCAATCATAATGAAGGATAAACCGATGAATACAGCTTTTACGGCATCATTATTAATGGATACTCAACATCTGAAATATTATCCTCAAATTAGAGATTATGATATGCCCAGATGCAGTATGGTTATGTCTATTTATGCAGCTTTGCTTGTTGATGTGCATGCATATTATGTTAAGCAGGGTATGCCTGATTCAGCAGAGATTACTGCTGATTATATAAAAAAGTATCTGGATATAGGTGTGTTAGAATTACCGTATTCAGTCAGAGAGGCAATTGACAGGATGTAATAAGCTAAGCAAGCTGTGTATCAACGTTAAAGGAAATTCAAGGATAATAGATTTATTAATATCGCCATTTAAAATAAGATAAGTTAAATCAAGTAAAAATTTAATGAAAAATATTCCCCATTGAAATATATTATGATTATGTAATAATATACAGATGAAATATTTTATTGCAACCTATGGTTGCCAGATGAATATATATGATTCAGAGGTTATCTCATCATTAATGATATCTGCAGGTCATGAAAAAGCAGATAATATCAGTGAAGCAGATATTATTTTTATAAATGGGTGTTCTGTCAGAGAACATGCATATGTGCGAGCTACAGGTTTTGCAGAGACAATTAAATCACGTATGAAAACAGGAGCAAGATTATATATTACCGGTTGTCTTGCTGTTTCAATGAAACACATACCAAAACATGTAAGTGGGCTTATATCACCTGTGCATTATAATGAACTGGGTCAATTACTTCAATCAGATGCATTTACAGATTTGAGGGATTTGACTGCCAATGGTGATTATACGCATGTAAATGTAAATAACAGAATCACACTCTATGTATCTATAATAAAAGGATGTAATAATTTTTGTTCATACTGTATAGTGCCTTATCTGAGGGGCAAAGAAATATCATTCAAACCTGAGTCCATTCTCAGGCAGATAGAAGGCAGTATCAATGAATTAACAGGTGAAATAATCCTGCTGGGCCAGAATGTTAATTCCTATCATTATGATGAGATGAATTTCCCCAAATTGCTTGCATTTATTGCTGAGCATTTCAGGGATAAACGCATTCGCTTCCTCACATCACATCCAAAGGACTTAAGTGATGAATTGATAAATACTATGGCTGAGCATAGCAATATTATGAATGCAGTGCATCTGCCTGTTCAATCCGGTTCTGACCGTATATTGAGTATAATGAACAGGGGCTATACGAGGGATAGTTATATGGGAATTATTGATAAATTACGTTCAGCAATGCCTGATATTACAATAACAACGGATATAATGACAGGATTCCCGCATGAGAATGATGATGATTTCAATGAGACAATGAAACTTGTGGAACAAGTTCATTTTGATGATGCATTTATGTACAGATATTCATCCAGACCCTTTACGCTTTCATCATATATGGATGAACCTGAGGAAGATGTTAAATTGAGCCGTTTAAAACACTTGATTAAAGTACAGAATTCAATTAAAATGAGGAAAATGCAACAGCTTATAGGTCAAGAATTATCAGTGCTGATTGAACGGAAAAGCAAGAAATCAGACAATGATATGATTGGCAGGGATGAAGGCGACAGGATGATAGTAATAAGAAATAATTGCAGTATAGGCAGTACTGTTAAAGCTGTTATACAAGAAATTGCAGGCAATACGCCTATTGGAATATTAAAGGAGGAGCAATGTATTTGATTAATATACTGATATCTGCTGCCATCATTATTCTGGGTATAATTGTGGGAACGCAGAATGGCAACACGATTGTAGATGTGAAACTGCTTGGCTGGTCATATGAGAATCTGTCATTGAGCCTGCTTATGCTTGAATGTATTCTCATCGGAATGATTATCATACTCCTCATAGCCATATTTTATGAGATAAGACAGCGGGCAAGATATTATAAAGCACAGCGCCGTATTCAGGCTTTGGAAAAGGAATTACAGGAAATACGTAAATTGGCTGCTGATAATGTTGATGCAGAGGTTGAGGAAAGGGAAATAAAAGATGATGTTGAAGCCCCAAAGGATAGTGAATGACTTTAAATGAAATAATTCTCAGCGCCGCTGTAATTGCAGAATTAATTATAATAATCATACTAATTATACGACGCGACATCAGAACAAAATCATCTTTCAATGATTTTTTCATAAAGGTACTTATCAAGGATAATGTCAATCCGGATGAGATTGACAGATATATCAAAAAAGATAATGAATTATATGCATATATTGCTAAATCCTATGCATATTTCAATAATAGAGAATATCAGAAATGCCGCAATATCCTGCTGACTCTGCTTGCAAAAAAGGATTTGAAGAGTGAACATAAAAATATAATATATTACCTTGTGGCACTCTGTCTGTTTAATATGAAGAAATATGAAGAAGCAGGCAATTATGCAGATAAGATTCGCAATGGTCTCTTTGGTTTGGGTAAAGAACCCATTAATGTATTTATTCTGAAAACAGATATAGGCATGCATATGGGCAAAGCAGATAACATAAAGAATTATATTAAATCTACTGATATATGCTATGCAACCTCACATATTGTTTCTGCATTTGAATATTCGGGGAATGAAAATATCATACTTAATGCGCTGAGTGAAGGCCTTGATGATCAATATCTGCTTACAGTATTGCTTGAAAGAATTGTAAATAAGAAGGATGCGGAGAGAATTATATTCAGGAATATTGGTGCAGTAGATCTTACGCTCAATCAGGCAATGAAGATTATTGAATGGATTAATAAACAAGATACAGAAAAAATACTGAGAAATATTGATAAATCAACACTCAATTCATATGTTAAGAAATCATTCAAACTCTATTTACTTCATATATCCGGAGAGAATGACACGGATATAAAGTTAATAATTGAAGATATACGTAAAAATGAAAAGGATTATTATACAAAGAATCCGTATATCATAACTGAAATTTTAATGAAAACGGGGTATTACAGATATGCGCAATTATTTATGTAGAATATTTACTATTCTGATACTGCTATTCATGTTTTTATCTGTCAGCGCTGATTATTACAGTAAATATATCAGTAATGATTACAAAGCTCTCATTGAAGAGTATGAAAATGCTGTTAAGGAAAAGACCCCTGTAAGGGATTCACTTGTATTCTATACAGCAGAATTGAGTACAGACATAGTTAAATCCATTACACTATATACTCATATAACGAATAAATTCACAAAATCACCTTTTTATTTGACATCATTGTTCCGTCTCTCAAAATATTATTTTATGGTTAATGATACTATTAAAGGACATGATAATGTAAAGAAGCTTATTTATTCAGATGACCACATGTATTCGCCGCTGGGATATATGATAATTATCGGATATTATGAAAAGATGGGTGTATTTGAAAAAACAAAGAAATTAGTCAATGAAATGAATGAAAAATATCCGGATTACTGGTTTATTGCCAATTATGGACTTAATGAAAAGGAACATGTAATTAATGTGGAAAAATATTATACTGTTCAGGTAGGGGCATTCTCTGCTAAGGATAATGCAGAGAAATTAAAAAAGGAATTTATAAGCAATGGATATAAGGATACGCATATTGTTCAGCGGAATGAGTTATTCAAGGTTATGATAGGAAAGTTTGACACATATGAGAAAGCAATGTCATATTCAACTGTACTCCAAAAATCAGAGGGAATTAGTGTTTGGGTCATCAAGGTGGAATAATGGCGCAGAAAACACCTCTGATGCAGCAGTATGAAAATATAAAAAAGGAATATACTGATTCCATTCTTCTCTTCCGTATGGGTGATTTCTATGAAACCTTTTACAGCGATGCAAAAACAGTATCAAAGATTCTCGGTATTACTCTGACAGCAAGACACTATACAAGTGAAACCATTCCTATGGCAGGATTTCCTATAAAAAGTGCAGATATATATATAAATCGTCTTGTGCAAAGCAGCCGAAAGATTGCAATATGTGAACAGTTAGAGGAACCGAAAAAGGGAATGAAACTGGTGAAACGGGGAGTCACTGAGGTGATAACACCCGGCACCCTCATGAGGCAGTCACTATTGAATGAGAAAGAGAATAATTATATTGCATCATTCATGTCAGACAAAAATCATTATGCTGCACTAAGCGATATTACGACAGGGGAATTCCGTCTCATACGATTTGACACAAAAGATAAGATGTATGATTTTATGAGAAAAACAAAGATAAGCGAGATTATTACTGCTGAAGAGTATGTATTTGAGGATATTGCGCATTTCAATCTTATTCCCCAGTACAATTATAATCTAACAGAAAACGAAAATACATTAAAGAAACATTTCAATGTGAGTAAATTGCATGGATTGGGTATTGATGATAATGAAGCGGTTATTGCAGCAGGTGTTCTCATCAATTATATCAATGAGAATCAGAAAACAGCATCTGCACAGATCAGAGTTATCAAGACAGAAAATGATTCAGCATATATGTATGTTGATGAACAGACATTAAGAAATCTGGAGATATTTACAAGAATTAATGGTCAGTATGAATATTCATTTTTACATGTCATTGACCGTACTTCCACACCAATGGGAGCAAGAGCATTGCGTAATCATCTGCTGCACCCCTATATTGAACCTTCCGATATAGACAGAAGGCTCAATGAAACTGAATATCTTATTGCCAGCAGAGAGACCATGCATAAATTGACTGACCATATCAGCAGTATAGGCGATATTGAACGTATAGGAATACGTATTCTTACGATGAAAGCAAGCTACAGGGATGTTATTCTCCTGAAAAACGCTTTGATGAGGATACCGGATATTAATGCTCTTCTCAGTAAAGCAGGTATAGATAAATCATTTTATGATATTCAGGAGATGAATGAGATTATAAAGCTGATTAATATGTCGCTTGATGAACATAGGATTCTAAAAGGTAAGAAAGAACGAAATATCAAATCAGGATATAACAGTGAATATGATAAACTTGTTGATATGTCCGGCAATGCATTAGGACATATAAGACAGATGGAGAGTGAGGAAAAGAATGCAACAGGTATAAACACTCTGAAAATAGGATTCAACAACATTGCAGGCTATTTTATTGAAGTAACCCATTCCAATAAATCAAAGGTGCCTCCGCAGTATATATGGAAACAGTCATTAAAGAATTCAACACGTTATACTACAGCTGCATTGAAGGAATATGAGGATGCTGTTTTGCATTCAGATGAGAAGATATCCGAATTGGAGAAGATTATTTTCAATGACATATTAAAAGAAATCAGTAATTATTATGATATATTGAAAGCAAATGCACAATGTATTGCTTCGCTTGATATGTCATTAAGTTTTGCTGTACTTGCACATGAACAATCATATACCAGACCGCAATTTTCAGATATCAGGATATTGATTGAAAATGGCAGGCATCCTGTTGTTGAGGCAGTGGAAGGTATAGGCAGATTTGTCCCTAATTCATTGATTATGGATGAAAAGACACAGATTATTCTGCTTACAGGTCCCAATATGTCCGGTAAATCAACATATCTCAGACAGAATGCCCTGATTCTGTATATGGCACATCTTGGAATGTATGTCCCGGCTGAAAGAGCTGTACTTCCGGTGACAGACAGAATATTCACTCGTATTGGGGCATCTGATGACATTAGCAGAGGTGTATCAACATTCATGGCAGAAATGCTTGAAAGTGCTAATATTATCAACAATATGACTGAGAGGTCATTCATTATATTAGATGAAATAGGACGCGGAACATCTACATTTGACGGTTTATCCATTGCGTGGGCAATAGTTGAATATCTTCATGAATGCAGGGAAAAACCGAATACACTGTTTGCAACGCATTATCATGAATTGACTGAATTGGATATCAAACTGGATAGACTCAAAAATTATACAACAAAGATAAGAAAGGTTAAGAATCGTGTACTTTATCTTAAAAAGATCATTGAAGGAAAAAGCGATGAGAGTTATGGTTTGGAAGTTGCTAAGATGGCTGGTTTCCCTGATTCAATCATTCAAAGCGGCTATATGATTCTCAGTATGCTTAAGGAAAATGAGGAAAATATCAGAAGCAAGATCAGAGAGATTGAACAGATGCAGTTGTTTGAAATAAAAAACAGCATAAGTGAAGTGCACTCAGAAATTGTGCAAATGCTGAATAATACTGATATAAATGATATTACCCCTATTGAATCAATGTTGATTTTGAAAAAACTCAAAGATATTGCGGACAAAGAACAATGAATTTGTTATTCATTTTTTTATTCTTATCCCTTTCACTTGATGATATCAGCACAAAAACAGACCAATTTATTGAGATAGGTTCAAGTAAAATATTCAAGATTGATGTTGAAATGAATGACCCGATTTACAGTATAACAATCAAATCAGGCTTGATGGAGTATAGAGAGATATTATCGCGGAAAGGGGACACACTATTTATTGAAAACAGGTTGTTCAGATTCGGGATATTAAAGACAGCAATGAAATATACACCCCTTAGGCCGAGGATTGTCTTTCCTATCATTGAATCTGATTCTCTGAATTACGAAGGTATTGAGACAATATTTAATATAAACTATAAGGTAAAGACAAAATTGATTATTGAGCATTTGGGAAATAGTTATGATATTACATCTATTTCATACAGAAATAATAAAGAA
Source organism: uncultured Bacteroidales bacterium (assembly GCA_964544145.1). Lineage (GTDB taxonomy): Bacteria > Hydrothermota > 32-111 > 32-111 > 32-111 > CAZJAT01. The sequence goes on along the minus strand of CAZJAT010000011.1, from coordinate 10,210 downwards.
GATGTATCAACAATGCTGATAGACAGTTCCGGAATGATTACATACATATCATTGAAAATACCTGCATTTCCTATTATATACAGATTACTCGGATTTAAGAAGCAGTTACTGGAGTTTATCCCTTATGATGAAAGATATTAGTCTTGATATAAGATATGTGCGCGGAGTGGGACCCAAGATGGCTGCTCTATTCAATAAGATAGGTATTCAAACGGTTAAGGAATTATTATTCTATCCCCCTTTCAGATATCTTAACAGGGAAGTTGATAAGGAGAATATTAAACCGAATGAATATAATACACTGATTGCCGATATTGTGGAAACGGGTGAGATGTTCACAAGAAACAGAAAGCGTATTTTTAATGCTCTTGCCAAGAGTAATGATGAATATATCTATCTGAAATGGTTTAATAATAAGTATATCAGTAATGTGCTAAAAACGGGGCAGAAGATAATAGTCAGCGGCAAAGTGAAACCCGGACGCGGCATATATGAGATGCTTCATCCTGTTTATGAAATACTCAATGATGAGGATACTGAACTGATTCACACAGGGCGAATCGTTCCTGTGTACCATTTAACTGATGGTCTATCACAACGTTATCTAAGACGCACAATGCATTATGCAGTTAAGGAATTCTCAGAAAATGCAGATGACAGCATACCGGAAATACTTCAGAAAAAGTATGATTTTATTCCAATAAAAGAAGCCATTGAAAATTTACATTATCCTATTAATGAGAATTTACTTGAACAATCATTGAGGAGAATGAAATATAATGAATTATATGAAATAGGTTTACTTATTGCTGATAGGCGCAGGAAGAACAGAAAGAAAAAGAAACATACATACAGGGAATTAAGCGGACTTTCCGGAAAACTTCTGTCATCATTATCATTCAAGCTCACTGATGACCAGCAGCATGCGTTTTCTGAAATCAATACGGATTTAATGAAACCTCAGGCAATGAACCGCATGCTTATGGGTGATGTGGGGGTCGGGAAAACCATTGTTGCACTTCTTGCCATACTCAATGCCGTTGAGAATGGATACCAGACAGCTCTGATGGCTCCGACTGAAGTTCTTGCTCAACAGCATTATATGAAAATTTGTGACTATCTGAATGATACAGGAATCAATGTTATACTAATGACATCATCAGTGAAAGATAAACGCAGTAAAGCCGAAGCTATAGAGAGCGGTGATGCTCAGATAATAATCGGAACGCATGCTTTGATTGAGGAATCCGTAATATTCAGCAATTTGAAATTAATAGTGATTGATGAACAGCACAGATTTGGAGTTTTACAGAGGGAAAAATTAAGAAGCAAAGCGAATAATCCGGATTATCTTATAATGACTGCAACACCCATCCCGCGCTCATTATCCATGATGCTTTACGGTGATATTGAGATCAGCAGAATAAGTGAGAAACCATCAATGCAGAAACCGGTCAAGACAAAGTGGATATCAGACAATGACAAGAAATCAATGTATGAATTTGTTGCTAAATTAGTGGACAGAGGTGAAAAAGCATTTGTTGTTTGTCCTATGATTGACAGTGATGAATCAGATGAACTGCATTCAGTAAATAGGGTGTATGATGAATTGGAAAGAAAATATTTCAGCAAGTATAATTTGGGTAAGATATATTCACGATTACCTCAGGAAGAAAAAGATAATGTAATGCATAAATTGAAATCCGGTGATATAAACATTCTTATAGGCACAACTGTTATTGAAGTGGGAATAGATATTAAGGATGCTACATCAATCATTATAACCAATGCAGAGAGATTCGGCTTGTCTCAGCTTCATCAACTGAGAGGACGAGTGGGAAGGAGTGACCTTCAATCATATTGTTTTCTATTGAGCAGTCCTAAGATAACAGAACAGGGTATTGAAAGGCTTAAAACCATTGTAAATACAAATAACGGGTTTGAGATTGCAGAAATGGATATGAAACTCCGAGGTCCGGGAGAAATCTGGGGCAGCAGACAATCGGGTATTCCAAGGTTCAGATTTGCTGACATATTTAATGATTATGATACAATGAAAAAAGCATTTGCAGATGCTGCTGATAAAAAAACAAGCAGAGCATTGCCAATCAAGTGATTTATGGTATATTGACATTTATAATAAGGAGAATAAATGAAAAGATTAATTCTGTCTATTATAATAGTACTGATTATTGCGAGTTCATGCTCAAAGAGCAAAATGAAAGAGACCGCTACCGGGAGAATGTCTGATATAGCAATATGTTCTCCATTGCCTGTATATGCAGATATTGAAGGAACATTACTAGATGTAATGTATATGGAGGTATTCTTACCTGTCAGGGAGTCAGTGTTCAAAACTGAATATGTCAGTTATGAACAGCTGCCTCTATATAAGAAGAGCAAGAACATGTTAATCATTACAAATATTAATAGAAAAGATGAATACTCGGCAATATTGAATGGTTTCCTTAATGAAGAGCATATTAAAGAAGTTAAAGACAATAGAGCAATGATGTTCCAGATATTTGACGGTTTTGCTAAGGGCCAGTCAATATTAATTATTGCCGGTACGGATGAAGAGGGTATTGAAGCATTAATCAGTATAAACCGTAAAAATATAATTGATTTCTTTGTAAATTCCTCTCACAGAGCATTAGAGGAGATGGTTTATTTCACAGGTAATCATATGCCGACACAGAATGAATTAAAGAATCTGCTGAATATTGAAATGGATGTCCCATCGGATTTCAGAAAATCTTTTTATGATAAAACAAGGAATGCTTATTCCATTATTTCACATTATCCTGAAAGGGTTGTTACAATAGCAAAGATGAAGAATATGAATTATAGTGTGAGTGATATTGTAAATTTCCGTAATGATATTGGTGCTGTTCATTGGAATGGTGATTATGTGGACACATCATATTTGCCCCTTATCATAGATACAATTGAAATAGCCGGCAAAAATGCTTTACAGATAATGGGAACATGGTCAAATGATGATATGAACTACGGAGGCCCGTTTGTAATTTATATGATTGATTTGGATTCCATGTTTTTATTTGCTGACGGTCATATATATAATCCGGGTAAAAGGAAGTATTTCAAATTGATGGAAACAAAAACAATTATAAATACACTGAAACTCGGGAATGATATTGATGAAAAGAATTAATATCACACTGGTTTTTCTATTTATATCAATTTCACTTTACTGTAATGAGAAAGCATTTATTGATGTATTATCACGCATCTCAGTTAATCCCAATCAGCTGAATACGGCATTTGTATCAGACAGGACATATACCGGTTTTCAATTACCATATATGGCATTGAATTCCCCTCAGAAAACAGAGAATATTGGGAACATTATAAGACAATATTTAAATAAGAATTCATTTGTTGACTGTTATTATTTTGCATTGACAGGAAAAAAGAAATACCGGGGTATTAAGGAAAAAGTAATGGATTTCTTTTCTGGTAATGATATTGATTACCTGTCAATTGTAGAGTCATTCAGATACACAGATGAAATTGAAACTGATTTTATCATTGATGAAAATGAGATGTTTTATGAGCAGTTCAGTGAATTCGCTGATAATGCGGATACTGCGATAATATTACCGTTACTCAGCATAGCAGAAAAAATGGTAAATATGGATATGGATGAAGTGCTGGAATTAACAAGATTTATCAAAGATGAGCATAAAGAAAGCATGAATATTATAATCGGCGGTTCAGGCGATGATGTATATGAGATTGATAGATATAATACATTGATTATTGATTTAGGCGGTGATGATATTTACTCAGGGAAAGCAGGTTCTGCAAATAATGGCCTATCACTTATCATTGATCTTGAAGGAAATGATGAATATCGCGGAAATAATTATTCACCTGCATCAGCTGTAAATGGGGTGAGCATTATCAATGACAGAACAGGAAATGATATATACTCGGGTGATATGTTTTCATGCGGAGCAGCAATTATTGGGTTTGCAATGATATTGGATGAAGCAGGCAATGATGTTTATTTATCAAAGGGATTGTCGCAGGGTATGGGTATGTATCTTGGTATTGGAATTATCCATGATATGGATGGATATGATACCTACTGCATGTCAGGCGGTATGTCTGATCACAGGGAAACAGATTATCATGCACATCTTTCCCAGGGATTTGGATATGGTATCAGGGATATAGCATCAGGGGGTATTGGAATACTATTTGATGAATTGGGAAATGACAATTATATTGGTGAATATTTTGTACAGGGTTCATCCTATTATTATGCTTTGGGTTTTCTTCTGGATGATAAAGGCAATGATAATTATCTATCACGCAGGTATGCGCAGGGTGCGGGTATTCATTTCTCAACAGGTTTTCTTGCTGATATTGAAGGTGATGATAATTACCATTCTTGGGGCGTATCCCAGGGATGCGGCCATGATTGGGGAACAGGTATTTTATGTGATTATAATGGCAATGATAAGTATATATCTGACTGGCTTTCAATGGGTGCCGGTAATAATAATGGAATAGGTATGCTGGCAGATTTTAATGGGGATGATAATTATTCTTTCAATAAGACATCATGCGGTTATGCTGATTCTCTTTCTGAGTATAATGCACTTGGCATACTCTATGATTTGCACGGTAAAGCAATCATTAATGGAATAAATGAATCTGAGAGAATCATTGGCAAATGGGGGATATTGATAAATGAAGATTAGTCTGATTTTAATAACAATATTGAGCGTTCTGCTTGTGTTGAGTAATGAATTTGAAAATCATATTAATAAATTATCTGTTTACAATGATGATTCGGACTCAATACTGATAAATAACTTTCCGGATGAAACCCTTGAAGAGATGACGCTATATATGAATTCAGCTGACTATTTAAAGAAATATATAGCAGTGAGAATCTTATCCGCATATTCAAACAGTAATGAAATTGCTTTATCAATGATATCATCCGTGCCTCTTGAATATATACTGGAAATTGCTGATTCATCTTTCAATATTGATTTAATACTTGATGATGCGGAACGTACTGATAATGAATCAAAAATCGCCATTATAAAATTCCTCGGCAAAAGGGATAGAAAGGAAGATATAGATATTATATGCTCATTAATTAATGACAGAAATTATACTGTGCATTTAACTGCATTATATGTATTGTCAGAGCATTCATACTGTATGTATGCAGATAGCTCTATTATACTTAATACGGAGAATGCGGATTTCAGAGAGAGCACTGCCTTAGAGAAAATTACTGAACAGATAAGGAATAAATCAAATTCACACGGAGAGAATAATGATTGACAGACCATCATGGGAAGAATATTTTATGGAAATAACCGAATTGGTTGCAAAGAGGTCCACCTGTCTGCGCAGGGAGGTGGGAGCTATAATTGTCAAAGACAGGCATATATTATCAACGGGTTACAATGGCCCTCCAAAGGGGGTACCTCATTGTGATGAGATAGGCGGGTGTCTGAGGCAGCAGATGAATATTCCGTCAGGGCAGAGGCATGAGATATGCAGGGCAGTCCATGCTGAACAGAATGCAATTATCCAGGCAGCAAAATTGGGTATAAATATTGAGGGTTCTGACATGTATGTGACGACTCATCCATGCTTTATATGTGCAAAAATGATCATAAATGCAGGCATAAAACGTATATTCATTAAACAGGGTTATCCTGATGAATTATCTGCTAATATTCTGAGGGAAGCTGATTTGGAGATTATTAATATATCTGATTCACAGAAAAAGTGATTTGATGAATTAGATAATGTTCTTGACACCTGATGATGTTTTATTATAATCAATAAATAATAAAATCAATAAGGAGCTTTTTTATGAAGAAATTTCCGATTCTTGAGCTTGGAATTTTATTAGCTCTAGCAGTATTGCTTTACATTCTTATATATCCCGGTTATGTGAAAAATAAGGATATGAATAACAAGTATGATGTAATCTCTAATATCTATAATTTGCGGGCAAGTTATGAAAAGGTCGGTGCATTGGATAATATTGGCATGCTTCCTGCAGAGAATGATAATAAAATTGTTGATTATCTTAATGAATTTGGTGTAATTAATCCGTTTACAAAGAAACCGTATAATTACAGTGATATACAATTTTATTCATTGATGAATCCCTTAGAAGTCAATGACAATACACTGTCAGGTAAACATGGAAGCATGAGAGGAGCACCCGGTACGTTGGCAATAGGCATCTTCCAACCTGATCAGGAAACATACACTGAGCTTGCTTCAAAGGAAAAATTGACTAAGGATGAGAAAAAGGCGATGGAATCGCTTAATATGGATGTAACAAAATATACAATTATTGGTTTTGGAAAGGATTCAATCCCTGTGACAATTGAGGATCAGACATCAAAGAAGATTGAAGTTTATTTTCTTTTGGGTAATAAATTATCAATTGACTGATGATTTAAAAATAGGCATAAAAAAAGGCAAGTTTATACTTGCCTTTTTTTATGTCATTTACACATTAATATCGTTCAATATCAATGTGTTTTACATTCTTTACAGGTCTATTGAGAAATCGGCGGGCAATCTTGTTAAAATTACGGGGTATATCACTGAGATAAAATTCTATTTTACCCTGCCGCGTAGTTTTATTTAACATATCTGTTCTATGTAATTCTTCTTTTACACAAAGAGCTGTGTGTCTTGCAGAATTGATTATCTGAATATCTTTCCCTGCAATGGTTTTTATCTGTTTCTCAAATAACGGATAATGTGTGCATCCCAGTATCAATGTATCAATATTCTTCTTGATTAGAGATGATAGGTACATTTTTAATATCTCTTGAGATATTGTTGTGCCTGAAAGTCCCTCTTCTGCCAGAGGGACCAGAAGTGGTGTAGGTATTTTAAAGATACGGGTGTTTTTATTTATACTGCGAATATATGTCTCATAGGTTGATGTCTCTACAGTGGCATAGGTTCCGATAATACCTATCCTGTTATTTTCCGTTGTATGGGCTGCCAATTCAGCATTGGGTTTCAGAACATCAATGAATGGGACTGAAAAACTGCTCTGCAGCAAAGGCATTGCATTTGAAGACACCGTATTGCATGCAACAACAATCAATTTTACATGCTGTGAAATAAGAAATGCAGTATCCTGCATTGCAAAATGCTTTATGGATTTGACTGATTTGGGACCATAGGGGACACGGGCTGTATCTCCGAAATAGATGATTTTTTCATTAGGTAATTGTTTTATCAATTCCTTTACAACTGTTAATCCGCCGACACCGCTGTCAAATACGCCTATTGCATGTTTACTTATTTTTTTTCTCATAGTCATTTATGTATTTTACAATTCCCTTGTAAATATTATTAGCAAGTTTCTGCCTGAAATCCGATGTTTTCAGCATTTTTTCTTCTTCCGGATTTGATATAAAAGCTGTTTCAACAAGTACAGCAGGCATATAATTGCCTTTCAGTACATAAAAGCCGGCCTGATTCAGGCCTCTGCAATTCTTTGTATTGCTTTCAAATTGCTTTTGAATAAGCTCTGCTATATGGCTTGATTCACTGAGAAACTCATTCTGCGCAAGATCCCATAGTATGAAATCAAGCCCTTCCTTGTCCTCGGTCTTGATATCAAATGCCAATGATGCATTTTCCCTTGCCTCCACGGCTCTCTGCCAGTCAGTTTTTGCAGTAGAGAGAAAATATGTTTCTGCACCTTTTGCCTGCTTATTGTAGGATGCATTGCAGTGAATGGAAATAAATATTGCATCAGGATATTTGTTTGCAAGCATTGTTCTTTCCTGCAGGGATACGTATATATCTTTATCTCTGATCATTATAACCTTTATATCTTTCATATTGCTTGTAATAAGCTGTTTAAGACGGGATGCAATATCAAGTGTGACAACCTTTTCCTTGAGTCCGGTGGGTCCTATTGCTCCGGGGTCTTTCCCTCCATGTCCTGCATCAATAATGATAGTTTTTATATTCATCACATTATTATTGCTGGGAGCGGTTTTCCGCTCTTTGAAAAAAATACGCAGTGTATCTTTAATATCTTTTATGAAATCCAATTCCATTTTTGGATCAAAGGTCATTATTAATGTCATGTTTTTCCCGTCTTCAATCATCTCGAACACACGCATGAGACCTGTTTTTTTCTTCTGCTTTAAATCTTTTGAAGCAGAACAATCATTAATGAAGAAAATAAGGTCCCTTAGTGTTGTCTCCATTTCATATGATGGAATATGATTGAATACAAGATCAATATGCTGTTTCTGTTCAATTACCTTATGGAGTTTGAATTTCTCGGCATATGCTATTGATTTTTCACTGAAAACAGCATTAGCAGCTATTATATCCTTAAAAACACTCTCAATGGAATAAATGGGAAGAAGAACAATATCATCATTATAAACAGGTGTATAGGGCATTTTAAAAACCTTACCTGCCTTCTTATAGAAAGGTGAGTTGATGCTTATTATAACATAACTGTCATTGGACTCCATCCGTATTGTTTCCTGTGTTTTCTTATAATATGAACTGAGTTTAAGAATACTGGAAAGGACAGTAATATCTATGTATTCAATATTATCAATGGTGTATATCTCAAGGGAATCAATATTCTTATTAACAGATACAGTGTAGAAATCCCTGTCAGAACCAAAAGCATTAAGAAAAAATAAAGGCAGAACAATCAAGCTAATGAGAATGTTTCGCAATTCTGTTTTGTTCCCTTTCAAAATCTCTCCTTTTTATTTGCTCTCTTTTATCATAATAACGTTTTCCTTTAACCATGCCAAGTAAAATCTTTGCAATATTTCTGTCATTAAAATATACCTTAAGGGGTATGAGCGTCAATCCCTTTTCATCCAATTTCTTTTTGATTCTTCTAATCTCATGCTTATGAAGGAGTAATTTCCGTTTTCTTTTAGGATCATATTCACGCTCTGAGGAATGGGAATAATTATCAATAGTCATATTATAAATGAAAATCTCCATTCTTGCAGGGTCTATTCTTGCATAGGATTCATTGATTGAACAAGCATTGACCCTCATTGATTTTACTTCAAGGCCTCTGAGCATAATGCCTGATTCAAATTCATCAATTACAGTATAATCATGATATGCTTTCTTATTACGAGATATTAATTTCATTCAATAACCGTTATCTTTCCTTTATAATTTGCAGATTTGATAATATATATACCTGGATTGAGATTCAGATGCACAATACCTTCTGCCCCTGTCCCGCTCTGTACTATACGGCCGGAAAAGTCAAATATCTGATATTCTATTTTATTGTTATTATTAAAACGTAGTATATTATCAGTAATGATATTGTCAATAAGTTCAATATTTCTATGATTATCCGATTTGAACATACCTATAAAAATTTCCTGCCCGGAATGGTTGATTCCGGTTATTTTATAATACACAGATGAGTTTGAATTGATATGGTCATTGAATATCACATTAGTACCGTATTTGACAGATTCAATATATTTGTAATCCATTGCTCCCTGTTCCTTTTTATATAGACGGAGCATTGCAAAAGCATTCTCAGAATTATTTCTGACAGTAATTGTAATATTTTCACCTGCATATGAATATGATATGAATGATTCATCAATGCCGGTTAAACCCTTTTTCACAGATAACCACCATGTGGTATTCATAATAAGAACCTTTGAAATACCTTCATTCCAGCCGTCATATAATGTATTGCCAGCCTGGCCTGTTCCGTCATCAGCAGGTGAACTGTCCCCCATTCCTGCAACTTTGCCATTGCCGAAATAGCACACTGACAGCATGCTGTATGATGAATTATCAGGATGCGGAGCTATCTCTATTGCATCTGCGGAAGCGGGCATTGTTGTTCCGGCATGGAATGCAAAATCACTGCCCTGAGCATTGCCGTATTTGCCATTGTAAATGGAATCCAATCCTGTAAATGAATTGCAGATATCACTTATAGAGTTATATGAATCTCCTGTAACATTGAAATACATGCCGAATGAATCAGGTGAACCTAAATCATTGAATATGTGAGGGGAATCCCAGCCATTTGAATTCCTGTCAGATGCATTATGGTCTGCTACCATGAATAATCCGCCACCATCCCTGACAAAGTCAAATATAGCACTTTTCTCTGAGGCAGTCAGGGGATTCTGAGGCTCAGGCATTA
>CAZJAT010000010.1:32658-62282 GCA_964544145.1 uncultured Bacteroidales bacterium | reverse complement strand
TGGAGTTTCTGTTTCAACAGATATTTGTCAGTATAAATGTAAGGTTTTCATAGCAGCTGATGGTGTTGAATCCCAGTGCGCAGCATATATGAATATAAACACTAATGTACAATTATCGGATATTTATTCATGTTATGAAGTAGTGGCAAGACATCCATTGATAGATAGAGACAATATAGAATTTGATTTTTCATACATAAGAAAATGTATGGGATATGTATGGGTATTTCCCAGAGGAGATAATGAGGCAAATATCGGTCTGGGTATTGTAAAAAAAGATGCATGTAATACAAAGAAAATGCTCTACTCATATCTTGAATCAAGATTTAAAGGTGCTGAGATTCTTGAAAACAAAGCTGGTGCTGTACCTGTCAATCCCCTCAAAAAACCTTTTGCAGACAGGGTATTGATAATTGGAGATGCAGGGAGATTCGCAGATCCCATGACAGGAGGAGGTATTGATAATGCATTAAGAACAGCTAAATGGGCATCAATTGTAATTAATGAAGCTTTTAAGCATAATGATTTTACGGAACATCAGTTTTGCCGATTTTTGAATTATATTGAAAATGATAATATGTATTCTTTGAAAATGCAGATGAAACTAAAATATGTTATAGAACAGCTTACTGTCCGTGAACATACAGAATTCTTTGAAAGTATAATAGGTTTATTGGATCACAATGAAATATTATCCGATTATTTCTATAACTCTTTCAATAATATGAGAAATAAAAGCAGACGAGCAGTTGAACTATTGATGCTGTTAAAGGGTATTGCATACAAGAAAACTATGATTAAAATACTATACAAGTTATTATGGGCATAAAAAAGCATATTTTTGAAACATACAAACTGGGCAGAAAAGGTTATTTTGTTCTTTTGGATCCTGAGAAGAATGAACCGAATTATGCATCAATCATTAAGTTTGCAGAGCGCTGTGATGTTAATGGCATCATGATAGGCGGCAGTAGTGATAAAATTGATAATTATAATCAATTTGTGGATTTTGTTATTAAGAGAACCTCTATACCGATTATTGCTTTCCCCGGATCACATTATCAGATAAGCAGTAAATTTGATTCAATATTTCTGCTTACTCTGCTTAATTCACGTAATCCTAAATTTCTTATTGATGAACATTATCAGGCAGCTGATATGCTCTACAAATCAAATATTGATATAATAAATACAGCATATGTTATAATTTCTAAAAGCAGGAATACTTCTGTTGTCAGAGAGACATGTATCACACCTATTGACAGTGATGACAATACGGCTATTTCAAGGTACATGAAATTGATTGAAATAATGAATTATGATATTGCATACCTTGAAGCAGGAAGCGGCTCAAAGTGTCCGATTGCATTATCAGCTATTGCTGAAGCAAGGTCCATATTAAAGAAACCTATTATTGCAGGGGGTGGTATCAGGGATTTGAATCAGGCAGAACAGATACTGAAGAGCGGTGCGGATTTTATTGTCACAGGGAATATCATTGAACAAAAACCGGAACTGATTTGCGATTTCAAGCATCTCATTGACAGAATGAACAATGGACAGATACCTAGTTAAAGCATATTGTAAGGTGAATCTTCATCTTGATATAACGGGTAAACGCAATGACGGATACCACGATATTTATACATTATTTCAATCAATAAACCTATTTGATGAAATTATAGCAAATGAAACAGATCAATTCAGTATCAAAATTGATAATAAAAATGTACCATTGAATGAAAGTAATACAGTAGTCAAATCATATAATATTTTCAAAGAACACTATAAGGGGGCCTGGCAGGAATTTGCTTTCACATTAAAGAAGAATATACCTATAGGCAGTGGTATGGGGGGAGGCAGCGCTGATGGAGCTGCAATTCTTAAATTTCTCAATGAATTCTATGGAAATCCGTTCTCTCAGAGAGAATTGTATACATTTGCATTACAGGTTGGAGCAGATGTAGTTTTTCTTTTAAGAGGGGGCACTGCAATAGGTGAGAAATTGGGAGATAAATTGCAGTTTATTGATAATAAAGATATAGCTAAGTTAAATATTATAGCAGTTTATCCCAATATCCAGGTTTCCACTAAATGGGCCTATGACAATGTCAAAAAGCACTTGACACAGAACAAGAAAACATTTAATATAAATAACTTAAAAAATACAGATAAAATATTTTATAATACGTTAAAAACTAATTATAATGTGTTTGAACCATTGATCTTTGAATTTTATCCGAGAATTAGGGAAATTAAGGAAAAAATGCAGCAAATGCATCCTTTATTCACAATGATGACTGGTACAGGATCTGCTGTATTCGGTTTATTCAATGAAAAAATTATGATAGATGATATTGACAAGTATTTCGGAGGCAATGCAGTTTTCACAACAAATCTGCTTACCCGGGACTTGATAGAAGAAAACTTTCTAACATCAATGTAGGAGGAAACTAATGAAGATTACTGAAGTGAGGATCACGCTGAGAGACGAGCCGAAATTGAAAGCATTTGCAAACATCACATTTGAGGATGCTTTTGTAGTAAGAGGACTAAAGGTAATCGACGGCAAGAAAGGTCTCTTTATTTCCATGCCTTCAAGAAAAGCAAAAGACGGAACTTACAGGGACATCGCTCATCCGATAAATAATGAGATGAGACAACAGATTGAACAAGTTATCCTTGAGAAGTATGAAGAGGAGATGTCAAAAGCTCCGGAAGAAAGAAGTCAGTCAATCGACGATTACGAATCGCATAACGAATAAACCCACTGGGGTGTAGGCAAGCGGCAAGCCACGTGATTTTGGTTCACGCATCCGTAGGTTCGAATCCTACCACCCCAGCATAAGAGAGGTAGCATGCCTGTACAAATGAAACTGGTAGCGGGTAATTCAAATATTACTCTTGCCAGAGAAATATCAAAAAGATTGGATATACCATTGCTGGACAGCATTGTGTCCCGTTTCTCTGATGGAGAGATTAGGGTGCAGATAAATGAGTCAGTCAGGGGAGATCATGTTTTTGTATTGCAGTCCACAAACCCTCCTGCTGAAAATCTTGTTGAACTTTTATTGATTGTTGATGCACTAAAGAGAGCATCTGCAGGAAAAATAACAGCTGTTATACCTTATTACGGATATGCAAGACAGGATAAAAAAGATAACCCACGGGTTCCTATTTCCGGAAAACTTGTTGCCGATCTGTTGAATGTTGCAGGAACTTCACGTGTTATGACATTGGAACTTCATGCTGAGCAGATACAGGGGTTCTTCAATTATCCAGTTGATCATCTCTATTCTGCGCCAATATTTATTGATTTTATTAAAGAGAATTTTAAATTGGATAATGCTGTAATTGTATCACCCGATGCCGGACGGGTTAATAAAGCAAGAAGTTTTGCGAAGAAATTAGGTAATCTTCCTCTTGCAATAATTGATAAACGCCGCAGTAAACCTAATGAATCATCAATAATGAATGTTGTGGGTGATGTATCAGGCAGGAATATTATTATGATAGATGATATTATTGATACAGGAGGCACGATTTCAAAAGCCGCATTTGCCTTGAAGGACAGCGGGGCAAATGAGATAAATACTGTTGTCACGCATTCCCTGCTATCGGGAAATGCTATTGAATATTTAAAAGAAAGCCCTATTGACCGTCTTATAACCACAAACAGCATTGATATAGGTGAAGAGAAAAAAATTGAAAAAGTGAAAATATTATCATGTGCAAAATTGTTTGCAGATGCAATGAAAAGAGTTCATTCGTATAAATCCATAAGTGTATTATTTGATTAGGAGGAATAATGCTTCAATATGATCTACACGTTGATAAAAGAGAAACGGGTTCAAAGCACCATTTAAAGGAATTGCGCAATAATAATGTTATTCCATGCGTTGCTTATGGACACAATGAGGAATCAAGGTCTTATTCAGTAAATGAAACTGAAATGATAAAATTGTTGCATAAAATAGGCAAAGAAAATGCAATAATCAATCTCATTGATGGGAAGAAAAAACATATGACAGTCATAAAGGATGTTCAGAGAGAACCAAAATCATATAAGATAAGACATATAGACTTTCTGATGCTCCATAAGGGAGAAACATTCAAGGTTGATGTTCCTGTTTTGCTTACAGGTGCTCCGGAAGGAGTTAAAGAGGGCGGTGTATTGGAACATTTGATCAGGGAAATCTCTGTAAAGGTTCTTCCATCAAAAATCCCCGAACATTTTGAAGTGGAAATTTCATCATTGAATATCGGTGATTCATTGCATGTCAAGGATTTGAAATTTACTGATGGAGAAATACTTGATGACCCGGATGAGACAATATGTATAATTGCAGCACCTAAGACGGTGGCAGCTGAAGAAGAAAGTGAAATTGAAGAGACAGCGGCCGAACCTGAATTGATAGGTGAAACAAAAGAAGAGGAAACTGCTGAGAAATGAATTGTATAGTCGGTTTGGGTAATATCGGAAATGCTTATGCCTATACAAAACATAATATCGGTTTTATGATACTGGATGAAATGGCGAAACGCCGCAATCTTGTATTTAAACCGGGCAAGGGACACTTTTTTTTTGTGAAAACAGAAATGATGACAATTTAGTACTTGTAAAACCTACTACATACATGAATAGAAGCGGTTTTGCAGTTCGTGATATAATTGATCTCTATAAAATAGAAAACCGGGATATAACTGTTGTTCTGGATGATTTCAATCTGGATTTAAATGTTTTAAGATTTAGATTGCAGGGATCATCAGGAGGACATAATGGATTACAGTCTATAATTGATATTATTGGTACTGAAAGTATTAAAAGACTGAGAATCGGTATTGGACACCCGGATAATGAAGATCCCGCTGATTATGTGCTGTCAGAATTTTCATCAGCGGAAGAAGCAAAGATACTTACAATATCAGGAGCTGATGCTCTTGAAACGGTTATTATCGAAAACGAAGAAACAGCAATGAATCTGATTAATCAAAGGAGACTGAATGAGTGAAATTTTAATGTCAGTAATAGCATCATTATTGGGATTGGGATTTGTCGCTTTATTAGTGATTAATCTCATGAAAAAAGACACAGGAAATGAACAGATGAGAATGCTTTCATCCCTTATTCAAGATGGTGCTTCTGCATTCATGAAAAGGGAATTCACATATGTTCTGTTTGTTGTTGCAGTAATAGCTGTGCTTATGTCTGTTGCACCTTTAATGAACAGATCGATTCCCATTGATTACAGAACGGCAATTTGTTTTACTATAGGAGCAATTATTTCAGGTTCAGCTGGATATATTGCAATGTGGGTCGGCACAAGAGCAAATGCAAGAACTGCAAGTGCAGCTTCTAAGGGATTAATACCTGCAATCAGGGTATCTTTTACTGCAGGAGCAACAACAGGTTTAACTATATCTTCCATCTCATTACTGGGTCTTGTAATTCTTTATATTATATTTAAGGGATCTATTCAAGCAATTAATGGTTATGCAATGGGAGCTTCCCTTCTGGCATTATTTGCAAGAGCAGGCGGAGGCATATATACAAAAGCTGCTGATATGGGAGCTGACCTTGTAGGCAAGGTTGAAGCCGGAATACCGGAGGATGATCCACGCAATGCAGCAGTTATTGCTGACAATGTCGGAGATAATGTAGGCGATACAGCAGGTTTAGGTGCAGATTTAATGGAATCATATGTTGAATCAATTATAGCTACAATGGCAATTGCAGCAGGTATGGCTAACATATTTAATGAATTGTTTGCATTACCCCTCTATATTGCCAGCATAGGGCTTATTGCCTCTATAATCGGTGTATTATGGATATTGTGGGGGAAAATAAAAAATCCTCAGATGTTATTGAATTCAGGTGTTTACATAGCTTCAGTAATTATGATAATTGGTTCTTTCATTGCGGTTCACTTAATGAACCTTGATTATGCCAAACTGGGCTTTGTTAAATATGGGCCATTCTATGCAATAATAAGCGGTTTATTCGCAGGACTAATTATTGCTTTTGTCAGTGAGTACTATTCATCCAGCAAATTTAAACCCGTACAGAATCTTGCTAGAAGTGCTAAGAGCGGTGCTGCAGTAGTTGTTGTCAATGGATTGGCAATTGGTATGAAGTCCACTATGATTCCTGTTATTGCAATTGTTATTGCTATGATTTTAGGTTATGAAGTAGCTGGTATGTATGGTATTGCTTTAGCTGCACTGGGAATGCTTTCAACATTAGGTATCACCCTTGCAGTGGACTCATATGGTCCTGTTGTTGATAATGCAGGCGGAATTGCTGAAATGTCCAAATTACCTGCTGAGGTAAGAGAAATTACAGATAGTCTTGACTCTGTTGGGAATACCACGGCAGCTATAGGTAAGGGTTTTGCAATAGGTTCAGCTGCATTTGCAGCTTTATCACTTATAACAGCATATATAACTACTATTATGATCAATGGTGATGCTGCATTAATGGAGAAAATGGCAGGTATTATACAGGATCCTTATTTTATAGGAGGATTACTTGTGGGTGGTATGATACCATATTTCTTATCATCTCTATTAGCAGGAGGCGTTGGAGCAGTAGCTGATAAGATCATCATTGAAGTGAGAAGACAATTTAAGGAAATTGAGGGTTTAATGGAAGGCAAGGCAATGCCTGAATCACAGAAATGTGTTGAAATTGCAGCTGATGGAGCTATTAAATATATGCTTTTCCCGGGCATTCTTGCAATAGGAGTCCCTATTGTTATCGGATTTGTATTCGGACCATTCACATTAGCCGGTTTACTTATAGGTTCATTAATAACTGGTGTTCAATTGGGTATTCAAACGGCTAATTCCGGTGCTGCTATGGATAATGCGAAGAAATATATTGAAGAGGGTCATATGGGCGGGAAAAACTCTGATGCCCATAAAGCAGCGATTGTAGGTGATACGGTTGGTGATCCATTGAAGGATACTATCGGACCATCAATAAATATTTTAATTAAATTAATGTCGATTATTGCTTTGGTTATAGCGCCAATTATAAATCAATTCTCGGTATTTAAACACTAATCAGGAGGATGAATTGAACAAGTATGAATTACTTCTAATCTTTGATCCGGGACTGACGGATGCACAAGTAAATGAAAAGATTGAATTGATAAAAAAATGGTTATCTGATTTGAGCGGGACAATTGAGGAAGCTAAAGACAATGGAATTGAGAAACTTGCTTATGAAATAAAGAAATCAAGACAGGGACACAATGTAACAATTGATTTCTCACTTAATCCTGCATCTATTGATACATTCAAAGCAGAGATGAAACTGGAAGAATCTATCTGGAGGAGTTTTATTAAAAGGAAATAATGAGGTGAAATATGACTGAAAAAATCAGTGTCCCCAATATAAATAATGTAACAATCTCCGGGAGATTGACAAAGGATAGTGAGATCAGATATACAAACAGCAATGCAAGTATTCTGACATTCCGCTTGGCATCATCAAGAAGATATCAGGGAAGCGATGGTGAATGGAAGGAAGATACCCTTTATATTAACATTATAAACTGGGGAAAGGATTACAATGAGAAGTTGAAGGACAGGTTAAAAACAGGGACCCCTGTTATAATTGAAGGTATGCTGCAGCTTAATACATGGGAAGATAGAAACACTGGAGAAAAAAGAAGCAGTTTCCAGATTCGTGCATACAGGATACATATACTTGTCCGCAATACTGATTACGAGTACTCAAGGAGTTCAAGTTCAATAAATGAGACAATTAATGAAATTGATAAAGAGTTTGATGAAATAGCAGACAATGAAAACATTGGAGGTAATGATGACATTCCATTCTAAGAAAGGCAGAACAAGACGTTGCAGACTATGTCTGGACAAGATTAAAATCGTTGACTATAAGGATACACAAATGTTGAGATTCTTTACAGATGAGCAGGGCAAGATAATACCCAGAAAGGGAACTAGGCTTTGTGCTAAGCATCAGAGAATGGTTGCAAAGGCAATAAAAGCAGCACGCAATATTGCTCTAATGCCCTATGTAAATGATTTTATCAAATAAGGAGTCCCAATGAAGGTAATACTGAGGCAAAATGTAGCTGGTTTAGGCAGCAGAGGCGATGTACTGAACGTGAAAACAGGGCATGCCCGAAATTTTCTGATTCCTAAGGGTTTTGTTTTTGAGTACAACAAAGGAAATCTGCAGAGATTTGAACTTGAAAAAGAAAAAATTAAAAAGGATGAGATAAAGAATATCAAAGCAGCGGAAGAATTAGCCAAAAAGTTAAGTGATGTTTCTGTGACAATTAAACAGAAAGCACATGATAATGATGAATTGTACGGTTCTGTAACTGAATCAATGATTGCAGACGAGTTACAGGCTTTGAATATCAATCTGGATAAAACATCAGTTATTCTGGAAAATCATATAAAGAAATTAGGTGTTTATGATGTTGAATTAAAATTACATTCAAATGTAAAAGGGACAATTAAGGTCTGGATTGTAAAGGATGAATGATTTCATTCATAACAATATTTTATTTATTATTCTCCTGTCAGGACACCTGACAGGAGATTTTATTTTCCAGTCAGGAAGTCTTTATGGATTGAAAATAAATTCCCTTAAAGGCCAAATACTGCATGCTGCAATAAATGGGATTACAATATTAGGGATTCTTATATTATCATATACTGATGTATATTTAATAATTATATCATCTATCACAGTATTTTTTACCCATTTTATTATTGATTATATTAAAATACAGATATGCAGGAAAAATCCATTGTTATTTATTATGGACCAATGCCTGCATATAATAGTGCTTTTACTTCTTGTATTATTGTTCAGAAATACAGTGCCAAGACTTTTCATAACTAGTATTTACAGATATTTTATTGTTTTTAATATTTTGATTATTGTTACAATGCTGATAAAGCATTTTACTATGACAATATATTATTATTTCCGTATCAGAACAATGGAGAACAGATTCTATACTTATCTGGAATATATGGAAAAAGCATTAATCATGTATTTTGCATATATGCATGGTTTTTTCTTTATATTAATTCCCTTAGTACTTATACCAAGACTGATTATTGCATTCAGGGAAGAAAGTGAATATTTTCTCATTGATATACTGACATCAATGATAGTATCAGCTCTGGGAGGCATTGTGCTGAGGCAAATCGTTTTTAGTTCACCGGTTAATACAGGAATATTCATTATTATGATTATTTCCGTATTATTTATTACTTTTATCTTTGATATAATCACATCAAGGTTAATTAGCGAGTATTGACATATAAAATTATAGTTTTAAAATAATATGATAGATAATTGGACAGGAGGTATAATGAAAAAATCATTAATTATTTTTATTATGATTTCACTGATATTCTTTATAGGTTGTTATATGATACCCACAAAGATACTCAGCATTCATGATATAACAATCAGTTTGCCTTTTGGCGATACAACAGTTACTATACTGGATGTTGCTTTGATGGATACGGAACATATTGAACTGTCATCAGACAGTGATACTGTTTATGTGAAAACAAAACTGAGAGTAAGGGATAATATCCCCACTATACCTGCAGGCTCCTTACGTATATCAATTAATATTGAGGAATTACTGCCTGAGGATATTATTGATCTTGATTCAACTATATTCAATTCATCTATTGACAGGATAATTAATTATGTGAGAGGATGGGGGACATTTAATGATACAGCTTCAGGCCGTATACATCATATGATTACAAACAGGAATGATGATACAATTTATACAAATGATGTGAATATAGTAATCCCGCCCGGAACATATACACAATCCTCTCCATTCATGTTTATTCTAAATGTTGACAGTTTTCCCGTTGGGGATTATTCACATGATATAGATTTTGTTATTGACAGTAATGATTACACAATGACCAGGCTGGAATCATATTCAAAAATGCCTTTGAATTTTCATCTGAGAAGCGACAGGGTTGTAATTCTTATGAGGGATCAGGGTATGATATCGCCACCTGATTCAACACCACTTGATTTGATAAACAGTGTTTACTTGAATCTTGATATAAGGAATAGGATTCCACTTGGTGCAAGGCTTATATTTGCTATATATAATAAACCAGGCGAGAGGGTGCTTATTGATACATTCAATATTGAGCTTCCTCCTGTAGACAATGATGGTCAGACAGTGGGGGAAGAAGGTCTGTATAATTTTTCATTATTATTAGATACAACATTGTATGAACTCTTTGTCTATGATACTGCAATGTATAAGGCAAGGCTGGAAATCCCAGTTACGCTTGATCAGAATGGTGACACAGTAGAGAAAGCATATGTCAAACCCAGTGATTATATGTCTGTAGGAGGATATGTGATACTGAATTTTGACATAGATAACAATGCTTTAAGCGATTCAAATAAAATATTTTAAGGGGGAAATAATATGAAAAAAACAATAATATTTATTATACTGATTATTACATCCCTGTTTATAGCTGCTGACGGATTATATATGGACTCTCCCTTAAATACCGGTTCAAATGCGCTTTTCTACAATCCGGCATTTCTCGGCAGAGGGGATGTACCCTATAGCTCAATGGATTTTTACAGGATTAATATGGGTTTTACCAATGATTTGATTTCACCGCATTTCACAAATTTTCTCTTTCCGAATTCAGGCATAAGGGATTATGACCAGATTATGTCCCTGATAAATGGGGATACAGTGATAATGCCCACTATGAATGATACGCTTACAGATGAGAAGAAGAGGGCAATATTAAGGAATATTGGTGAATATTTCCATTTTGCACCATATCTGACAATGGCTATATCACCCATAATTCCATTGAATTTCAAAATCGGTAATTTTGCATTCGGCTCCAAACTATTTATTGGTGAATTGACACAGTTACCTGGAGATCTGTTTCAATTAGCAATGTATGGCAATTATTTTGATTCACTCTATGATTTCACTTCAATGCATATTGATTTTCAATTATATGAAGCAATCTCTGCAGGTTTGGGAGCGGAGATACCTATGGATAACGGTATGAGTGTCAATTTCGGAGTTTCAGGAGCATATATTGCCGGTTTATCCTATTTCAATATAACAATGGATTCAATGTCATTTGAATCGGACCCATCTTATTTAAGGCAGATTGCATATGGTACTGTTACATATGGTTTACCGATTTCATTTGCTATGGACAGTATGATTTATAATTTAGGCAATTATGCGGATTCATATGATCCTATATTCAATCAGGATAATATGCTTCCTCCTCCTGGTAATGGATTTGATTTTTCATTGGGTTTGGCTTTAAATCTTACAGATGAATTTATGATTGAAGGTTCATTTAATCATATGTTTTCCAGGGTTTACTGGAATGAAGGTGCAGGCAGACAATATTCTTTTGCAATGAAAACAGATTCACTTAATCTGGTTAATATTTATAGAATATATGAGAGTGTGACAGATAGTCAGGATATTTCTGAAGTCATTCTGGATTCACTATTATATGAATCAGTGGATGATAATTTAAACGGGAATCAGCTTGTAACAATATTGGAGCCTCAGATAAATCTTGGTATGCTGTATCATATGAAATATCTGCCGCTAAATGCCTTTATCAGATATACACAATCATTCAAGAACACTGCATTCTCATCAATATACCCCAAATTCACCGCGGGTGTTCAATATACTGTTTGGAATTGGTTATTGCTTGAAAGTGCTGCTGCGATAGGCGGACGAGAAGGATTCCAGTTCAATGTAGGAATTGGATTTAATACAGACAGATATACATCAGATATAAATATCACGCAGGATAGAGGTCTATTATATTCAAATAAGGGTAATCACTTATCAATTAATGATGGTATTCATTCATCAACATACGGTGTGTTCAGCGGTAAAGTAATAGATTCTCTTACAGAAGAGCCATTGATCGCCAATGTAATAATAAGGCGGAATAATGCATCAGGCATAGATGAATTAATTACTGATGATTTGGGTGAATTCACAAAGAAATATAAAAATACGAAGATATCTGTAATGGTATATGCTGAAAATTATGATACAGCAGTTGATACAATGGATATACTTCAGAGGGACAATATAGAGCGTGTGTATAGCCTTAATCCATCCGGAAGCAGACTGCTTCTAACTGTATTGGACGGTCAGACAGAGAATCTCATAAAGGGTGCTATGGTAATATTCTCCAATGATACAATGTATACTGATGAATCCGGTTCAGTGTTCAGGAGAATGGATGAGGGAGAAAATGTCATCATAGTAAGAGCTGCAAATAAGGAAGACAATGTATTCACAATCAATATTGAGAAAGGTAAGAATTATGAGGAAACAGTGAGAATGATGCCTCTGTACGGCAAATACAGGGTTTATACATTCAATGCATCAAATAATGAACCAGTACCGTCATCTATCAAGGTTCTGACTACTGATATGAAGACTGTTGTGGATTCCTTCACCACTGGTGCTGACGGACTTGGAGATTCAAAGCCAATAAAGAAGGGTAATTACAATGTGAGAATCACACCTATGGTCGAAAAATACATTAAACAGGATAAATTCAACATTGAATTAAAAGGCGGTTATGTTAAGAAGGTTGATGTGGGACTACTCAAGGAACAGATGGTGTTTGTTTTTAACAACATACTATTTGATTTCAATAAAGCTTCATTAAGACCTGAGTCATACCCGGTGCTTGATTCACTGGCAAATATAATGAATGAAAATCCATCAATCAAAGTCGAGATCGGCGGTCACACTGATACAAGGGGATCAGCAAATTACAATAGAAAATTATCGCAGGCCAGAGCTGAATCAGTAAGAAATTATCTTATTCAGACAAGAGCAATATCTGCAAACAGAATAACAGCAATAGGCTATGGTGAAGACAGACCTCTGGTATATCCTGAGAATTCAGAAGCTGATTATCAGAAAAACAGAAGGGTAGAATTCAAAATACTTGAAAGTAAATAAACAAAGCCGGTTTAACCGGCTTTGTCAAATAGAGGAGTTTGAATGAATATCGGAGAGAAAATCAAAAAATGGTTTTCGCAAAAATCTAAGGTGCTGAAGGGTGGAGGCGAAAAAGCCATTGAAAAGCAGATAACAAGAGGTAAGCTTTTTGCAAGAGACAGAATCGAGAAATTGCTTGACAATAACTCATTTGTAGAGACAGATCTATTTGTTGAACATACATCAAAAGATTTCGGAATGGATGGTCAGAAATTAGCTGCAGATGGTGTTATAACGGGATATGGGAAAATAAATGGACGTAATGTGTGTATATTTGCCCAGGATTTTACTGTTGCCGGAGGATCACTCGGGAAAATGCATGCAATGAAAATCACAAAGATTATGGATCTGTCTGCAAAAATGGGAGTTCCCTGTATCGGATTGAATGATTCTGGAGGTGCAAGAATACAGGAAGGCGTGGATGCATTAGCTGGTTATGGTGATATATTCTTCAGAAATACCCGTTATTCAGGTGTTGTTCCCCAGATTTCAGTTATTCTAGGCCCATGTGCAGGCGGCGCAGTTTATTCTCCTGCACTTATGGATTTCGTATTTGTGGTAAATAAGGTTTCAAAAATGTTCATTACAGGACCGCAGGTAATTAAGAGTGTTATAGGTGAAGATGTTTCAATGGAAGAGCTGGGTGGTGCAAAGACGCATTTTACTATTACTGGCAATGTACATTTCTATGCTGAAGAAGAATTAATGTGTTTTGAACAGATTAGGAAACTGCTTTCATATATTCCTGATCATTTTAAGGATGAAACACCAAGGCAGAAAACAGTGAAACCGGATAAGAAATTACTTATAGAGAAAATTATACCGCATGACCCGAAGGAACCTTATGATGTAAGAGATATCATAGGAGCTATTGTTGATGATAGTGAATTTCTTGAAGTTCAGGCAGGATGGGCAAGAAATATTGTTATCGGATTTGCAAGAATTGAAGGACGCAGTATAGGTATTGTTGCAAACCAACCTGATGTATTGGCTGGAGTGCTTAATGTTGACTCATCAGACAAAGCCTCAAGATTTGTCCGTTTTTGCGATAGTTTTAATATCCCACTTTTATCTCTGGTTGATATGCCCGGATATCTGCCGGGTGTTGATCAGGAACATTCAGGTGTTATAAGACATGGAGCAAAACTATTATATGCATATTCTGAAGCAACTGTTCCAAAGATTACACTTATCCTGAGAAAGGCTTATGGAGGAGGATATATTGCAATGTGTTCAAAACATTTGGGAGCTGATTTAGTCTTTGCATGGCCTTCTGCAGAGATAGCAGTCATGGGTCCTGAAGGAGCGGCAAATATTATCTTCAGAAAAGAAATTGAGAATGCAATTGATTCTGATGCTATGAGACAGACGAAAATAGATGAATATATTGAAAAATTCGCAAATCCGTATGTAGCTGCTTCAAAGGGTTATGTTGATGCTGTTATCAATCCTGGGGATACTAGAGAAATGCTTATAAAGGCATTTGATATGACAAAAACAAAGAAAGAAGAATTACCTGATAAAAAACATTCAAATATGCCGGTGTAATTATGAGCAGAAAAGATGAAATATACATTAATTATGATAAATATTTGACTGAGATTCCCGATAATGAAAGGAAGAAATTAGAGCATTATGAAAAACAGGATGAAAATGAAATGCGTGCTTTAATTCCCGGTACAATACTGTCAGTAAACATTAAAGCCGGGCAGCAAGTAAAAAAAGGCGAAACAATGCTTATTCTTGAGGCAATGAAAATGAGGAACAGGATATATGCTTTCAGGGACGGAACAATTAGAAGTGTTGAAGTGGAAAAAGGAGATAAAGTATTCAAGGGACAACTGTTAATAACGCTTAAGTGAACGGAGAATAATATGTGCGGATTTTTCGCTATTGTCTTTGATAGAGAGATTAAAGAAATGGGAGATTTACTTGTAACAGCTGGGGAAAGGCTTTCTTATAGGGGATATGACTCTACCGGCATTGCAGTATTCAAGAAAAATGGTAAATATGTAATAAAAAAAGATAAGGGAAGTGTAGAATATGTTTCAGGAAAACATAATTTAAAACAATTTGGCGGGTATAAGGGTATAATTCAGTTGCGATGGGCAACGTACGGTCCGCCATCCAAGATAAATGCTCAGCCGCACAGGGATTGCACAGGTGAATATGTTTCAGCCCATAATGGGAATATTGTGAATGTACATGAATTATTCGAAAAACTCAGAAAAAATGGACACCATATCAGAAGTGAGAATGATGGTGAAGTTATAGTGCATATTCTTGAGGATTACCTTTCAAAAGGAAAAAACAGGAATCAGGCTGTAAGGGCAGCATTTGGTGATATCAAGGGTGATTATGCATATTGTTTTACAGATAGGAAGGATGATAAGATAATCGCAGTTAAAAAAGGATCTTCACTATTTGCAGGAAAGGGAGAAAATTTCTTCGTTGTTTCCAGTGATTTATATGCTGTGCTGGATCTTACTAACAATATCCTTGAATTGAAGGATGATGAGATGATTGAATTTGATTCATCATCATATTCATTAATGAATATAAATACCGGAAAGTCAGTAATCAGAAAACCCTCACGTAATTCTATAAGTCCTGTTTCCGCATATAAAGACCCGTATGCTTCATTCATGGAAAAAGAGATAAGCGAAATCCCGACAAAGATTGCTTCCCTTAGAGAGTATTATCTAACATCAGATTATCTTGATAAAATTATCAGTACATTAAAAAGAAATAAACTCATTATAACAGGTTCAGGAACCTCATATAATGCGGCATTATTAGGAACTTATTTTCTGAATCGGATTGCAAATAAGGAAGTCGGCTTATTTCTCCCTTCTGATATCAAGGACAGGCTTCAATACATGCATAATGGAAAAACGAATATGCTTGCTGTATCGCAGAGTGGCGAAACAAAAGACATCAAGAATGCGATTGATAATTTCAGGACCTATTCCAAGGGAAAAGTTGTGGGAATGATAAATAATATGGCTTCTACAATTGCAATGAGTGCTGATTATGTGCTGCCAACCATATCAGATATGGAGATAAGTGTTCCGGCAACTAAAACATTCATTAATCAAGTTGTTCTTTTCTATATTATTTCAATGCGAATGAAGGGGATAGATAAAAAAGATATTGACAGGAAAGTTAAGCGCCTAATTAAGCTTATTAAGGAATCATCAGTAAAATATGACAGTATTTTGGATGAAATAGCTGATAAATTATACAAAAGAAATAATATGCATGTATTGGGTTATTCAATCACTCTTCCATGTGCAATGGAAACAGCCTTGAAGATAAAAGAGGTAAATTATATTAATATTGAAGCAATGCACTCATCAGAGTTTAAACATGGACCCTTGACATTGATAAAAAGAAATTATCCGATACTTCTTATAACATGCTCGGGTGATAAACATTATACACTTTCGCATATAAATGAAATACGTACAAGAAATGGCTTTGTTATTACAATCTCACAAAAAGACGATGAGCTTAGAAGAAACTCAGATATGATACTGGAAATTGATGAAAAAGATGAACATCTGTTTTCTATTGTGAGTGTTTATCTTATGCAGATACTATCAATGAAAATAGCTTATAAGAAAGGATTGAATCCGGACAAACCTCGGAATATATCAAAAACGATAACCGTTGATTGATGAAATATTTATTAATTATACTATTGATTGCTTCTTCTATTATATTATATGCGCAGTATTATAATAATACTGATAGATGGCAATATGAAATAATGGATCATGGTTTTTATTTGGGAGCTCAAAAAAGTGATTTGTCATATTCATTTCATATACTCAATATTTCACAACATACAGGGTATAATATTGTCGCGGGAATTGACTGTAATATATATGATAACATTGAAATAACAGCATTACCTGATTCCTCAGACAATATATCACCTGTAAATGTACCATTTATCATGAATACTGTAAATGTATATTCATTTTCTCTGCCAATTGGCATAATATTCAGCAGGGGTAGAATGAATTACGGCATAATAAATCATTTCAAATACTATGATATGCTTTCGGATAAATATTTTTCAAATGAAATCAATCTTTTTGCATCAGCACAGTTTGAATATATTTTTATCAGAGCCGGCATCAATAATGCAACAAAAACTGTTAATATAGCAAGCGGCAATCTAAACACATACGCAGTACCGGAATTATGCTTAATTGTAAAAATGAATATTTTGAAAAATGATTATATGTGTTTGAGAGGGGGACTTCAGATAGAGGCAGGAAGAAATGACTATGCTGATTATCAAATGAAATACTGGTTATACGGTATGAACAGGGAATTTATTATAGATGCAGAGTATAAGCGCATAAAAGGGGGATTAAAAATTATGGGAAATGAAAATGCGCTGTATATCGGTTATAAGACTGAGAAGCACTATTCAGTATATGCCGGAGTATCGCTGGGAATTATAAAAACAATTTCCTTATGGGCAAAGGTGAATATATAATGTTCTGTATAAACAGAAAATATGATTATAATAGAAGAAAGAAAGCCTTTTGGTTTTCTCTTATGATTCCAGGATTTGGACAGCTTATGAATGGAAGAAAATCAGGTATATTTTTCCCAATAATTATTCTTTTTTCCCTACTATTTTTATTCCATATGAAAAAGCCTGAAGTTTTTAGTAATGGATTGATTGCTGCAGGGTATGTGATTATATATTTACTTAACCTTATTGATGCTGCAATGGGTCCTTATATTAGAAAATCACCCTGTCAATTAGCTTGTCCGGCTAAGATTAATGTTTCAGATTATATTGCATTAATCGCTGACAGGCGATATGAAGAGGCTAAAGCTCTAATAAAGTTAAGAATGCCTTTTGTTTCTGTTTGCGGTACTATATGCTCACATCCATGTGAAACAAAGTGTGTACGGAGTGGTTATGACAGTGCGGTTATGATAATGAATATCAAAAAACCTGTTTCAGATTATAATGAGAGTATTAATGATTATTTCAAAGGGAATACCTCCAAAAGGGTTTCAATTATAGGATCAGGACCCTCGGGTCTTTCTATTGCATATTTCCTTTCAAGAAAGAATATTCATGTAACTATTTATGAAAAGGAAAAAGAAGCGGGAGGCCTCCTGCGTTATGGTATTCCGAGATTCAGAATAGATTCATTAGATATATATAAGGATATAAGCTCTATTCTCGAGAGTGAATACATAGAAATGAAAACGGATATTGATGTAGGCAGAGACATATTATTAGATGAGATAAGGAAAGAGTCTGATCTCACAGTTATTGCAGCAGGCAATAATATGTATCATTGTCCCCACAGTGAAATAGTGCCGGATAATTACGTATATCCCGGCCTGGATATATTGAGGCGCATATCAAAGAATGAAACTGTAATCATCGGCAAGCGTGTGTGCATAGTGGGAGGCGGCAATGTGGCAATGGATGTTGCCCGCACAGCAATTCGTATGGGAGCAGCTGCTGAAATTGTATATAGAGGGCAGCGTACAGGAATCAAAGCCACAGAGTGTGAATTAAGGGATGCTGAAGATGAAGGTGTAATATTGAGATATGGAGCTGAGATTGTGTCGATTGATGAGAAGAATGATATGCTGCATGTAAAATTAAAGGATGAAGAAGGGAATGAATATGAAGAAGGTTTCAATTCCATCATATATGCAACAGGACAGTATCTGGACACTGCGGTTATTGACCCAATGCTAAAGGGTGAGAATGAAAAAAGTAATATGAGTGATGTGCTTATAGCAGTGGATAAGGGAACTGTAGTAGAGAGCATTGCCAATGCGAGATTACTCTCACAGAACATAATCCGGCGATTCTACGGATTAAAGGGTATTTTAGCCAATATATATGATAATATTGACTATATACCCAAGATAAGGTCAATCAGCGATGCTCACTGGAATTACAGTTTGCCAAAACATCAGAATAGAATTGACACATTAGTACTGAATCCTCAGAAGAGGAAAAATACATTTTTCAAGGTTAAAAGGGATTTAAACATTGAAGAGGCAACGTCTCAAGCCAAACGCTGTTTCAGGTGTAATAAATAAAACCTGTTATTGAATATCAATTTCAGAAATATTTTCACATGGATTCAATGTATTTGCAGCCTTTTTTGATTTAATGGGTATGTTGTTTGTCACTGCATTGTGCGGGCATACTGATATACATTTAAAACATCTGATACAGTCGAAGTGATTGCTGTTTTTATATATTGATATATCCATTGGACAATTGAGTCTGCATTGTTCACATTCAGTGCATTTATTCATATCTGTTTTCATTCTCAATAGACTTATTTTGTTGAATAAACCGTATATAGCTCCAATGGGACATAGTGTAACACAGAAAAACCTTTTGAATGTTATTGAACCTGAAATAAAAATAAAAAGAAACAGATATTTCAATGTGAAATAAAATCCAATTGATTCAATAAGCATAGGCTGCATCAGTATTTGCCAAATAGAAGCTCCTAACGTTCCTGATGGACATATGAATTTGCAGAAAAAAGGTTGATGCAGGAAAATGGGGACAATTATGGTCAACATAAGAACTGCATACTTGATATATCTTGTCCATGTTGGCAGTCTCAATTTAACGGTTTTTATCTTAAAAAGTATTTCCTGCAGAAAACCGAATGGACATAACCATCCGCATACCAGCCGGCCGGTAAGTATCCCGATTGCTCCGAAAAAACCGGCAGCAAATAAAGGAATTATACCCACTTTCAGAGATTGTTGTACAGAACCTATGGGACAGCTGCCCCAAGCTAGAGGACATGAATAGCAGTTGAGTATAGGCACACATATTTGTTTAAGATTTCCCTGGTAGAGGAATTTACCTGCACCAGGTTTGATGCCGGGATAACTGTTAATAACAATCATTGAAATGGTTTGAACAATTCTTCTTATCATGATATCCCTATGCAGTCAAGGCAGAGAAAGATTCCAAAGCCCTTTATATAATTAAGATCACCTTTGATAATACCGTATATAATAAATGCAATAAATATAATAAGGAAAAAGAATATCATTAATTTCCTTTTCATTTTAATTCCACCTTCACCTTTTCCGTTTCTATAGTCATAAATAATTTATCATTGAGATATACATTAATATCATCAGGAATGAATAGATATCCGAAATAGCTGATATAATTATTTATCTCAATATTGACATTACCCAGATATGTGTTGCTTGATATTCTCACAGGCATTTTGTCTGAATTTAGAAGTATGCTGTCAATAAAATTCCTGCTGTTTATATTGTGCAGTGTTAATGAGCCATTTAAATGTTTATTTATAATAATACTGTCTGAAAGAAGATTGTTGAGATTATGACCTGAATACATATTAAAGGATTCCATAGTGTATTCTGAAATTCCTGTTGAGAAGATATCTTTGTCTGAATAGACAGTTCTCTCATTTGTAATCATTTTAATTGAGGCATCTAATGTATCATTATTATATTCAATTATTTCTGAATGAATAATTGCAGAGTCAATATAATCAATAATATCTGATGTGATGCTTAGATTAATCAATTCTGCATAGAGTTCTGCGGTCTGTGAAATTGAAATAGATTTAATATTAGTAATCAATTTATATTCAATTGATGTGTAATAATCAGATAATTCCTGCTTACTTCCGGCTGACAATAGAGAGCATATAAGCAATGCGGCAAATACTATTGTGATATTCTTCATTCAACTGTAACCGATTT
This sequence comes from uncultured Bacteroidales bacterium, assembly GCA_964544145.1. Lineage (GTDB taxonomy): Bacteria > Hydrothermota > 32-111 > 32-111 > 32-111 > CAZJAT01. The sequence continues at coordinate 41,439 of CAZJAT010000010.1, read as the reverse complement.
TGCAAGGTTCCTTGGTTTATCAACATCCAGCTTTCTCAGAACGGCTATTTCGTAAGCCAGAATCTGTAGTGGAATGACAGAAAGAATGGGGGTCAGAAATTCAATTGTATCAGGTATATATATCACATCTTTCAGCATATCCTTGATATCTTCATCGCCTCTTGTGGCAATGGCAATCACATGTCCTTTCCTTGCCTTGATTTCCTTTATATTTGTAATAACCTTATCATATATACTATCCTTTAATGCAATAGTCAAAGCGGGCATATTTTCATCAATAAGCGCTATGGGTCCATGTTTCATCTCGGCAGCAGGATAACCCTCAGCATGAATGTAAGATATCTCTTTCAGTTTTAATGCGCCCTCTAATGCTGTAGGATAATTGAAACCTCTTCCTAAATAGAGAAAATTAGTGTGTTTGTAAAGCCGTTTGGAAAGTTTTTTTATATAACCTCTGCTTTTCAGAATATCCTCAATCTTGGATGGCAGTGTTTCTATCTCATTGATGATTCTAAGACCTTCATCAAAGCTCATGTGATGTTTTCTTCCAAGCAGTATTGCAATCATAAGCAAAACAGTGACCTGGGAAGTGAATGCTTTTGTAGATGCAACACCTATCTCAGGACCGGCATGCATATATATGCCTCCATCTGTGATACGTGCAATAGTTGAACCGATTACATTGCATATACCCAGAACAGTGGCATTCTTTCTTTTTGCTTCATTAATTGCAGCAAGTGTATCAGCAGTTTCTCCTGATTGAGAGATTGCAATTACAACTGTATTTTTATTTACAATGGGGTTGCGATATCTGAATTCTGATGCATAATCCACTTCTACCGGAATTTCTGTAAAATGTTCAATCAGGTATTTGCCGATCAGCGCAGCATGCCATGATGTCCCGCATGCCGTTATAATTATGCGTTCAGCATAAGCGAGTTTATCAATATGATTTTTTATTCCATTCAGGCGGACAGTGCCATTTGCTTTATCAAGTCTACCCCTGATTGTATTTTTAATTGCTTCAGGCTGTTCATAAATTTCTTTGAGCATGAAGTGTTCAAATCCGCCTTTTTCAATTTGTTCAAGTGTCATATCTATCTCAGTAAATTTTGTATCAGTGATATTATTGCTGTAAATATTTTTTATATTTATATCATTAGTAAATATCTCCGCAATTTCACCGTCTTCCAGATACATAACTTGATTTGTATGAGCAATAATAGCACTTGCATCTGAGGCAATAATCATCTGGCCATCAGATTTACCTATCACAAGGGGACTGCCCATTCTGGCTGCAATAATACGGTCAGGATTATCCTTTGAAATAACCATTAAACCGAATGTTCCTGTTATTTTACGCAGTGATTTTGTTACAGCTGTGAGTAAATCATTATCCTCAAGGAATTCCTCAATCAAATGTGCAATGATTTCTGTATCAGTTTCGGAAATAAATTTATGCCCCTTTGATTCCAGATAATTCTTTAAAGGTTTGAAATTCTCTACAATGCCATTATGTACAATAGATATCCTATTCTTGCAGTCACTATGTGGGTGAGCATTGATATCACTTGGTTCCCCGTGAGTCGCCCATCTTGTGTGAGCAATGCCTATATTTGATTTACAGTCAATATTCCTGATATTTTCAGATAGAATGGAAATATTACCTTTCTTTTTAATCGTCAGAATCTCATTGTTTTCACAGAGCAATGATATCCCTGCTGAGTCATATCCGCGGTATTCCATTCGTTTAAGACCTTCCATCAATATATTGAGACTTTCCTTTTTACCGATATATCCGATTATTCCGCACATTCTATAATCCTTTTTAATATTGAGAATTCTTTTTCCAATCTATCCTGCGAGTCAAATTCGCCGATTACCCTGAGAATGGGTTCTGTCCCTGATTTTCGTATATGCATGAACCCGTTTTCCATGCTGAAACGAAGCCCGTCAGAATCGGTATACTCATAATCGCTATACAATTCCTTAACTTTCTTCAGAATATCAGCATTATCCAAATCATATTTCTCTTTTCTCATATAAAGTAAGGGGAATTTATCAATAATAGTATCAATATCTGATGATGATTCGGAGATAAGCATTAGAAGGAGTGATGATGCAATAAGAGCATCTCTTGTTTTATTGATAGATGGTAAAATAACTCCTCCGTTTCCTTCTCCTCCTATAATTGAGTTATGAGCTATTATACTGTCAACAACATTAGCTTCTCCCACAGGCGCTCTGAAAACAGAATAATTATTGCGTTTTCCCAGAATCTCAAGCATTGCACTTGATGATTGATTTATAACTACACTGTCACCTGAATATTTATTGGCAACATAATCTGCAGTCAGTGCTATTGTATATTCCTCTGATATACATCCTCTACGTGGCGTTACGACAGCTATTCTGTCTCCATCACCATCTGTCGCCAATCCGAGATCTGCATTATGATGCTTAACTGTTTTCTCCAATTCTGAAAGATGCGCGGGTATGGGTTCCAATGCTCTTGTAAATTTGGAATCAGTTCTGGTGTTTATCGTAATAAGTTCAGCTCCGAGCGCGGTGAGCATTTCCGATATGACAATTGAGCCTCCTCCATTACCTCCGTCAAATACAATGCGGGGTTTTCGATTTTTTATTATTGAAGCATTGATAAAATCATGATTCAGTACAGCATCAATATGTTCTCTGTAGAGATTTTCATCTACTCTGAAGTTTCCCATTGATTTTGATAACACAGGCTCAATATTTTCAAATGAATTGAATAGCGTATATTCTTTGGAATTGAGGAATTTCCCTTTACCGGATACTAATTTAATACCATTATATTCAGGTGGATTATGACTTGCAGTGATAATAAAACCACCTGCGCTTCTATATTTTGAAACCAGAAACAGAACAGTAGGTGTAGGCACAATGCCGCATGATATTGTATTTATACCCATATAACCGAGTGTGTTTGCAAACAGCTGCTCAAAGATATTGCCTGTTAAACGTGTGTCGCGTCCGCTTATTACATTACCTTTATTCAGCAATGAGCCGAACATCCCGGCAAAATGTATTATATGTTCAGGTGTTAAATCCTTTCCAGATATACCCCTGATTCCAGAAACACTTCGTATTAATGTCATAATTATTTATTATAAATGATATATATTCATAGTCAATAGTGGGGGGATAGCTTGATATCTGAAATAGTATGTTTTTAATATTCAAGTACAAAAAGTAAATTCTGCATTGGAATTGATTGACACAAAGTAGTGATTTGATATTATAATATTATGATTTTTAAAAGGAAATTATATCCATTTGCAATAGCTCTTATTGTCATTGTCATATATGCTGTTATGATTGGAAATAATAATAATAATAATAATACAACAATACATGTGATTAATAATTCTGATATAAAATATAAGAGGATTGAACTGATATTTGCCGGCAATATGACTGTAATACATAATCTCAATATGCATGAAGAACATATAGAGAAATTGTATGTGAACAAAGCAGGGCAATTTGATATACGATTGATTGACACAAATAATGAGAAGGAATGTTTCTACAAGATTGGGGTGAAGAAAAATGATGAGAATTGTAATATATATATAACATTAGAGGATAGTATTGTACGATTTGAAAAGAGGTAATGAGGGGATTTACCCCTCATTACTTATTTTACATTTAAAATAATGTGATCTTACCAGAAGCGGTTCTTATACCATCATTCACTTTAAAGAAATATATACCTTCCGGTGCTGATGAGCCATTGTTATCAGTACCTTTCCATCTTACAGAGTTAAATCCGGAGCTGAATACTGTATTTGTACTCCACACCCTCTGTCCTATACTATTGTAGATTTCAATACTCACATTGCTTGTATTGTCCAGTGTGAAGCATATATCAGTATAATCAGTGAAGAATCCTGGTGATGCATATACACTTAGATGATTGTCAGATATAATATCCTCAATACCGAGATTGTTAATATATGTATCAAAGTAAAGGTTTGTTGGGCCCCAACCAGCATACATGACTGCAGAATTTGCTAATATATTGCCGGCAAATGGTCTATATGTATTGGTTGCATTATAATCATTGATCTGTCTGAGATCCGTTACTGTAGTCGGGCTGCCATTCATTATATAACCATATGCAACATTATGTATATTACTGGAATCTGATTTGAAAGCCAATGTAACCCAATTGTGAATGGGGTGTATCTCCATTGTGCCCAGATGCTCTTCAAATCCATTATCAATACTTACTACTTGAGAATATGTTGTATTAGCACATGAATCAGTGGAATAATAATATCCCCAGTTTTCAAAGCTATTGAATTGACAACTGATCCAAACGGTCTTGGATGAACCCCTTGCAGCTGCAATATCAATATCTGAAATGTCCTGACCAGTTAAATCAGTTGCAGCAATGGAACTTTGCCATGAATTACCATAATCATATGTGCGTTTCACACGTATATTGAGTGTGTCTGAATTAGTCATTCTGTCTTCAATAAATGCCACATATGCATAACCATTGCCTCCAGCAGCTATCTTAGCTTCCTCATCAGGTACTGCATTTGCGAAAAGCTGAATTTGATTGGTCCATGATGAGCTGTCCTCATGACATGTTGTACCAATGACATTATAAATTGCTCCATCATACTGTGTATATGTGACATAATAGAAATTATCGGCATAATCAACATCAAATGTCTCAACTGTATCCGATGCAATTGATACCAGTTCAAAATGTGAACCCGCAAGTGATGTATCAGTGAATTCCCTTAAATATAGGTTTTGGGTTCCATCAGTTTCAACATAATTAACAAAACATGCGACTTTGCCGTTATCAGTCACAAAAATTTGAGGCTCACGCAATTCCCCATTACCATTGAGTGCTCCAATGACACCAGTGCTCCATGTTAGGCCATTGTCATATGACCTGTAAACCGTCACGGTATCAGGAGCTGCTGCATTATATGAATTGACAATTGCAAATATTGTTCCAGACCTGTAATCTGTTGCAAATGCAAAATCTCCCATATTGCCACTCAATACCTCAATATCATTACCCCACTTGAAATCATTTGGTGATTTGAAATTAAGGCCCTCATACGGGTCGCAGGGGTCCATCCATTCACCAGCTGAAACAATGATGCTCATCATTGATATTAATACAATAAAAAACACTATTCTCTTCATGAATCCTCCTTTGAATATTATTTTAAATATACAGAATATATAGCATTTTGTCAATATACCTTAAATTTATTGACAAAAAAATTAATAAATATATGCATAAAAAAATGTGTATAACTGCCTTATCCTGAGATGATGCCGTCGCGTAGGTATAATACCCTGCCTGTCTGCTCGGCGATCTCATGTTCATGAGTTACAATAATAACTGTTTTCCCCTGTTTATTTAAATCCTTCAGAATACTCATTATCTCTTCAGACATATGTGAATCAAGATTGCCTGTTGGCTCATCAGCCAGTATGAAAGCCGGATTATTGGCTAATGACCTGGCTATGGATACACGCTGTCTTTCTCCGCCTGACATCTCCGAGGGGACATGATGTATACGATGTGACAGACCCACCATATCCAGGAGTTCAGCTGAACGCTTGAGGCGCTCTCTTCTGTTTAATTTCGCATATATCATAGGCATTTCGACATTGCGCAGTGCCGAGGTTTTGGGGAGCAGATTATAACTCTGGAATATAAATCCTATTGTATCCTTCCGTACATCGGCTCTTTCATCATCAGTCAATGTGTTGACATCGGTATTGTTCAGTATATATGTGCCTGATGTCTGTCTGTCCAGACAGCCAATGATATTCATTAATGTAGATTTACCTGAACCACTGGGTCCCATTATTGATATAAGTTCGCCATGCTCCACCTTGAAATTTATTCCCCTCAATGCATGGACAACGCCGCCCTTAAATGGGTATTCCTTGATAAGGTTATTCATTTCAATAATATAATTACTCATAACGTAAACACTCCACAGGGTCCAGTTTTGCAGCCTTTCTGGCAGGGAATATGCCAAATAATATTCCCACACCTATTGAAAAGAGAAAACCCGTTAAAATTGACCATATCTGCATTCCAAAAGGCAGATGTCCCACCTTTGATACGAGAAAAGCAATAGACACGCCTACAATAATACCCAGTGTCCCTCCAACAAGTGATACAACCACTGATTCAAGGAGAAATTGCAATAATATCTCTTTATTGCGTGCGCCAATGGATTTCCTTATGCCAATCTCCCTTGTCCTTTCCGAAACAGATACAAGCATTATATTCATAATGCCAATGCCGCCCACAATGAGTGATAGTGAACCAATCGCTATCATTACCATGAAAATGGATGTTGTCAGTGATTTCCACTGTTCCATCAGGGCATCTTGCGTGTTTATAGAAAAATCATCATCTTCATCTGCTTTCAGACCATGGCTTATACGCATTACCCATCTTGCCTCCTCAATGGTCTCTGAGGGCTGAATGCTGGAAAGCAATATGGTTATATGTCTTCTTTCGTCAGGATAATACTTCAGATAAACAGTATATGGAATAAGTATTATCTCATCCTGTGACTGTCCGAATACAGAACCTTTTGCTTCCAATATTCCCTTCACAAGATAATTCCTGCCATCAATATTAAGCCATTTACCAATGGGATTCTCACCCTTGAATACATTCTCAGAGATATCCTTGCCAATAAGACATACATTACTTTTTCTGTCAATATCTTCCTTAGATAAGGGAAGACCCACTTCAACATTAAAATTTTGAATTGCTTGTGCTGATGATGAAATCCCTGAAATGGATATCATTTCCAAAGTCTCATTTTTATATTTGACATTTCTATATGTATCTAATGAAATACCTATAGCATCTGCTGTTGTTGATAGATCCAGTAATTTCTGATAATCATTCATATCAACATAATTCTGCCTTGTTTTTCTCCAATCACTCGCACCTCTCATTATCCAGCTTCTTCTCTGTACATATATAACATTTGTACCTAATGATGAGAATGTACTCATTACCTGAGCTTCCAAACCATCTATTATTGAAACAACAATAATTATTGTCATTACTCCAATTATAATACCCAGTGTTGTAAGAAAGCTTCTCAGTTTATTACTGAGTACTGAATCAAGGCTTACCCTTAAACTCTCTATTAGTAACTCTATCATTATTCTTTATCCTCTTTAATGAAGTGAATGGACCTGTTACAACCTGATCTCCTTCATTGATACTGTCAGATTGTATTTCTATTGATTCCTTGCCGTATATGCCCGATTCGATGGGTGTAAAAACAGCTATGCCATTATTTATGGTGAATACACCCTCAATATTATTCCTAGTTACAATTGCCTGAATGGGCACCTTTTTTACATCCGCTTTTGAAGCTATAATAATGGAAACCTCTGCATTCATTCCTGCAAGCAGATCTGTGTATTTGCCGTCAAGCAGTATTTCAACAGGGAATACAGTACCCTCAGTTGATGTTGTCATGTCAGGTCTTTTTGCAATTTTTGTAACAGTTCCTGTATATACTGTGTCCAGAAAAGCATCAAATACAATCTCAGCTTTATTGCCTTTCTTGATCCTCACTATAGATGTTTCATCAACATCTGATTTTAATAGCATTTTACTGTTATCAGATACAGTCATGAGAATGGTTCCTATATTATTCATAGTCCCTGTAATTACATTTTCGCCCATTTCTACATATACTGCAGTGATTATTCCGTCAATAGGTGATGTAAGCAGTGTTTTGTTCATATTGTCTTCTGCAATATTGAGAGCAGATTTTGCAGATTCAAATTGTGCCTTTGCACTTTCATATTCCAATTCAGATGTTTTATATTCGGAGAATGATATAAGCGAGTCTTCATATAATGTCTGCTGATTCTTGAACAGGAACTCAGCATAAGCAAGATTTGCTTCAGCGACCTTATATGCTGTTTTTGATTCATCCAATCTGGCTGCATAACTTGTATAATCAAGCTGGATGAGAGGAGCACCCTTTTTTACAATATCACCATCATCAACAAATAATCTAATTGCTTTACCTGTAATGTCGGATGAAATGCTGATATCCACAAATGGTTCCAATTCACCGTCAGTTCTGACATATTCATTAATGCTTCCAATTGTTACTGCATCTGTTGTTACAGGCAATATATTTGTTTTATTATTACATCTGAAAATGATTAATATAATCAGGATTATACCGATAATTAAAAATATATTTCTTTTTCTTTTAAAAAATTTCACTTTATCCTCCTTAGATAATACAGATATTTATAATACATAATATATAAACGTTTTTGCGTTTGAATATGATTTATAACAGAAGATATGTAATTTTCCTCATAGCTGATATACTCTGCTGATGATAATTCTCCTTTTTCAAATAGTATCTGTGATTTTTCAAATATAGCACTCTGGGCTTTCATAACATTCCCTGTGCTTTCATACTCTGCAATTGTCTGTTCAATATAAACCGGGAAATTCTCGATCTCTGTTAAAAGGACATTTTCCAATGTCTTAAAACTAAAATACTGGCTCTTTTTCTCCATTGATGTATTGATTATATTGATTGAACGTGAAAAACCTGTAAATACAGGGAAATTAACACTTAATCCAGCCCGCAATGTCTGATTATTAATGAAATTATTATAATCAAATGACAAAACACTGTCACTTATTCCAGCAGAGACAGATAATGATGCTGTTGGTAAAAACTCAGT
>CAZJAT010000010.1:0-32558 GCA_964544145.1 uncultured Bacteroidales bacterium | reverse complement strand
ATAAAAATTGTTCCTTGCAATATCTGCCTGTTTTTTCGCATTTATCATGTTCAGGATTTTAGGCACATTCAATATTGTCTGGGATGCGGTAATTGTCTGAGAATACATCCAGGATGTGCCATTTGAAGAGTCAGCAGAGATATTGAATGAAATCTGAGGCAGATAAGGCGATATGGATGCTAGTAATGCATTTCTGTATATGCTGTAATCGGTGTATTCCTTTTTATATGTCAATGAATTGTCTTTGTAATCTCTAATTATGTCATTTAAACTGACATCAGCATATACAAAATTTATTACAGGCAATATTATTAATGCAATTACAATAATTTTTCTCATATGACTCCTTATTCGTTTTCAATATGTTAAATAATACGTTTATTATAGTTAATTGTTTCAAATCTGCAAGTAAATAATTATACAATTAGACAAAAGGATATAAATTATCCCTTGTTTTGATAATGATCAATAATATATATTCAATAATCTATTGATTGATAAAACCAGTTTAATATAACTATTTGGTTTAGCTATTGATTTATTTTACTATTATGCTAACATAAAAAATCAGCGGGGAGAAATGTTCTGAACCCTGTCAGGACCGAAAGGTAGCAGCAGTAAAGGACCGCTTTCTCCGCCGCCAAAATAAGAAAGGGGTATAAATGTCATATATTGTCTTTGCACGTAAATACAGACCGAAACGATTTGATGATATTATAGGGCAGGAACATATAGTATCAATTATAAAAAACGGTGTCAGAAATAACCGTATACCGCATGCAATGCTTTTCAGCGGTCCCAGGGGGGTCGGGAAGACTTCAACTGCCAGAATACTCTCAATGGTACTTAACTGCGAAGACATGAAGGATGGAGAACCCTGCTTGACCTGCCCGTCATGCCGTTCAATTATTGAAGGGCGGGACATGGATGTAATTGAGATTGATGGAGCAAGCAACAGGGGTATTGACGAAATCAGGGATTTAAGGGAAAAGGCGAAATACTCCACAGTAAAAAGTAGGTTTAAGATTTTCATAATTGATGAAATTCATATGCTTACTAAAGAGGCATTCAATGCACTTTTAAAAATACTCGAGGAACCCCCTAAACATGTAATCTTCATATTTGCCACAACAGAACCATATAATGTTATTCCCACAATATTATCCAGATGTCAGAGATTTGATTTTAAAAGAATCCCGGTAAGTCAGACTGTAAGTCAATTAGAATTCATATGCAATGAGGAGAGTATTGAATATGATCTGGACGGTCTTAAACTTATTTCAACTCTTGCCGATGGGAGTCTTCGGGATGCGACTTCAATTATTGATCAGCTTGCATCAACAATGGAGCGCGTAACATATGATAATGTGAATATAATGTTCGGAAGATTGAATGATGAATTTTTTTCCAGATTTGCAGAATCAATACTTGACAATACACCAAAGAAACTGATTGATTCATTAAATGATATACTGTCAAGGGGATATGATTTGGAATCGTTTGTTTCGGAATTAGCAATGTATATACATAAATTATATTTAATAAAAAATAATATTGAGACTGAAGAAATTGAAGTTATGTCAGCTGCTCTTCGGCAGAAAGCAAAAGAACAATCAAACCGTATTTCTTCAGAAGCATTGATGCAGATAACAAAGGAATTGACGGATACTGTTATGGATCTTCGCTTAACGGCCAATAAGAGAATGATTGTTGAGAATCAATTAGCAAGAATTGCAGGTATGCTGGACAGTAAGGGTATTGATGAAATTGTTTCAATGCTTCAGGGTCTTCAAAAAAAAAAGTCATTTAAGGAAATTGAAGAGACAGTAGAGCCTGAATTAGAAAAAAACGATGATACTGATATAATAAATCACTTAATTGCTCAGCTTTCTGCAGAGCAGTTTTTTATAACAGAAGCATTGAAAATGTCCAAGATACGTTTTGCAGAAGGTGATTATTATGAGATTGATGTTCCACGGACATATATGAAAGACCTGAATCAGGAAACACTCAATAAAATCCTTGCTGCAAATAAAATTGAGAAAGAAGTTAAAATAATATTCAATGATGATAAAAAATATAATAGAATCATCAAGAATGAGCTGGAAGAAAATCCAATAGTTAAGCATTTGATGAAATCAATGGACAGCAGGATTACCAACGCTTAGGAGGCAGAAAATGAATATAAACAAAATGATGAAACAGGCTCAGAAGATGCAGGAACAGATGATGGAGATGCAGGAGAAATTAAAGGAAATTATCACTGAGGTCTCAGTCGGCGGTGATATGGTGAAGCTTAAGATGAATGGGCAATATGTTCTTGAAGATATTGAAATAAATGAAGAAATAATTAAATCAGAAGAAAAGGAAATGCTGCAAGATCTTATTATTTCCGCAGTAAATGAAGCCAAATCGAGAGTAGATGAGAGGAATAAGGAGGAGATGGCTAAAATTACAGGCGGAGTGAATATTCCGGGATTCTGATGGATAGGTTCACTTATCTTAAAGATGTATTAAAAAAATTACCAGGTATTGGTGAAAAATCAGCAGAACGTATTATATATTATTTGATTTCAGATAATAGTTATGCAGCAGAACTATCCTTATCCATTGATGAGTTAATGAAGAGTATTACAGTGTGCAGCATATGCGGGAATATTGATGAAAATGATCCTTGTTCAATCTGTTCATCAGTGAAACGTGAAAACAGTTTAATGATAGTGGAGAGTCCGCGGGATATTCGTATATTTGAGAAGAGTAACAGATTTCTCGGTAAATATCATGTATTGAGCGGACTAATCAATCCCCTTTCAGGCATTATGCCTGAAAATATAAATTTGGAAAAACTATCACAGAGAATTGAAAGTGAAAACATCAGTGAAGTTATTGTTGCTTTATCTCCGACAACTGAAGGTGAGACAACATCAGCATATATTATAAGCCTTCTGGAGGATAAGGATATATCGATCTCCCGGATTGCCTTTGGAGTCCCATTCGGCAGTGATTTTGATTATGTAGATAATTATACTCTGGGTAAATCACTTGATAACAGAAACAAAATCAAATGACTTTAAACTGGTTTTGAAACATATACTGTATAATAACCCCATGGTCCCGGCTGTTTGCTCATTATTGAAAATCCTGTTTTCTTGAGAATGTTTACAATCCCTTCATCAGGTCTTACACTCATATTCAGTCTTTTTCTGTGAAAATCCAGAAAGACATAATTTACAAAATCAACATCAAAATGTCCGGTCTGAATGGTAAAGATAAAGTAAGAGTTATTATTTATCAATTTTCTTATAATATGCATTGATTTAATCATTGTATCATCATCTTCAAACCAGTCATAGAATCCTGAAGCAATGACAATGTTCGCTTTTTTAATATCTGTTTTCATATCATTTTCGTCAAATGCATCACCGTATTTAAAAAGAATATGTTTGCTGAGTTTCCTTTTTAAAGCATTGCTGTTTCCTTCTTTAACCCATCTTTTGTCAAAATCTCTGACTGTAATATGAATATTTTTTTTATCTGCTTTTTTTAATGTCTCAAACAGGTAAAATCCGGTACCTCCTGCAATATCAACAATTTCAATATTATTATTTAGTGATGATAATACAGTACATATGGATTCAACGAGATTTCTCATTCTTATTCTTATTGATTCCCAGCCATTATGTTTCAAATAGATTCTGTCAATCATATGCCCTACAAAAAGAAATCCTTGGGGATTGTTCTCATATATGTATTCCAGCATTTTCCCTGATGTAAAACCATATTGGTAACTCATTGATATGCCTTTACTCAGTCGTCCTATTGTACTGATAAACAATTTTGAGATAAAGTAAATCATTTTTTTCATATATAATCTCCTTTACTGAGTTCCCGGACTGCAATTTCGGTCTGTTTTGCTATATATTCCCATGCGGATTTAGTGTTTTCTGAATTGAATATCATTTTTTTCCCTACTGTAAGGTGAATTGGTCTTTTACGAGGAAATTTCTGTTTATAATTCATTATATCAAAGGTTCCTTTTATATAAACCGGAATAACGGGAATACTGAATTTTGCTGTGATATATCCTATACCCGGTTTAAATGAAGCCATTTTTCCGGTTCTTGTTCTAGTACCCTCCGGATAAATTATCAATATCTCATTCTTACTGATAGCTGATTCAATAAGATCTATTGATGTTGTATCAATATTATGCCTGTCAACCGGTATCAGATTAGCAGTTATGTGGGAAATCAATCTGAATAGAGGATTATTAAAAAAATGTTCTTTTGCCGCTAATGAACGTATACTATTAACCATTGATATGGGAAACAGTGAAAAAAGAACAAATGTATCAAAATGACTTGCATGATTTGCAGCTATAATAAATGGACCCTTCAAAGGTATATTATGACTATTATAAACAGTCAGATTATGCCATTTTCTGAGATAATATTTGAGAAAAAAATGCACATATTGTCTCCAGAAATTTGTGAGAAAATTATTTCTCACCATATCATATGCCGATGGAGGCGGATTATATGTCCACTTGAATTTACTTAATGATTCCATAAAAGCAATTTATAAAGTGAAAATAAAGGGGAACAGTAAAAACAAGGCTATCAAAACGGTCAAGCAGACCTCCATGCATAGGTATAATCCTGCCAGTGTCTTTTACTCCCAAATCTCTCTTTATGAATGATATGACAAGATCCCCTGTAGTACCTCCCACTGATATTAGTAATGCTGTAAGTAGAATGTGAAGATTTGATATGAATGGTACAAGGAAATGCAGCAGAAATGCCATACCTGTTGTAAATGCGATTGAAACAAAAACACCTTCAACTGTCTTATTGGGGCTTAATCGGGGAACCAATTTATGCTTACCGAATAAATTCCCGCCAAGATATGCACTGGCATCATTCATTTCGGTGAGAAGAAGCAGAAAAGTGATTAATTCAATCCCATTGTTGCAATTACGCAGAAAAGCAAGATGCGAGAAAAACCATCCGAAATATGCCACACCCAACATCCCGAGACTGGCTTTCTGTATCATCTGTGAGTATTCATCATAGAATACAGGGACTAAAAGAACAGCAATTATTGCATATATGGGAAATGCCTGAAAGGAACCATAAGCTGTCTTTCCGAGAAAAACGGGAAAATATATCAATGAAATTGCAGCATATGCACTAAACATAAATCTTCGGTCAGACCATAGACCGGTCATTCTTGCATATTCCCTGAAACAGAAGATTGATAATAGGTAAATAACTGCAAGGAATAATATTCTACTGAATATCAAAGGAATTAAAATTGGCGGTATGATTATAAACCAGGCAAGATATTTCATCCAAAGAGCTTTTAAGAACTTTTTGTTATTCAAACTGAATAATGAGATTATACCCAGCAAAATCAGGAAAAATCCCATTATGCATGATACGACAAGAAGCACCTTTAATTGAATATTACTGATAATATCTCCTTAAGTTTTTTATTATTCCTGATTTGAGTTTTATTATATCATCATTTGTAGGGTGTGTTTTGAAAAAAGGAAATTTATAATGTTTACCAGGTACAGTATATAATGACAAAGGTGACAGAGTATTTCTCTTATATATCTTTCTTGATGCAATAAATGAGCCGATGATTCCCCATAATGGCACTCCATAAGACATCACAAGTATATATGGGACATGAGTAGAGGAGAGGAACTTATTTGCTTTAGCGGAAACAGCATTTCTGATATTGGGCGAACAAATAATCATTAATTCATATGGGGCATTATTTGTTTCATCCATCTTTATACATTCGCATTGTAATGAGGAAGACAGTGATTTTGCAATTAATTCTGTATTCCCTGTCTGAGAGTCATAGAAAACGGCTATATTAGTGAATATGTCTTTATTCTCATGTACTGTTATTTCATTTGTTGTCATTCTTATTCTGTTGAAAACTGTAAAAATTCCAAGTATGCAGAACAATATAAGCAGTATTGCCATAGGGTCCTGCCCCAATATCCTAAATGCCGGAACAAAATACTGTAAAACCGAAAATGCCATAATCAATGCCAGTCTCTCAACCTTTCCCAGAGGCCCTTCATGTCTCCAACTCATACCAAGGGCTTTACCGAGCATTCCTGTGTATGAAACCAAAAACATAGAAGATATTGCGGAAATCCCGAGCAGGGGATTCATAGACGGGCATAATGCTATTCCTGCAACAGTGAATATATCAGAATATCTGTCAGGCAGAGCATTGACAATTTCGCCAAGTAGAGAGCGGCGATTTCTATTCATTGCGACAACGCCGTCTGCTGTATTGAGAAACATTCTTATCAATATTAAAAATATATTAATTATCAGTAAAAACGAATGATAAAATGAGAAATAGAAAAGAATACCCGTAATTAATGCTATGGGAAGTGCTGAATAACTAATTATATCAGGGTGTATGATGGACATATAGTCAAATATTTTCTTAAAATATTTTCTTACTGTGAATTTTGTGGTGTATAATCCCAATAAATACCCTTTTTTGATTACTATTGTAATTAAAAATATATAATTTGTCAATATTATATATTTTAAATACATAATATCTATATAATATAATTAAAATTTATTATTATTGACGTTTTGACAATATTATGTTAATATACTAATCTGAAATGTTATTAATTCTGGAGGTACAATGAAGGATTTCTTTGAAATAAGGTGGCATGGCAGAGGCGGACAGGGTGCAAAAACAGTTGCATTGCTTTTTGCTGATGCTGCATTGGCAACCGGAAAATATATTCAGGCATTCCCTGAATACGGCCCAGAGAGAATGGGTGCTCCGGTTCAGTCTTTTAACCGTCTGGCAGATAAGCCTATAATGATTCACAGTGGTGTGGAAAGTCCTGATGTGGTTGTTGTTCTTGATCAGACATTGATGGATTCTATTGAAACAACGCATGGTTTAATTGAAAACGGAATTATACTTATTAATACTCTTAAAAATCCAAAAGAAATAAAAACCAAATACAAAATCAGAAATGACATCAAGGTATTTACAATTAATGCATCGCAGATAGCAATTGATGAGATTAAGGTTAATAAACCGAATACCCCTATGCTCGGTGCACTGATAAAGGTCACTGGAATACTGGATTTTGATAAGATGCTTTCCGACACTCATCACAAGCTTGAATTGAAATTTAAGAATAAGCCTGAGGTTATTGAAGGCAATATTAAATCAATTGAGAGGGCTTATAAGGAGGTAATGTCAGAATGAGTAAAAAAACATGGAAGGAAGTTGATATGGCTTCTCTTATAACAAAAAGCGGAACAGCTAAGGAATTTAAAACAGGAGACTGGCGTTCTCAGAGACCTGTGTGGAATGAAGATAAGTGTAAACAGTGTTTTATCTGTTGGATATTCTGTCCGGATTCGTCCATTAAGGTTGAAAACGGGAAAATGACTGGAATTGATTATGACTATTGCAAGGGTTGCGGTATTTGTGCGAATGAATGCCCATTTGATGCTCTTGAAATGGAAATTGAAAAGAAATAACGGAGGTAGTAATGGCTCAAAATATAGTTGCAAAAACCGGCAATGAAGCGATGGCAGAGGCAATGCGCCAGATCAATCCTGACGTAGTAGCTGCCTATCCCATTACCCCGGCTACAGAAGTGGTTCAATTATTTTCAAATTTTGTAAATGACGGCAGAGTTGATACTGAATTTATTGCTGTTGAGAGTGAACACAGTGCCTTATCAGCATGTGTCGGAGCAGCAACAACAGGAGCTCGTGTAATGACGGGCACATCCTCTCAGGGATTAGCTTTGATGCATGAAATATTATATATTGCTTCAGGTTTAAGGCTCCCCATTGTCATATGTGAGGTAAACAGGGCTTTGTCAGCTCCAATCAATATTCACTGTGATCACTCAGACACCATGGGATCGCGGGATGCAGGGTGGATGCAGATATTTTCTGAAGATTCACAGGAAGCCTATGATTTAACTATTTTTATGATGAAAGCTTCGGAAGATGTCTTGCTTCCCGGAATGGTTACAACAGATGGATTCATTATTTCACATGCAATGCAGAGACTTGATATGTTTGATGATAAAGAGGTCCAGAATTATCTTGGAGAGAAGAAAGCTGCCTACACATCATTGGATGTTGATAATCCCATTACAGTAGGTCCTCTGGTTTTACAGGATTATTTTATGGAGATGAAAAGAGGACAGGCACAGGCAATGATTGACGCTAAAATTAGAATCCCTGAACTCTTGAATGAATACAATAAGACTATGCAGAAAGACTATCATGTCATTGAAACATATAATATGGAAGATGCCGAATATGCTATTGTAGCCCTTGGCTCAACTGCAGGTACCGCAAAATACACTTGTGATAAGCTGAAAGAGAAGGGAATGAAAGTGGGTGTGGTAAAACCTCTGTTTTTCAGACCTTTTTACGGTGAGATGCTTGTTGAAATCCTGGGAAAAATGAAAGGTGTTGCAGTACTTGACAGGAGCGATGCTCAATCTGCAATGGGTGGCCCTCTATACACAGAAATAAGCTCTGCTTTTTACGGTTGTGATAATCAGCCTGCAATGAAAAACTACATATATGGATTGGGCGGTAGAGATATTATGTTTGATGATTTAACGAATATCTATAATGATATCAAATCCTTTGCAGAAAAAGAAAGCAAGGGAGAACGAATCAATTATATTACAATAAGAGAGTAATTGGAGGAAATGATGGCAACACTTAAAGATTTAGCAAAAAATGGCAACCTCTTTACTCCGGGACACAGGGCTTGTGCCGGATGCGGGGGAACAGTGATCCTCCGTATGTTAATGGCTATAGCAGGTAAAAATACTGTTGTAGGCGGTGCAACCGGCTGTATGGAGGTAATCTCTACAATTTATCCGTATACATCATGGGATGTAAATTTTGTTCATAATGCATTTGAGAATTCAGCTGCTACAGTCAGTGGTTTGGAAACTGCATACAGGGCATTGAAAAAGAAAGGGAAAATAAAAAAGGATATTAAATTCATCGCATTTGGCGGCGATGGAGGCACATTTGATATTGGTTTACAGTCATTATCAGGTGCTATGGAAAGAGGGCATAATATGCTCTATGTTTGCTATGATAATGGTGCATATATGAATACTGGGATTCAGCGTTCATCTGCAACACCATTTGGAGCACATACGACAACATCACCAGCTGGTTCAAAGATTAAAGGCAAGATGCAGGAGAAAAAGGATTTAACAGAGATTATGATTTCACATAATCTTGCTTATGTTGCACAGGGAAGTCCCGGATTCTGGGCGGACCTAACTAAGAAATTTGAAAAAGCTCTTGCTGTTGATGGACCGACATTTGTCAATGTTCTGTCACCTTGTCCTTTGGGATGGGGTTCTGACCCAGCCAAATCTATTGAGATTTCAAAACTGGCAGTTGATACCTTATTCTGGCCCCTCTATGAATATGAAAATGGAAAGTATAAGGTCAATGTCAAACCTAAATCACCTAAGGCGCTGGAGGAGTTTCTTTTTACCCAGAATCGTTTTAAACACCTTAAGAATGAAAAAGAATTGGTAGATATATTGAGAAATCAGATTGAGAAAAAATGGAAAAGACTTCTTCATAATGAAGAATGTTCAAAATCCTTATAATGATTCGGAGGCATGATTGAGTTATGAAAATCTGAGCATTTTTGAGCAGGATTTCTGGGAAATCAATAATTGCCTTAATAAATTACTTGCCGCAACAAATGCAAATGCAGTACTTTTAATTGACAAAGCAGGTCAGATGATTACATCAGTAGGGAATACCGAGACAATTGACCTGCTTTCTTTCTCATCATTGGCTGCAGCTGATTATGCTGCAACGAGTCAGCTTGCATTATTGCTGGGTGAGGATGAATTTAAAGAGATATTCCATCAAGGAAAAAAAGAGAATATCTATATAACTGTTATACTGTCAAGGATAATTCTCGTTGTAATATTCAGCAGATCAACAAATCTCGGGTTAATGCGCGTAAAACTAAAATCTACTGTTACTGAAATGGAGAACATATTCAAAAATATTTTCTCAAAATTACATTCATCTCAGCAACAGGCAAAAGAGACATTCTCTGACGATTTTAAAAAGGCTGCAGAAAGTGAGCTGGATGACTTATTCGGGTAAAAACAAATGGAGGATTAATTGTCTGTAATTAATTATGCATCAAGAGAAATTACTTTTAAAATTGTTTATTATGGAACCGGCCTGGGCGGAAAGACGACTAATTTGAAAGTAATATATAATAAAGTCAGACCTGAACAAAAGGGAAAGATGATTTCTCTGGCAACTGAAATGGACAGAACTCTGTTTTTTGATTTTTTACCAATGGATATTGGATCAGTAAAGGGATTTAAAACAAAATTTCAATTATACACAGTTCCCGGACAAATTTACTATAATGCTTCGAGGAAATTGATTTTAAAGGGTGTAGATGGAATTGTCTTTGTAGCTGATTCGCAGATAGAAAGATTTGAAGATAATATTGAAAGTGTGGATAATCTGCTGGAGAATTTGGATGAACACAGTCTCAATATAGAGGAAATACCTCTTGTACTTCAGTATAATAAACGAGATTTACCCAATATTTCCCCTATTACAGAATTGGAAGATGCAATTAATCCCTGGGGTATCCCGTATGTAGAAGCTGTTGCAACTCAGGGCATTGGTGTGTTTGAAACATTGAAGACAGTAAGTAAAATGGTGTTGCAGTCATTGTAAAATCATTATAATATCTATTGATTCCGATTGCCGTTAAATAAAGTTATTGAATTTGAGTAAGGTAGTTCTTGGGCATTAATTTCCAATGCAAATTTATTCTTAATAATTTCAAGAATATCTACATCATTCTGATTGAGTTGAACAGAAGGTGATATTGTCATAACGGGATTGCTCTTTCTTATACCTCCAAGATTAAGCAGATCAATTTTTAATTGATTGAGTATATCAAAATTGTCACTCATTAATGATAAATCCTTCATAATAAAGAGTATTTTGCTTTCATGAAAAATCAGCTGCTCATGACGGCTTATATTTATATGTCTGAAATTGAAATCTCTCAACATATTCTGATAAGTATCCAGTACAAAAGCATCAATAGATTCATGCAATAAAATAATATTGGAAAAACCAGCATTTTCTATCCAACCTATCATAACCTGTCCATGTATAAGTCTTTCATCAATTCGGAGAATCCTCATTATCTCACAGCTTCCTTTCCGATATGCTTGAGTTTGATCAGCAATTCATCAGGTGTTTTGGATTTCCTGTGTGAAAAAAAATCAATAATCACAGGAAGATTGAAGCCGAACATAAGTGTTAAAGAGTCATAATCCTTTGCCAATTTCATTGCGGGAAGAGAAAATGAAGAACCATAGAAATCAATGAATATAAAATATGCATCAGCTCTGTAATTAATGACGGCCTGTTCAATTTTGTTTTTTATATCATCAATACTAAGATTGGTATTACTTATACATAAATAATTGTCTTGTTTTCCTATAATTTCTTCGGCAGCTTGAACAGCAGATGAAGCAAATGAGCCATGAGATGTGAAAATACCGAATATCATTCTTCATCCTCATCAAGGCGGGCTAGCTTTTTTGCTCTGTCCTGCATGAGTGAAATCAATGTAGAATTGAATATTTTTGCAGTATCATACCCGGAGAGTTTTAAAATATGATTCAAAGCAACAACCTCAATAATAACAGAAATGTTTTTGCCTGGAACAAGAGGGACTTGAACCAGAGGTATCTCAACATCAATGATATTTGTGACCTCTTCTTTAATTCCTGTTCTCTCCACATTTAAATCTGGGCTCCATTCAACAAGATTCACTTTCATTTCAACCCTCTTATGTAAGCGTACACCTCTTATACCATACATTTTTGCTATATCCAATATCCCAACTCCTCTTACCTCCATATGATATTGTAAGGCGGAATCGGGAGCAATGCCGGTTCCCATAAGGAGATGTTCTCCTCTCTTGAATATTTTTACTGCATCATCAGCAACCAGCCGATGGCCTCTGTCAATAAGGTCCAAAGCCGTTTCGCTCTTACCAATGCCTGAATTTCCAACTAAAAGTACGCCTACACCGTAAATGTCAACTAATGTTCCATGAACAGTTGTACTGGGTGCGAGCTGATTGTTGAGGTAAACAGTAAGAGAATGTAGAAGCTCAGTTGTTGCCATATCTGACTTAAGCAATGGTATGTTCTGTCTGTTGCACATTATTTTAAGCATTCTCGGGGGATCAATATTCCTTGCGATTATTATACAGGGCATTTGAAATGTGAACATATTTTTCAGATATCTTGAGCGCTTTTTCTGTGTGATGGAATCAAGAAAAGCTATTTCTGTTTTGCCCAGAATTTGTACTGTATTATTTCTGAAATAATCAGTATATCCGCTTAATGCAAGACCCGGTCTATATGGGTTAATAGATGTTATTCTATTCTCCAGTCCCTTTTTTCCGGTAATTACAGAAAGCTTTAAATCACCTGTTTTATCATTTATCAGCTCACTGACTGATATAGAATGAATATTGTTATCATTTTTTGTGATCATGGATCTTTTTCTCATATTTTATTAATTGAGATTTAATTTTTTTAAATGTATTATCAATTGAGGGTATAAGTTCAAAGGATTCATCTGATGCAGTAAATACATGTTTCTTCACACAGATTTCCATCTCAACCTTATAACGCTTATCATTTAATTCTATTATTGCTTTACCACTGAGAATATTTCTTTCATACTTTTCCAATTGAACGATTTCTTCCTCAATGTAGGATTTGATTTCAGGGGAAATATCAATATGCTTACCTGTGATAGTTGCTTTCATTCAAACCTCCTTTTGAATAATAGTATCTCTATTGAAAACATTATTATTTAAATCAGTGTAATCCTGCATATAATGCAGCCCTCGTGATTCTTTGCGGGAAAGTGCTGATTCAATTATAATCTTTGAAACGATTATCATATTTCTGATTTGAAAATATTCTTCATTATTATATTTTTCCAATGATTGAAAATCTTCAAAAAGCCTGTTTATTCGAAGAGCAGCCTTTTCAAGGTTTTGAGAATTCCTTACAATCGCAACTCGATTCCACATTGTTTCTTTTATATCCTTTCTGATACCACTCAGAAAAACCTCGATATCATTGCTCAATGAAATTGGCTGGCTATAGAATCCGGGGACTGATGTCTCTATCTCTGCTGACAATTTGTCCCTTATACTGAGATATGCTCTTTCAGCAAAAACAATTGCTTCAAGCAGTGAATTGCTTGCAAGTCTATTTGCTCCGTGAACACCTGTGAATGCAACCTCACCGGCAGCATATAGATTGTTGATTGAAGTCTTGGCATCAATATCTGTCATAATGCCGCCACATGTATAATGTGCTGCCGGAACAACAGGTATGGGTTCGCCTGGAACATTAATACCAGAATCAATACATTTTTTATAAATTCTCGGGAATCTTTCTTTGAATTTACTTTCTGTAAAATGGGATAGGTCAAGCAGAACAAAATCCTCGCCTGATAGTTTTAATTCGGCATCAATCGCACGTGCAACTATATCTCGCGGTGCAAGAGATTTTTTAGCATGATATTTATGCATAAATTGTCTATTACTCTTTAATTTTAAGTAACCGCCTTCTCCTCTTACTGCTTCTGAAATGAGAAATGAGCGGCTTTTTGATTCAGAATTGAATAATGATGTGGGATGGAATTGAACAAATTCCATATTAGCGATCTTAGCACCTGCTATATAAGCCATTGCTATACCGTCTCCGGTGGCAATGGCAGGGTTTGTTGTATATTTATAAACCTGTCCTATTCCTCCTGATGCAATAACAACAAATTTAGAAAAATAGGGTTCAATCTCATATGTCGAATTATCCAGAACAAAAACACCTTGACAGTTATTTTCATTATCAATTATGAGATCACAGGCATAATGATCAGTAAGCAATTTCAAATTAGGATACATTGAGATTGTATGAAGCAAGGTTTTTTCAATTTCATAACCGGTGAAATCACCCGCATACACAATTCGATTCTTTGAATGCCCGCCTTCCTTGCTTAATTTGAAATTGCCATTTGATTCCTTTTCAAAATGAGCACCCATTTCAAATAACTCATTTATAAGCACAGGCCCTCTTTCAACCATGATTTTCACAGCTTCCTTATGATTGATTCCGCATCCTGCTGTCATTGTATCCCTGATATGTGATTCAAATGAATCACTATCGGAAATAACTGAGGCAATACCGCCCTGTGCATAATTTGTGTTGGATTCCTTTGCCTGTTTTTTAGTTATTACTGCAATTTTGCCATAAGGAGCAATTTTACTTGCAAATGTAAGTCCGGCAATGCCGCTTCCAATTACTATGACATCATAGGTCTTCATTCTAATCCCTGCTGAATCTTATGACATCAACATCAATATAGCTTTCCCAGCTAACAGGAATATTTTCCTCAATTGTTGAAGAATATACAAGCTCATATTTACCGAAACCCTTTATGTCAGTAAATATAAACTGTATACCTCCCTTGCTGTAGTATATCCAATTCTCATAGGGTTTATAACCCCCTGTGGAAGGCATCTGCATATCCTCATCCGGAGCGCCGTATTTAATGTAAATCCTGCCTCTATCTGATTCATATCCATTTTCAAATCCAGATGAATATCGTGAATTAACAAAATCAATATTCTCAATATGTTTATCCAATGCTTCCAGCTTATCATTACTCAGATCAGGGTCCCTCATTTCCCAGAATTTAATGAGGAAATTATGTTTACCTGTGTCAGAAAGTTTATTATACTGTTTCAATTCTGCATCATCTGCAATGTACTCAATTGCATTATAATACTTCAATTGAACATCAGAGAGTTTATATTTTGAATTGGACTGTTTACTTATAGATGATGATTTATTTATTGAAACTGTTTTATTTATCATAATTGAATCAGATTGCACAGCAATGCTCAATAGATAGTCCCCATTTTTAAGACCTATTGTATTCATACCTCCAATATTGAAAAAAGCATCCTCTCTAACAGTATCTCTTGTTCCTTCAAGAATCATTACAGTGTCGCCTTTAATATCAGTGATAATATAATTAACTGAATAGGGAGATCCTATAGTGAGATTGTATATTTCAGTGTATAGAATCAGAAAAGGATTAAGATTGTTTGTTTTATGTGAAGGTGAGGGAATGATTGTGTATCCGTTTCTGGCAAATTTTGAGTCTGTACTATCTGTTTTGAGTGAAATGCCTAAGAGTATATCGGAAAGGAAGGGCTGTTGCGGAATATCTCCAAGAGTCAATGTATCAGAGCTGGAATATTTTGCTCCTGAATTCTTATCTGTAATAGTATAATTAAATTCATAAATACCGCTTGAAAGAAGGAATGATGTATTATCAAGAAGTGATAATTTCTTATTTATCTCTTCCATTTTAGAGATATATGATTTTGTTTCCCATGAATCTGTAACAGATTTTCCCGAATTTAAATTGGTGAGCATTATTGAAATATCAATATTTCCTGTTAATTTGCCTTCTATTTCCCTGTATTCAATATTCTTAGCAGGGATATCAATATTGCATAGTACATCCCAAATACCTCTCCCTGCATCAAAAGATACGCAGTCAGTATAAAACATTTCCTCTGCAAATATCACTAATGGTATTAATGAAAGTATTATGAGTAGTTTTTTCATTTTTCACCTCAATTGTTCATAATAATTAACCAACATATATTCTCCATAACCGTATATATCAACAAATTGAAACTCATAGCCCAATGAGTAATAATACCAAATAACATATGGCTTTGATTCCATATCAAAAGGATGAGATTCAATTTCATCGGGTTTACCGTAAATGAGATAAATTCTGCCGAAATCGGTTTTATAACCTTGTTTTGAATAAACAGCGAAATGTTTCTCAACATACTGGTATCTGCCGAGGAAATCGTAATATGTTACATTCCCTGATAATATAGGATTTTTTTCAGCCCTATTCCAGAAATCAATCCACATATCCTCTCTTTCTTCTCTTGGTGCAAGTCTTAGACGAGTAATCTCAGTACCTACTGCAATATTTGATAATGCATTCAAAATATCATTATACTCTTTATCTGAGTGACTGAATGAAAAATCAATATAAAAATCGGAATACATAGATGATATTTCTTTTTTATTTTCCATTAATTTGACACTAAGAATATATTTTCCTGTATTTATATTTGCTGAAATATTAACTGTATCACTTTTCTTTGAACCCGATTCAATGAATTTTGTTTTCAAATTTCCGTGTTCGTCTTTCAAATCAATTCTTGTATTATATGTTGCAGAATCTATAAAGTGGTAATCAATAATAAATGTAATTGAATCAGTATTGAGATAATGCCAGTTATTATTCTTAAAAGGTTTCATTCCTTTAATAAAAGATTTATTCTCTTTTGAATATGGAAGCAGTATCTTGGATTCAAAACGTATTGAATTGCTGCTGTTTATGTCATATACAGCAATATTCATTTTGGAGTAATTATTATTGGTAGCAAATGCTTTATTGAACGCAAATATACTGTCAGAGACAGTTGCGCCATAATTATTAAGAATAATTGAGGTATCAATATAGAATGATTTGATGGGATTGTTGTGTTTATCCAGGAATGAATATTGTATATTCAAAGATGAATAAAAGTTATCTTTTTGTTTTTTAAAAATTAGTGATGTTACTGGAATGAGAATATTTATGTTTTCAGTTACATTCATCATAGAATCAATCTCTGATGATACTGAAAATGTAATTTCGGATAAATCAGCAGATAAATAAACCGCTATTGCAAGCAGGATGCAATATATTATACATTTTCTCATATTAACTCCTCTGCAATCTTAATAGCATTTGTAGCTGCTCCGACTCTGAGATTGTCTGCCGTTATTGTAAAATGAATCTGCTTATTATTTGAAATATCTTTTCGCAGTCTGCTTACATACACTAAATCATTTCCTTTAACAGTATCATTATTAATATTATCACAAAATCTGATTACATTAGTATTCAACTTGAAAATATTTTCAATATCATTTATTTCAACAGAATGTTCAAATATCACAGATACTGCTTCTGTGTGACCTATATCAACGGGAACTCGCATTGTTGTTGATGAGATATCAAGAGAAGGGGAGTTGAGTATTTTTCTGCTTTCCTTTATTATCTTAATCTCTTCACTGCAATATCCGGAAACATCAATATCACCTATATGCTGGATAATATTATTATAATATTCCGCATGTTCTTTATTGTTCCTGAGTTCATCCCTAAATTTTGCAAGTGCATTCCTGCCAGCTCCGGATACCGATTGAAATGATACTACATCAATTCTTTTTACAGCATCCAGTTTCATTAATATGTTTAAAACAATGACAAGCTGAATGGTTGAGCAATTCGGATTTGCAATTATTCGGTGCTTTCTGTCAATAAGTTTACCATTAACTTCCGGTACAATAAGAGGGATGCTGTCTGAATCCCTAAATGCTGATGAATTGTCAATGCATATGCATTTGTGATTCTCAAGTTTGTTGATATAATCTCTGTCCAATGAAGCACCTGCTGAAAAAAATGCAATATCTATATCAGAAAAAATATCCGGGTCAAATGTTTTATTATAATACGTTTCTCCTTTTATTTGAGCGGGAGTATCTTTACTTTGAACCGAACTTATTAGAACAATATTGCTGAAAGGGAAATTCCTTTCAATAAGGACATTGATAAATGTTTTTCCCACAAGACCGGTTGCACCGATAACTGCAATATTAGTCATTATTCTCCAATTGAAACAATCTGGCTGATTCTGTAATTATTCTGTCCCTAAATGCGGTTTTTATAATTATTGTTACTGCAAGTTCAGAAAACATGATTGAATCAATTTCCTCTTTATATTTATCTGTTATGCTGATAAGTGAATTTCTTGCTTCATCTGAGTCATTTATGCCGTATCCAATGATTGATATTGCAGACATATCATTGTTTATATTAACTGATTCACAATTATTTTCTACTTTGCTTAATACAATATTAACATTATTGCTGTCAACTATAAATGAAATGTGATTTATTGATTTTTTTATCATGAATTGAATTTTTATGCCTGAGTCCGAGAGTGATTTGACTATATTAATGACATTTTCCTTTGATTTCAGAATAATCATTGTAAGATTATCTGTATGACTTATACTTCTGATCTCTGATCTTTCAATCGAATCTCTATCAACAATCATTGTTCCTTCTCCTTGATTAAAGGATGATTTGACAATCAACGGGATCTTGTGTTTTCTCGCAATTTCTACTGCTCTTGGGTGTAATACACGAGAACCCATTGATGCCATAGCGAGCATCTCATCATATGATATTTTACCTATATGTTTTGCATTATAGACAATTCTGGGGTCTGCTGTATAAACACCGTCAACATCTGTGAATATTTCGCATGCATCGGCATTTAAATATGCTGCAACTGCAGCTGCTGTTGTATCTGAACCTCCTCTGCCCAATGTAGTGATCTCTCTGCTGTTTGAAACACCCTGAAATCCGGCTATAACAGGTGTTATGCCATTATTAATAGCTTCCTTAAGCCTTGAACCCCGAATTTCCAGGATCCTTGCATCATTATGTTTGGATGTGGTTATTATGCCGACCTGAGAACCAGTGAATGAACAGGATTTTATCTGCAGTGAGTTCAATGCCATTGAAAAAAGAGACATCGAAACACGTTCGCCTGTTGTAAGGAGCATATCCATTTCCCTGCTATTGGGGAGTGATGATATCTCATTAGCGAGTAAATGCAGTTCATCTGTTGTTTTATTCATAGCAGATACAATAATCACAATACTATTGCCTTTTTTTATCTCACTGCGTATATTCCGTGCCTGATGAAGTATATGAGAGGATGTGGCGAGGGATGTCCCGCCGAATTTTTTTACAATTAATGTCATTAAAATCTCAATTTATTAATTTTATTTATTCCTCTTTGAAGTTCCTTTTCAGAAAGTGTAAGAGAAAATCGTATAAATTCATCTCCATGAGCACCAAAACCTATACCAGGGGCAGTGATTATTCCGAGTTTCTCCATAAGGAATTTTGAAAATTCCATGGATTTCATATTATGTAATGTTCTTGTGAATATATAAAATGACGCATTTGGCTTATTAAATTCAAATCCTTTTTTATAAAGCACCTCTGAGAGTTTATCAATCCTTTGCTTAATTATTTCATTAAGTTCATATATATGTCTATCACCCTTTTCCAATGCTTTTATACCTGCATACTGAATGGCATTAAAAACCCCGGAATCCGTATTCATTTTTATTTTTTTAAGAGCATCAATCATTTGCGAATTTCCTACAGCATATCCTATGCGCCATCCCGTCATATTGAAGGTCTTAGAAAAGGAATGAAATTCAAGTGAGTATTTTTTCTTGATATCAGCCTGTAATAATGAAGGAGGTAGTATAGGTTTATTATGAT
The DNA here is from genome assembly GCA_964544145.1 of uncultured Bacteroidales bacterium. Lineage (GTDB taxonomy): Bacteria > Hydrothermota > 32-111 > 32-111 > 32-111 > CAZJAT01. The sequence continues at coordinate 12,948 of CAZJAT010000010.1, read as the reverse complement.
GAATGTCCGTATATACTGCGTCATTTATCAGCATAATATTGTATTCAGCTGCTAAGGAAACGCATTTTTTAAAAAAGGACAGAGACACAGTGGCTCCTGTAGGGTTATTGGGGTAATTTAGGAATAAAGCTTTTGTTTTTGTTTTAACTCTGTATTTAATATCATTAATATCCGGAATAAATTTTTTATCAAAATATACAGGGAATTCATCAATAATGCCTCCCCATAGAGATGCCTGTACTCTATAGACAGGGTATGATATTGATGGCATGAGAATCCTGTCATTTTTATCAATTATTGCCTGCATCAGATGCGCAATACCTTCTTTAGAACCTATGAGTATTGCTATCTCCTTTTCGGGGTTAAGAGATACATTAAATCTCTTATAAAAATATTCAGCAATTGATTCTCTTAATTCAAGCATACCTGAATAGGAAGGATATTGGTGATTTTTCGGTTTTTTCAACTGTCTTATTGCTTCGTCAACAATGAAGTCAGGTGTCGGTAAATCAGGATCTCCAATGCCGAAATCGATTGGATTCTTCAATGTCTTTTTCAGAGAATCAATTTCATTGAATATATAGGGAGGAATTTTCTGCAGTCGGGAGGCTGTCTTCATTATAACTCCTTCAAGACATTGTCCATATTGAATAAGCCATTTTTCTGTTTAATAATAAAATGAATTGCTTTTATTACCCCTTCGGCAAATGTTTCTCTCGAATGAGCAGTATGACATATCTCAATTGTTTCAGCAGTATCGGATATTATTATCTTGTGAATGCCGCTGAATGATCCGGCTCTGATAGAGTGTATACGTATTGCATCATTCCTTGGCATCGCAGCAGGTATCTCAGATTCAATGGTTCTTCCCGTCAATTCTTCTATCTTGGAAGCAAGCATCAATGCAGTTCCACTAGGTGAGTCAGATTTGAGCCTGTGATGATATTCAATAATCTCTATATCCCTATTCCTGTCATTCAACATGTCTTTCATTAATTCCATTGAACGCATTATTTGATTTATTCCTATGGACATATTTGAAGAATATACAATTGGAATATGTGCCGATGCTTTTCCAATTAATTGAATATCCTGTTCAGATAGACCTGTTGTGCCGGTGATGAAAGGGATATTGTGTTTTTTTGCATATGTCAATGCATTGCATAATCCCTCTCTGCTGCTGAAATCAATCAATACATTCATTTTGCTCATTTCATCCTGATTCAACGGTTTTACGGGAATGCCCCATTCATCAATACCGCAAATATGACCCAAATCATTATTGAGACATTGGCTTTCTTCACAATCAAATGCATCTGTAACGGCCATATCGTCCTGTTCAAGAATTTTAAATGCAATATATTTGCTCATACGGCCGCATGCACCATGTATACCTATTAATATCATAATTTAATATTACCAGTTATATTTAAATAGTCAATACATTGATAAATATTATATTGTATTGACATTTAATTATTATTTCATATAATAAATAACTTAACAGAAGGGCGAATAGCTCAGATGGTTAGAGTGCCGGTCTCACATACCGGAGGTCACAGGTTCAATTCCTGTTTCGCCCACCATAAAGGAGTTTGATTGAAACAAAAATCCATATCACTAGTGAATAGAGAGAAAAAGTGTACCCAAAAGGTACACTTTTTGTTTTTTGGGGGCAAATATGAATGATTTACTCAATACATTGTATGAATTAGAATCAATTGACAACCAGATATTTGAGATTAAGAGAAAGATGGGTAATATGCCTGTTAAGAGAGAGGAGTTACAGAAACAGTATGATGAAATTCATGGAAAGATGGATGCACTCAATGAAGAGGAAAAAATATTAACAGCGGAAATAGCAAAAATAAAGCAGGATAAAGAAATTCATGTGGAGAAGATTGCCTCAGACAAAGAGTATCTGAGCACTGTTAAATCAAATGAGGAATATATGCTTATTCTTAATGGTATAGGAAATCTTGAAGTGAACATAAAGGCCGGTGATGATAGAATAAGGGTAATAAATACAAGATTGGAAGAAATTGGTATAATAAAAAATGATATAAGCCAGAATGACAGTTCAGACACAGGTACTAAACAGGAAATAGAAAACCTGAATAATGAGTTGGTTCATGATGAACAGGTACTGAGTGATATTCAATCACACAGAGATGCTATTATTCGTTCATTGCCTGAAGATATCCAGAAACGCTATGATAGAATTTACCAAAAGAGGCAGGGTATTGCCATATCATTACTCAACTCACAGAATTGTCCCGGTTGTTTTTCTGAGATACCCGAACAGCTTATACAGGATGTCAGGCAGATGGAGAAAATCAATTACTGCATGCATTGCGGCCGGATTCTTCTCTGGAAAAAAGATGAAGATAAAAGTTAATACTGATGGCGGAAGCAGAGGGAATCCGGGAAAGTCAGCATGTGCTTATTCAATTGAAACGGATGATAATCATATATTCAGGAAAGGGTTTTATCTGGGTATTAAAACAAATAATCAGGCAGAATACTGGGGATTAATAAAAGCGCTGGAATTCATTGCTGATAAATATAATCCAAAACAATGTGAAGTAAATATAAATTCAGATAGCCTATTAATGATAAATCAGATGAAGGGGATATTTAAAGTAAAAAATGAGAATATAAAACCACTCTATTTAATGGCAAATAGGTTGAGTGTTTTGTTCAGTATAATTACATTTAGTCATGTCAGAAGAGAGCATAATACTGTTGCTGACAGTATACTCAATGAGGTATTGGATTCAAACAATAAAGAGGAATAATGAAGATATTCACACCTGAAGAAATCGCAGTAATGCTCAATATGAGTGTAGATGATGTAAAAGACATGGTAGAAAAACATCAATTACCGGCTCTTAAATTCAATAATCAATTCAGGATAACAGAAAATGTGCTTAAAGAGTATTTGAAATCAAGTGACAGTGAGTTCCAGATTGTGCTGAATCCCTCATATTATCTGAGAAATGGCGGTATGCTTGAATATCCTGATGTGCATGACAAAGATGAATTGATTGAATGCTTAGCTGAATATGCATGCATACAGAATGTTATTAATGATGATAGAATTGAAGAATATGCATTATTATTACAAGAAAGAGAGAACATGGCATCTACTGGAATAGGAAAAGGTATTGCATTTATGCATACAAGGAGAATCTTTGATGGCATAAAAAAACCCTTTATTATTCTAGCAAGAATGAAATTCCCCATTGATTTTAACAGTATTGATAATCTGCCTGTTGATATTGTATTTATTATCGGTATGAATGATGAAAAAACACATCTTCGTATATTATCGGCTCTATCCGGCTTGTTTTACAGGGATAAAGAGTTAGCAGACATAATACGAAAGGCAGAATCATCACATATTATGGAAATCATTGAAAGCAGGGAGAACTGACATATGGGAGATGACCTGATATATAGGATAAAGTCTATTTTACCTATTGAGAGTGTAATCGCTGAGTATGTTCAGTTGAAGAAAGCCGGTAGAAACCTAAAGGGCTTGTGTCCTTTTCATGATGAAAAAACACCATCCTTTCATGTATCTCCTGATAAGGGTTTTTATCATTGCTTTGGTTGTAAGGCAAGCGGTGATATCATCAAATTTGTTGAAGAGATTGAACATGTCACATTCCCTGAAGCATTGGAGATATTAGCTGAGAAAGCAGGAATTGATATAAGCCAATACAAACAGTTTGCAAGATCTGAAGTATCTGAACAGATTATCAATGCTAATGAACAAGCAGCAATTTTTTATAATAATGAGCTTAAATATGCCCCTGATGCATTCAATTATCTTGTAAATAGAGGATTAACAAAGAGACAAATTGATAAATTTAGACTTGGTTATGCAAAACAGGGTAATAATCTTGTTAAATACATAAATAATAAGAAAATGCAGATTAAGGATTTTGAGGCTGCCGGTTTGGTGGTCAAATCAGGCGAATCATATAGGGGTAGATTCTATAACAGAATTATGTTTCCCATATCAGATTCAATGGGGCGTATTATTGGATTCGGGGGAAGAACTATGGATAATAATGGTCCCAAATACATCAACTCGGCAGAGAATCCGGTTTTTAAAAAGGGATATTATTTATATGGCCTAGAATATTCGAAAAAGAATATGCGTAAGGACAGGATCGCTATTCTTACTGAGGGATATATGGATTTTATTTCTCTGTTCAATGCAGGTATTGATAATTGCGCGGCTCAATTAGGTACTGCGTGTACCCCAATGCAGGCAAAACTGCTGTCAAGGGTAACCGAAAAGGTTGTTCTAATGTATGATAGTGACGAGGCAGGTCTCAATGCAGCATTGAGATCCATACCCATACTCCTTAAGGAGGGGTTGGCAGTTGATGTATTCCAGTATAATGGGCATAAAGACCCGGATGAGCTTATAAAAGCTAATCAATCAGTTGATAAAGATTATATTTACTCAGGATCAATGGATTTTATTTCTTTTGCAATAAAATTTCATTCAAAGGATATTGGGGATAAACTGCTGCGCAAGAAACATATAATCAATTATGCAGCTGAGTGCATAAAGGATATTCCGGATAATGCATTGAAAAGTGTATATATTGACATTGCAGAGAGGGATCTGAAGATCGATAGGAATATGCTCAAAAAAAGCGATGAGAGTAGTAAACAGAAACCTCTGCAGAAAATGCAGCAGAAAGTAAATACAGGCACAGGCATATATTCAGAATTAATAGCTATGATGCTTTCAGATTCGGAGATTGCAGTAGAATGCTGTCAATATATTGATGATGACGAATATTATGATTTGAAGACAAAGGGGATATTTGTAGATATATGTAATCATTTGGCTGAAAAAAGCAATTATAATATTGACAATATAATTAATAATGATAATATAAAAGATTATGATAATGAGATTAAAGAAAGAATTATGTATTATAGCAGTAAGAAAATTGAATTAAAGAAAGCTAGAAAATTAATTTCTCTTATACAGAGAGATGGTGTTCAGAGGAATCTTCAGGAGGTTGAAATAAAGAAAAAACATACGACCGATGAAGATGAAAGAGACAGACTTGATCAGTTGAGCATTCTCCTTCAGAAAAAACTGAAGAAAGGAGGAATCAGTAATGACTGAGAGATCTGATAAAAAAATTGATATTAATATCATACTAAATCATGTAAATGATAATGGTGAATTGTCATATCAGAAACTGAATGAGCTTTTATCAGAAGATTTTGAGATTGAGACAGTTGACATGCTGATAAGCAGAATTCAGACATTGGGTGTTGTTCTTGTTGATAAAGAGCTGAATGACAACAAAGATGCAAAGAAAAGGAAGAAGAAAAAGAAACTTAAGGACAGTAAATATGATGATCCTGTGAGAATGTATTTACAGGAAATGAAATCAATTGAATTGCTTTCAAAAGAGAAAGAGGTCACAATAAGTAAGGCGATTGAGGACAGCAGCAGAAGTATATTGGAGAATTTACTCAGCATACCCAGAACGTCTGAATTTGTTGAAGACTATTATACCAGAGTAACGGAGTATGAAGAATCCATTGATGCATATTTTCATATTGAAGATCCTGAAATCAGCAATGAATTGTCTCACAAAAAGAAAATAAAGCGTTTGAAATCACTTTATCAGTCAGTTGAGAAATATCAGGGAAAGATCAATGAATGTATGAAGGGGTATTCACGGATGAGGAAAGCTGATAGAGACAAAAGTGATGCAAAGGCGAAACTGCATTTCAGTAAACTGGTTGACAAGATTATGATGATGCAGATCAATCCTATTATGATAAGTGATGTTATAAAATATTATAATCGAATTGACAGGGATATAAGGAAAGAACTGCAGAAAATGGAACTCATAGAAAACCGTTTCCAGCATCCAATAGATAGTATTATAAAAGAATCAAAACAGACCGGCACAATAACCAGCAAATTCAGAAAGCTTGGTTTCAAGAGAGCTGATTTTAATGAAATTGCTCATGAAATTGAAATAGTTTACAATAATATTAAGGAACTTGAAAATCCTGTGGGGATGAATCATGAAGAATTTATGAGTATTATAAGGAATATACGAAGATTTGAGAATGATTTGAAGAATGCTAAACAAACGATGATTAAATCAAATGTACGTCTGGTCATTTCAATTGCAAAGAGATATACAAACAGGGGACTTGAATTTATGGATCTGATACAGGAAGGTAATGCCGGACTGATGAAAGCAGTAGAAAAATTTGATTATAAGAAAGGTTATAAATTTTCAACATATGCAACATGGTGGATACGGCAGTCAATAACAAGAGCCATAGCAGATCAGGCTCGAACAATACGAGTACCTGTTCATATGATAGAGGTTATGCACAAAGTTGTTAAAGCGACGCGTACATTAATGCAGGAACTGGGAAGAGAGCCCACTGAGAGTGAAATATCAGAGAAGCTCAATATGCCGGTAGATAAAATAAAGAGTGTCTATAAAATTGCTCAGGAAACGATATCTCTTGATAAACCGATTGGTGATAGTGATGAGTCAATCTTTTGTGACTTTATTGAGGATGTTGAACAAAAATCACCTCAGTATCATGCTATGCATTCAATGTTGAAAGAGCGTTTAGATATGGTTTTGATGGATCTTACTCCAAGACAGCAAACAGTATTGAAATTGAGATTTGGTCTTCAAGACGGATATCCGAGGACATTAGAGGAAGTGGGTGAAATACTTGATGTGACAAGAGAGAGAGTCAGGCAAATTGAAGCAAAGGCATTAGAAAAATTGAGTCATAAGAATAGGGCTGAAGTACTGAAACCTTTCTTAAATCTCACAACATGATAATTTATAAATCACATGTTTTTTCTGAAACAGGTTATCACAGATACCTGGGTATAGATAAAGGGTTAATTGTATATATAGGGGATGAAGAACCTTCTGGCAGTATAGATATTATTGATTACAGTGATTCATATATATATCCTGGTTTTGTAGATTCACATGTACATATGATGCAATATGGTCTGTCCCTGCTGAGGTGTGATCTCAGAGGAAGTGAATCGGCAGATGATATTTACAATAGACTAATAAGTTTTGCCGGTAATCATATGGGCTTAAATAATATTATTGCTGAGGGATTTGATGATTCTGCATTCTCCATTCCCGGTCTGCCTGTCCGTCAAGTTATTGATGAAATGTTTCCTGATATACCTGTTATTATCAGGCGCATCTGCGGTCATACTGCTATTATAAATCAGAAGGCGGAATTGCTGTTTATTGGTAATGAGGGATTTAAAGAATCGATTTACGATAATAAAACCGGTATAATAAAAGAAGGTCTGATACTGCATCTTGATAAAGTTATTTTCCCGGATAATAATGAGATAATAAATGCTTATAAATCAGCTGAAATTAATATGTTTTCTCATGGGATTACTGCAATAGGAGATATCAGTACAGATGACAGTATTGAGTTTTACCAAAATAATACAATGCAGATTGATATTGTGCCTTATCTGCCTGCTCAATCCATACCCTCAATCAATAATGAAATTAAAAACAATATAAAAGGAATCAAATTATTTTTAGATGGCTCTGTCGGGTCAATGACTGCAGCATTTAAAAGGCCATATAAAAACTCAAAGCAGAATGGGAAAATACTATTGGAACATTCAGATATGAAACAGATAGTTGATTTTGCCGAAAAGCATGGCTTGCAGATTGCTGCTCATGCAATTGGAGACAGAGCAATTGCATTTGCTCTCAATTATCTTCGCAGAGGAGACAGGATAGAACATTTTGAATTTGCAAATGATAAATTAATTGACATTGTATATAAAAAAGGCATTAGATTATCAATGCAGCCTAATTTTGTGGGTAATTGGGGAATGAAAGGTCAAATGTACGAAAATTTGCTTGATCCGCAGTATTTTACTTTCAATAATTCATATGAAGCAATTGTGAAGAGGGGAATTGAACTGGGTTTTGGTTCCGATAATATGCCGATATCTCCTCTATACGGTATTTTGTCAGCACATAGAGCATTATTTGAGAATCAGAGAATTGATAAGAAAATTGGTTTGGAACTTTACACAAGAGGAAGTTCTGATATAATGGATATGACACATTTTGGAATATTAAAATGTGATTATAAAGCTGATTTTTTTATAATCAATAAATGTATTGAAGAAATTGATGAACATGAAAATGCAGTAATGTTAACTGTGAAGAATGGAAAAATGGTATATAAAAGGGGGAAATCATGATAATTCTTTTAATAATTATAATTGTTCTTGTTCTTGCTTTTGCTATGAAAGGTATTGTTATTGTAAGGCAAGCTGAAAATGTTGTTGTGGAGCGTTTAGGGAAATTCAGTAGAATTCTTGATAGCGGGATTCATATAATTGTTCCTATTATTGATGCTACAAGACCAATCACGATGAGCAGAAGAAAATCAACAAGGATTGATTTGCGTGAGCAAGTGCTTGATTTCCCACCCCAGCCTGTTATTACAGAGGATAATGTAACAATGCAGATTGATTCTGTGATATATTTTCAGATTGTTGATTCAAAAAAAGCAGTTTATGAAATATCAGACCTTATGATAGCCATTGAGAAACTGACTATTACTACACTGAGAAATGTAATAGGCGATCTTACACTTGATGGAACGCTTGTTTCAAGAACAAAGATTAACTCGGAACTTCAGATGATACTGGATGAAGCAACTGACAAATGGGGAGTTAAGGTTAATCGAGTTGAATTGAAAAATATTAATCCTCCTGCGGAAATTCAGGAAGCGATGACCAAGCAAATGAAAGCGGAAAGAGAAAAGCGTTCAGTTATTCTTCTGGCTGAAGGTGATAAACAATCAAGAATTTTACGGGCAGAAGGTGAGAAAGAATCGGAGATAAAAAAGGCAGAAGGTGAAAAACAAGCTGCTATTCTTGTTGCTCAGGGACAGGCAAAGGCAATTAATGATGTTTTTAATGCTATACATGATGGTAATGCAACTCAGGATGTCATTACAATAAAATATCTTGAAACTCTGGAGAAAATGGCAAATGGAAAAGCGACAAAATTATTCCTTCCTTATGAAGCAACAGGTATATTATCATCATTGGGTTCAATAAAAGAAATGTTTAATCAGGATAAAGAAGGAGATACAAACGTTACAGAAAAGCAGAAAGGCACAGAATAAATTTGTTTCATTCATTTATCTGATCCGTCTCAATAATACGCTTATTTCAATTTTATCCCTCATTGTTGCAATATACATAGGGAATAATCTATTTGAAACACACAAATTGATTCTTGCTATTCTAACTGTCTTTTTTCTCTCTTCAGGCGGGAATATGATTAATGATTTCTATGATATAGATACTGATAAGATTAATAAACCGCAAAGGCCGCTCATATCAAATACATATAATCTTAAAACAGTTTATTTAATATCTATTTTCATGCTTTTAGTAGGTATATTGTTTTCTGCCTTTATAAGTCTTTTTACGGTTTTTATAGCTATGATATCAGCAATACTGCTGTTTCTTTATTCAAAATACTTTAAAGCAATGCCAGTAATTGGAAATTTAGTAATTGCAATTCTTTCCGGACTATTATTTGTGTATGGCGCATTGATAGCAGATAATATCAGCGGGGGCATATTCCCTGCGCTATTTGCATTTCTGATTACATTTGGCAGGGAAATAACCAAAGATATTGAGGATATGGAGGGTGATCGGGATGCAGGGATGACAACATTGCCGATTCTCATAGGGAAGCAGAAGGCATTTATAATTGCAGTGATTGATTTTATTGTTTTGATATCCATGACATTCATACCCTATTTTACAGGTATGTACAATAGATGGTATTTCTTTATAATTGTCTTTGGAGTTAATCTTGTTTTATTGACATTATTATTTATGTTTTACTTCTTTGATGATTTGAAAACAAAACGATTTGTTAATAATTACATAAAATATGATATGATTATCGGTTTATTAGCAATTATAATGGGAATAAAATGATACAAACAATTATACTGGGAATTATTCAGGGTTTTACGGAATTCCTGCCTGTATCCAGCTCCGGACATTTAGCCTTATTTGAACGAATTTTCAACATAAATTCGGATACGCTTTACCTTGAAACAGCGATGCATTTAGGGACATTATTCTCTCTGCTCGTTTTCTTCAGGAATAAAATAATTAATATCCTCAAAGATGCATATAATGAATCGCGCAATAGTCAATCCGAAAGAAAGTCATTGAAATTTATTGCATATATCATCATTGGCATAATACCTGCAGCTTTAGCGGGATTATTCCTTTATGACCATATTGTTAATATTTTTCATAATATGATTATTGTAGGTATATTGTTTCTCATAACAGGTATTATTCTTTATTTGACAAAATTCTGCAATAAAACAGGCGAGTTAAATGCAAAAAAAAGTATATTTATAGGCTTAATGCAGGTATTTGCTCTATTGCCCGGAATATCACGTTCGGGGATGACTATATCAACAGGTGTATTTGCCGGGGTAGATAGGAAACATGCTGCTGATTTTTCCTTTTTTATGGCAATGCCTCTTATATTGGCAAGTTTTATCAAGGAATTTATGGATTCCGGAATGAGGTTTTCATTGGAGATTATAGTCGGGATTATTGTATCATTTCTTTCAGGTTATGTGGCGATAATTATTCTGTATAAGATTCTGGGGTCAAAATATTTCTTCAGATTTTCATATTATTTGATTCCACTCGGTATTTGTGTTGTTATTTATGGATCGATATATATTTAAGCCAGGTTGACAGTTTGACAGTTTTGCGTCAAAGAATGGGCTAATTTATTGATCACAAGCGGTATACAGTAAAAAAAGAATTTTCTTTTGATTATTTCCATCTCAATGATAAATTAAATAAAGATATTGATTTATGATTTTGTAAGTTATATTTTATAGTGATTTAGCAAATTGTTGTCATATGTATTAATCAAAACTGTCAAACTGTCAACCTGGCCCCAATCTGTTCGAGTCTTAATAACCGGAGATCGGATGTACTCGCTCATGCTCGCAATGCCTCTCTTGAATTGAAATAAGTGCTGCCCGTCAACAAACCCCTGAAGGGTTAAATCAAAGATTTATGCTCACTATGTTCGCTGTTCGAGTCTTAATAACCGGAGATCGGATGTACTCGCTCATGCTCGCAATGCCTCTCTTGAATTGAAATAAGTGCTGCCCGTCAACAAACCCCTGAAGGGTTAAATCAAAGATTTATGCTCACTATGTTCGCTGTTCGAGTCCCTCATCAACCTTAATAAAAAAAGCCGCATAATTATGCGGCTTAATTATACGGAGGATGAGGGACTCGAACCCCCAAGGGCTACAAACCCGGCGGATTTCAAATCCGCTGCCTTACCATTAGACTAATCCTCCAATGTTCAAGATATTATATGAAATTATTTTATTATGTCAATATGACTTATGGTGCATGCATATATTAAATAAAGCCCGTTTTATTAAACGGGCTCTATATCTAATCCTGTCAGAAGAGTAGAATTGTTCTATTCTGTAGAGAGTATAATGTTTCCTACTTTTGAGAATATCTTTAATGAGTATTTTCCATTTTTAATAGAAAATATTTGTTTTGATTTTGAATTAAATGAATATTCAGGTTCAAATCCCTCAGTTAATACTGAGCCTTTCTCTGTTTCAATGTGAGCACTTATATTGGGCATCTGTTCTATAAAAAGATGGATATTTCCATTATTTGTTTTTATTTTTGTATCTGCATCTATTTTTTCAATATTTATGTTAAGATTACCATTTGAAGATGATAATGATTTTATGCTTTCTGCATCAATATCTATATTGCCATTGCTTGTTTCTGCTGTCATGGCACCTTGAATATGACTTGCGTGTATATTACCATTACTTGTAATAACCTTTGTATCCCCATTGGAGTAATTAATAGACACATTGCCATTCTTTGTACCTGCAAATTTAACTGTTACACTATTTGGAATTTTTAGATTGAAATCAATGGAAAGATCCTTGATGATTGCTTTCTTAAATATTGATTCAATTACTGCTTTTGTACCATTTTGGGTTATTGATATATCTGCATCCTTGAGTTCATACTCATTTTTTGAACGTTTGATGCACTCTATTTCAATAAAATCCTTTGACCATTTATCTATATATATATTGCCATTACGCGTTAATATTTCAAACGAAGCGATATCGCTTATTGTCTCAGTTGTTATTTCATAATAGTAATTTCCTTTTTTATATATTTCTTCAGCAGATATGGCCCAGCATATTAATATGATCATGAATATTATTAATATTTTCTTCATTTGCAACCTCCGTTATATTAGTACTTTAGATACAATGTTTGCACATTGATTGAGCAGAAGACATGGAAAGAATATTAATGCCAATCCTGTTACAAGAATGATTATATTCTTTATATTTTGCTGCATATTGTTTGTATTCATTAAAACCTCCTTTAGCGGTGTAATCAATAATACGCTTGGATATTTGTATTGTTACAGAATTCTTGATATTATTCGCTGTTCATTAATATTAACATGATTTATCTTCTTTACAATACAGCCGCCAGCTTACCAGCTACTTCTTTCCGGCATGCCTGGATATATGTCTTCAACCTGCGGTACGGACATATTACATGTGCATGTGATTTTTTATTTATTTCTTTATTATCCCTCACCAGCCACCAGTCACCAGCTCACCAGCTACTAATTTACCAGCTCACCAGCCACCATTCTCCCCCAGGTCTCAACATTATCCCGCATACCGAATCAATGTTACTGCTTAAACGCTTTGAGGCATGCCTGGATATATGTCTTCAACCTGCGGTAAGGATACATTACACATACATTTGATTTGATTGTTTAT
>CAZJAT010000009.1:0-69936 GCA_964544145.1 uncultured Bacteroidales bacterium | reverse complement strand
TAAAAAGAATAATAAAACATTACATAACATAACCACATAAAGTAGAACATAAAAAAGTATGATACAACATTTACATAATATAAACACATAAAGATTACGAACAAAGAGATATAATAGAACACTTACATAGTATAAACGCATAAAAAAGAACGCAAAAAAGTATAATAGAACATTTACATAACATAGAGCTACATAAGGTCATAACATAAAGAAACTTAATAGGACATTTACATAATATAGACGCATATAGATTGCGAACAAAGATATATGATAATGCTTCTAAAAAGGTTTTAATACAGAAAAATATAACAGAATAGTTTCATAATATTACCACAATAAAGGTTGAATATAAAGAAGCATGATACAACAGTTACATGATATAGCCACCAGCAGGTTGAATACAGAGAATCAATATACAATATCTATATTATATTTTTGCATAAAATCAGGCAAAGTAAGCAAAATAAAACACTTAGATAACATAACATATATTAAATACAATACAGTTAGACACACATTAAGATATATACATGATATAACACGCATAATCGATACATTGTTAAGCCCAAGTTTACATAATATTATGTCCTCTATATGTGCGAAGAGTAAGCGCCTATTAATACGGGACTTATGTATATGAAATTCTTTTCATTTGCATCATCATCAAGTGGAAATGCCTATGCTGTTTATGAAAATCCCAATGATATAGTGATTATTGATGCAGGGATTCCCCTGCACCTGATAAAATCAGGTCTTGCTGCTCATGGACTGACACTTAATAATGTGCATTATGTGCTCATTTCACATGTTCATTCAGATCATATAAAGGGCCTGCAGGCATTACTTAACAATACAGAGGCATTTATTGTATGTAATGAGGTAAATGCTCGCAGATTAAGCACATATAAAGCAGATATAATAACATTCAATAATGATGATTCATTCTATATTGCCGATTTCCTTGTAAAGCCAATACAGGCACATCATGATATTCCAACAAATGCATTTATTCTGGAACATAATGATAGTCGATTATCCCTTATAACTGATACAGGACATCTGAGTATTAATATGATGGAACAGATGAAAGATATGGATTTCATAGCAATAGAGAGTAATTATTCTGAGCAGCATCTGCGTCTCTCGGGTTATCCTAAGATTCTACAGACAAGAATAGCATCCAAGAGAGGCCATCTCTCCAATATTCAGGCATATGATGCCCTAACTCAGGTGCATACTAAACGCTTGAAACAGGTATTATTTGTTCACTTATCAAAGAATTCCAATTCACCTCAGATTGTCCAATCCCAATCCATCAGTCAATTGGAGATTGAATTCCCGGATACCATATTCTCCATTGCTCCGTATGATTCATGCTCTGATCTGTTTCATATATGATTCATAGAGTATACTGATAATTCCATTAAGTAACAAAAAACCCTCATCACTGACAATTATCCTGTCAGGTAATAATTCTATGAGTCCCCTATTATTTAAATCATTAAGTAATTCTTTATCCGTAATATTGTAAATATCAGTATTAAGACCATTTAATGTCCTAAGTCCAAGCATGAATTCTTCCAATATATCCTGTTCCCCTGTCAGTGATTCGGCAGAGCTTAATAATGGATTCGTAAGATATGTGGAATAATCATCATTATTATTATATCTGGTTTTACCATCAAAGGAAGCAGCTGAAACGCCGTAACCGATGTATTTATCGCTTCTATTCCAATATATGGAATTATGCTTTGATTGATAATCATTTAGTGAGAAATTGCTCACTTCATATCTGTTTAGTTTATTATCATTTAATATTGAAAGCATATCCATGTATTCTTCATGATCAAGATATGTATCTTCAATGCCCATGCTGCCGAACACGCTTCCCTCTTCAATCTGCAGAATATATGCTGAAACATGTTTAATGGGCAATTTGGATATCAAATCAAATGTTTGTCTATGTGATGGAATGCAATAAATAATATCAATACTGATATTATTGCAATATTTATCTGCCATCAAAACGGCATTAATGGCTGTTTCAACACTATGTATCCTGCCTAAATAATCCAGTATTTTATCATCAAATGATTGAATGCCAATAGATATCCTATTGACCCCCATATCTATGTAAGCCTTCAGATTTTCTTCATTTACTGTATCAGGGTTCATTTCTACAGTGAATTCCTCAAGTGTTGACATATTATAAATACTGTTCAATGAATGCATAATATCCCTTAAATGATGAGTGGGCACTGAGCTGGGAGTCCCGCCTCCAATATATATAGTATGTATATCATTAAAATACATGGGTCTGCTGTTAATCTCATTATTCAACTGTTTGAAATACTCATCTATATGATTATATGTGTCTGAGACAAAATTACAGTAATTGCATTTAGATTTGCAGAATGGTATATGTATATAAATACCGTTCATTGCAGAAGATACTTAATCTTTCGTTTGATTATGGATAATGTGGCTTTCTTATCAAATATGCAGAGCATGATATTATGCTGCTCCATAAATATACCGATTTTACGCAGTTTACCTGATATAAAGAATGTATCAAAATCCCAGTTCAATGAACTCAAGATATCCTCATCCAATGTGTTTATTATACGTATAAGCATCTTCTCAAGGTCTGCATTGCCAGAGATATATTGTCTGTGTTTATCCAATATAATGTAATCAATTAGATAGGGAATTTTGGTATTTGTTTCTTTACTATCAGGCGTTTCAACAGAAAGCTCAATCTTGCCTTGCTCAAGTGTGCTGAAACACTCTATCACATCTGATTCGGCTGATTTATCATCAAATAGACAATCACTTATCTTGCCGCAATCAAATATAATATATCTGGTATTGTTCTGTTTAATATAACCGCTCTTGCCATGTTTGATAAATTGATTTATTCGTCTATTTAACGGTGTTTCGCCTGCATTTATAAACAATTTCATTGTACTATACCTATACGTCCTGTTCTGAAGCCATTATTATATGAAAAGTAAATAAATACCGGCATTGCTTCAACCATTGATACATCATAACACCCATATTCACGAGAATCAGCCGAATTGTTCCAATTATCTCCCAATACAAATATCTCATTATGCTTAACAAATATTGAATCATTAATATGATCTGTATTAAATATCAATGTATCCCCAGGAATCCCTACACAGCGTTTGATAATTCTGCTGTTCTCTGTATGTAGAATAAGAATCCTGTTTTTCCATGTTTGATAATTATTATTGATAAATGGAATATTGTTTACTTTAAGAGCAAGCAGAACATCACCTTTCATTAATGTTCCCTCCATTGAGATACCCTTGACTGTATATGGTGTTATTATGGAATTAATAAGTAATAGTATCAGAACAGATATTGAGAGAATCAATGCGAGCATATATCTTTTTTTATCAGTCATCATCAATACTCAAGGCAGCGAGAAAAGCTTCCTGAGGTATTTCCACTTTACCAACACTTTTCATCCGCTTTTTTCCTGCTTTCTGTTTTTCTAATAATTTTCTTTTTCTGGTTATATCTCCGCCATAGCATTTTGCCAGAACATTTTTCCTCAAGGCTTTTACAACGGTTTTGGCAATTACCTTACTTCCCACAGCTGCCTGAATCTTGATCTCAAATAATTGTCTGTGAATGGTATCTTTCAATTTCCTTGCTAATTTATTACCATAGAAGAATGCATTATCCCTATGAACAATTGCAGACAATGAATCAACACGCATATCATTGACAAGTACATCCAGACGCACAAGGTCCCCTTTCCTATATTCAATCATCTGATAATCCATTGATGCATATCCCTTTGATAATGTCTTCAATTTGTCAAAGAAATCAAATATTACCTCTGACATAGGTATCTCATACTCCATTAATACCCTCTTATTGGCAATATACATTACTTGAATCTGCTCACCTCTTCTCTCCTGTGAGAGTTTCATCATTGAACCTATATATTCAGGAGGGGTAAATATCTCCAATTTTAAAAATGGTTCTTCAACTGTGATATCATGTGATATATCTGGCATAAGAGCAGGATTATCAATATACCTTTCCTTGCCTGAAGCATCAGTAACCCTATAAACAACATTGGGCATTGTGGCAACAATAGATACATCAAATTCATTTTCTAAACGCTCCTGCACAATTCTCATATGTAAAAGTCCAAGAAAGCCGCATCTGAACCCGAAACCCAATGCCTGTGAATTCTCCGGTATGAATGAGAAAGAAGCATCATTTAGTTTTAATTTCCCCAGTGAATCCTTTAATTTTTCATAATCTTCACTATATGATGGATAAAAACCTGAAAATACCATTGGTTTAACTTCCCTATAGCCTTCAAATGGTTCAACAGTCATTCCCTTTATATAAACAGTATCCCCAACATTTATCTCATCTAAATTTTTTATAGAACAAACAATATAACCCACATCACCTGCAGAAAGGAATTCAGTAGGTTTCATTTCAGGCACAAAAACACCGACTTCGGATATTTCATGGACATCCCCTGTGTGATGGAATACTACCCTATCGCCTTTTCTAACCATTCCGTCAAATACCCGAATAAATGGTATAGCACCCCTGTATGAATTATAATGTGAATCAAAAATCATTGCTTTGAGCGGCTTTTCATTATCCATTTTCGGGGATGGAAATTTGCTGATAATCTCATCTATTAATTCGGAAACACCTGTACCATCCTTTGATGATACAAGTAAGATATCATTCTCAGAACAATTGAGTAATTCCACAATTTCTGTTCCGCTCAATTCTATATCAGCAGCAGGTAAATCAATCTTATTCAGTACAGGTATAATTGGTAAATTATGTTTCTGTGCCTCATGCAGATGACTAATGGTTTGTGCTTCAACGCCCTGTGTAGCATCTATAAGCAGAATAGCTCCCTCACAGGCACCCATGGAACGGGAAACTTCATATGAAAAATCGACATGACCAGGGGTATCAATCAAATTAAAGATGACATCTTCACCTTTCCATTTGAACCCTATTCGCACATGATGTGCTTTAACAGTGATGCCGTGATCACGTTCCACCTGCATACTGTCCAATGATTGCTCGGATAATTCACCCACTTTCTTGAATCCCGTTTCTTCCATTAGACGGTCAGACAGTGTTGATTTGCCATGGTCTATATGCGCTATAATAGAGAAATTTCTTATAATTGTCATAATAATGTATCATAATCAAAAGCCGCTAAAAGTAAATAGGAAAAACGGATAAGAATAAATAAAATGCACTTACACTATCTCAGGCAACTCTCTGTGAACCTGTATGGAGAACTGCCTTATGATTCTTGATTCATTTTTTACACAACTTTCTTGACATGTCTCGGATGCATCATATATTGGACACATGTTTTTTACTTCCGCCTCGTGAGGGTTACACCGCACCTGATGCGGGATCCATGACTTCCCTGCAACTTAAAAATATGCGTCTTGAAACTGATTGATTTTTTTGTATTTTTGTGCCCCGGTTTGGGGACTCTGATCAATACTGACTATATTCGATTATTATTTTTATTCTGGCCATATCTTTATTCCCGAATTTCTCTCTCTTGGATCATCAAACTCAAAAACTCTATATTTCAAATGATTAAAGTAGGTCGAATCGTTATAATTAATATGTCTGAAAAATGAATAAGATGCTACATCAGCCAATTGGAGCAAATTAGATGATTCTGATGGCTCAAATAATATTGTCTCAATAAACTGTTCAGGATTAATATGCTTGGACTTCCTTTTTAGGGCTTTAACAAAATTTCTATGTTCACTCTCAATATTAGATTCAATAGCATCAGAGATTATCATTCCGCACTTATCTTCTTGAGAAATTAGAAATAAATTTATTCGTTCAATCAAATATTCCCAAGAGCGATTCTTAATAGTATTTTTCTCGATTTTATTTCTATCTATTTTTGCCTTATCAATTGCTACAAATATTAAGGTAATGTCTGAATTATTAATTAAATTACAAATCCGTTCTAATTCATTAATTCTTTCATTTACTTTTTTAAAATGCTTACCCCACCAATTACAGATTAGTTTTCTCTTTCCGCCTGATCTTTTTTTAGATTTCCCTCTTTTTATATCTGTCGCATGGATTTCAACATCAATTGGTATTTTTTTCGATTTCCTATAGTTAACTACATTGTTATTGATTCGTCTCCATTTTCTATCATGAAGTATTAAACCACATCTAACAAAATAATCAGATGCCCCAGATGATAAGCCATCGTCACCAGATTCGTCAACATAAATTAGATGCATACCCCCTCCAAATAAAAAAGTCAACCGAGGAAAACAGAGTTTTCACCAGTCGTGTTACAACTGTCTCGGCCGACTATGATAATAATATTACTTTTACTCATATTGTCAAGAGGATTTGATTTTCTTATAAATCTCATATTTCTTTCTTATTCCCTTATTCGTTGTACTTCAGTTTTATTTCTCCCCTTTGTATCCTCCTGAGGCGGATCTCTGTCTAGCATGAAGAAATATGACCGACTTTGTACTTTTTCCTTTGTACGTCAACTCTCCCCCTCCACTATTTTAATTTCCTCTGGGGTGAGATCATGATTTGAGAATATAAAAACTGATTCGCTTTTCATTTTCCCTTCAATTTTTCGCTTATTATGATAATTTTATAATTTTGTAATTATTTGTCAAGGCATAATTGGTAAATGGCATCCATTATATATAGGATATAGATTATTATAAATAATTCTATATATCCTTTCTGAATAATTTTAGAATATCATCCTTGGGATCATCCATATGTGAGAGGCATTCAAGGCCCATGTCATAATAGAATAGGGCCGTTTTATATGCGCATATATCCTTATTTTCTTCAGCCGATTCAATACATAATGGTAATGCCTTTTCATACTGTTTTGACATAATGAGATGATTGATAACAAATTCCCGATTTCTCTTTAGAATGCTCTTTTCAATTAATTGCAGTATCCGGTAATGCATATCTTCCTTAAAGGAATATGGTAATGTATTGTACACTGCCCTGCGTGTAATATCATTCCTGAATGACATATAATTCCCTTCAAATATGATATGTCTTTGAGGCAAATGCTCACTTGATATATAGGGTCTGCCTGTCAGTAATGAATATTCTTCTTTACTCAATCTGTCACCGAATAAGGATAATACAGATATCACATAACGGGCGTCATTCTCTAATGTGTCAAGAAAAGCGCTGAGGAATGACTGAGTATTGCTTGTTATATATGCATTAACTCTGTCCAGATGTATTCTATAATGCTCATTATGTTTTTCAATACATCTATTTTCTTCAAGCATACTCAATATATCATTGATTATGAGCGGATTACCGTCTGAATTGTTGAGCAGCATATCCGTTAGTTGTCTGGCGATCTCATTTGAATGATATTTACCAATAATGAGTGCATCTATATCACCGCCGCTAAAGGGTTTTAATGTTATATGATTGAATCCGTGATAATGCGATGCATCCGATGTGGATAGAATAATCAATTTTGCTTTTCTAGACATGTCATTTCTGTAATATTCAATAAATCCGGCTGTTCCGTCATCTATCCATTGATAATCATCAATAATTATTATAAGAGGATATTCGCTGAAATATTTATCCAGCACCTCGGATAATGCACTATACAGCAATATATTATCATCACTATGTTTTTCATCTGACTCAATAAAATATTCACTGATTATCTCTCGGGATTTTAGAGATATGGTTGATAATATGTATTCCGGTATATCATCTGCATTGTTTATTTTTTTTGCAGATATGACTGTCAATATATCCCACAATGATGATAAATATGTCTTGCTGTTGAATTCGCTGCATTTGATAATTATAGGTACTGCCCTTGCTTCGAGTTTTTCGATAATATGTTTTATAAACATTGTTTTGCCGCTTCCGGACTGTCCGGAGATACACAAACCATTTACTTTACCTTCTATAGTCTGCTGTAAGAGTTTAAGTGCAGTATCGGATTCCTCTTTTCTTCCTATAAATGCCACTTTTGTCCAATAATCATCCATACGGGGCATTATACTACCATCAAACTCATATAATTCATTGCTCTGCTGCTTACCTCGCAGTGTAATATTCTTACTGCTCTGCAGGGATATATTCTTGCTTACAATATCATAGAGGCTGCCGCTTATCAGCATATGATTGTTTTCTGTCATTGCCATAATCCGGGCAGCAGTATTCACTGTATCACCCATAACAGTATATTCACTGCGCAATTCATTCCCAATAATACAGCAGAATGCATGACCTGAATGCACGCCGATTCTATGATTAACATTATTTTTGTTAAGTAGTGATTTTATGCTTTTGATTAAATATAATGCCTTCAATTCCATATCATGTGCTGCCTTTGGAGCACCCAGTACAATCATGGATTTAATGCCTGTATGTGCAAAATCAAACTTATCATGATATGCATTGAAACGGTTAATAATTGAAAGATATTGATTAAGCAGTATTCTGCTTATCTGATTTTCTTCAATAAGAATATTGATAAAGATAATTATAATATTTCTATGTGAGCTAAGAAGCATGCTGTCTTTATCAATAGGCGAATTATTGTATTTAACATCATCTCTTATAGCCTGTTTTTCTGCATCAGTATGCTCCAGAGAGTATTCAATTCTGTTTAGTATGATATAATCATCTCTTATTGTAAATGAACATTCGCATTCACTGAATGATTTATCCAATGCAATCTCTCCCTTTTGTGCTTTATCCAGGAGCACTGCAGCCCTATTCATCAAAATACCATAATAAATGAATTCTACCTGTTTATTATAATCAATTATTTCCCTGTTGATTGTACCTGAAGATAATCCGCAGTGTACGGATATGGAGAATGTTCCATCCTGTGTATATATTATATTATGTTCCTTTACATATCGGCTTAATTCATAGGCAATCATTATTGAACGAGATTTATAATCCGGGAAATCATCTTTATATACAATTATTGATATGGCATCACCGCTGAAGTGTATAATCTCCCCGCCCCATTGTCTTACTATGTCTATAAAGACAGCAAATATGCCATTTATTATCATTGTCAGTTCTTCGGCACCTTGTTTGCCTTTATATGCCAATGTTTCTGATAATGCCGTGAATCCGGAAATATCGACAAGGGCGACTGCACATTCGCCCTTGTATTGTTTTTTTGCTTTATTTAGCCGCAATGAAAGCGGCAGGTAAGATTCTATCAGTCAGTATCTCCTGAACCGTCGTCAAAGGGGGGGCCTTCAATATGTGTTATCTCAGAATTATTGTCCTTGATAAATTGAATGATTTCAGCTTCTGATTTCATTCCTATCATTCCCATTTGTGCCAGATCAGGTGTGCTTTTATCTGTTTCATACACTGAAGCATTTTCATCAATCACATTTGCTTTTTTAAGAGCAGAGTATTGATTATCATTCATCACCTGTACAAGATAATTGCTGTTATGCATGGGTGAGATTACCAGATAATTCATTTTTCCTCCTTATTATATTGTTTAATAAATGTTTCTGCTTCTTCAAACATATCAGATTTATTTATATCATTCTCATAAACATATTGATAATAATTCAATGCTCTTTGTTTATCATTAAGTTCATTGTAAACATCAGCAATATTATAATTAAGCAATATCTTTAATTGTTGATAACCTTCATAATTATTCAGTATATTCAATCCTTCCGAGAAGTCCTCTACACTCCTTTTTCTATTGCCTGAAAGATAATTGAATACACCCTTTTTAAGATGTAGATTTGCATATGTATATATAAGATTTGATTCCTTAGCAGTATGCATTCCCTTATCAAGATATTTCTGAGATAAATGATTATCACCAATCTTATGGTGATAATCAGCCATCATCTCATAATATATAGCCAGCGATCGATTAACTTTGTATTCAATGAATGTCGTCTCAAGAGTCATTAATTGATTGACATCAATTTCCTCGGGATTAGATTGAATCATTAGTGAAAATATATTTAATAATGTATTGGCATATTTCAATCTCTGATTATGATTCATGTATATAGACAAAGCTATATTATAATACTTGATAGCCAAATCATAATCACCTAATCGTTTAAGCATTGTTGCGGCATTCATCATACATGATGCATAACCTGTTTCATCATCTATTTCATTCTTCAATTCCGATGCAGCTATAAATGCATCATATGCTTCTTTATATGAGCCATTGTTTCTATGGGATTCACCCTTCAACATCAAATATACGGAATGATTATACCTATCTGATAACCAAATATCATTGTATTTGATTTCATCAAGCATATCCTTTACGTCATTCATATCACCTGTGATGAGTTTTATACGAATTTTCCTTAATAATATTGATATTCTGATGGAATTCCAATTCTCATTATATGCTCTCTGCATAGCATTATTTTATAGATTATTTCCAAATTTGCAATATGGATAAAAAGAGCTGGTGGCTGGTAAAATAGTGGCTGGTGGACTGGTGAGCTGGTAAAATAGTGGCTGGTAAAATAGTAGCTGGTAAGCTGGTGGCTTGTGGCTGGTAATAAATAAATAAATAAATAAAGAATCAAACACACTTGTCACTTCAACCCCTTCCCGCAGGTTGAAGATATATATCCAGGCATGCCTCTAAGCGTTTATGCAGTACCATTGATTCGGTATGCAGGATAATGTCAAGACCTGGGGGAAGACTGGTGGCTGGTGAGCTGGTAGCTGGTAGGCTAGTGATAAAGAAAGAAATAAAAAAAAAAAAAAAATAAATAAATAAATAAATAAATAAATAAATAATCAAATGCATATCAGGGCGGCGCCAATGTCCGCCCTGACAAATCTCACTTAATGATTAATTACGTTTTCTGAAATCTGATGCATTTATTTCATATTGCTTTAATTTCAGATGCATATTCTGTCTTGCAATATCTGCAATCTCGGCTGCTTTAGATACATTTCCTTTGCTGAATTTTATCAATTCAGCAATATACTTCTTCTCATAATCATCAATAGTATCCTTTAATGTCTTATCAATTGGTATTACATTGCCAGTATGTGTCGAGTGGAATTTGAATAATGAACCCGGTAAATCCTTAATATCTATGAGTTTATCCTGAGTAAGTGCACAGCTGCTCTCAATCACATTCTCCAGTTCGCGCACATTACCTGGCCATGAATATCGAAGCAGTGTTTCCAGTGTTGAAGGTGTCATTCCAGTGACATCTTTCTTCAATTTCAAAGCGAATTTCTCAACAAAATGATCTATTAGCAGCATGAGGTCTTCCCTTCTCTCGCGCAAGGGCGGGATATGCAGATTTACTACATTGATTCTATAGAAGAGGTCTTCCCTGAATTGACCTGTTTCAATCATATTGCTGAAATCTTTATTTGTGGCAGATATGATCCTTGCCCTAGTATTAATGGTTTTTGTACTGCCTAATGGTATAAATTCACCCGAGTCAAGTACCTTAAGTATCTTTGCCTGTAGATTAGGCGGCATATCACCTATCTCATCAAGAAATATAGTTCCATTATCTGCTACTTTAAACAAGCCATCCTTGTTCTGATAAGCACCTGTGAATGCGCCTTTCTTATAGCCGAATAATTCACTTTCCAGCAGATTGTCCGGCAATGATGAACAGTTTACAGGCACAAATGGCTGTTCTTTCCTGATACCGGAATAGTGTATTGCTCTTGCTACAAGATCCTTTCCTGTTCCGCTTTCTCCTGTAAGCAGTATATTTACATCTGTATCTGATATCTGTTTAATTGTATCAATTATAACTTTCACCTGCTTACTCTTACCTATAATACCTTTATAATTGTATTTGCCCGAAATTTCCTGTTTCAGATTCTTATTTTCTTCAACAACATTTTTCCATCTCAGCGCCTTGTCAATGGAGAGAAGCAATTCCTTTGTTTTAAAGGGTTTCTGTAAATAATCAAATGCTCCCATACGTATTGCTTTTACAGCATCATTAATAACTGCATAGCCAGTGATAACAATAATGGGAACAGCCGGAAGGAAATGCATGATATCAGGGATAATATCAATGCCCGATTTATCAGGCAATTTAACATCAAGCAGCACCAAATCAAATGTTGTTTCCTGTATCATGCCAAGTGCAGTTTCGGCGCTATCTGTTGATATGGGATCATAATTAGATGATTCAAGAATATTTACTATTAAATTCCTTATTTTTTCATCATCGTCAACAACTAATATCTTTAATTTATTCATCTCAACTCTCCTTTCTCAATGGTATTAATACAAGGATTTCCATTTTATCTTCTGTATAATTAATGAAATAATCTGCATTAATCTCTTTTAACTCATATTCAAGAATTTCCCAGTACACTATCTGTTGAGGATTTGTCAGTTTGCTTTTGTCTACCTTGCTGCTCTTACTGATATCAACCTTCTCTTCACTGTTTCTTATGGAATATAATAGACTCAAGTTTTCCTTATCATTGCTTAAGTGAACATTCAAATAATTTTTCTTATCATGAAATGAATGAAACAAAAATAAAATCATTATGAGAAAACATGAACGCAGCATATATTTCTTTCCGCTGAAATCTTCATCTATGGTGCCTGAAAATGTCAGCTTTGTATGATGTGTATTCAGATAATCCTTCAAAACGATTAATTGGTCAACTGTTTCCTCATTGACTGAACTGAAACTCGTTTCATTTAAGTCACAATATTTCAGCTCTCGCATTTTCTTGATTATATCAACAATCTCAACAATTGATTCCTCCATTGATAAGACACCTTTCATTAATGCCGGGGTGAGATCATCCATCTTCATCATATCCAGCTGAAGAATGATTGATGTAATAATATTAAGAAAATAGTGATTGACCCCTCTTGACAATTCAGATGTAAGTAAAAACTGCTTATCATCAATGAGAATGGATTGATATGCATTATTTAATCTACAATCACTTTTCAAAATGATATTTTTTATTATATCAATATTAATGATATTCAGCTTATCCCCGAATCTCTCTGATAATTCCGTTATATTGAGTTTATGCTTCAATATATATTCATTATCTACAATGATTTGGCTTGCATTCTCAATGCTGTTGATAGCAGATGAAATACGCCAATTGCACCCATCATAGACAATGTCAGCATTTTCCGTAATAATATAATTAATCACTTTATACCTCCATTTACTTTAATCATTAACTGAGCATCTTTGCTGCATTCATCAATAAATTGTGAAAATCTATATAATAATTCACCATCAAAATGCTTGTTACACAATTTGTACATATTCTCCACAATTTTTTTAATATCTACCTTTCCATTCTTAATATCTGAAAGGAATATAGTTGAAAAAGCAGTTGTTATTGCCAATATCCGGCTTTCAAAGGGTATTTTTTCACCTTTGAATTCCCGTTTCCCTGTTCCATCAAAATGTTCATCAATATAACTTGTTATATTAATTAATTTCTGAAGCAAAACTATTTGATCTGTTTTTGAGGATATTGTGTTTTCAAAATCCATCATATCTATTTCAGATGGTTCGCAAAGCATATGCTCAATGATTTTTGAAAATGATTCAATATCAAATGCATTATTTTCCGCTTTAAGATAATGATAGAGAAATGAAGCATACCGTATCTCTTCAATAGCATCAATATCCAGTTTCAGGAATTCAGAAAACTTGACAGAAATTTTTCCCGATAATTCCACAATATGCTTGAAATCAGTATCTTTGATATTGGACAATGTAATCAATGTTAGTATAAGTGTGCCTATATGGGAATCAGTCTTGCGCATAACATTGATTTTTTTAAATTTTAGTGCTGAGTATAATGCAGTTGTTGACAGTATTTCCATCTCACGGGCTTTGAAATCAAAATCTCTATAAATATAAATAAATCCAAAATAGAGCTTTTCAAATCTAATATATCCAATAATATCCCTTTCACTTATATTCATTCTGCTGGAACCGGCTATTTCTTCATTATGAGCTTCAATAAATTTATCCGCTTTGCTGTCATTAAATGAACTGACAGAATTCACTCTCATAGGTTTATCATCCTCAATTAAGTAGAAATACACATAAGGTGTATTGAAAATGATCTTTAACTCATTCACAGATGTTTCAATAAATTCATTTACATTATTAATATTCATTGTTTTTTTCTGAAAATTGTCTATCATCAATGTCCTGTCAAGTAATGAAAACATATCACTTGTCTCAATGGCATCTTCCTTTGATTTTATCAGATTGGCAATCACTTCCCTTGAATCAAGCAATAGCTGTCTCTTATCAGTTGCTGTCTGTAATACAGAAACAATGTCTTTCATATGTACAGGTTTTTGTATAAAATCCAATGCACCATATCTCAATGCTGTTTTGATATTATCAATTGTGGGATAGGCCGTTATCATGATAACCTGAATGTCCTTGTCAATACTCTTAACTTCCTTGAGTATATCCAATCCGGACATCTCGGGTAATGTAATATCAATAAACATAATATCAGGCAGATCTGTGGGTATTGACTCAAGTGCTGAAACGCCATCATTGAATATGTTAATACTCCATTGAGGTTTGTAATTCTCCAGAGAAACCTTTATTGCATCAGTTAGGGTTTTATTATCATCAATAATTGTCACATTCATTACACCTCCATTTGTATAATAATAAGCAATTGGAGTGCCATGTATAAGTTACAGTATAACACATACATAATGTATTGAATTATAGTATAATGAATCGCAAAATGCAATGAAATTGTTACACTGCTCTGCAAGTATCGCTATTTGATGTGTTTAGAGTGTATGTAATGATAACATGTCAAGTCATTTAATCATTACACATTGGATTGTGTATATATGAAATTGATTAATGTATGCCGAACATATAACCGGCAATTGTCAGGTAAATGAATATGGATAATATATCTATGATTGAAGCGATAAATGGTGCTGACATAAGTGCAGGATCCAGGCGTATCTTTTTAAAGAAAAGAGGGAAAAATGCACCCAATATATTGGCTGTTGTTACAACAATGAGCATGGACAATGATACTGTTATTGCAAGCCTAAAGTCATTATTCATTATAATTGCCCTAAGTCCTGCTGCAATACCCAGCAATATACCGATAATGCTGCCTGTTGCAATCTCCTTCATCATTATTTCACCAATATGCTTGAAATCCAATTCACCTGTTGCAAGACCCCTTATAACTATTGTGGATGACTGTGTACCTGCATTCCCTGCAGAACCATTAAGCAGCGGAAGGAAGAATGCCAGTGCAATGACTGATTGAAGCACATCCTCCTTGAGTTCCATTACATAGCCGGAAACAAAGCCAACCAGAACTAATAGCAGAAGCCAGATAATCCTCTGTTTTGCCAGTGAGAATGGGTTTGAAGACAGATAATCAGTCTCGCCCTCAAACACAGAACCATGTCTCAAAAAGTCTTCTGTATCTTCTTCAATAACAACATCAACAATATCATCAACTGTTATGATTCCCAGTAAATGCATTTGAGCATCCAATACAGGCAATGCAATAAGGTCATAATCTGCCATAACCTTAGATACTGCTTCCTGATCATCATCAATACGCACATATGCAAAATCTTTATTCATTATTTCTGATATTTTCTGATTATCGCGTGATGTTATCAGCTTCTTCAATGATAGTACACCTTTGAGTATTCTATGTTCATCAATAACAAATATCGAATATATTGTTTCTTTGTCAGGAGCAATCTTTTTTAATTGAGTCAATCCATTGATAACAGTTATATTTTCAGGCAGAGATGCATATTCAGTTGTCATTATTGCACCAGCAGTTTCTTCCTCATAATGGAAGAGTTTTTTGATATCATTTCTTTCTGCCTGAGCAATGAGAGGCATCAATGTGTTGACGAGATTCTCATCAAGGGATTTCAAGAGATCCACTCGTTCATCAGATGACATCTCTTCTATCATTGTTATCATGTCATTCCTCTTGAAATGATGAAATATCTCCTCCCTGTCATCATCATCAAAATATTCAAATATCTGTGCACCTCTTGGGAATCTGAGATATTCGATAATCTGACTTATTTCATGTGTTTCAAGACCTTCAATAAGGGAGAATATCTCAAATGGATGCATTTCATTGAATAATTCAACTATTTGATTTTTGGCATTTTCTGAATTAAGTATGTCTTTTAATTCAGGACCAGCAATAGATATCTTTTTCATTTACCCTTTAATTTATTCATCCTGTAAAAATCATTAATAATACATTCATCCTGATTAAACCATTTATTTATGAGTTCTGTCACTGATTTAGCATATTTATCAAATATTGCTGATTGAGATTTTGCAAAGTATGTTTTTTCAGGACCTGGAAGTAATTTTATAATTTCAGCTTGAACAAGGGATTCTATGTGCATATTCACTATTTCAATATCTGATTCCATAATATCAGCAATCTGCCGGGGTGTGAGCATTTTCTTAGTAAGCATCTTGTAAATCCTAATGACTGTTTTATCAGAGAATATATTAAATATTTTTATTGCTTTATCCATAAATCTCCTTTTTAACCATTTTACTTAATAATAGTGATTTGTAAATAGATATAAAATGGCATGCCTAAACTGCTGTTGAATGAATTTTTTATAATTATTGTATATGGGAATATGACTCTTTTTAATTACACTGTCATTCTTTACTCATAAATAAAACAATTTCAGCTGAGGTATGTTGCACGTATTTGATGGCTTACACTTGGCACAACATATGCATTAATGATATGAAAAAGTGAGTAGAAAAATGAAAAAATTTATTTTGTTCTCAATCATTGCAACATTATTTGTAATAAAGGCAATAGCAGGGACTGCATCAGGTTCATTAACAGTCAGTATAATTTTCCCGGATAATAAATTAACAGCCACTTCTATACATTCCATTTCACCTCCCTCCTCCCTTACTTCCTTCTCCCCGGAAGTGGCTGATTATTTTTTTAATGATAATAACAAGGTTATTCTGAGATTATGGAATCCAAAAGAAGAAACTGATGGAGTGCAACTAGTTTATAAAATCATTGATATGGGATCGGGGGACATTATAAAGAAATATGTTGTTAATGATTTATCAATTGAACCATTTTCAATGATTCGCATTGAACTGCCGGCATCATATGATAATGCCATGTTTACAGCATCTGTTATTCATAGGGGCGAATTGATGCAGACCTTAGCATTAAGAAACTAATAATATATTTTTATATGTAAAAATATATTATTAGTTTCAATGGCAATCAGTCTATTTTTTAATCTCTTTTATAAGAACAGGTAATACTTCAAACAGATCACCCACAATACCAAAATCTGCAATCTGAAATATGGGAGCATTGGGGTCTTTATTGATTGCAATAATAGTATCAGATGATTTCATGCCAGCCAGGTGCTGAATAGCTCCTGATATGCCTACTGCAATATATAATTTAGGAGAAACCGTTCTGCCTGTCTGTCCCACCTGATGTGAATATGGAAGCCATCCTTCATCAATTACGGGTCTTGATGCACCAACTGCGCCTCCCATAATAGCTGCTAATTCTTCAAGCATTTTGAAATTATCGGGTGATTTCATGCCGCGTCCGCCTGAAACTATGATGTCAGCCTCAGTGAGATTTATTGTCTGAGATTCATCTTTCACAAACTTCTTGAACTGTGTCACTGTATCGAGCATGGATTCTGATACTTGAAATTCATCAATAATTCCTTTTCTTGATTCATCCCTTTCAAATTCTGTAAAAACTTTATGTCTGACAGTGGACATCTGGGGTCTGGTATTAGGACAGACTATAGTTGCCATAATTGAACCGCCTGCGGCAGGTCTTGTCTGCATAAGTTTACCCTCTTTCTCATCAATCTCCAATTCAGTACAATCCGCTGTTAATCCTGTTTTCAATTTTACAGCTACACGAGGGAAAAGATCTCTGCCTGTTGTTGTTGAACCGGCAAGTACTATTTCAGGTTTATATTTGTTTATTATATCAGCCATAATATTTGCATATGAAACAGAAAGATAATTATTCAATGATGCAAGCGATGCCTTCACAACTCTGTCTGCACCCCTTAGTATTAATTCCTCTGCCATGTTATCTATATCTCCGCCGATGATAGCGGCAATTGTTTCAACATTGCGTTTTGATGCCAGTTCTCTGCCTTTATTAAGCAGTTCAAATGTCACAGGTTCAATCTTACCATGCCTGTGTTCTGCATATATCATCACACCTTTGTATTCATTTAAATCAGCCATAATTACTCCTATATAATCTGTTTTGCTTTCAATGCTTCAACAAGCATCGTTACATTTTTACCTGCATCTTCATCGGAGAAAATGATATTCTGTTTGTCAATTGTCGGGGTAAATGCTTTGATTACCCATGTTGGAGAACCTTTGAATCCGATCATATCGGAATCTGCTTCAATATCTTCTGCATTCCATTTGATTATTTCAGCTTTCTTTGCTTTCATTTTTCCTCGAAGGGATGGCAAACGGGGTTCATTGAGTTCCTTAATACACGTCAAAGCACAGGGTAATGATGTTGTTATAACCTCATAGCCGTCTTCAATCAAACGTTCAGCTGTTATTTCTTTTTCTGATAATTCTTCAATTTTCCTGATAAATGTTATTTGTGGTATTGAAAGAAATTCTGCAACACCAGGACCCACCTGAGCCGTATCACCGTCAATGGCCTGCTTACCGAACATAATCAGGTCAAATGCCCCTAATTTCTTTATTGCCTGCGACAGTGTATATGATGTTGCTAATGTATCAGCTGCGGCAAAGGCCTTGTCTGATATTAAATAAGCATCATCTATTCCCATAGATATTATTTCCCGCAATGCATTTTCAGCAGAAGGAGGTCCCATTGTTATAGCAGTTATATGCGTATCCGGATTATTCTCTTTAATTCTCAATGCTTCTTCAACCGCATAGAGATCGAAGGGGTTTACAATATTCTCGACACCATCTCTTATAATTGTCTTTGATTCAGCATCAAATTTCATTTGTGACGTATCAGGTGTCTGTTTAATGCAGACTATTATCTTCATTGTATCTCCTTTTCATAATATTTAATGCTTTAGCTGCAGCTCTTTTTTCACATTCTTTTTTTGTTTTTGCTTTTGCATCTGCAATATATTCACCATTTATATATATCTTACAATTAAAATAATCATTTTCTGAAACAACGGAGAATTCAGGTAAATATTTATGTCTTTTCAAAACCATTTCCTGAAGTAAATTCTTTGCAAAAAAGTAATCCGGCACTTCACCTGTGTGCTTGAGAATGAATTTAAAATATTTTCTTGCATTCCTTATACCACTGTCAAGATAAACAGCAGCCAGTGTACTCTCAATGATATCCGCTTTTATTGATTCCGGTATTTCCTCGGAGAATGATTTTCTGTTAATTTTAAGTATATCATTGAAATTAAGTTCATCAAATACATTGATAAGAGCCTCTCTGCTCACAATGCGTGTACGCATTCGTGATAATTCACCTTCATTGGCATTCTCATATGATTCAAAAAGATATTCGCTTGAAAAGAAACTGAGGATACTGTCACCCAGAAACTCAAGCCGTTGATAATGCACATAATCATTATATGATTTATGTGTCAAAGCTTCAATAAACAGATCGGCATTTTTGATATTTATACCGATCTGTTTGAAAAATTCGTATATTTTTTCTTCAGCCATTGAATTTTGAAAATGCTAATGATACATTGTGGCCGCCGAAACCAAATGAATTTGAAAGCGCAAAGTCAATATCTTTTTTAACTGCCTCATTGGGAACATAATTCAAATCACATTCCGGATCTTTCTTTTCATAATTGATTGTTGGCGGTACAATACCGTTTTTTATTGTCATAATGGTTGCAACAGCTTCTATTGCCGATGCTGCTCCCAGCAAATGACCTGTCATGGATTTTGTGGATGAAATAAGAAGATTATCAGCGTGTTCATTAAAAGCTGTCTTTATTGCCCGTGTTTCCATTTGATCATTAAGTTTTGTTGATGTTCCATGAGCATTTATATACTGAACTTCTTCGGGTTTTCTCTTACTTCTATCAAGTGCAAGTTTCATGCATTTTGCAGGGCCTTCACCCGATTCAATAGGTGCAGTGATATGGAAAGCATCATCATTGTAACCATATCCGGTGATTTCGCCGAGTATTTCAGCTCCTCTCTTTTTCGCATGTTCATATGACTCAATAACAAGTATACCAGAACCCTCACTCATTATAAATCCATCTCTATCTGCATCAAATGGTCGGGATGCTTTCTGAGGTTCATCATTCTTAGTGGATAATGCCTGCAGCGCGATGAATCCGGCAAATGCAAGTTTAGTTAAGGCAGCTTCACTGCCGCCGCATATCATTACATCCGCA
The DNA here is from genome assembly GCA_964544145.1 of uncultured Bacteroidales bacterium. Lineage (GTDB taxonomy): Bacteria > Hydrothermota > 32-111 > 32-111 > 32-111 > CAZJAT01. The sequence continues at coordinate 49,439 of CAZJAT010000009.1, read as the reverse complement.
TTATCAAGTATGATCTGATTATATGAATCTGCAATAGCATGACCGCCTGAAGCACAGGCAGAGGCAATGGCATAATTAGGACCTTTGAATCCGTGTTTAATGCTTATGTATCCGCTGACTGAGTTGATTATCATCATTGGTATGAAGAATGGGCTAACTCGGTCAGGGCTTTCATTGAGAAGTATTTCATGCTGTTCTTCCCATGTATTAATCCCGCCTATTCCGCTTGCAACAATGACACCGATTCTGTCCATATCAATGTTCTCCAAATTTGCCATCTTGATTGCTTCATCAGCTGCTATCAATGCATATTGTGTCACTAGGTCTGTTCTGCGTATCTCGCGTTTTGTAAGTATATCTTCAGGTACAAAATTTTTAATCTCACCAGCAATTTTGACTTTCATTGTTGAAGCATCAAATTTTGTTATATAATCAATACCGCTGACACCATTTATAAGATTCTTATAGTAATCCTCAACATTGTTTCCCAATGGTGATAGTGTTCCCATTCCGGTTATTACAACCCTTTTCATCTGATCTCCTTATTTAATCAAACGGGAAATATCCCGTTTGATTATTATCACTTCATTTTGCTTTCAACAAAATTAACAACATCACCAACTGTTTTCAGGTTCTCATATTGCTCCTGAGGAATAGTGATATCATATTGTTTTTCAATATCATTTACGATGTCCATGATATCAAGGGAATCTGCACCGAGATCTTCAATGATATTGGCGTCCATATTAATCTTTCCTTCTTCCACCTGCATGTTTTCAACGAGCAGATTCTTTACGAAATCAAATACCTCTGACATGAATCCTCCTTTATTTGGTTTTACATTAACATTCCGCCATCAACATTTATTACCTGACCGGTAATATATTTAGCCATATCTGATGCCAGGAATAGACATAAGTCAGCAATTTCTGAAGGTTGTCCCATCCTGTTTAAAGGTATCAGTTTGGCATAATTCTTAATCACTTCTTCAGGTAATTTTCTTGTCATTTCTGTTTCAATGAAACCGGGAGCAATTGCATTAACCCTTACATTTCTTGAGCCTACTTCCTTTGCAAGTGATTTTGTGAATCCAATTATTCCGGCTTTTGATGCAGCATAGTTTGCCTGTCCTTTATTACCCATTAACCCTATAACTGATGCTATATTTATAATAGTACCGTTTCTTTTGCGTATCATTGATTTAATTATATGTTTTGAAACATTGAATGTGCCCTTGAGATTAACGGATATTACAGAATCCCATTCATCCTCTTTCATTCCCATCAGCAGATTGTCCCTCGTTATACCTGCATTATTTATAACTGTATCAATGCTTCCAGCCTGTTCAAGCAATGTCTCAGTGCCTTTTTCAACTTCACTGTAAGATGCCACATTAAGCTTTGAAAAATAAGCTGATGAGCCCAATGCCTCAATTTCATTCTTTAATTCCTTAAAACCATTATCATTAATATCCCATATGTGTATATGAGTTTTATATCTAGCAAATGCTAAGCATATGGCTTTTCCAATACCCCGGTTTCCCCCGGTTATGAGTATGTGGTTATTTTCACTTATCATTATTCACCTCCGCAATAATTTCATTCATCTTATCAAGACATATTACAGGTCTGTCTGTTTTTCTTTTTATCATGCCTGAAAGTGCTTTTTTAGGACCTATTTCATAGAATTTGTCCATTCCCTGTTCTATCAATAAATTCATTGTATCTGTCCATCTGACAGGACTGATAATCTGTTCTTTCAATAATCCCCTTATGGCTTCCCCATTGTCTTCTATCTTGCCAGTCACATTCATGATAATATCAATTTCGGGGTTTTTAAACTCAAATGAATCAATGAATGAAGAAAACTCATCATAAGCATAATGCATTAGTGGAGAATGAAATGCGCCTGAAACATTCAATTTTAAAACTCTTCTTGCACCCTCTTTGCTCAGTATGTCCATAGCGCGTTCAATGCCTGATGATGTACCAGAAATTACTGTCTGCAATTCTCCATTGTAATTTGCAATTACTGTGCCTTCAATATCACTGATTATATTATCAATTTTATCAGCATCCATTCCTATTACTGCAGCCATTGTTCCCTGTGCACGTTCGCCTGCCAATGACATTAATTCACCGCGTTTTCTGACAAGTGTGATAACATCATTTAGGTTCAGAACGCCACATGCGTATAATGCTGAATATTCACCAAGTGAGTGCCCGCAGACAATGTCGGGTTTGATATCATTTATTATGAGAGAATAGACAGAAATTGAGTGAAGCAGAATGGCTGTCTGCGTATTTCTTGATTCTGTAAGAACTTCTTCAGGTCCATTGAACATAATATCTGATATATCTGTACCTATAATGCGGGAAGCATTATCAATAATTTCTCTTACTGTATTATTCTCATACAGATCAGAAGCCATTGATACATACTGTGAGCCCTGACCGGGAAACATAAAAGCATTCTTCATTTCACCACCTTATAACTGCTGCGCCCCACACAAAACCGGCGCCAAATGAATCAATGAGAATAATATCACCTTTTTTAAGCAAACCATTTCTATTCATCTCATCCATTGCAATAGGTATTGAACCTGCAGAGGTATTTGCCATTCTGTCAATATTGACATATATCTTTTCTCTGGGCATATTCAAATATCTGCCCGTTGTTTCCATAATTCTGATATTTGCCTGATGGGGTATAAAATGGGTTATGTCTTCTACAGTAATACCCGCATTTGAAATAGCTGATTTGCCTATTTCTGTGAGCGCATTTACTGCATTTTTATAAACCTCATTTCCCTTCATATGAATTGTATGTAATTTATTGTCAACAGTATCCCTTGTTGCCGGCATACGGGTGCCTCCCGCCGGTTGTGAGAGCAGATCTTCCATACTGCCGTCACCGCCCAATGTAATGGACATAAGTCCCGTATCATCTTCAGATGGTACCATTATTGCAGCTCCCACTCCATCACCGAACAGAACACAAGTTTCCCTGTCTTCCCAGTTAGTGACCTTTGATAGCGTCTCACCACCCAGTAATAAAATGCATTTAGCCTGATTGTTCTTTATCATACCATCTGCAATAGCCATACCGTAAATAAATCCGGGACATGCAGCTGATATATCAAATGCCGGTACGCCGGGCAATTCCAATGCTTTCTGCACATATATGGCAGTGGAAGGGAATAATTTATCTGGTGTCACAGTTCCGAATATTATCATATCAATGTCATTTTTATCTATACCTGCATTCTTAATAGCATTCTTAGCTGCTTCTATACCCAGATCGCTTGTTGCCTGTTCATCAGATGCAATGTGTCTTTCCTTGATGCCAGAACGTTTTGTAATCCATTCATCTGATGTATCAACCATTTTTTCCAAGTCAAAATTAGTTAATACTTTTTCAGGCACATATGAGCCTGTTCCCAGTATCTTACTTCGCATATACACTCCTTTCTTCCATTCGGCTTTTCACATGTCTCAGAAAATCATGTTCAATAAGTACTGCAGCATTGAGTACTGCACTTGAGACAGCTCTGGCATTTGATTTACCATGTCCGACTATTGATATACCATTTACACCTAATAGAGGTGCTCCCCCATATTCATCATATGATAAATGTTTAAAAAATTGCTTTAAGTTATTCTTCGCAAGTCCCATACCTATTTTACTTGCAAGCGAGGATGAAGAAACATCCTTTATGCCTTCCTTTAAGAATGAAACCATACCCTCAGCAAATTTAATAACAATATTTCCTGTAAATCCGTCAAAAACAATTACATCAGCAATATTGTTGAATAGATCGCTGCCTTCAATATTTCCGTAAAAATTAATAGATTTATCCTGACTGAGCAATTCAAATGCTTTCTGAGTTACAATAGAGCCCTTCGAATCCTCTGTGCCAATTGACATTAAAGCTACTACAGGATTTTTAATATCCCAGACTGCCTTTGAGTACTCACTTCCTATTAGCGCAAATTGATGCAGCATTTCTCCCTTGCAATCCGGTGTTGCACCCATATCAAGCAAAAGAGGATGTCTTCCTACAGGAAAAACGGTTCCTATTGCAGGCCGGATCACTCCATTCATTCTGCCCATAATCTTGAGGGAAAATGCCATAACAGCTCCTGTATTTCCCATACTGAGAAATGCGGAATTTTCCAATCCCATTGATGTTTTTATACCTATTGCTATGGATGAGTCCATCTTTGTATTAAGCACCTTTGACGGTGTATCATCCATTGATATATTATTTTCCGTATGGATGATTTCATGTTCCGCCATTATTGTTGTTTTATTCTCGAACAGGTATTTATCCAGAAGAGCTTTATTGCCAATGAGGTATATCTTGCATTTCTTTAATTGGTCTGCAACATTGTTTATACCGTCAATGATGACGCCCGGCCCCTGTTCAGGTCCCATAGCATCAATGACAATATTCATTTATACCTCTTTTGTAATAGTTATCATCTCCTTGCCTCTGTAATGTCCGCATTCAGGGCAAACTCTGTGCATTCTCATCTTATGGCCGCAATTGGGACAAACAATGAGTTCAGCTTTATACAATTTCCAATGTGTTCTTCTCTTCTTGCCTCTTGTTGACGATGAACGTTTCTTAGGTAGTGCCATTTAATGTCCTCCTTGTACTGTTTCATTTTCATCCATGCATTTATTACATAGATTTTTCATAGGTATAGCTGTTAAAATTATATCTCTTATATAACTTGTTAAATCAATAATATTACTGTTTGCTGGGATAATGTCAATATCCTCTATATCAGAGTTTTTCTTAATAATAAACATAATTTCTTCATTAAAACTGCTGTTAAATGATTCTGCACATCTGTCACATTCTGCGTTTAAGGTGAATAAAATGTGCCCATTAAAGGCATAATCATTGTCATGTCTGTTATTTACTTCAAATATACCTGTAATATCCATAGACTCATTAAAGGGATAAAACCCCTCTTCTGGGAGAATCCACTGATATTCCTGATGCGAATGGCTTGGCGGTAATACTGCCAGATTAATTGTAATCATAGAAAAGCAATTATATTAAAATAATAATATATGTCAATAAATGATTTCATTTTTGTTATATAATAAATTTCTATTAAATTTATATAATAAATAAATGAAATGCACTTTACAAAAATCAATTATTTTATATAATACCATATATATGAAATGGATTTTGATTCTTATACTGATTATTCTGGTATCCCCTATTTATGCAGATATGTACAGTAATTATCTTGACTCTCTTGAAACTGCTTTTTCTGAGGGAAAAACAGAACAGATGCTGAATTTATCTAATCTCATTATTGACATTGATTCATCGCGAGCAGAGGGATTTTACTATAAATCTTATGCTTACTATATTAATGGCATATATGATAATGCTCTGAATATAATTGAATCAGCAATAAGCAGAGAGGATGATATTGAAAGCAGATATTTAAGATTATTGATAATGGATAAAATCAATCATCCGGATTACAGCACATATCTCAATAAGGTATATGCGGAAAACTGCTCTGAGATACGGCTGAAGGAATTGAAATCAGCATATTTTTACAGCATCAACAAAATGGATTCATCACTTTATTATGCATTGAATACTATTAAAGGCGATCCAAAACACGAATATGCATTGTATAGAGCGGGTGTAATATTTTATAATAATAAGAATTATGAAAAAGCTGAAAAAATTCTTGCTCAATTGGTAAAATACTATAATAAAAATCCATATATGATGCTGCTTGGAAAGACATACTCAAAAAATAAGAAATATTCCGCTGCTTCATCTGTATTTAACTCGCTAATTGAAACGAGTCTCAATTACAGAGCATATAGTAATCTGAGCTACACGTTATATCAATCAGGCAAGACTGATTCATGTGTAAGCGCTCTTATGCGGATGAGGCAGATATATCCTGATTCTGTATTCATATATCAAAATATGATATCAATTGAGCAGGCAACCGGGAATTCGCTTATATTGGACACATTTGACATGCACAGAGAATTGATATTCACATTTAATGATAATATTATTGAGCAAATTGCGGATGCAATGTTTAGACATGATTATTATGAGAGAGCAAATGCATATTATAATGAACTGTCACTCAATGAAAATTTCACATCAAGGACATCTGTTCAGTCCTATTTCTTTGATGGTCAATATGACAAATCACTGGAAATGCTTTCTCGGATGCCCTCAGATTCAGATACTGCCATGATGATTTTTATTAATTCATTTATAGGTAGCAATTATTATAAATTAGGAAATTATTTTGAAGCTGAAATGTACTTTAAAAATGCTTATGAACTCAATCCCCTCGATACTATGATGGCATTTAATTTAGCCAATACATATTATCTCAATAGGAAAGATCTCATACTGCGCTCATTTTTGGATTCATTGGCATTAATAAGCAAGTCTTTTTCGGATAAGATGATATATAATTTTTTCCCTGAAATAATTGACTCAACAGCGGTTCAATGAATTACCTGTTTCTGATATTCACTGTGCTTGTATTTAGCACAATGGAAGTAGTAAGCAGGATGATTCATATGGATATAGGTCCTTTTTCAATGACATTTCTAAGATTCTTTCTTGGTATGCTCTTTATGATGCCTTTTTTTCTCAAAGACAGGTCTAATATAAAGAAATTGAAGACATCACCATTATCGGATATCTTGAAAATAATGGGTTTAGGCATACTTAGTGTTTTCTTTAGTATGGGGGCTTTGCAGATTGCCGTTCATAATGGCAATGCGTCAATTCCAGCAATTATGATATCCTCAAATCCTGTATTTATATATCTCATAATCGGTGTACGCACGCGACAGTTCAACAGAACAATGATATTAAAGCTTGTATCCGGATTAATAGGGATTGCTGTAATTATTACATTTTCACTTAATTCGGATTTCAAGAATCCCCTTATTGCATTGTCATTTTCCTTTGTATCTTCATTACTGTTTGCCATATATACTGTTTTAGCAAGGGATTTTGTTTTGAAATATGGAAATCTGTTTGTAACATTCCTCTCTTTTTTAGCAGGTTCAATTATGTACATACCATTCATATTTCTCTTTAATGAGCATATTGCGGTAAATATAACATTTAAGGGAATTATTATTATGCTGTATATGGGCATTATTGTTACTGGAGCCGGTTATTTATCATATTTCAGGGGTCTTAAGGCAATACCTGTGGAAAGGGGATCAATGGTCTTTTTTCTGAAACCCGTATTTGCCGTTATTCTGAGTATTATATTTCTGCATGAAAGCATGAATATATATCAATTAATAGCAATTGTACCTGTTCTATATGCAATATCACCTGAGATAAGGAAAATAAATGCACACAATAACAGATAAGCAGAGGAATGAATACATAATAAAGAAATCGCATTTTCTCGGTTTTATTGATTATGTTGATTCATTGGAAAGTGCTGAACATATTCTTGACAAATTGCATAAGGAATTTACAGATGCAAGCCATATTGTTTATGCATTCAGATTAGCAGATAATACATATAAGTTTTCTGATGCAAATGAACCCCGAAATTCTGCAGGCAAACCGCTTTACAATGTATTGGAGAAAAATGACCTCTATAATGTTATTATCTCAGTAATACGTTATTTTGGCGGCATTAAACTCGGTATAGGCGGTTTGGTAAGAGCATACACGCATACAGGCACAGATCTTCTGTCATCTGTTAAATTGAGAAAATTGGAAAAGGGATTCATAATGAATATCACAACTGATTATAAGAAACATGGCGAATTGATCCGCTATCTCAACAATAATCCGCAGGTATCTGTATTAAGCGAGGATTTCAAGGAAAAGATATATGTGAGAATTGCTGTCAGCAGAAAAGAAATGGAGCGAATGAAGAAACTCAATTCAGCATACTCAATAGATGTGCTTAAAGAAACCTATCTCGCTTTCTGATGCTTCAGGGCAGAGAGTATCCTTCGTCTTGTAAATGGCTTATTTATTACAGGGATCTTTAATTCACTGACTATATGCCGTGTCTCTTTTTTCATAGGATAACCGGTAATAATGACAAAATTAATATCAGGATCTATTTTCATTGTTGTATGATATAATTCCATTCCGCTTCGCTTACCAATCCTTAAATCGCAGAAAATAGTGGAAACATTCTGATGCTCAGCAGAAATAATCTTCTCTGCATTGATGATATCAGAAGCGTTCAGTACATCTAGATGTTCATTCTTCAATATTTCAATAATGGATTCTCTCACTTCATCAATATCATCTATAACAAGGAAGTGGGTAATTTAAGCATTACTTCTTCGCATGTATAATCAATTATTTCCGCCTTATAATCCTCTCCTGCCACCAAATTGAGTCTGTACAGTATATCTGTAATTGAATTTATGGATTGCTTGATCTTATTGATATAATGATGTTCCTTATCCCCCACATTCCTCGGTATACGAGTTTCCAGCAATTCTGTGGACAGCAGAATGACAGATAGGGGCTGATTTATCTCATGAAGCATGGTGGTAGCAGTTGCACGTACATAGTGTTCACGTTCAAGTTCCAGCATTTCAGCAATTTTATTCTTCATATATATTGCAATCTGAACCCTTGAAAGCAGTTCATTGGGATTGACCGGTTTATACACATAATCATATATACATGACAGAAGATGTTTATTAACCATTGCATCCTGCTGTGTATGTGTCAGTATAATAATAGGCAGATTCTTTAAGTCTTCTGTATCACTTAGCAATGAGCACATATCATCACAGTCAAAATCATTCATATCTGTGTCAATAACAAATATGTCAGGACCATACTCTCTTAGATTGGCAATAATATTCTTCAAATTCGGTGTTACCTTAACAGAAAAACCAAATGATTTAAAGGATTTTTCGACCAGATTGGCTGTTGCCTGACTGTCTGTGCTCAAGAATAGTCTATAATGTTTCTTCTTCATTGAATTATCCCCTTAATATTAGCAAAATTTTCTTTAATTCATTGAGGATGCCATTTTTGTCAATATCCTCCTCAAACTGCAGCTTCAACTGTTTCACCTGATTCTTGTCTTTTAATACTTGACATGCACCTTTAATTGTATATTTTTTCTTATATAGCAGAAATTTTATAGTATTAATTGTCTCAATATCCTTATCAGTGTACATACGTCTATTGCCATTATACTTTCTCGGTTTCAATTCCTTGAATTCATTCTCCCAGAAACGCAGAACATAGGGTTTCAATCCAGTCAGTTCAGATACTTCCTTGATTGAATAGTACAGTTTTTCTTTCAAATCTTATTTTCCTTACCTTTAATCATTCGTGAAATATTGGATTTATGTTTGAATATAATGAATGCACATATAAGTATCATCGGAGCAAGCAGATATATTGAATACTTAAATGGAGGTGAAAAATGGAGAATATATCCAAATATATAATAAAAGACGGGAAATGTGCATGCAGCTATTATTGTACCTAATGCCACCATACGAGTTGTCAGTACAATAAGAGAAAATACTGCAAGAACTGCTGCTATTGGTATTGGGAATATTACAATAAATGCCCCAAATGATGTTGCAGCACCTTTACCGCCCTTAAATTTGAGATAAGGTGACAATATATGCCCTATAATTGCAACAACTGCTACAATAACAGATATCTCGGCATTCCTGTTGAATACAAAGAATGATATAAATGTTGGAACAAAACCCTTTAAAAAATCAAATATAAACACTGGTATTGCTAATTTCAAGCCGCCTGCTCTATATACATTAGTGGCTCCCACATTACCGGAACCTATTGTGCGAATATCCTTTTTCAATATAAGCTTTGTAATAATATATGCTGAAGGTATACCTGCAATAATATATGTTAAGACAAGGTAAATCAATGTTTTAAGAATAATATTCACTTGCTTTTACTCCTGAAATAAACCCTGAAATTTATTTCATTGAAAGGTAATGATGCCCTTATTGAATTAATTATATAATTTTTATATGATTTGTCAACATTTGCCCCTAATGATGATTCTACAACAAATTTCACCGGGTTTTCCCTTATCTGATATAAGCGGTAAAAACGCACCCTTCTATTCTTTTTTATAGGATGTTTTTTATGTGCAATGATCTCAAAGAGCAGTATATTGAGCTGTGCAGAAGGTATTTTGAGTGGCAGCATATTATACAATTCAATACTTTTGTCTATAACCTTGAATACATTTTTATTGTTTTTGAATGAAGTATTTATGATTGGTATGTGCTCTGCATATGGGAATTCGCTGCGTAATGCTTTGTAATATTCATTCTTATCTTCACTGACAATGATATCTGTTTTGTTAAAGCATATCATTACAGGTTTCAGTGAATCAATTGCCTCCTCAATAATCTTCTTATCCTGTTTTGATATCTGTTCAGAGGCATCAATGATTACTACAACAATATCAGCATTTTTCATAGCCAATTTGCTTCTGAGAACAGTATAATATTCTGTAGGTTCATGTATCCTTGATGCTCTCCTTATGCCGGCAGTATCAACAAGTATAAAATGAAGATTTTTATAATTCATATGTGTGTCTACCGCATCTCTGGTGGTTCCGGGTGTTTCTGATACGATCATTCTGTTATCTTTCATAATAGCATTTATAAAGCTGGATTTCCCTACATTTGGTTTGCCCACTGCTGCTATTCTGATACCATCAACCCTTCTGTTCTTTCTCTCGGGAAGCATTGAATATATCTCATTCTTCAATGAATCTGTATTGATCTGATGTTCTGCTGATACAGGGAAAATACAATCAATCCCTAATTCATATGCATCAGATGTAATAATATCATTCTGATTATCCCATTTATTGACAACAAGGATGACCTTATCCTTATATGGGCGTAGTTTTTCGGCAATATAATAATCATCCGATGTGATTGCTTCCCTATTATCTACAATGAATAATATCAGATGAGATTCATTTATTGCAATATCAGCTTGTTCTTCAACAGCTTTGATAAATGCAGTGTCCTGTGTTTCGCCAATGCCTCCTGTATCAATGAGTGTGAATATTCTGTCTCTCCATTCAAATTCGCCATAATGTCTGTCACGTGTTAAATTTGGTGTTGAATGGACTACTGCATCCCTTTTGCCTATGAGTCTGTTGAACAGTGTTGATTTACCTACATTGGGTTTTCCGATTATACTAATTATTGACATTTAAATATTCCTTTATATCTTTGTATTCATAGATAATGTGCAATTTTTTATGCGTTTTATTTTCTATATCCCTGATGGTCATATTATCAACTGTAATACCATTATCATTGAAAATGCTGTGAAAGAGAATAATATGCTTCTCATTGATATTTGTCAATGAATTTATTATGTCCTGTCCCGAGAGTAATCCGGTAACGCTAACCGTTTCTCCGAAAAAGGTATTTGTGATTGTACTTACGCTATTACTGAATATACCATTATTTATTAAAAATATACCAAAATCTTTACCAGTTATTATCCTGTAATTTTCCATAATATTCATATGTTTATAGGGTTTGACAGCATTGAGAAAATCTCTCACCATGCCGATACCATTATCAATTTGAGGGAAATCATTGTAATATGAATTTAAAGGGACACTGTAATCGGCCTTTAAATAAAATTCATCAGCAATATATATATTGAATGCTTTTTCTCTTTTTTTCCAGGCATTTACTGAATCAATTATATGCTTAGCATAAATACGGTCAATAGATTCAATGTGAGGGAGATGTTCCCTGAATCTTGTTAATCCGCAAGGAACAATTCCAACTGATAGAAATTTATTCTTTTTTGCATATGCCAATGTCTCAAAAAGGTATTCACCATCATTAACATTTTTAACAAGCACTATCTGAGCATGTATATGTATTGCATTATTGACAAGTTCATTCAGTTTATCAAGGGAGTTTTCACGTCCAAAGAGTTTTTTCCTGATATTGTCATTTACTGCATGTATGGAAACATATAATGGAGAGAAATGATGTTCTATTATATCCTTTAGATGTGAAGAATTCAAATTGCTTAATGTGATATAATTGCCATAAGAGAGGGAAAGTCTGTAATCATCATCTTTCACGTATAATGATTTACGCAGATTCTTCGGATTCTGGTTAACAAAGCAGAACATGCAATTGTTTACACAGGACATGATCTTTCCTTCAAGGAATTCAGTGTTAATCCTGACATAATCATCTCGATTTATTAAAATGGAAATGATAATCTCTTTTTCTGTCTTTATTCTAAGCAACATTGAATCATTATCTGATTCAAACAATATTCCTTCAAAATTATGAATATCCCTATTATTAACAGATAATATCGTATCACCAGCCCTGATATTATATTTTCTGAGAATACTGTTTCTTGAAACCTTTGTTATAGAGAGAGCCATTCTCAGTAAAACCTGCTTAGTCTGTAGAAATATTCAACAGCTTCATTGCCTGAAACATAATCATAGGGTTTGAATTGGCCATTGTCTAATTCCATAATGTTTCTTGATACAACTGTATTAACCGGTTTATATGCAAAGAATTTGCTGTCAACATCCTTTATAATTATATTCTTCATACCTTTATCAAAAAAAGGATCAACCATTGTGATATACCGGGTAAAGAATATGGCCAATTGATATCTGCTAATCTTTTCATCAGGTTTGAATGTATTGTCGGGAAATAACTGCATAATGCCTCTTACTACGGTTGAATATGCAGTTTTAGAATATAATTTAACACGCAGGTCCAGTGGAATACTGCTGTATTCAATCATTGTCTGCTGAGGAAAATACATTGCAAACAGATATGCGCAGTCTAATCTGCTTATTGCATCTGATTGAATGATATATCTCAGTTCGCTGTAATTTTCTGTTCGTGAAACAAATGAATTCAAAGATTGGGGAGTTCTACGGAATAATGTGCAATTACTGAATATCAGTAATATAATTACAATATTAATAATAAATTTTTTCATATTTTTATAATAACATGAAAATTGTTACAGTCAACCACTCACGATGCTGTCAGATTTCATCTGTTTTGCATAATCAACGTATGATAATGCATGTTTTTTCAGCTGTTCAATAACAGAAGTATCTAATGTTTTTTTAACTGTGCCCGGAATACCGGCTACAAGTGAAAAATCAGGAACTACTGTGTTTTCCTTTATAACAGCACCAGCAGCGATTATACATCCCTTTCCTATCTTGGCATTATCGAGAATAATTGACCCCATGCCAAGCAGTACATAATCTGAAACATTGCATCCGTGCATGATTACATTATGACCGACAGTTACATAATCACCCAATATTACTGGCAATTCTTCTGTTACATGTGCTACTGATGTATCCTGTATATTTGAATAATTCCCAATTTTAATATAATTAATATCAGCCCGCAGAACTGTCTTGAACCATATTGAAACATAATCGCCGACACGCACATCTCCTATCAAGTCAGCATCCTCTGAATGATAGAATGGTTTTTGAGGTTCATGATTTTTAACCTTTATGAGCATTCTTATTCTCCTTTAGGTGGTATGATATAATCTTAAGTTCACTTACAAAATCAAGATTTCTCACTAACAGATCATTTGTTCCGGTTAAAATAATGGGAGTGAAATTAAGGATTGCTTTTATCTTTGTTTTTGAAACTGCTGCATATATTTCGTGAACAACATATGAAGGTATAGTGAGCACAGCAATCTCGCATTGAAATTGTTCAGTATACTTTGATAGATATTTAATATCATATATCCGCACATCATTTGATTTTTGTCCTATGAGACGTTTGTCATTATCAAATGCAGCGCAGACCTTGAAGGGCATTCCCTGCATGCGTTTGTAATTCATAAGTGCAGTGCCTAATCTGCCTGCACCGATTATGCATACATTATGTTTCTGATTGAGGTTCATGATATTTTCAATTGCTTCAATGAATGCATGAACATTATATCCAACACCGCGTTTTCCAAATGAACCGAAATACGACAGATCCTTCCTTATTTGTGAATCCGTTACATTCATCATTTTTGAAAGAATAGCTGAAGAAACAGTGTTCACACCTTGGTCTTCAAGGTATCTTAAAACACAGAGATAGTCTGATATCCTCTGTAATGTTGATTCAGATATTGCTATCTTCTCTAATTGTTTTTTTATTTTTTCAGGAATTTGTCTATACCTCTTGCTGCCTTTATTCCATCAGCCACTGCAGATATTAAATCATTTTTGCTGTTCACTGTATCACCTCCTGCAAATATACCGCTTTCGGATGTCATTCCATCTTCATCAGTATCGATTTTACCCCATTTGTTGAATATGTTCACCTCTGAGAAGGCTGATATGTCTGCTTCCTGTCCTATTGCAACGATTATGGTATCAATATCTTCTATACAGTGCAATTCGCCTTCTATCATAACGGGTTTAGGCCTGCCTCTCTCGGGGTCATCAACCATTTTTGCCGGTGCGCAGTAATATTTAAAGGATTTTTCCTTCAATTCATATTCAAATTTCATTGGAATCCGCTGCGGAATAATAGTAATGCCTTCTGCCTCAGTATCTGCAATTTCTTCATTATCAGCAGGCATGTCAATATGGCGTCTCCTGTAGTAAATAGATACTTCAGCGCCTAAACGTCTGGATACCCGTGCAGCATCTATAGCAACATTGCCTCCTCCAATAACAATGACTCTATCCCCGACTTCTATCTTTTCTCCCAAATTTATCTTCCTTAAGAAATCGGATGCCTGATATATACCAGGCAGATCTTCGCCTTCAACCTTCAATTTGCGCGATTTGTGGAGTCCGATGCCGAGGAAAACAGCTTCATAATCTTCCCTTAATTGTTTCATTTTAATATTATCACCAATACGTGTAGAAAATTTGAATTTAACTCCTACATGAGCAAGGAGTTCTTTCTGCCTTTCCAGGGATTCCATGGGTAATCTGTATCTTGGAATACCCACATACGCCATGCCTCCCAAATGGTCCAATTCCTCATATAATGTTACATCATATCCGCGAAGCCTTAAATAATAAGCAGCCGTTATTCCGGAAGGTCCGCCTCCAACAACAGCGATTTTTTTATTATTGTCGGGAGCGGGTGTAATATTCAATTCATTCAGATGTTTTGTTAATTGTTCGGATGCGTATCTCTTAAGCCACCTTATAGCAACTGATTCACCGTCAACAGCAGCAACACACATATCCTCACAATGCCTTGTACATACCTTACCGCATATCTCAGACATGGGATTATTATCAAGCATCAATTTTAATGCAGATACATTATCACCTTGCGATATCTCCCTAATATATTCGGGTATATGCATCCTATCAGGACATCCTACAACACATATACCGCATTCCATACATCTCTGTGCTTCCTGTCTGGCTTCTTCCATTGTGTAGCCAAGCACTTCTTCTGCAAAGGATTTTATGCGTTTATCCGGTTCAAGATGATTCATCTCAATGCGCAAAGGATTCTGCAGCTTGGTGCTCACATCCTGTGTATAGGAAATTTTCTCAGCTAGATGTTTTCTCTCTAAACCGGGTGTGTATACAAATGTATCAGGAGATTCTTCGATCTGTATATATTCATTTGAAAAATTCAATGAGCCAGTCGGACATATATCAACGCATAATCCGCAATAACAGCATCTTCCATAATCAACCCTTGGTCTAAGTCCGCTGTCCTGTTCCTTTGATTCAATATTATCAATTTTAATCATATCAATTGCATTATTCATACATATAGTCGAACAATTGCCGCAGCCTATACATTTATTTACATCATTGTAATGAGAACCCCTGTATCTCTCAGCAGGCAATTTTTCATCAAAAGGAATTCTGATTGTATTTCTCTTTCTCAGAATAAATTTCAGCTGCAATAATGGATTTACAATATTTTTAATTCCCAATTGTCACCTCTCTATTTCAGGCGGACAAATACCAAGACTGGTCATTATCACCGGTACATCCGCAAGTTTATTTCCAATTAAAAGGTTCTCAAGCAATGTGAATGCATGAACAAATCCAGGACCTCTGACATGTACTCTTCTAGGTTTATCAGTACCATCAGAAACTACGAAATATCCGTATTCTCCTCTTGCTGATTCAATCTTCTGATATGTCTGATTAGATTCTATGGTAAATTTAAATGGATTATCAAATGGACGTTTATAAAATGGTCCTGATGGCATATCATTTAATGCCTGTCTTATAATGCTTATTGATTGGTCCATTTCTCTGCGTCTAACCATTGCTCTTGCATATATATCTCCGCCGTTTTCTGTTATAGGACTAACATTAAGTTTATTATATACCTCATAAGGGTTATTGATACGCACATCCTCGGATATTCCGCATGCTCTGAGTACAGGTCCTGCCAATCCCCTTTCTCGTGCTAGTTCCGGCTCCACAATCCCCACTCCCTTGGATCTTTTGAAGAATATGTCATTTTCAAAGAATATCTTATCATAGTCAATCAGCCTTTTCTCAATATAATCCAGAGTGGAAAGCAATTTATCAGACCACTTTGCCGGTAAATCCCTTCTAACTCCACCTGGCCATATATACATGTGATAAATGCGTGCCCCTGATAATTCTTCAAACAGGTCTATGAGATAATCCCTATCTGCAAATGACCATTGGGGCATTGTATATAAACCCATTGAAGCAGCCTGGCCCCCGCTCCACATAATATATGATATCAATCGGGCCATTTCCATTACAATTACACGGATATATTTTGCCCTAAGAGGTACTTCAATGCCGGCTAGCTGTTCAACAGCCATTGAATATGCCTGTTCATTAACATCTGGTTCCGGTACACATATACGGCAGACAATTGTGAAGTTCTGAAGATAATTTCTTCGCTCCATTAATTTTTCAAATGCTCTATGCAAATAACCTACATGTGTCTTGGCTTTTACTATTGTTTCGCCGAGCATATCAAATTCCATCATCATATTACCCGTTATCCCGGGATGCTGAGGACCGAAATATATTTTAACTGTTTTATTTTCAGTCATCCAGTCCTCCTTTTTCATCAAACATAACCTTTATATGCTCTCTTACATCTACCGCATCTTCCCTGCCTGAACGGAACATATAATTATCATTGACATATTCTAATGTATCAAAGTCCCGTCTCATAGGCGGCTTGTCAGTCCATCCTTCAAGTATAAATTCTTCGCCCATTCTGCTGTTTCCTTTGAATTCTATTCCCATCATTTCATTGAATTCAATCTCAAATGTCTCTGCTTGCGGAAAGATATGTTTAAGTGTTACAAATATTGGTTTTTCCCTGTTCAAATCTGCTGAAAGTATTATTGTGCAGTAATTCTCATATGAATACAGAATATAAAACAATTCTATTGAATTATTTTCCAATCTGTCAGCATAACTCATCATTGACATATGCCTATATCTTTCATATTCATAAAGATACTCAATTGCATTGAATAATTCATTTAATGACATTTTGATTGATAGTGTATTTTTGTCATTGAAACTGTAATTATCAGGTGCAAATGTCTTTGAAAATCTCTTTAAAAGGTCATTTAATTCTCTGTTTTCATCCATTGTTCACCTCAGTAACTGTATTCGGGCAGATCCCATTTACTGATAACCTTCTTCTGATTGGATCTGTACCATTTAAGATTTTCCTGATATTTCTTCCATCCATCTGCTCGTCCTTCCTTTATCATTGAGGAAAGATGATTGAGTCCTGATATAACGCTTTCCGGTCTGGGCATGCATCCTGCAATCCATACATCAACAGGTAGATACATATCAAGCATTTTTATTGTATTGTAAGAATCCCAGTACATTCCGCCATTGATTGTGCATGCACCTAACCCGATTACATATTTCGGGGACTGCATCTGTTCATATGCTCTAATTACACGCTTCAATGTCTTAATTGACAGGTATCCGGTAATAAGGAGCACATCTGCCTGTCTTGGTGTGCCTGCCGGTCCTATACCGAATCTCTCCATGTCATACCTTGATGTCATTGTAGGAGGCAATTCAATAGCACCGCATCCTGTGCAGTACATTAGAAGCCATATTGAACGGGCATTTGCCCAGTCATCAATTATTTGAAATATATTTCTTTTACTATCCGCCATTTTTACCTCAACCAGTTATAGATTAATCCTATCAATCCGATCAATGAAGGCACACCCCAGAAAAATTTAACTGCCTGTGATGTTGTAAATCTGGGATAAACGAGTCCTACAAAAAGCGGATACAACCATATCAAAAATACCTTGAAAGCCATATTAAGAGGATTGCTTGCTCCCCCCAGAAACAGATCAGCAAACAAAATGAATTTTGCAACCATGAATATTGCATGACTGGACATCATCATGCCAAGATATTTGCCTCCGAATTCAGTCATAGGTCCTGTTGCAACTTCCTGCGGTGCAATAGGAATATCAAAGGGCTGTTTGCCCATCATGCCCAAAAGAGCTATAAATGCCGGTATTGCAGCTAGCGGTTGTCTGAAGATATACCAATTTGCTATACCTCCGGATTGAGAGCTGATTATATTAGCAAGAGATGCGGAATTGGAATCCATCATAAGTATAACAACACCTAAAATAAAGGGTAATTCATAAGCTCCAAGAAGTGTTAATGCGCGAGCAATACCCATAATACCGTACGGATTGGCACCCTGACTTGTTGCCAGTGCAAATCCCAATGAACCAAAAACCATTAGATACATAATTACAAATATATCGCCTGAAAATCCGAAGAATATCAATTTATCGGATGCTGCTATTGGTATAAGAAGTAATGTCCCTATTGAACCAGTAAGCAGAAATGCGGGACCGAGATCAAACATTACACCATGAGATATATTTGATTTCTTTGTCCAGAGTTTTATTACATCAATATAATTCTGGAATACAGTCGGACCATATCTCAATTGCACGCGTGCACTGATCTTCCGGCCTAATCCCATGAGAAAGAGACCATAGAGATATACACACAGTATTCCAATTATTGTCAATAGAATATTCATACGGCACTCCATAAATAGATAATTAATATAAGCAGCAAAAGTCCTATCATCATGTTCTTACTTGTAAGACTATTGAAATGCACACGCTTAAGCAGGTCGCCTGTATCCGATATGGCAGTATATATAGTCCTGTAAAAGCGTTCAGAATTTATTTTGAGTATCGGATTAACAGCATCAATGAAACCGTCATAAAAATTGGAAACATAGTGGAGAGGGGTATTTCTGTTGATTATTTCGGCAGACATTGCAATATCTGTCTGCGATACCCTTGCTGATTTCTTGAAGAAAATAATGAATATAGCAAGCATTGAAATAAATGTGATTATTACAGCCGAACCGATCCATAATGGATTCCAATAACCAATTGATGATTCAATAAAATTACCGGATATGAGTATATTGGGTGAAGGCACAAGTTCATTTAACCTGGCCAGCATAAAATTGAAAAACGGATACGGATATATACCAAAAAACACAAGGCCTGCAGGTATAATCATGTTAACGATTGTTACTGCATAATCACCAAATGAATTAAAATATCTTATAGGAGCATTTCTGTCTGAAAGCTGACCTAGAAAAACGGTTGAGAGTATTTTATAACAGTACAGGAATGCTATTGTTGAAGCGAGAAGCGATATTGTCAGCGGAATGTAATGTCCGGAAATGAACATATTCCCATAATATATCCATTTGGCGGAAAATCCCATAAGTGGTACAATCCCGGCTAATGCAATGATAGATATAAGCGTTGAAATGAATGTGAATGGTATTACTTTGATGAGTCCACCCAATTTCCCTGCATCAGTGCTTCCTGTTTTATACTCTATAAAGAAGAGATCAGTAAAGAGTGAGGTTTTTACAAGCATATGAACGGTTACTACTGTCATTACAGATATCAATGCCCAACTGTAGCCCAATCCGAATGAAGCAAGTATATAACCGATCTGGGCAACTGAAGAATAAGTAAGTACACTTTTTATATTTTGCTGTTTTACTGCTACAATAGTAGCAAATAATGCAGTCAGTGAACCACCTATTGCAAAGAATAGTGTAAAAAAGCTGATATTGCTGAATGTGAATAAACCTATAATATAATCATAGGGGAAAACTCTGAAATATAGTACAATGAGGCCGAATATCCCCATTTTAGAAAGTATTGCCGATAGATATGCGGTAAATCCGGTATTGGATTCCATATATGCATCATTAACCCATGTATGAAGTCCCCAAAAAGCTGATTTTATGAGCATAGCAGATGTAAATAATAATACAATCAAGCGTGCTGAATTATAAGGTATAAGATAGTACAGAGATGATAATCTGCTGAAATCAAGACTACCTGTATAATTATATATAAGTGCAACAGCTGCAAGGAGCAATAGTCCGCCTGCTGCATTCATTGAAAGATATTTAAGCCCTGCTGATTTCTTGACGCTAAGAATACCTGTGTTTAGATATATTAAAACAGAGATAAATTCCCACATTATGAAGAATGTGAATAGATTGCTTGACATGAACATCAGAGTGGAAAGATAGAATATGAGAAACATCATAAAAAAGAATCCATTATCCATTTTAGTTTTCATATTATTAAGTATATTCACCAAAATAATACCGAAAGCTATATGATTGAGTATTACAAAGAAAGAACCAATCCCTGAACTTGAGAATGACATATTTATATTCATTGACTGCATTACAGGTATAGAAAAACCGCTTTCTGTAAGTAACACAGTACTTATCAAGGAGTATATGAACACAAATACTGCAAGTATGTTTCTTAATATCTTTGAAATATCTCCAATAATATATATCAGGGTTATGCTCATTATCATTGCATAAAAATACAGTACATTCGCCATTATTACTCCTTATTTGGGTTCACGGAGATTGAACCTTCATCTGCAATATTATTTTTAACAATGCTCACTGATTGCTGCATCTCTTCAGTAAAATCAAGATTGTTTGACGCCCTGTACATATAATCCGCATTGACTGTAAAAAGAAGTATGATTATAAGGGTTAATATACTGGGCAGCATTGAGAACACGGGTTCACCTTCCTCTGCGGCATTGTGCAGAGAAAACTCCCTTGCTGTCTTGAGTAAATATATGATTTCCAGGAGAGCTGATATAAGGATAACTATTATCATCCAACCATAATTCATTCTTAACAATTCTGTCAGTATTCTGAATTTAATATAGAAACCCGGGAATGGAGGCAGTCCTGAAAGTGTCAGTGCACCGGCTATAAATGCCAATAATGAGAATGGACCAGCGGCTTTTCCTTTCAAAATATAACCCTTTTCATCAACAAACCTGTCAGATGCCATAAACATTATGAATTTACTTACTCCATGAATAATAATCATCATTATTATAAGTGTGAATATCTCATTCTTCATTCCAGATTTTACTGCTATAGCTGTGAGTGATATCAATAATCCGGAAACAGAGAATGATGAAAATGCAAGCATACTCTTTTTATTCTTTGATGCAAAAGCAGAAAATTGTGAAACGCCAATCGTTACAATACCAGCAATAATGATAATATTTAGAAAGACGGGATTATTGATTAGGAAATATATTAATTTAACAGTAACAAAAAGAATTACTGACTGAATGAGTCCCGAATATATTGCACCATTTAATGTCTGTGATGAGCGATAAATACCAATAACAAATATATTGAATGGGAAGATATATGCTTCAAACATAAGTCCAATCAGAATCATAAGAACCGATATATTGAAAAGGTGCAGATTGAATGTTGCATATCCATTAATCATTGCTACTATATGAGGAATATTAAGAGTTCCTGTCAATGCGTAAATCCCACCAATACCAATTAATATGAGTAATGAACCCAGTGAGGTACCTGTTATAAATTTCAGTGTTGATATATCACTTGTTTGTGTCTGTTTCAGTCCGGACAGGATATATACACTAATTGTGACAATTTCCACAAAGACAAACATATTGAATATGTCCTGTGTATTCAACAGTGATATAAGTGCTCCTATCAATATAGGAAATACAGTGTAAAATACTGTCGGATTGTCAGAATTATGTGCAGAATTCAATTTGAATAATACAATTGCAAAGGCAATGAGATTGATCATCAATGCTAAGATGGAACCGGAGAGTCCGAATGTTATCATTATGCCGAAAGGGGCAATTATATTACTCATAAATACCTGTACAGGTGTCTGTATTACTGAAGGAATTATTATAATAAATTCAGTTATATTAAATAGAAAAACAAGAAGTATGATAGCCTTGTATAATCTCTCTGCTTTCTTAAATAGAAGAGGAGCAAGGAATCCAAGCAGGAAAAGCAGAATAATGGTAATAACAGGATTAATCATTCTCACCTCCGGCATCTCTATTCAATGTTCCATGTTTTTTATAAAACCTGAGTACATAAAACAGAAATAATGCAGTTGTTGCAATACCTATGACAATTGATGTGAGTACCAGTGCCTGAGGTACCGGGTCAACAGCAATTGACGCCCCGCTCTTCTGTTGAAAAGCATTTAGAATAGGCGGTAACTTATTATATGAATAACCAATACTTATAAGCAGAATATTAATCCCTGTTTCAGCAACAACAAATCCAATAATCATCTTTATTAAATTCCTTGAAATTAGCGCGATTATAATACCTCCTATAAGAAGTAATGCACCATTTGTATAAAAGAGTATGTTTAATATATTTTCCATATTAACTCCTTAGAAGGTATTCGCTTAAATGAAAGAATTCCACAGCTACTTTAATTCCTATCAAAGCATATATAATTGGGATTATTCCACCTGACAATATGTTTCCAAAAATACCCATGTCACCTATTATGTTTGCAAGGAATGCATTGAAATAGTATATCCCTAAAAGTCCAATAAGCATTATAATCGTAACAGAAAGAGATTCTGTGATATGTGTGGCTGTTTTATTCAGTTCTTTAATATTGCCTGACAGCATCATTAGTATCATGCCTGAACCTATGACTGCTCCGCCCTGGAATCCGCCGCCCGGCGAGAGATGCCCATTGACAATTATATAAGCTCCAATTAACATGATCAGAGGAAACAATATTGTGGATGCAATATTGACAATATAACCGGGTTTGTTAAGTAATTTGTCAATGCTCTTCAGTCCGCTTGCAGTCACAAGCATATAAACACCTATAATTGCCAGAAAGAGCACTGTTATCTCACCTATGGTATCATATCCTCTGTATTGAGTGACTATTGATGTAACAACATTGGGGATATTGAAATCTTCAGCATTATGTGTCAAATAGTAGGATGCTGTTTCAGCGTTTACCCCGGAAGTATTTATATTTATCTGATAGAAAAATATAATAAGTGATACAGCAAGGAATGCAAATACTGCCAATATAAATAATTTTCTCATCTGTCCTCCTTGCGTATTTTCATAATTATTCCTATAAGTATGGCCCCGCTTATGGCAGCGCCTATGGAAGCTTCAGTCATTGCCACATCAGGGGCTTTCATAATCAGAAACATTATGGAAATGAAAAGGGATATCAATGCCGAACCTATGGCTGCATTGATAATACTCCTGGTGATAAAAATAAATATCAATGTTCCCAGGGAAAGCAATGTTAAAATTCCAGTAATAATAATTTCTAACATAGGTCTTTCACCTCATTTATGGTTTTTTCATAATATTTTATACCGCTTTTATATGCACTGCGCGAAAGAGTGCTTGATGATACAGGATTAGTCATCAAAATGAACAGGACAATCAGTATTGCTTTCAGCATAATGTCCGGATAATATATACCTGCGCCTATAACAGTAAACATTATACCAAGTGTAGTTGCTTTTGTACCGGCCTGCAGACGGTTAAATATGTCAGGCATTCTTATAAGTCCCAGAGCTCCGAGAAAGAGGAATATTGAACCTATAAGAAATAGTATTGCTCCAATATATTGATTAATCATTTTTCCGCTCCATAAATCTTGCAAATGCAACAACGCCTATAAAGGATAGTATAGAATAAACAATTGCCGCATCCATAAATATTTTCTGTTTATACATAATAGACAGTACAATTATTACAACAGTTGTAATAAGTGTCAGAACATCCAGCGCTGCTATTCGGTCATATACAGTAGGACCGATTATAAAGCGTATAAATGATAATAATACTGCAGCAGCTATTAATATTCCTGAGATAATTAATATAATGTTCATTCTTCAATCTCCTTGAGATAATGCATGAAATTTGACTTAACTTTTTCTCTGTCTTTATATGCTGACTCATCAATTGTGTGGACAATAAGATAATCTTCCTTTATCTCACAGGAGAGGGTCCCGGGTGTCAGTGTGATTGAGTTAGCAAGCATCAGCTTTACTAAATTATCCTTGGAATCGCAATTAACCTTTATAAATCCGGGATTGATAGGCAATTTAGGATTCAATACCCTCAATGCAACATCCAGATTAGCCTGAATAATCTTATAAAATAGATATGGAAGATATGCAAGAATCCATATGATATTTCTCAATGAAAAATAGCGTAATGATATATTGCCTGCTGTTTTTAATGATATAAACATTATGGCAGATGATATAATTGCTCCAACAATATAGTCATATCCTGTTGATGGAAATATCATCATAACATAAACAATGAAGAGTAAAAAAGAATAGAAGATAAAAGCAAGCAATTTTCTAAGCTTTGACATAAACACCTCGTTACTTAATGATAATTATTTTCTTATAATCTATTTCATCTGTAAGAAAATAAATGCCATTCAGATTTTTATTATTTGCTGATAATTTCCTGCCCATAATGTCATATAGAATGTATTCACCTGTACTGATTTTATCAATATTTGGAGCATTGCGTATGTATTCACCAGTGTTGTTATAGTGAATGGTGAGTAATGCATCATCTCTACATAGTATAGCCCCGTCAGAATTTCTCATATTCATGCATTTGAATTGTGAATAACTATTTGATATAAGCATAAGCTTTATTGTGTCATTTACTGATACAATTCTATTATCATCCATAAAATATATCATTGAGTCAGTGGGAAAATAGTCCTTCACGGATATATCATATGAGGAAAGTATATTAAAATTACTGTCTGTAAGTATCAATGCCGATTCAAAACACAGTATAATATTATTATAGAATGTATCTGCCTGAGTGGCAAACACGCCAGTCATGAATGCATTTGTCACCTGACCGCTAAATGTACTTGAATGTATGCCATAATAACCGTTTGCCAATATAAAATCATTGTTTCTGAGACATAAACCGAGTACAGGGTATGTAAATGAAAATAATAATGAATCATTGATATATACATTATAATCCTTATCTGAATATATTACCCTATTATTGTGCAATTGAGCGTATACTGGCAATATAGAAGGATTAAATGATGCGATTGTGTCATTCAGGGAATAATACATAATAGAATCAGAACCCATGATGAAATCACCAATGACATTCAGAGGATATAAATCTGAATCAATCATAATAATACTTCCATCAGCCACTCTGCATTCCTTTAATCCATTATCGGTCCATAAAAAATATCCGTCATTTGAAGGGAATATGCGGCTTATTCTGTCAGATATATGTAATGTATCAGTTATGGAGAATATATTCCCTGAAGATGATATCCATTCTTCACATGCAAACAATATGTGAAGATTATTATCATAATAATCAATATCAATTACCCTCTCAGAGATTGATATTGAATCAAGACATTGTCTTTCAAAAACAAAGTCATTTGCAAAAATATAAATGAAATTATCAGAATATGAATAGAACAGACCCTCCGATTTTATTGTGCCTTTTATACCCCGGTAATCCACATCTTCATTATAAAGAATAAATGTTGTGTCATTTACAATATAATGGCGGAATAATGAATCATTTACTGTGCATAGTATCCTGTAATTGTTGAAATAAATGTCATTTATGCCATTCAGTTCAAGTGTATCATTAATTGTTACAGCAATAGTGTCTATGGTAAAATGTGCTAAAGCACGTCCATGATCAATTATTGCGCATACAGTGTTATTAGAGAATGCTGCATCAATAATATTACAATTATAAGGAAATCTTACAGAACTGAGAACCGTATCAGATAGTATGTAGAATGATGTTTTAGAATATGTCTGTATAAGAAGTATGTTATTGTCATAGAATACTTCTTTTATGGCATCTAATGTATTTACTGTGAATATTGGATTGATAATATCATCAGATGTATATATATATAGTAAATTAAAATCATTCCATATAAATAGGTATTCTTCAGTATTAAGTGCTCCTTTTATTGTCATATTATAATAATGACTGATATTATCCATATATGGATTGTATTGAGCAGTAACAGTAAGCACATTTGTGCTGTCAATGTTCTGAAGCGCCTGACCCTGTAATAAGGGTTCATCAATTTGCATATCAGCAATTATAAAAAGAGTGATTGCAAAAACAATTAGGCTAAGGATTATCTTTAACATATTTAAAAATTATAATATGTGTGTGAATGCTGTCAATAGACCTTGAATTCGATCCAGGCAAATTACACAATTGGAATGATTAGCTGAAATATATATTAGTGTTTAATGCTGAATTCGCTATAGTTTTCAATATTGCTGTATTCAATAATGATATCCGATACATCAGCTGAAATAGGGCCTGAATTAATAACATCAATAAATGTTTCAAGATTACAAATATCTCCTTCAGCCTCTATAAGCACATTGCCATTGGAAAGATTCATTACATATCCATTAATATTATTTTTTTTAGCACTATTCATCACAAAGTATCTGAAACCCACTCCCTGCACATAACCGCGCACAGTTATTATTGCATGTTTCATATATACTTGTCCAGAAAGAGCAGTATTCCCTCAATATTATCTGCCCAATCAATACCTATTTTGTCAGACCATTGCGATTTATATGCAATCATTGGTTTGCCAAGCTGTTTTGCATATGCGATCTCAGACAATGTTCCATAGGAGCCATTGATTACCACTAATACATCTGCATTTTGAATAATCATTAGATTCCTTGAAAGGCCGATACCGGTTCCTATGGGAAAATCAATATATGGATTTGCGTCATTTTTACTGTCAGGAAGCAAACCCAGTGTGATTCCATTACCATCTTTAACCCCTCTGCTGACAGCTTCCATAACGCCGCTGCCTCCCCCGCATATTATCGGTATATTGTATTTTGAAATTGCCTTTCCCATTCTTACACATTCTTCATATAGGCAGTTATCAATTTGTGATGCACCGATAATACCGATATACTTACTTGATTGAATCAATCTTAACCTGCGGGTATTTACTTAAATGATTCTTTATCTCTTCTTTTATCATATTCATATCTGTTTCTGTTTTGGCTTCAACCCTGACAACAAGAATAGGCTGTGTATTAGAAGCTCTTACAAGTGCCCAGCCATTCTCAAAATAAACACGGGCACCATCAATATCAATCAATCGGTTTCCCTCATTTCTATAATGACTCACAACCTGCTCTACAATCCTGAATTTATCCTCATCTGTACATTCAACCCTTATTTCGGGGGTTGATTTGTAATAAGGCATAACCTTTTTCAGTTCAGAAAGAGGTTTATTACTGTTAGATACTATTTGCATGATGAGCAATGATGCGAAAAGTCCGTCATCAAATCCGAAGTAATTCTCATTAAAGAACATGTGTCCGCTCATTTCCCCTGCAAGAAGTGCATTTTCCTCTTTCATTTTTCTCTTTAAGATCGAATGCCCTGTTTTATACATGATGGGGATCCCTTTCATTTCGGAAATCATCTCTTCAAGACCCTGTGAACACTTTACATCAAATACAATTTTCTCTCCCGGTTTTCTTATAAGGAGGTCATGTGCAAGCAGACCCAATATCTGATCACCGAAAATTACATTACCCTTTTCATCAAGCAGTCCAATGCGGTCACAATCGCCATCATATCCTATACCCATGTCATAATTGCCTGCTGCAGTTTTATCTCTTAATTCTGTAATATATTCCATTACAGTGGGATCCGGCAAATGATTAGGGAATGTACCATCAGGTTCCTTATTGATAAAGTCCGCTTTAATGTGTAATTTACTGAATATGCGTTCTGCAATAGGCCCTGCAGTGCCATTGCCGGGGTCAACCATTATGTTAAGGCTTTTCCCCATATTAATCTTTGAAACGCACATGTCTATATAATTATTCTCAATATTATTTTCTTCAAACCTGCCTTTACCTGATTCAAAATCATTCTCTATTATCATTTTATAGAAATTTTCTATTACTTCTCCATATATACTGACATCAGGGTCAACCATTTTAAGGCCATTGTATTCAATCGGATTGTGGGAACCAGTAACCATTATACCGCCATCTGTTTTTAGGAGATACTGAGCATAATACAGCATAGGTGTTGTGCATCCGCCTATATCTACAACATCAATCCCGCAATCAAGAATACCTCTTACAAATGCACCTTTTATGCGTTTACTTGATAATCTTACATCCATGCCTGCAGCAACACATTTTCCTCCCTTTCGTTTAATATATGTAGCAAATGCTTTTCCAATGAGATAGACATTTTCATCACTAAGGTCAGTATCTGCAATGCCCCTTATATCATACATTCTGAATATATTCTTTGAAATCATAATTCCTCCTTTATATATTTATATGCATTATCAAATATCACCCTTCCGGTGATACCATTATTGGAACCGGAGTAATGCAATTCATTTGTATAGAAACGCTCCGGATGGGGCATCATACCCAATATACGCCCGGTTGAATCTGTTATAGCAGCTATGTTCTCTTTTGAGCCATTAGGGTTTATGGGGAATGTATCATCAATTGCCCCTTTACTGTTAACATATTGCATGACAATATATGGTTCCATATCATCCGAATCAAATACAAATTTACCTTCTGCATGAGCTATGGGCAATTCCATAATTTCATCAATGTCTCTGGTGAATATTGAATTATCCCTCACTTTCACCCTTACCCATCTATCTTCATATTGATGAGAATCATTGAATATTAGGGATACATTTTGATTGTAATCGCCATTAATATTAGGTAATATACCTGATTTCACAAGTATTTGAAAACCATTGCATATGCCGAGTATACATTTGCCATTTGCAATGAATGTCTTGAAATCATTAATTAAATGATGAGATATCACTGATGCAGCAATACGACCGCTTCCTGTATAATCACCATAGGAAAACCCTCCCGGCAGCACTATGAATGAATAGGTCAGAATATTCTTTTTCTTAGATATGAGATCATTTATATGAATTATCTCCGAATGGAATCCGCATGAATTAAGAATATTATTGGTTTCAATTTCACAATTGCTTCCATGAGCTTTTATTACTGCAGAAAGAAATTTACTCATCTTTTTTCCCCTTCCATAATGATTTGAACCATTTTATATCAAATGTGTGTAAATGGTTGTTATAATTGATATTTACATTATTATTTGATGTAACAGAACCTATTCGTTTACAATATGTACCGGCAGTTTTTTCAAATATTTCAGCATTCTCAGATTTAATCTCAATAATAAAACGTGTCTGTGTCTCTGAAAACAAATACTGATAATCCGGCAATTCAGAATGAATTTCAATATCAGCACCTAGTCCGGACCCGAATGTCATTTCCATCAATGAAACGAATAATCCGCCATCAGATATATCATGGGCAGATTCAGCAATTCTCATTTTGTTGATAATATTCATCTTTTCCAATATCACTGCTGATTCATTAATGTCAATATCAGGCATAATACCCTGATATGCCATATCCATTACTCTATAAAGAACAGAGCCTGAAAGTTCGGGAGCAGTGCGTTTACCAAGCAAATAGATGAGATTGTCTTTATGTTTGAAATAAGAGCCCCTGATCTGTTGAATATCTGCTACTGAGATAGCTGAAATCAGAAGTGTATGAGGAATCTCAATAACATTATCTTTCATTTTAAAATAATTATTCAATGAGTCTTTACCAGATATAAAGGGAGTACCCAGTCTTATTGCATAATCCCTGCATGCTTCTGCTGATTCAACAAGTGCACCGAGTGAACCGGTATTATTATTTACATCGCCCCAGGAAAAATTATCAAGTATTGCAGTGTGTTCCATATCAGCGCCTTGGGCAAGAATATTTCTCATAGCTTCATCTATAACAGCATATGTCATTTTTTTTGGATTGATTCTACCATAATGAGGATTTATACCATTACCGATTACTATGGCCTTTGATGAATTAAGAGGCATTAGAACTGCTGCATCGCTGCATGAGTCCTGTTCAATGCCTGTTAGAGGTTTCATTATAGTTTGAGCCATAACCTCATAATCATACTGTCGTATTATCCATTCCTTGCTTGCCACATTTCTGTCTGAAATTACTGCTTCTGCCAATGAATTAAGATCTTTGTCAATAATTCTATCCTCACAGGATTCAAGTGACACATAATGTTCAGCCTTTCTCAATTGTCCCGGTACACCATTGTGCAGGAAATCCATACTTAGAGAACAGACCTCTGTTCCTCTGTAGTAAATAGAAAGGTTTTTCCCTCTGAAATAGCCTATATGTGATATATTGGAACCGTGTTTGTTCATTATTTCCTTTATACTGTCATAATTTCTACTGGGAACAGCAAGGATCATCCTTTCCTGTGATTCGCTAATCCAGATTTCATCATATGTCAGTCCATTGTATTTGAGCGGCACATTATCAAGATTAACCTCAGCGCCTGTGTGTTCTCCCATCTCTCCTACAGCTGATGATAAACCACCTGCGCCGCAGTCGGTTATTGCATTATATAATCCGTCAGCTTCCAATATACCGTCTAACATCTGTTTCTCTTCAATAGGATTACCTATCTGAACTGCTCCTGATGAGACCTTTTGTGACTGATCGTGTAATGACACAGATGAGAATGTGGCTCCATGTATGCCGTCTCTGCCTGTTTTACCTCCCACAAGAACAATCATATCCCCTTCAATAACTTTTTTAAATGCATTCTTTTTTCGGGCTATCCCAAGAGAACCTGCATAAACAAGCGGATTACCTGCAAAATCCGGATGGAAATGTACAGCGCCGTTAACTGTGGGAATACCCATTCTGTTGCCATAATCCCTTACACCACTGACAATGCCCTTCAATACGTTTCTGGGATTGATTGTCCCTTCAGGTATGTTGTCATCATTCTCGCCTACACAGAATACATCAGTATTGGCAATGGGCTTAAAACCAAGTCCTGTTCCGATAACATCTCGTATCACTCCTCCTATCCCGGTACCGGCTCCGCCATATGGTTCAAGCGCTGACGGATGATTATGCGTTTCAACCTTGAAACATATACATCTGTCATTATCAAAATTCCATATACCCGCATTATCATAAAATACAGATATGGCGTCGGGATGATTGATCACATCTGTTGCGTGCATTATTGTTGATTTAAACAGGTTTTTAATGATTCTTCCATCATAATCAATGTCTGATTTAAATGTTTTATGAACACAATGCTCAGACCATGTCTGGGCAATT
This sequence comes from uncultured Bacteroidales bacterium, assembly GCA_964544145.1. GTDB lineage: Bacteria > Hydrothermota > 32-111 > 32-111 > 32-111 > CAZJAT01. Next base: position 17,742 of record CAZJAT010000009.1, on the reverse strand, counting down.
GTTTCAAGCTCAATATCAGTTGGCGATCTTCCTATATTATCAAAATATTCTTTAATAACATTCATCTCATTTGGATTTAATGACAATGTCATGGATTGTGACAGAGCTTCAAGATCCGTATTTAGATTGATTTCTCTTAATAAGAATTCATCTGATTCTTTATCAGATATAAAATGTATTGACTCAGATATTGTTTCTATAAGAGGATTGTAGTGAATATTTTTCATATATTCAGAAATTTTAGCTCTGTTATCATTACTGTCATTAAAATAGAATCTGCGAATAATCTTTACTTCATCATTATAATCAAGAGATAGTGATAGATACTCCCTTAATGTTAGTGCTTCGGGGTCCATTACACCAGGCTTATATTCAATTCCTATTGAATAGTCAAACTCTGACTCTGCACTATCATTGATTTTGACCTGGTCAGTAATCCTGTCCATAAGCAGGTTTTCAATGAAATCCGTATTCATTTCACTCTTAAAGTAATATATCTTTGATGTACGAACCCCGCTGATAGAGGGATAGATTTGTTTCAATTCCTTGTACATCAGATATCCCAGTGAATCATAATGTTTTTTGTTTTGAATTACTTCTATATACAATTATACCTCCGCTTCTATATTCTGAGTATAGATATTTGAAAATCCGCATTGTTCCGCATACTCGACAACCTGTAAATATTCATCTTCATTTATTGTTCTGTTAAGCTCCGGGTATTCATCAGTTCTGTAATAAGGATAGTATTGACTCATAATCGATAAAACTGTGTTGACACCTATATATTTCATAATGTAATTGATATTATCAATTGCCTCTGATTGAAGGCCTGGCAATACAAGTATTCTTATTATAAGTCCATTGGTCATTATACCATTCTCATAATTATCATGTTTCAATTTCCGAAATATAAGCAGATTATTTCTAACTTGTTGTGTATAATTACCTATTGATGAATATTTTAAGGCTGTCTCATCATTGGCATATCTGATGTCAGCAAGGAACACATCAATGTAGCCGTCCAGCATGTTTACAATATTAATATTTTCAATTGATGATGTATTATATATAATTGGAATTATTAGACCATTATTCCGTGCTATATCAATGGATTCCATTATGTGAAATATATAATGAGTAGGAGTTACGAGATTTATATTATGTGCTCCATCTTTCTGCAATTTGATAAATTTGTCAGCCAATTGTTCTGTGGAATAGATATTACCCACACCATTTTGAGATATCGGATAATTCTGACAGTAAATACAGTGCATTGAACAGTGTGAGAAAAACACTGTTCCTGAACCTCTATCGCCCGAAATACACGGTTCTTCTGAAAAATGGAGTGTCGCTGATGCTATCATCATTTCAGTTCCTGCATTACATTTACCTTTCATTATGTTTCGGTCTGCATTGCAATTATTTATACAAATTGCGCATTTATTATATAATTCATTAATATTCATATCAGTTTTTTCAATAAATCAATGTATTTTCTTGCCTCATTTTCACCCAGTGCTGCGGCTTCTTTTGTTTTATGAAACTCAAAGTGTTTAATGATTTCCATATCAGGTTCTATGAGTATATCGGGTTTATCTGAAATAAGTTTATATTCTGCAATATTTCTCTCCGCAAGATGCATTGTCTGGGACATAACATCAAAGATATTCATTTCATCAGAAAGATCAAATATACTGGCAACGCGTTTTGCCATTGACTCAATTGTATTTATTTCATTTTCAATGAAAACCTTTAAACGCTCATTAACAGAGAGATTATGATCAATAGGCTCATTCGTATGTACTGCTGTAATTGTCATTGAACCATGCTTAATTCTGGGAACATTAAGAACATTTACAGCAATAATAAAATCAGCTCCCATTTCTCTTGCAATGTCTACAGGTACAGGATTAACAAGACCTCCGTCAACCAATGCAAGTTCCCCGCTATCTACAGGAGAAAAAATACCTGGTATAGATATTGATGCTCTGACAGATTCAATGATATTGCCTTTATCAAATATAATTTCTGTTCCATCAATAATATTGCATGCAGTACATGCAAATGGGATATCCATATCCTCTATGAGATTTCTCTTTATAACAGTACTGAGAAATTGTGTAATTTTCTTTCCATCAATAAAACCGGCACCATTTAAAGAAATGCTGAATAATTTTAAGGCTTCCTTTCTGTCAATACTATCTGCAATTCTTTCAATTTCATCTGCTGTTCTGCCTGATGCATACATAGCTCCTATCAGAGCACCGAATGATGTTCCTGTAATTATATCCGGTTTCAGTCCTATTTCTTCAAGTACACGCAAAACACCTATATGAGCCAGTCCTTTTGCAGCTCCGCCTCCGAGTGCCAGGCCAATTGTCTTCTTTTTTCTAAAAAACATAAATCTCCTAATGTAGGAAGTGCCTCTTTCCCGTAAATACAAGAGCCATATTATATTCATCGCAAGCTTGTATTATTTCCAAATCATTTTTGGATCCTCCGGGCTCAATTATTGCGGTAATTCCAGCTTTGCTTGCTTTATCAATAGAATCTCTGAATGGGAAAAAACCATCTGAGGCGAGTGCTGTCCCCCCTGTATATGATGATATTACACCGCATTTTTTTATTGCAATATCAACTGCATCGACACGTGACATCTGTCCCGCGCCTATGCCTAAAGTCCTTTGATCGGACGTGATCACAATTGCATTGCTTTTTATATATCTGACAGCCCGCCATGCAAATTTCATTGCTTTCCATTCCCTTTCTGAGGGCTGTCTTTTGGAAATAACGCTGAATATATTCTCATTGTCATTCATATTGTCTTTAACCTGTACAAGCATGCTGCCATTCAAATGCTTATAATTCATATTATTACTGTTTTTATAATTTCCTTCTATGATTCTTATATTTTTCTTGCGGCTCAGTATTTTTATTGCATTCTCTTCATATGATGAAGCGCAGACAATCTCAATAAATGATGAATTAATCATTTCTGCGGTTTCTTCATTACACTCCCTGTTCATTGCAACAATGCCTCCGAATGATGACATCGGATCTGACATATAAGCCAATTCATATGCCTCATTAATTGTTTCACCTGTTCCAATGCCGCATGGATTGGCATGTTTTACAATGGTAACTGCGGGTTCATTATATAATGAAATAATATTCAATGCTGCATCAAGGTCATAGAAATTATTGTATGACATTGCTTTCCCATGATGGATTGCAAAATCCATTATGGATTCATCTGAATTGCTTATTCTGTATATCTTTGCCTCCTGATGCGGATTTTCACCATATCTCAATTTTATTGATTCATTGAGTATAATTGCGCGCGATTTTTTTTCTTCATTTGCATTTGTATTACGAAAATAATCATTAATTTCAGAATCATAAGCCATTGTAAAGGCAAATGCTTCCCCCGCCCATTCTCTTTTCATATCATCAGTGATTGACCCTTTATTCATAATGATATGCTTTGCTGCATCATTGTACTGGTCTTTTCTGCATATTATGCCGACATATTTGTGATTTTTTGCTGCAGCTCTAATGAGAGAAACACCTCCAATATCAATCTTCTCTATTATTTCATCATGATCACATGTTGTTTTTACAGTATCGGCAAAAGGGTATAAATCGCTGACAACAAGGTCGAATAGAACAGGTATTGAATCTTTATCCATTTCATTCCTATATGATAATATACCGGAGAATAATTTTTCATTCAATGTTTTAACACGTCCGCCAAGTAATGAGGATATACCTGTTATTTCTTCTGTTTTCTTTACATTATAACCAATGCGGGATAAATATTTTTCAGTGCTTTCTGTAGCATAAACAGTAACATTGAACTGTTTCAATGCTTCCATAATTACTTCAATTCCATTCTTGTTATATAATGATATAAGTGCATTTTTTATTATCATAAACTCTCCAATAATGTTTTAACTATAATAGAAGCAGCATTGCCGCTGCCATATATTTCATTAAAATCCGGTTTTGAATTTGATATGAATTGATCAATTTCGCATTCTCCTAGAGGACAAAGAATATTCGCACCATGCTCGATTGTTTCTGTCCATTCTGTTTCCGATCTAATAGTAACACATTTCTTCCCTGCATAATAGGCTTCTTTCTGTAATCCGCCTGAATCTGTTATCACATAAGAACAATTTTTTAAACATAAAAGCATATCCCTATAGCCGAGGGGTTCTGTAAATTCAATATTTGAATAATCTCTCTCTATGGCATTGTCATTCATTACAGCTCTTGTTCTCGGGTGAATGGGAAAAACAATTCTCTTATTAAGATTATTGAGTCGTGATAGAATGAGTTTAATATTATCAGGGGTTGTGTTATATGCCCTATGCAGAGTTAATAAGATAAAATCATCATTAATATCTATTGTACAGTTTTCATTCATATTGTTAATACTTAAATTGCTGAAATGTTTAAATGCATCATACATAATATCACCGGTCAGAACTCCTGTCATACCTTCTTTTTTAAGATTATTCAGTGCATTTAATGATGGCGCAAAATTGAACTGGGATAATCTATCAGCAATAATACGGTTAATCTCTTCCGGCATATCTCTGTTAAAGCTTCTCATTCCTGCCTCAATATGTGCAATCTTTATCTGCATTTTTGCTGATGTTAATGCTCCTGCAAGCGTTGAATTGGTATCCCCATATATAATAACAACATCCGGGTTCTCGTCACATAGAATTGATTCTAATGTTTTCATCATTTCGGCTGTTTGATATGCATGGGATCCGGATCCTATATTCAAATTGAATTCCGGTTTCGCGATATTCATTTCTTTAAAAAAGATTTCTGACATATTTGAATCATAGTGCTGGCCGGTATGGACTGTTTTTTCTTCAAAATGTTCAAGGAGGGCTTTCTTTAGAGGTTGATGTTTTATGAACTGCGGTCTTGCTCCAATAATAGAAAGGACTTTTTTCATAATTTATTCAGTAATTCCTTAATTTTACTTACAGCTTCCTTGATAGTTATATTGGATATATATGCACCTGCAGCATTTTTATGTCCGCCTCCATCAAATACAGATGCGAGTTTATTCATATCATATACTTCATCTTTACTTCTAAATGATATCCGAACATTGTTTCCGTCCTGAATTATAAGAACTGCTGCTTTTATGCCTTTGATGTATAATATCTGATTTACTATTCCATCCGTGTATTCGCTCTTAGCACCCGTTTTCAGAAAATCATTATTATCTATATATGATACTATTTTGTCATCAATAATTTCAATACGCTCAAATACTGTGCGAATGAGACGGATCTCTTCTATTGGGCGATTCATGTATATTTCGTAAGCAATTGAATTAATATTTGCGCCTTTTTTTATGAGCTTTGTTACAATCTCAAATGTCTCTGCACTGGTGTTGCTGAATTTGAAGAAACCAGTGTCAGTTATGATACCTGTTAGTAATGAGGTCGCTATTGCAGTATTTATATTGATATTGAGCCCTTCAAACAATGAATAAATCATTTCACATGTTGATGATGTCTCTGTGTTCACCATATTATATCTGCAGAAATGGTCATTACTTGTGTGATGGTCAATATTTATGCAATTGCAGTGTTTGAGAATAGGTTTGATCAATTCCAGGGAATTGTTTCCAATGCGGTTCATATTCGCACAGTCAAGAAATACAATGGTATCATATTCATTGCCATTCAATATATGATTTATAATGCCATCAGATTGAAGAAAAGCAAATTTCTCCGGCATATCATGTTCATTGAGTATATAGACACTCTTACCAACAGATTTCAGAGCATGATATAATGCTATTTGGGATGCAATGGAATCGCCATCAGGTCTTTTATGTGAAACAATAAGCACAGAATTTGCATTATCAATAATATCAATTATTTTCTTCATCATCTAATTGTCCAAATAATTCATCCATAGAACGTTCCTTAACATATCCTGAATCCTTCTTGAATGTCAGTGCGGGTGTATATCTCAATTTCATTGCTTTAGCTAATTTGCTCCGCAGGTAACCTGCTGCATTTTCCACTGCTTTTTGCTTAATCTGAACACCTTCTGAATAAGTGTAATACACGGTTGCATATCTGCCGTCAGGTGTGACAATGATTTCTGTTATTGTGATGTGCTTAATATGCTCATCATTCATACGAGCAATAATGTTTCCCAATTGCCTCTGGATTTCGGATTCAATCCGTTTTCTTCTGATATCCTTCACCCTTACTCCATTTATATTTGACAATCAGTTCAGTTTCTGAGTAATTAAATCATATATGAGATTTATTTGATTAACTATTTATGTAATATGTAATAAAATAAAACTCAAAACAATGTATTTTAATAACATATAATGATTCACACTTCACTATATTTCAGGTTCAATGAGACGTTCTTCAATGGCAATAATAATGTCATTTTCCTGAATATCATCAAATCCGTCAATAATTACAGCACAGTCAAACCCTGATTCAACTTTCTTCACATCATCCTGAAAACGCTTCAGGGATTTAATTCCATAAACACCCAGTTCAACTCCGTCCCGCTCTATACGCAGTTTAGAGCTTCTCGAAATATGACCTTCAATGACATGGGAACCGGCTATGACTCCTGTCTTCGAGAATTTGAACATCTGTCTGACTTGAGCCTTACCTGTTATTATTGTTTCATACACAGGGTCATTCATTGATAAAATTGCCTTTTGAATATCATCAATCACATCATATATAATATTATACTGTTTAATTGATATGCCTTCTTTTTTTGCATATTTTTTTGCATCCGAAGATATTGATGTGTCAAAAGCGATAATATGGGCATCTGAGGCAATAGCAATGTTAACATCATTTTCAGTAACAATTCCGACTTCCTTGTAAACGACATTAATTTTGACTTCTTCATTACCAAGCATCTGAAGGGAGTCAGCTAATGCCTCTATTGATCCGAACACCTTTCCTTTTATTATCAGATTGAGATCTTTCTTAGCCATATCTTTCAGTTGTCTTTCATATGAATCCACATTTGTAATTTCTCTGCGTTTTATAAGCTGTTCTCTGTATGCCAAATGCCTCTGTCTCGCTATATCCTTTGCTTTACGAACATTCTCTATGCTCATTATAACATCGCCTACTGACGGTAGGTCGCTCAATCCCACAATCGTTACCGGTGTTGACGGACCGGCTTCCTTTGTTTCCTTTCCGAATTCATCCAGTAATTTACGTACTTTTCCGAATACGGAACCTGCAACTACAACATCACTTTTATGTAATGTCCCTTTCTGAATTATGCAATTAATAACAGGTCCGAGTCCTTTATCCTGTTTTACTTCTATAACAACACCCTTAACTACGCCTTCAACAGGAGCTTTTAGCTCCATCAATTCTGCTTGCAGTAATACTGTTTCAATCAAGTCATTCACATTTTTACCTGTTTTAGCGGATATTGCCACTACGGGTATCTTTCCTCCGAAATCCTCAACTACAATATTTTCATTAAGTAAATCTCTTTTAACTTTCTCTGGATCTGATTCGGGCAAATCGATTTTATTAATAGCAATTATAAAAGGAATATTTGCAAGATTTGCATGATTTATTGCTTCTTTTGTCTGAGGCATAACTGAATCATTTGCAGCAATAACAATAATGGCAATATCTGTTACCTGGGCTCCTCTTGCTCTCATTGCAGTAAATGCTTCATGACCCGGGGTGTCAACTACTGTTATTTTGCCGGCTTTTGATTTAACCGTGTAAGCCCCGATATTTTGAGTGATCTTGCCATGTTCTGTATCAACTATGCGTGATTCTCTCAAATAATCGATTAGCGTTGTTTTTCCATGATCAACATGTCCCATAACAGTTACCACAGGGGGTCTCGGTTCTCCTTCAACAGTTTCTGTTTCATCCTCTTCGAATACAATTTCTTCCTTTTGTTCTTCCTGAATTCTTTCAACTTCATATCCGAATTCCATGGCAATAATAGATGCATTATCATAATCAAGCCTTTGATTTATAGTCACCATTATTCCGATTTCAATGGCTTTTTTAATCAATTCAACGGGATCTTCATCTATTTTTTCTGCTAAATCAGACAAAATTATATAATCAGATATCTTTATTATTAAAACCTCATCATCATCTGTTTCTGATTTTTTAGTTTTGTCTTTATATTTTTTCTTAGAAGCAGTCTGATCTGTTCTTATACTCTTTATTGTTTCTTCAACTGATTTTGCAATTTTTTCCTTGTCTATTTTCTTCTTCTTTTTCTTCTTCTTCTTTCTTAATTGAACATCAGTTTTCTCATCAATAACAACTGTATTTTCTTTCTGAGGTTCAATTGTTTTTACCTCTTCAAATTCTGTTTCATGATATTTGGGTTGCGTTTTTATCTTTGGTTTACCTTTAATACTGCTCAAACCTTTTATATCTTTTTTGTCCTTTATAACAACATTCTTAACCGGCTCCTCTCTTTTCTTTATCAGTGGTTTTTTATCTTCAATCGGTTTTTCTTTTTTTTCAATCTCCCTGGGTGCATGAGAGGTAGTTCCCTTTTTAATTTCTTCTTCTGCTGTTTTCTTTATTTCTTTTTTAGGCGTGACTTTCTCTTCTTCAATTGGCTGTGTATCAGTTACTTCATCCTCATGGGGATGTCTGATAATTCTCTTTATAAGACGCTTTGCTGATTTACCGTCTTCTATCTTTTCATCTGACTTTTCGGGTGTTTTTACTTTTACAGTTGCCTTCTTGACCATCTTAAAATGCTTATTCAATTCTTTAATCCATTCTTTTTCAAGCGTTTTACTGTATCCTCTCGGATTTAGGCCGGCATCAAATTTATTATTGATAAATCCGATTATTTCACCTGATTTCTTGCCTACTTGCTTTGCATATTCGCTAATTCGCATCTTATCCATAAAGAATATTCTTCCTTCTACTTGCCGACAAAATCTTCAGCAGCCTCAAGTATCATTTTAATTTTTTTACTACCAATACCATTTATCTCTGTTAATGCCTGTTCACCTTTATCTAATATATCCTGCGGGCTTTTATAGCCGTATTCTATAAGTTTCTCTTTGATATTATCTGTTAGACCGTCCATGGAGAATATGGGATGCATGTCCTCGCCGGCTTTTTGTTCTTTAAAATCAGATTCGCTGATTACTTCAATCTGCCATCCTGTCAATTCGGATGCAAGGTCGACATTTATATAATCGCGGCCTATTGCTCTTTCATATGTATCATCTTTGACTACCAGTTTCATGGCCATTGTTTCTTCATTTTTGAATGCCCTGATTACTGTACCCGGGGAGATGACTCTTTGAGTGAATATAATCGGGTCATATGACCATTGTATTATATCAATATGTTCATTGTTCAGCTCTTTGATTATTGTTCTTATCCGTGATCCTTTAACTCCGACACATGCTCCTACAGGGTCAATTTTATCATCTACTGACATTACCGCAATTTTTGATTTTATTCCGGGCATTCTTGCAATGCCTTTTATAACTACAGTCCCATCCTCTATTTCAGGAACTTCAAATTCAAGCAGGCGTTTCAGAAAATCATCAGATCTTCTTGAAAGAATGACTTTTGGATCTCCTTTATCCTGTCTTACTTCACTGATAACAGCTTTAATAAGCTGTCCAAGCCGATATCTCTCGCCGGGTATTGACTCTTCCATAGGCATAATAGCTTCCAGCCTATTGAGATTTATAAATACCATTTTTCTGCTGATCTTCTTTATTGAACCATTTACCAATGAATCAACTTTACCTGAGAATTCGTTAAACAATGAAACTCTTTCCTGCTTAAGTAATTCTGATGTTATATGCTGTTTCATAGCATTAATTGCAAGTCTTCCGAAATCTGTTATTCTTAATTCCTCTTCAAGTTCATCTCCGCTTACAATGGTGCTATCTATTGCATTTGCTTCCTTGATACTTATTTCGTATCTTTCATCAGGATCCTCATCAACAACAGTTATTAACCGAGTAATAATAATTTCGCCTGTTGCTTCATTAACATTGATGATATATTTGCCGTCTTTACCGAATTGTTTCTTGCATGCCCTGTCCAATCCTTCAATAATTATGTCAATCACTTCGGATTTTTCAATATTCTTTGTCTGCTCAATATCAATGAGTGAATCAATAATTTCTCTTGTGTCCACTTAACCTCCTGATTATTCAGATACACCGGGGGATGATACCTCAATATTAATGTTTTCATCCCAAAGATTTTCAATTTTCAATAAAAGCATATATTCCTTGTGAAACATTGAGCAGTCATCTATACTGACAGCAGGTTCCTTAGCAAGGAATATCTTTACTATTATATTCTTATCCCCTTTAATTTCAATATGTTTAATAGATATTTTTTTATTTGTAAAATCTCTTCGTTTTATAAGATTTTCCGCGATTTCCATTAGATGAATCTTCTTGTCATTTATATTCATACTTTTTATACTCATTGTTTATAATTTGTTTCACTTTCTCAAAAACATTGTCTGCAGGAATAACCATTTTATCTCCATTATTACCTACAATGATTTCTACTTCATTTTTCTCCTTAAATGTGCGTCCAATAATAATCCTAACCGGAGCACCGATTAGATCCGCATCCTTGAATTTATTGCCTGCTCTTATGTCGCGGTCATCAATAAGAGTATCATACTGCATGGCGAGTAAATCATATATTCGTTCAGCTTCATTCATGATTATATTGTCCGATATATTCATCGGGAGTATGGTAATAGTATATGGGGCTAATGTAATGGGCCACTTAATATCATTTTCACCTGCATGCTGCTCAATTACTGTACTGATCATTCTGCCCAATCCTATTCCATAGGAACCCATTACAATAGTATTCTCATTGCCTTCTCTATCAACAAATGTAGCATTCAATGCCTTTGAATATTTAGTCCCAAGCTGGAATATATGACCTATTTCAATACATTTCCTTATATTTAATGAATTGTGTCCGCATTTTACGCATTTATCATTCTCATTGATTAGTATAATATTTTCAAATGTGATATCTTTTATATCACGTTTAATATCAATATTTTTAATATGGTATTCTCTTTTATTGGCGCCTGATATCATTCCCTTTGCGCCTTTTAATGATATATCAGCTATTGATTTTATATTTAAATTCAATGGAGAAATGTATCCCTTTTCTGTTTTTGTGAATTTTACTATTTCTTCATCATCTGCATATCTGTACTTATCTTTGAGTATCAATTCCAGTTTCTTTTCATCAATTTCACGGTCTCCTGGTATAAGTATAAAAATAGGATTACCACTATGAATCAAAAGAATTGACTTTATAAAATGATTTTTTTCAGTTCTCAGATATTTTGAAACACTTTCTATATCACCTTTTACTGGTGTATGAATCTCAATGAGTTCCCCTCCGGGAAATGATCTGTAATCTAAGGCAGTTTCTGCAACCTCTGAATTAGCTGAGTATCCGCATGAAGTACATATTACAGTATTATCTTCACCGCTGTCTGATATTGCCATGAATTCTTCGGATTTCGAACCGCCCATAAGGCCGCTTGAAGCAGAAACAATTGTATAATCAAGACCGCATCTGCTGAATATTCTTTCATATGCATTGCGGTGTTTATTATAAGAAATATCAAGCGCTTCAGTATTTACATCAAATGAATATGAATCCTTCATTTCAAAATATCTAACTCTCAGTAAACCGCTTCTCGGTCTTGGTTCATCTCTAAACTTAGTTTGTATCTGATACCAGATCTGAGGCATCTGCTTATAAGATTGAATGTTTTTCCGCGCAATATCAGTAATGATCTCCTCATGTGTCGGGCATAATGCATAATCCCGTTTCTTCCTGTCTTGCAGCCGAAACATCTCATTGCCGAAATCTTTCCATCTGCCGCTCTCTTCCCATATCTCTCTGGGAGTTAATGCCGGCATAAGCAATTGCTGAGCTCCTATTCTATTCATCTCTTCAATAATGATTGCTTCAGCTTTTTTAAATGCACGGAGAAATAGCGGTAAATATGTATAAACACCAGCTGAAGAGAGGCTAATATAGCCCCCCTTCAATAGAAGTTTATGAGAAATCATTTCTGCATCTTTAGGCATTTCCTTACGTGTCTCAAAAAACATTTGCGATAATTTCATTTCTTCCCCTTGAATACAAGAATGATTATGACAATAAATACTGCAAGGATTGATGCTAATATAATAACATACAATCTGATATTAATCCCTGTATAGGTATGGATTGACGGCATTGCATATGATTCATTCGTATTAAAAGGAATGGTGAAATAAACAGTATTATTAATTATTGAATCACCATTATGCTCGTCGATTCTCCCGTCATTGATATGTACTGCCATTGAAAATGTCTCCTGCATGAGCATTGCCATATCATTGTCAGCATCCATTATAATAAATGGGTTTAATATAACATTATAACCGCCATTATCATAGTCAAGAGTAATGCCGCGATTAGCAAAATCATCAGATGCTATTGTTATATGTTTGTTGAGTATGATAAATTCATCATTCTCTGAGATTTCAACAGATTTGTCATCAAGCTCCTCTCTGATCTTCATTTCATCTATATCCATCATTGATTTGCTTATATATATGCTTTGTGTAATATCTGCACTATCTCTGCTGAGGTCAATATCAATACTCAGATTGAAGCATGATGTCATAAAAAGCAGTATTAAAACTGAAACTGTGATTCTTATTTTCATTACAGCTCCGACAGTGATTTTTCCAATATCTTCATTGCTTTATCAGCATCTTCTTTTGTCAGATTAAGAGCCGGTCTGAATCTGATACTGCGTTCACCGCATTTTATGGCAAATAATCCGTTGCTAAAGAGTATATTGAACATATTATCCCTCTTCTCTGTATCAGCCAAATCAAATGCTATCATCATACCCAGCCCTCTTATATTTGTGAATTTATCTGATTTTATCTTTTTCATTTCTTCTAATAGATATTCTCCCATTTTGGCGGCATTTTCTACCAGATTTTCATCTCTGATTATTTTAAGAATCTGTGATGCTCTTATCATATCTACATAATTGCCGCCCCAGGTTGAATTGATTCTTGATGATTCATGAAAAACATTATTCTCAACTTCATCGATTCTCTTTCCTGCCATAATACCGCAAATCTGTGCCTTTTTTCCAAATGAAATAATATCCGGTTCCACTCCATAATGTTCTACTGCCCAGAATTTTCCGGTCAATCCCATGCCTGACTGCACTTCATCAACTATTAAAAGAATATCGTTTTCTACGCATATCTTCTTTAATTCCTGCATGAATTCCTTTCTGAAATGATTGTCACCGCCTTCAGCCTGAACAGGTTCTATGAGAATGCCGGCAATATCATCCTTGTTTTCCATTATTGCACCCTTGATCTGTTCAATACATTTCTGCTCTTCTTTTTTCACTCTTTCAATTTCAGCATCATCAATGGGGAATCTCAAGAATGGGGTGATAACCCTTGGCCAGTCAAATTTAGGGAAATATTGAGTTTTTCTCGGGTCAAATGTATTTGTCAGTGATAGTGTATATCCTGTTCTTCCATGAAATGCCCTTTCAAAATGTATTATCTGCATTCCCTTTTCACCTTTACCTGCTTTCAGGTTCTTTCTGACTTTCCAGTCAAATGCAGCTTTTATTGCATTTTCAACAGCCAAAGCACCACCTGCAACAAAGAATAGATACTTCATATAATCAGGTTTTGCAATAGTGCCGAATGTCTCAACAAATTCAGCCATATCTTCTGTATATATGTCTGAATTTGACGGTTTATGCAATGCTGCTTTTCCAATTTTTTTTATAAATTCATCATTATTCATCATTGGATGATTGAATCCAACAGGAAATGATGCAAAGAATGTGAAGAAATCAAGATAATCCTTATTGTATTTTGAGTCATGAATATAAGAACCATGTGATTTATCCAGATCGCAGACAATGTCGAAACCATCGGCAAGCATATACTTAGCAATGGTTTCATGTACATTTTTACTGTTAATATTTGTCATTTGGCCTCCTAATTAATAATATTAATAATTTTTAAATTATGATATTATCATATTTAATAATATTGTCAAGATAATCAAAATGATTTGTAATATAATAAAGGAGATTAAATACTGAATGGAATAATCAATGTTCCGGCTGATTACAGCCGGAACATTGAAACTGAACCTATTTAATTACTTCAACTTTATGAGAATTGCTGAAGCCGTCGCCTTTAATATTGACAAAATACACTCCGCTCTTTGCTGAATATATCATATTCTTGAAATTGCTTGAGTAGATAACCCTGCCATTTACATCCATAATTTCAATAACAGCATTAGTCATATTTCCTGCTACCTCAATACCTATGCCATTGAGCATATTTACTGTGTAATCATAATCACCCTTAACTGTTTCAACAATACCTGTCAGTGAGTTTACAGAACCCTCAGTGGGAGCATAAACTTCAAAATCGGGTGTTGATGCGGAATTCCAGCCATCAAAAACAGCTCTCACACCATTGGGCCTGCATGCAAATGAACTGTCAGTTTTAATATAATCCCATCCGATCTGATCAATTCTCTGCATTGTTTCATTAAACAGATAGAGATGCTCATAATTATAATCTAAATAGAAAAATGACGGAAAATCTGCTTTGGGAATGACAAAATAACCATCAGCAGCCAATACTGTACTGCTTGGCACATAATAATCATCACCGCACACAATACACCAGTCACTTATATCAACGCCTGTCACACCGCTGTTATAGAGTTCAATAAACTGATCTGCATATGAATTGACAGAATCCGGATAAACCTCATTAAAGAATACAGTGCCTGAGCCAAGTGCGGTAGATGGTGCATTATTTGCTGAACCTATTGTGGGTGATACATCATAATTAAAGTCCACTGCATTATCCCCTGTTGAGCTGACCCTTGCTGTTGACCAGTCATAAATAGGTACTGGCACATTGCCCATTGAACCATAGCTCAATTCGTCTTCCACAACATATGATAAATCTGTGATGATTATCTGCATACCTGAGTTTGACAAACCTGCTGTACCCAGATCATTTGCAGGGTCATAATAGACATAGCCATCTGCAGCCAATGTGCCTGAAGGCAGTGTCACAGTATCATTTGATGATAATCCGATAAGGATAAATCTATAATCAGACAATTCTATTGTTGAACCTGTCTCATTATGGAGTTCCAATGCTTCACTTGATGTTGGCGTTACTATAAATTCACTGATCTGCAATGCAAAAGCAGAGATGAATATTATTGCCAATACAAAAGTTAATAGAATTTTTTTCATTATACCTCCTGTGTTTTTATTTATTTTATAATTATAATCAAAATTACCTGTATATGCAATAGTTTCTAAAATCATGGTTTAATCCTGTCAATCATCCTTGGGAAAGGAATAGTTTCTCTCAAATGATTTCTCTTTGTAATCCACTGCACAAACCGTTCTATGCCCAATCCAAATCCGGCATGAGGCACTGAGCCGAATTTTCTTAAATCAAGATACCAGTCAAATGCTTCTATTGGGAGTTTATGCTCTTTAATCCTTGATACCAATGTATCATAATCATCTTCTCTCTGTCCGCCGCCTATTGTCTCACCATAACCCTCAGGTGCAATCATGTCAAATCCGAGTGCAAGCTTATCATCTTCTGCATCCCGTTTCATATAGAATGCCTTAATCTCTGCAGGATATCTGTGAATAAATACAGGCTTATCATACATCATTGATATACATGATTCATGAGGTGCTCCAAGATCGCTGCCCCATTTGAAATCCTCAAAACCATTCTTTTGAAGCATTTCCACTGCTTCTGTATATGAAATCCTGTAAAATGGTTTCTTGATATTCTTAAGTGGTGTAATATCCCGCTCCAAATCAATGAAATCCTGTTTTCTGCTGAGTATCACCTGCTGCACTATATATTCAATCATATCCTCAGCAAGGGACATATCTCCATCTATATCCATAAATGCAACCTCAGGCTCTATCTGCCAGAACTCTGTCAGATGTCTTCTTGTTTTTGATTTCTCTGCTCGGAATGCAGGTCCCAGACAATAAACCTTGGAATAAGCCAAAGCTGCTGCTTCCATGTATAATTGGCCTGATTGTGTGAGATACACAGTATCATCAAAATATTTTGTTTCAAATAATGTGGTTGTTCCTTCACAGGCAGCAGGTGTGAAAACAGGTGCATCAATACATAAAAATTCCCTTTGCTGAAAGAATTTCCTGGCTAGGAATATAATCTCCGAACGTATATTCATTATTGCATTCTGTTTCTTTGATCTGAGCCATAGATGCCTGTTGTCAAGAAGGAATGCAGGTCCATGTTCCTTCGGTGTTATTGGATAATCAATTGCATCGCCTATAAGAATTATATCATCTATATCAATTTCAACACCTATGGGGGATCTCTTGTCTTCTTTGACTTTTCCTCTGACTGTTACACTAGCTTCCTGATTGAGCTTATTAAATTTCTCAATAAGCGAATCCTCAGCATTGGGATGATATATTATACATTGAACAATACCGCTGCCATCTCTTATAAGAAGAAATGAGATCTTTCCGCTTGAACGTTTATTGTAAACCCAGCCCTGCAGTTCAATGGTCTTTCCTATGTGTTCTCTGAGATGATTAATGTAAATATGCATTATAACTCCTTTTCATCAATATGGGCATTCATAAGCCGAATTCTGTTTATCCGATCATCTATCTGAGATATCCGTCTCCGGATACCTTTAGCGACCTACCCGAAATCAATAGCCGGGCAAGCTGATTTCTGTTTGGTCTTGCTCCGGGCGGGGTTTACCATACTGATGCATTACTGCATCAGCAAGTGAGCTCTTACCTCACTTTTTCACCATTGCCCAATGGGCTGTTTATTTTCTGTTGCACTTTCCGTAGGCTTTCGCCCCCCGGGAGTTACCCGGCGCCCTGCCCTGCGGAGTTCGGACTTTCCTCAGACATAATGTCCGCGACCGGTTGAATGCCCAAAATCATTATAATAATTAGTCAATACATGTCAATATGTGTAATAAATTATATGACAGTAATATTGTCAAGTATTTTGATTCAATGAGATATTTAATGGATTAATGCATTTGTGAAAGAGTATTGTTATTTGCTTAATATAGCATTTATTTGATTAATCAATTCATCTGATGAGAAAGGTTTTGATATGAAATATTCATTTTCACTCATTTCTTCAGAAGATGAAAATATATTATTTGAATAACCTGACATATATAAAACATTTAATTCAGGAAATATTTTTTTAACCTTGTTATATAATTCATTTCCATTCATTTCAGGCATGATAATATCTGTTATTAAGAGATTGGGTTTTAACATGTCCCTCTCTATAGCATTTATAGCTTCTGTCGGGTCTTTATATGACATTGTATTATATCCGTATTCATTCAGTATTGCACTGCACAGGTCCAATATCATTGAATTGTCATCAACAATCATTATTGATTTTCCATTATATGCAGAATTTGTATTTTTATCATTTTCATTTATTGATATGGGTATTTCAGCATTATCTGCTGCAGGAATGAACATTTTCAGTATTGTTCCCTTATTGACTATACTCTCAATATTTATGAATCCCTTATTTTTGACAACAAATGCATATACAGTTGC
>CAZJAT010000008.1:58120-72629 GCA_964544145.1 uncultured Bacteroidales bacterium | reverse complement strand
ACAGCATTTCCGTTTATTAGATATAGAACAGGTGATTATACCAGGAAATTTAATCATAAATGTGATTGTGGAAGAAATCATCCTCTCATAGAACAAATCAAGACAAAAATGGAAGACATTATAATTTCAAAGTCAGGTAAATATATCTCTGCATCAATATTAACGTTCCCCTTTAAACCCATAAAAGCAGGTTGTATTGAACGTTCGCAAATTAATCAGAATGAACCCGGGCATATTGATATTATTATACAAAAAGGCAGTAATTTTGAATCCTCCCAAATGGATTTCCTTATAAGTGAAATCAGATGAAGGTACTTGAAAGTGGATTTGATAAACTATTTGGTGATGATTTAATCGTACATATTAAATTTCAGAATATTCCTATTGAACCCGGGAAGAAATTCAGATGGGTGGTGAATAGAATAAAGGAACACGGATAAGGACAATAGAGAAAGAATATGCTAAAAAAAAATGAATCGAGAATGCTCGCGGAAACGAGGTATTAAAAGTTTACAGATTATTCTTCAAAATCTAGTGGTAAACCCCATTTTATTTTTAATTTATTATTATATTCTTTTACTTTTTCTATTGCATAATCAAGAGTCATATAAGAGTTTGATTGATTTGATACCTTAATTAATGTTATTCCTATAGCAAGGGGAACTGCTCCCAATACAATTATATTAAACCAACCTGCCCCAAAACTTGATGATGCTCCCGGGTATAGTGGTTCTTCCTGTATCATCTTGATAAATGACAAAACATAAAGGAATCCGCCACCTATAACAAATGGTGCTCCAACACATCTTAAGATTGTGGCAATATTATTTGATTTATTCACTTTTTCAAGTATTGAATTATCTCCTATAATTTCAGCAAAATTCTTTTGGGTGATTATATTATTGTTTTGTATCAGAAACCATGATGATGGCTGATTATTGACCATTTCAATATTGAGAGTAATTTTTTCCGCATTATATGATTTGATTTCTGCTGATAGACCTTCAAGTAGTTTCTTCCGTATCCCGGGTGTATCCTTGAGAAGAATTGAAGTGACAACATTGTCAGAAATATTAACCAATTCACTGAAAATTATAATATCATTCTTCAACAATTTAAGATAATGACTACCAACAGGGATTGATTCAATAGGAGATTTCCCATTACCGTGATATACATCATCAAGGTAGACATTTATACTATCAATCTCTGAAAAAATCTTAAGTGTGCCTGTCTGGGCAAAAATACTGATTGAAAATATGATAATAATGATGAAGAGAAAGAACTTAAGCAAATTGCTCATAATTTCCTCCATATATTGTTGATCTAATTATATGCTCACTTTTTCCAATGTCAATATAACTGATATTATAAATTAAAGTCAGATAACAGGTGGGTAATTTGACTATTATACTTATTGAGTATAGATATCATAAAAACCAGTAATTTATATAATTACTAAATATGAAATTTTAATGCATTAATTTAACAATATCTTCAATATTTTTCAAATATGATATATTATGTTCCTTTTCACCGGTTACGTTCAGATTCAATCCTGCATCACCAGCGAAGTAATGAATGATATTCTGGCAGGCATTTTTACTTATAAATGCGTGTACATATATCCAGGTGCCGAAAACACCGAACAATTTTGTGAAATCTGAAGAAAATCTGCAAATGCTCATCACAAAAAGATATCTGCCCCCTGTCTCCCTGTGGAAATGGAATGCTTCAATCAGTTTATCCGCTATGGATTCATCATCTGTGAGAAAATAATATTCAATATTATTATTTGATAATTCTGGATAATTCTTGAATTTACATTGAATATTACAGTGTTCTCGGTCACAATAATCAGTAAAGCGTACAGGGCATTCTACCGGTTTTTCACAGTATGAAGGTGTAATAAGTATTTTGACAGGAAGCTCATGTGCCAACCTGTATTTTAATGATTTCATGAAAGGAGGTTCTTTTGACGAATGGCTGTATATTGATTTATCTGAATGCAATGCATTATAGATTGTTAAATATGGATATCTCAATATTAAGCGCATCAATTTCTGTAGAGTATTCTTTGAGAGTATATGTTTCTGCACATTACTATTAGGATGTATTATAATATGTGCTTTTACCAGAAAAGTGTAAAATAAATAGATTAAAATATTGCGCATTGTTCAATTATAGAAAAGAAATACTCATTGTCAAATAGAAATATAAATTAATGAGTTAGTTATAGATGGTATGCAAATCACTTTTATCATTATGATAATATTGATGAAATAGTTTGTATAAAAAAGGGATATGTTGAAAAGAGGGGCATTATGTAATGTCAATTACAATTATGTAAATTATTTCTATTGACAAATACATAATAACCATTTACTATAAATACAGGCTGATTATGATTTATGATATTAAAGGGTTGAGGAAGACCATTGAATTAATTATGGAACTTAAATCAAAATCAGCCTACATATTTCGCCTATTTTCCATTAATTTTATTGAGGACAGTGAATTCTGGAAAGATCTTGCTGAAAGGGAATATGAAAGGGTTAAGGTGGTTGCACGCATTTTAGAAATGGTTGAACTGCATCCTGAGAAGTTTTACTATAATCTGAGTTTTGATAATGCAACAATACAGGTATTGATTAATGACATAGAAAGGAAAACAGAGCTTATAATTGATGGTCTGATGACGAGTTATGAGGGTTTGATATTTTCAAAAACAATTATGAATACAATCATTGAAAAAGAGTATTATCATATTGTTGAGTCAAATGATAGTGATGTGAGTACAATTATAGCGGAAATCGTATATAATGCACAATCACATTATGAGAAGTTCTCTGAACGAATAGAAAAACATATCAAAGCATCAAATACATGTGAAATAAATGATTAATTGATGGATTTTATTGTCACCTTATTCCGTCCGGTATTCTTTGACTTATAGAGCGCCTTATCTGCGATTTCAATCATTTCATTATAAGGAATTGTTCTGTTAATTGTATATGCTGACCCAATTGATATGTTTGCTTTTATATTATTCTTTCCATTCCGTAACTTTGATTTGGAAACTGTAATCCGAAGCTCCTCCAGCAAATTTATTAATTGTGTTTTACTTCTGAAATTATAAAACACAATGAATTCCTCACCCCCGTATCTGCATAAGATGCCATTTGGTACGATCTTCTGAGTCAATAATTGTGATATATGAATAAGCATTTTATCTCCGAAGCTGTGTCCGAATGTATCATTGATTTTCTTGAAGTGGTCAATATCAATCATTATTACTGCAATGTTGTTTTTCTTAACACTAATCTCTTCATTTATAATTTTATTGCAATATGCTCTATTATATATTCTCAGCATTGGGTCATAGAATGCCATATGAGATATTCGTGATATCCAGTGAACAATAATTCCGGCAAAAAGAATTAATGGTATTATGGCAAATGTAATACTGTCAAAATGATTGACTCCATTTGCATCAGTAAAGAATATCCATGATATGCACATAAAAAGCGAAAGACCGGAGAGAAACCCTCCTATGTGGAAATGATTCGATTTGTTAATAATGGATATGCCTAATGTAATAATGAATGCTATGCAGGGAACAGCGGAGAAAGGAAGTATATTGCTTGGGTCTCTGATATCTGCTATGAAATGCCATTTAATATTGCTGTTTAATATAGCGAACATAATTAATAACTCTACTGCAATTAGGAATATCAATGTGAATTTACTATGTGATGAGCGGATAAATGATGGTAATGATACGCAGAGTATTATAATGAAAAATTGATATATATAGAGAAAATTGATTAAGCTGACAGTGATGCGGCTGTGTTCATTCATGAAATTAATAATAATAAAATATGCTATGACCGATATACTCATTATTATACCGAGTATTATGATTTTTATATTGGATATGCGGGGATATGAGATGTGTGTTAATATGATTGCTAATATGCTCGTTAAAATACCGGTCAGTATCATTGAATTTGCAGGTATACCCGATGTGCTTCCACTATAGACTGCAAACACAATAAATATACTTATAATCATAAGAAAAATAAAAAATATCAGGCCCCAATTCAGCATCTGTTTCACAGATTCATTATATCAATAATAATTATTGAGGCAATACAAGATAATTAGTAATCTTTTAATTGACAATTGAGAGTTTAATGATACACTTTTATTATGAGAAATATAAAGAGATGGTTTTGGGTTCTAATACCGTTTTCAATAATCTTAATATTTTCATTGATATACATATATTTTACTGTAGAAAAAGCACATATATACAAAAAAACATATGAAACGCTGAATATAATAAACTCTGATAAAGCGCATCAGATAGAAATGTGGTTTGAGCAATATCTGAATCAGGTGAAATCAATACGTGATATGCCGTTTTCAAAGAGACCAATACTGGATGCATTAAAAGATGGGAATGGGGTGTATAATGTTGATTTAATTAATATGTTCAAAGCAATCAAT
Organism: uncultured Bacteroidales bacterium; assembly: GCA_964544145.1. GTDB lineage: Bacteria > Hydrothermota > 32-111 > 32-111 > 32-111 > CAZJAT01. The sequence continues at coordinate 68,117 of CAZJAT010000008.1, read as the reverse complement.
ATAAATAATCAGTATCAGGATATTGTTCTGGTAAATAATAATAATGAGATTATTGTTTCTTTGGCAAATCATTTGGATTCAATAAGCGATAAAACAAAAAAAATACTTGAAGATGTGAGAGGCACAAAACAATTGATGTACACCAATTTCTATGAATGTACTCAGTGTCATCATTATCATCATGATATAATGATGCCTGTAATAGCCGGCGATAAGGTGGAGGGTGTTATTGTGTTCAGGATAAACACTATGGCTACATTATTCAATATCCTGGATGTGAAAATGCCGTATTTTGCCACATTTGATTTAATATTGCTTGAGGAACATAATGATTCATTCATGATTGTTAATAGGGTTGAATCCTTGAATAACAAACCATTTGAAATGAAGATTCCTCAAAATATGCATCACACATTTATTGACAGTGTTGTGTTGGGAAAGTCAACCCATTATAATGGGAAGAATTTCAATGGTGTTAAAGTGATTGGCCACATCCATAAACTCAAGATATTTGACTGGTATCTTATTGCATCTGCAAATGAGTCAGAAATGTTGAATGAATTATACAAAAACACACTCATTTTTCTTTTTATTTTTATATTACTGAGTTCTGTCGCAATAATCTTATATATGCACATATTCAATGCAAGAGAAAGACAATTCCTTATTGAAACGATTGAACATGAGAAAAAGAGTAGAATACTAAGCAGTAAATATGAGATGCTGTCAAAAAATGCCAATGATATGATTATAATAACTGATAATGATGATATCATAAATGATGCAAATGATAAAGCAATAAAGGTATATGGGTCTAAGGAATTGATTGGTTTGAATTATCAGGAATTGCAGGTGGATATACTCAATTCAGACAGAAGGACAATGATTTCACAGGAGATACATACAAAGTTTGATAAAAGCAGACAATTCTATGTGGAAGTAAGTGAAAATGCTATTGAAATGGATGAAAAGGTCTTTAGAATAAGGATAATCAGGGATATTAGTGAAAGAAAAGCAATAGAAAAAACACTAAATCAAGCCAATGAATACCTCAGTGCAATTGTTGATTCATCAGCAGCTGCCATATATGATCTGGATCAAAATGCAAGAGTCAAATCAATCTGGAATAAGGGAGCCGAAGAATTATTTGGGTGGAAAAGTGAAGAAATAATTGGCCATGATAATCCCACGATTCCGGAAATGAAGGTGCAGGAATCCCGAATGCTGTTTAAAAATGTCATGTCAGGTATAAAACAGATGAATTTTGAAACCATGCGGAGAAGAAATGATGGAACACTTATACCGATATTGCTTTCATGTGCCCCAATATATGATTCGGATAACAACACAGTAGGTGCCGTTGCAGTGGTAACAGATATTTCAGATATCAATGAAAAGAGGAAACAATTACAGGATTCTAAAGAAGAACTTCAGGCAACAGAAGAGGAATTAAAGGTGCAGATGGAAGAATTGGAAAAGAATCAGAAAGAGCTGTTCAATTCATATCAAATACTAAAAAAACTGGAATTTATTGTTAATAATTCACCATCCATTGCAATAACATGGTATTTTAATAAAGAGTGGAAGGTTGATTATGTATCAGATAATATAAATAGTATAGGCATAGATAAAGAAAAATTAATGTCACAACAAGTTAAGTTTGAAGATTATTTGCATCCTGATGATTATTGGCGTATCCAGAAGGAGATTGATGAGAATCTTAATGAAACAGTTAGCAGATATATACAGGAATACAGAGTCAAGGGTGATGATGGCAAAGTGAGATGGATAAGGGATTATAATTTTATTTCAAGGGATAATAATGGGAAAATGACTCATATTAATGGAATTATAACAGATATAACGGAAAATAAAAAAATTGAAGAGGAGATACTGCAGATACGAAAAATGGATGCAATTGGTCAACTCGCAGGAGGTATTGCTCATGATTTCAATAATCTGCTGGGCGGTATTATGGGTAATGCTGAATTATTACTTATGGAGTGTTCTGAGGATGACAACAGAAAAACGATTAATCAGATAATTGAAATATCAGAGAGAGCTTCCTCATTGACCAAGAAATTGTTATTATTTGCACGCAAAGGTAAATATCATTCTACTGATTTCAATATTAATGAAAAAATCAATGATGCAGTTGATATTATGAAGAATACAATTGATAAGAGCATTCGTATATTATGTGACCTTGCAGAGGATTTACCTACAGCAGAGGGTGACCCTGTTCAGATAGAGAGTGTGTTCCTTAATATTGGAATAAATGCAAGAGACGCTATGTCTGATGGAGGTACATTAAAATTCAAAACAGAGAGGGTGGAAATTTACAATGATAATATGCTTGGTATAAAGGATGGTATATATTCAAAGATTTCCATTGTTGACACAGGTATAGGGATGAATAGGGATATTATTGACCATATATTTGAGCCGTTTTTCACAACAAAGGAACCTGGCAAGGGAACAGGACTGGGCCTGCCCAGCGCGTATGGAATTGTGAAAAATCACAATGGCATAATTAAGGTTTACAGTGAACCGGGGCAGGGTACTGAATTCAGGATATATCTCCCGGCAAAGAAAAGAACAGGAGTGAAAGGGTTTGCGGAAATTGAAGGGAAGAAAATTGAGAAGAGGGTTATAAAGGGTACAGGGACCATTCTTATTGTTGATGATGAAGAGATGATAAGAATTTCTACTGAGATGCTGTTGAAGAAGATTGGATACACATGCTATACTGCTGAAACGGGGCAGAAAGCGTTGGACTTTTTAGAAAAAAATAGTGATAACATTGATATAATAATCCTTGATATGATAATGCCCGAGATGGGGGGGAGAGAAACATTCTATCATATTAAGAGAAAATATCCTCATATCAAGATCATTTTAAGCTCAGGATTCAGCGAGGACCATATAGCAAGAGAATTGATAAGAGCAGGTGCAGATGCATTCATTCAAAAACCATTCGGGCTCAAGGCCTTATCTACAGCTATTGCAGATATTGTAGAATAACCTCAATAAAAACTGTTGAAAATAAGACAAAGGTATATATAATAATATTATGGTTAAAACTATTTGGATGTTCAATCAATTCGCAATATCGCCGGATATGCCTGGTGGTACAAGGCATTATGATTTTGCAATTGAGCTCATTAGTATGGGGTATGATGTATATATATTTGCCAGTGATTATTCATTGCAGGAACTTGAATATAAGAAATTAACAAAGAGACAATTATATTCAATAGAAAATGTAAATGGTATTAATTTTGTTTGGGTATATACATCATCATATAAGAAGAATAACTGGAAACGTTTATTGAATTGGATTAATTTCCCATTAAATTTTTTTAAGGCAAGCAGATATATTAAAAAACCGGATATTGTTATAGGGTCATCCCCTCAGCTATTTACAGCTTTCGCAGCAAGCAGAATAGCAAAGAGATATAGAGTAAAGTTTATATCCGAGATTAGAGATTTATGGCCTAATTCATTGATTGAACTAAATGAGGCATTTAAATATCATCCTTATACGCTACTGCTGTATCTGCTGGAAAAGCTTGTTTATCTCAGTTCTGACGATGTTATTGTATTTACTGAGAGCAATAGAGAGATTATCAATTGGAAGGGTGTGCCAAGCGAACATGTGCATTTTATTTCAAATGGAATAAATCCTGATATTGAGGTTGATGATGAGAATGCACTTATGATAAAGAATGCAATGGATATTAATAAGTTCACTCTGGCATATACAGGAGCTATAGGCATTGCTAATAATCTATCAATGATGATTGATGTTGCTAAAGAACTGAAAAAGAGACAAATGGATGTTCAGATTGTGATTGTTGGAGATGGGCCATTGAAAAACAAGATTAGAAAATCAATTGAATCTGAGAATCTAGATAATATTATTCTTTTTGAACCCATTTCAAAATCATCTGTATTTGACTTCTTATCAATTGTTGATGTATGTTTTATAACATTGAAGGATTTGAAACTCTTTAGATATGGGGTAAGTCCCAATAAGCTTTTTGATTATATGTTTGCCGGAAAACCTGTTATTTCAGCTGTAGGAGGTTGGTGCAATGAGATTATTGATGAAGCGGGGTGCGGCATACCCGTAAATCCTGAGGATATAGGAGCATTTGTAAATGCAGTTGACATATTATACCGAACAAGTGAAGGAGATAGAAGGATCATGGGGGATAGAGGCAGGGAATATGTAATCAAACACTTTTCAAGGAAAAAACTCGTCCAAAAAATGGAAACACTATTCTAATCATTTCATTATACCTTTTTACTTTGAATATACATATTTGTAAATAATACGTATATCGTAACTTACAGCACCTAAATGAAAATAGTTATCAATTAGATGCAAGTTAAAAATAATATAAGATTTATTAAGCTTTTAAATTAACAAATACCTGTATTTAAAAAAAATAAAAATTGTAAAATATTTAATTAACTTGACAAAGAATAAATTTTTTATTATGATTCATATTAGTCATATAAAGGAGGATATTTATGAGGAAAATCATTGTTATTTTAGTATTTTTAAGTATAGCATTTTCATTTGTCAATGGTGCAGTGTTTTACGTAAGCCCTATTGGAGCAGATGACCCTGCACACGGTGTTGGTCCTGGTCCATTGGCATTTATGACAATTAATTATGCCTTATCAATGTGTGCAGTTTTTGATACAATCAATGTAGAAACAGGTATATACACTGAACATGTTGTTATATCAAATCCAGTAACACTTTTAGGACCTAATTATTCAAAGCACGCTCTGGATACAAGAGACCCGGAGGCAAGTATTCTTCTTTCAGGTCCGCAAGCGCAGGCAGTACTGATAAGCAGTGATAATGTTGAGGTTTCAGGATTTATGATTGACGGCGCAGCAGCATCAGCTTGCATAACGAATGATTTTGTTAATGGGTTGAATAATATAGTAATTAAAAATAATCTACTTTTAGGTGCTCAGGATGATGGAATTTATTTTGACTCACCGGGACCTGGCGGAACCGGTTCCATGATAAGGGGGAATTTGATAGGATTTATTGTTAATGAACCAGGTGAATGGCAGATGACAAAGAATCATTCTATTGTAGGAAGAGCAGTTGTTCTGCAGAACAATATGTTTACAGATGTTATAGATAATGTATTTACAGACGTATTCTCAGGAGTATATACAAGAACTTTTTCCAATGAGGATACTTGCCGTATTGACAGCAATATTATTGAGATAAATGCAAACAATACAACTGATGGCACTTTCTTTACTCCTGCTGTGCCCAGTAAACCGGGCATAGGCATATCCAATTATCAGCATTCGGGGAATGCGTATTTCTATGTAAGTTATAACACAATAACTAAATATAATTCTGCTGCAGATACTTTCTGTAATGGTATATCATGTGTTGACATATATGATAATGCTGGAATTTATTACTATATGAATAATATTGATGATATGGCAAACGGTTATGCTCTATATAACTGTCCGACATCCAATACAATCACAATACGCGGCGGTGAGATAGGTGTTGATACCACAAAGAATAAAACAGGTCTTGGAATAGGCCTTTCAAATGTTAATGTGGATGATATGGGCTTTTTATTACCGGAATATTCATTCGCTGAAAATTCAAATTATATCATTGATTCAGTAAATATTCATGATTGTCTTACCTGGGGTGTTTACGCATTCGGCGCAGATGATTCTGATGGCGGAACAGTTCATATGTCTCTTAGTAATTCTCTGATTGAACGGACGAATTCGGGGGAATCAGATTATGCCAATATCTACATTTTCAATACCAACAGACATGCTGTGACTGCTGATGTGACAAGCTGTGAAATCAGCGGCTCAAAGAACAGGGGTGTAACAACGGCAGGCGGCGGAGCACTTAATTTCACTAACTGCGCAATTCATGATAATTCCTCATATGGGCTTATGCTGAGGAACAGAGTGGGTACAGAAGTCAGTGTCGCGAACTGTACGTTCTATAATAATTCAGTCCATGTGAATTTTGACTATAATGTTACAAACAATACATCAAGTATACATGACAATTCATTCACAGGAACAGGTACAGTATTCAGAAACTATAGAAGTGTACCAATAGATCTCGTTAATGCATCCTGCAACTGGTACAATACAAATTCAGAGGCTTCTATTACAGGGAAGTTCACAGCAATGAGCGGATATGCTGATTACAGCCCTTGGCTTGATACAGGAGACGATATGGATGCATCCACAGGCTTCACCCCGGATCACAGTGCAGTGCATGTAAGTTATTCATCCCCAAGCGCAGACGGCTCGGATTATGCAACTGAAGGTTTGGCAAGGATAGATGATTGGGGAACTGTATACCTGAAAGCAGGTTCATACACAGAAGACCTTGATGTTACAAAAAACTGCAAATTAAGCGGTATAGCAGATATCAATTCAATTAATATGTATGGTGACGGAGGCAGTGGATCAGCAGTAATCTGCAGTATTGCAGGTAGTGTAACAGTAAATGACTCAGTAAAGTTTATTAACGGAGGGATTGAAAGCCCTGATACACTTATACTCGGCAGTTCATGTGTAATGCTTGATGAGAGTGCGGACCATCATCTTAATGGGTATGTGAAAACGATTAGGACTGTAGGTACAGGATCGGAAAATTTTGGTAATATTGGAGTGAGTATGGATGCGGGTGCTTCAGACCTTGGAAATGTCACAGTAGCTCGTTTATCCGGAAATGGGATGGAAGTTGCACCGCAGACAATATCAAAGATGTGGTATATAGAATCTGACAATGCTCCTATAAACAGAAATACAACATTCACTTGGTTCAGCAGTGATGATAATGGAATAAATCTTGCCAATGCTTATATTGTTAACAGTCCAGACAATGCTGCCCCTGAGGGATATGCTGCCTATGCAGGACCATATGACATGTCTTCAAGAAATATCTCAGAAGGATTGACGCATTTCTCATACTGGACAATATCGGATAATACATCGCTTCCGGTTTTCGCATTTTTCTGCACAGGAACATACCTTAATGATAGAGTTGTACTTAATTGGTCAATGGAATCAGTAGAGAACATTGGCAGCTGGATTATTGAACGAAAATCAGGAAACTCTGATTATTCTGTAATTGCACGTCTTGATGGTAGGGTGAGGTCATTTGAGGACTATGATGTTGAAGAATATGATGTTTACACCTACAGAATAAGTGATACCGAAGGTAGTGTCAAATCAATGGAAATAAGGTTAATAGGGAAATTCACATCAATTAAAAATCACCTGAGTTCCTCAATTGCAAATGACAGAATAATCATTGATTACTCTACAGATGAAAATAGCCAAATAAATGTGTATGATATTACCGGTAAATGTATATATAAGTCAACAAGCATTTCAGGTCAGGGACATCTTAATATAGACAAGAATAAAATGGCGCAGGGCATATACTTTGTAAGAATGCTCAATAGCCAAAGAGAATTAAAAAGTAAGTTTGTAATTATTAAGTAATATTAAGGGGAGGCAAACCTCCCCTTAATAAAGAAGATTGGATAGTCATTTTTGAATAAATAGAATAATATCTCGAAGCCGGGTGCTAAACCTGGCTTCATTAGTTTGAATACATAAAACTTAGAATGAATGAAAACAAATGGGTGAAAATGATGGGAATATGTAATCAAACACTTTTCAAGGAAAAAACTCGTCCAAAAAATGGAAACACTATTCTGACACTATAGGCCTTTTTTTTTATATCAAAATAGACAAAAGCAACAAAACAATTGACAAAATCCCAATTCCCTGCTATAATTTTTTTAATCTAAATACAAGGGGTCGGAGTGTAGAAAAATAGAAAAGGAGGTTACGATGAGACCTAGAAGAGTGTTCTTTAAAAATTCATATCATCATATTATGAATCATTTTATAGATGATATAAAACCGTTTACTAATTACGGATTAGCTCAATGTTTCATAAACTTGATTAAACAGTATGCACAGATTAATAGGATTGATGTTTATGCATATTGTTTAATGCCTGATCACTTCCATATAGTGTGTAAAAATGAAGAATCAGGATTACCAGAGTTCGTTAAAAATGTATGTAGCAGATTTGTAATGAATTACAACAAAATTGTTGGCAGAAAAGGGCCATTATTCTTTGACAGATATAAATCAACAGTGATACAGGATGATAATTATCTAATGACATCATTGCTATATTTATTCCTCAATCCATACAGAAAAAGGTTAGTGAAGAATCCATTTGATTATAATTGGAGCAGCATAAATCATTTGTTTATGCATGATATTGATTGTTTTGATAATAATGAAGCGGTTGAGGTTATATTCGGTACATATGATGAATTAATCAAGAAGCTCAATTACTGGATCAGGCGTGATATGAATTTGCCTTTACATCATTTTGGTGAGTTAGAATTTTTAGGGGATATGTTTTACTATCAGAAAATGATAAAGATGATTGATAGAAGGGCTCGCATTAAAAAGGTATATAAAAAAAGAAGAAGAGATAATGATAAAGAGAGGCAAATATTGGATGTGTTTAATGAATTCAAAGATACAGAAGGTATTAATCCATTAGAAATAGACTACAACAGTTGGCATAATAAACGAATGCGAATGAAATTATTAATAAAATTAAGAGAAGAATGCGGATTAAAATATAGTGAAATAGTTCTTTTAAAGCCATTCGAGGATTTGAGATATCAATCATTATCGGATCTATATATACACTCTAAGAAGCATTAATTAGAAGTTACTTATCTACTTTTCTACACTCCGACCCCTTGTTTTGGTGTTGACAGGGGAGATGTTTTGTGTATAATGTAAACAAATGTTTACAATGGGGTGTTTATGATTGAGTTGAGTGATGCGCAAAAGCGTGTGTTGGATGCTTTGAAGCGATTATATGTGAATAAGGGATATGCACCGACAATTCGTGAGATTGCAGAGAGTCTGCATCTTAAGAGTACAAAAGCTGTATATACACATCTTAAGAATCTTGAAACATTGGGTTATATACGGAGAAATGGTAAAGCTCGTGTGATAGAAATAATGTCAGATTATGTCAATATACCTGTTATGGGGGTTATATCTGCAGGCAAACCTCTTATTACACAGGAATATATGGAAAATGTGTATCATATACCCAAGGAAGAGGGTATTGGGAGGTTCTTTCTGCGAATACATGGTGACAGTATGATCAATGCGGGTCTTATGCCGGGTGATATGGTGCTTGTTGATAAGAATGAGTATGCAAAGCACAATGACATTGTTGTTGCAATTCTTAATGGAGAGGCAACAGTGAAGAGATTCTTGAAACAGGGGACAAGTATTATACTGCAGCCGGAAAATAGTGATTATTCTCCTATACATGTTAATATATCTGAGGATGAATTTGATATTGCAGGTGTTGTTGTCGGTCATTTAAAATTATTCTAAGGAATCCAATGAAAGAAGCAGTTATTGTTTATAGTGTTTTCAGGAATGGAAAGATAAAGCCATTGTCATTTATGTGGAGGAATAGCCGCATAAAGGTCGATAATATTACACTTATATGGGATACTGTTGAAGATGATGGGGTTAATATTCATTTTTCAGTGATTTCAGGCGATTTTTACTATCATTTATTATATACATTGTCCATATCAACTTGGTTCATCATTGATTTAGAGAGTACTATCGTATGATACAGATAATGGGAAAAACAATTTCGGATTATGTATTAGGGATTATGAAGTCGCCACTTCCCCCAGGTCTTGACATTATCCCGCATACCGAATCAATGGTTCTGCTTAAACGCCTTGAGGCATGCCTGGATATATGTCTTCAACCTGCGGCAAGTGAGAAGGATACAATTGCGGATTATAAATTACGGATTAGGGATTATGAAGCCACCACTTCCCCCAGGTCTTGACATTATCCAGCATACCGAATCAATGGTTCTGCT
>CAZJAT010000008.1:0-58020 GCA_964544145.1 uncultured Bacteroidales bacterium | reverse complement strand
ATATATGTCTTCAACCTGCGGCAAGTGAGAAGGATACAATTATGGATTATGAATTATGTATTAGGGATTATGAAGTCACCACTTCCCCCAGGTCTTGACATTATCCAGCATACCGAATCAATGGTTCTGCTTAAACGCCTTGAGGCATGCTTGGATATATGTCTTCAACCTGCGGCAAGTGAGAAGGATACAATTGCGGATTATGAATTCGGTATGCGTGATATTGTCGAGAAGCATGCAGAGAAGAATGAGTGGGAAAAGGCATATAGATGAATACTAAATGTTATTTGCATATTGATATGGATGCATTCTTTGCATCCGTGGAAACAGCTTCAAGACCTTACCTTAGAGAGAAACCCGTTGCAGTAGGCGGCAGCAGCGGCAGCAGAACGGTTGTTGCTGCTGCTTCCTATGCTGCACGGGAATATGGGATTCATGCAGGTATGGCTTCTATTGATGCTTTTATGCGTTGTCCGTCTATTATTATGATCAGGCCGGATATGAAGAAATATGAGAGTGTATCCAGGCATATATTTGAGCGAATCAGGGCATATGCAGGTAATATACATATATATTCAATTGATGAATGTTTTGTACAGGCTGATGATACAGTACATGCACTTTCCATAGCAGAGCATATAAAGAAATATGTAAAGGAAAATCATCATATTACATGTTCAATAGGTATTGCAGAAAATAAGCTTATAGCAAAGATTGCATCTGATGATAACAAACCCAATGGTCTTACTGTTGTTGATAATGCATATGATTATATTGGAGTAAGGCCTGTTTCCGATGTGCCCGGCATTGGTAGAAAGACAACAAAGGCATTATCTACTCTTGGCATTCACTATGTTGCGGATATAAGGGATTATCCGCTTTATATATTAAAGAAACACTTTAAATCATACGCATATGTATTGAAGGCGATATCACAGGGACGTGATGCCAGCAATATATTGTGGAATGTGTCAGGCGAATTGAAATCAGTGGGTAATACTCATACCATGGATATGGACACTATGGACAGGGATAAACTGAAATCAATGCTATCCATTATTTCTGAACACATAGCAGTGCGAATGAATGAATCGGGTGTTGAGGGAAATATCGTGTGTCTGGTAGTCAGATATAAGGATTTTCATACATTTACAAAGCGAAAAAAGATATATAGATATATACGTTTTTCAGAGGATATACTTATATATGCAAACAGTATACTTGATTCCATTGACCTGCACATGGGTGTGCGCCTGATAGGTATATCAATATCCGGAATGCGTGCAGTAAGCAGTCAGATGTCATTTGATTTTACAGAGAATGCCAGAATCAATGTATTGGAAGATGTTATTGCAGACATAAAATCCTTATATGGAGAGTGGTCATTAATGAGAGGCAGCAGTATGGCTATGAGGAGGGGACATTTCATGCATTTTGGAGGAATAGACAGCAGAAAGGCAAATAAAAGACATTAGAATATTTTTATTGATTTAATTAATCAAATTGATATAATAGTATAAATTTCAGATGGGGGTCTTATGAAATCATTTATTCGTATTTTTTTATTCTCAATCATTGCATTATTACTTGTGCATGCTTCATGCAGTAAAAAAACAGTAATACTGAATCCGGATCATTCATTTGCCATAGAAGATTATGTGTATTTTCACAATGTAGGCATTACATTTGATGGTACATATTATTACACTATAAATGGCGGCAATGAAGAGTATTCAATGCTTAATATTTATGATAAAAAAGGTAATTTAAAGAAAACAGAAGAGGTTTATCTTGATGCAAGGAGTATACATTATCTGGCTTCTGAAGATAAGATGATGGTTAAGATCTATGGATTGGATATGGTTGATATAGATATGTATGATTACTCAAATGAAATTGATTACAGATATTATATGTGGTCCGACAATGCTTCGGTCGCCTACTCATATGATGAAACCGAATTATATGAATTGCTGAGCGGCGAGGTTATTGTCTGTGAAACGGAAACAGGATTGGAATCGGACAATTTCTTTTTAGATAAGTATTATGATGAACCCTTGTACAGCACTGCAATTGCAGCTGGTCCAAAACATCTATTTATCTGGGGTAGTGAAAACAAAATTTATATGTATAATAGAGCAGGAGAACTTCAGGATTCCCTTATGATTGATTTTGATGCTTATCCATTATCCCTGTCATACTGCAATGATAAGCTTTGGATTGCTGTTGATGCTGATGCTAACAATAAGGGCGGCACCGGTTACTGGTATGGATTCAATATCAAATAATAGATAAATTTTAGATTTCTAAAATAGGAGGTTATTTTGAATAGATTATTTATTTTATTTCTAACTATCATCTTTGCATTGAGTGTTCTCGGTAATTCATCTACAATACATCTCAAGATGGATGAATTCAGCACTGACAATGAATTACCGGATTACTCATCTCTGAATCTCATGAAATCAGATGTAAAAGGCAGTTATGAGTATTTTCTTGTGCAATTTGAATCATACAACAAAGAAGCAGGTAAATTACTTATAAAAAACAGTGGATGTACAATTATTGAATATATCCCTGATAATGCATTCTTGGTGAGAATGGAGACAAAATTATTTGACAAGATTTCCGAAGAGCAGATTATTAAACATATCTCAATATGGCAACCTGCCTACAGGATTGACCCGAGTTTAATATTCACCAATCATTCATCAATGGAAGGAGATAATGGCAAGATTTATCTTATGGCCACTCTATTCAATGAGAATGATTTAAGCAATGTCACTAGCAGTCTGAATGATATTAATTATGATTTCAGCGGAAAATATATTAGAATTGAGACAGATGAAGTCCATTACAGGGATATTGCAGTATTATTAGCAAATATGACTGATGTATATTGGGTTGAAAGGGATTATCCCATGCGTCCTGATAATGCATGGTCAAGATGGATCAGTGACACATATGATTCGGCAGGCATGGCAGCATTACTTGGTACATTTGATGCCCAGCTGACAATGAATAGTGCGGCTGATTCAGCAAGGATGCAGTTATATGCCCACGGATTATATGGAACAGATCAGATTGTCGGTGTGGATGATACCGGATTGGATTGGGATAATGTATATTTCAGGGATCCCGGTCAATCCATTTACTATGATGATGATGGAGATACAATTTGTGAATCACCCAATCTATCACATAGAAAAGTGATTGCATATAATCCATATATTGATTCATTTGATCTGGATTATACTGGGCATGGAACACATACAAGCGGTTCTGTACTGGCTGATTCGCTGGGCAGCGGTCTTCCTTCAATGACGACATTCTCCAGGGCTATGGGAATGGCACCTGCTGCAAAGCTTGTATTCTTTGATTTGGAGAGCTCAGGCGGAGCTTTCCTTACTCCAATAGATTTGAGAACAATATACATATGGGCTTATAATGGAGGTGCAAGAATAACCTCATCATCATGGGGTGTGGGGGCAGGCGGTTCTTCATCATATACAAGCAGATCTCAGCAATTAGATCAAATAGCTTGGGATCATAAAGAATTGCTTATGTTCAGATCCGCAGGCAATGAGAATAATGACGGTGATTCAATAAACAGTCCGGCAACGGCTAAAAATATTGTCACAGTGGGCGCAAGTGAATCCGGTTTTGGTTCAGGATCAACCATCTGGCAGACTCCCGGCACTTCAGCAAGGAATGAATTAATTGATGTTGCTGAATTTTCATCACATGGACCCACACTTGAAGGTCAATTCAAACCTGAACTCATGGCTCCTGGCGGTTGGTATATTTGGTCTGCTAATTCAGATGGCAATCTCTCAAGTAATAATAATGGTATTACATATATGGGTGGTACATCAATGGCATGTCCCACAGCAGCAGGGTATGCAGCACTTGTACGTCAATATTTCACTGAGGGATGGTATCCAAATGGATTTATAACTTCAGGCGATGAAATGACCCCTTCGGCTGCTTTGCTGAAAGCCATGATGATAAGTTCTACAAGGAACTCACCAGGACGATATTCTACGAATACAATAAATAATTCCGGTATAAAGAATGTACCATCATATGGTCAGGGATGGGGCAGGATTACATTATCTGATGCAATCTACTTTAATGGTGATGTACGGGATTTAGAGGTATATGATGAGACAACCGGGTTCTCATCTACAGGTGATTATGATGAATATACAATAATCACAGGACCATCAGCATCAGAACCATTTAAGGTTGTGTTGACCTATACAGATTATCCTGCAGGCATTGCCCCGGCATCAGTTGTTGTCAATGATTTGAATCTTACTGTGATAGAAGGTGCCAATACATATTTAGGCAATGTGTTTGGAAGCAATGGATATTCAGCTACAGGCGGAACAGCTGACAATACAAGCGTTACTGAGCTTGTCTGGCTTCAGCCGACGCCCAATGCAGTTTTCACGATACGTGTTGATGCGCAGGATATTAATTTTGCATCACAACCATATGCGCTTGTTATTACTGGCGACATAAATAAATCCTCAGCATCGGGTATATATTACAGGAATAAAACAGTGTATGATACATTAACAAGTGGTACCGTTATTTCAGACAATGAACTCAATAATGGTGAAACTGCTGATGTATTGTTATATGTTTACAATAATACCGGTTTTGGTTATTCACCGGTAACAGGCTATGTTACTTCAATGAGTTCATACTGTACATTGATTGACTCTTTAATGGATTTTGGAAATGTTAATGATGCTGACTCATCTTCGGCATTATTCAGGATTTCTGTTGATAATACAACACCTGACAATACATTCCTTCCCATGATGCTTGTAACAAATTATGGTGCAACGTATGATACGTCATATTTCAATATGAAGGTTAATGGAACATCAGTTGTATCTCTTGATAGGGATTCATTGGTATTTGATATGACAGGAACAAAGAAAACAGGTGAGACGATTATTATCACTGAAACCCCTGAGCCGAGGATTTTGATTAAGAATGCCGTAATTGAAGCAGAGAAATCGGAATTAATCAATCTGAGTGAGGACAATTATAAAGGTGTTGATTATGATACATTGGATTATGATAATGGTAATTTTGATTCTCATTGGTATGGAGCTGAATACTGGGCTGTGGGATTCACACCCTCAAAGCCGTGCTCAATAAAGGCAATATGGTGGGGACGTTATCATGATAACAATGAAACAGATACAATAAAAATTTATAATGATTCAGGAAATAATCCAGGCACAATGTTATATTCAAATCCCGCAGCAGTGAGAAACAATGGTATTGATAATTATTACAGGGTCACGATTACAGGTCCTTACGCAAATTCAAAATTCTGGGCTGTCTTCTATGCAAGATCGGATAATACAACAGGAACGCAAAGCTTTTTCGGAGGTGAAAACGGTTCGGGTGTAGAGAGCAGATACTTTGACGGAGCTAATTGGCAGTCACTTTCTTCATTGTCAAGCAATCTACTTATTAAGGCAGAAGTGAAATATCTTATAACTATTGCTGATTCAGGTTCTTTCTTTGTTCTCAACAATGATACTGTTTCAGTAAAGGATATTTCCATCGATACTATTACAGTAAAGAATAATGCATCATGGATAGTTGATATTGATCCGCTAAATGCATCAGTTGCACAAGCTGATTCTGCAGGTGTTGCTGTTTATATCGACACAACAGGATTGACACCCAATAGTACATATACTGATACTCTTCTTATATATACTGATGCAGATTTCAGCAAAGCTATAACGCTATCATTACCTGTTATTCTGCATACGGGAAATCCTACAGGAATTACTATTGACAAATTCACTAAGGATATAGCAGTTATTACGGGAATGACTCTGTCTCAGCCAATCACAAACAATGGTGCGTCAATACGTCTGAGTCTGCAGAACAGTGATCATGTATATATCAGCGTTTATGATGTATCGGGCAGGCAAATAGCTGATTTGCATGATGGCATGTTAAATAAAGGTGTATATGAAATGAATTGGAATGGTAAAGACAGAACAGGTGATAATGTTGCAGGAGGCATGTATTTTATTAAAGCTTCAGTTGGAGAAAAACAATTTATTGGAAAAATTCTGATTGTGAAATAACTACTTGACAAACATTAAGAGCTTCATATAATAAATGCTCGTGTTCTTTTCAGGGCCCATAGCTCAGTTGGTTAGAGCGGCTGACTCATAATCAGTAGGTCCCAGGTTCGAGTCCTGGTGGGCCCATTTTTCTTGACAATTATCACCATTATATTTAGAATATATTAGAATTAAAAAATGTGAGGAATTAGATGAAGATATCAAAGCGTTTTGTGAATGTTGGTGATTCATCAACATTGAAGATTACTTCAAAGGCAAAATCAATGAAAGCTGCAGGTGAAGATATTGCCATTCTTGCAGCAGGCGAACCTGATTTTGATACACCTGATATTATTAAAGAAGCAGGCATACAGGCAATAAAAGACGGGTTTACAGGATATACAGCAGTTAAGGGAATTATTGAATTAAGGGAACTCATAAGTGAAAAATTTAAGAATGATAATAAGATTTCATATTCCCCTGATGAGATACAGGTAACTGTCGGAGCAAAACAGGCGCTTTACAATGCAATTCAGTCAGTATGCGATGAAGACAGTGATGTGATTATCATTGCACCTTACTGGGTTTCATATATTGAAATGGTTAAAATGGCAGGAGCAACCCCTATAGTTTTTGATACATCAGAAGATGATTTCAATCTCATTCCGGAAAAACTTGAAGAATATATCACTTCACGCACAAGAATGATAATATTAAATTCACCTTCGAATCCATCTGGTGTTGTTTATTCAAAGGACACATTAATAAAATTATCGGAAATTATTGTCAGAAACAATATATACTGTATTTCTGATGAGATTTATGAAAAAATAGTATATCCCGGTGTTAAACATTTTTCCATTGCTTCAGTTAATGATGAGATAAGGAAATTGACATATACTGTTAATGGATTCTCAAAGGCGTATGCAATGACAGGATGGAGGATCGGTTATATGGGTGCGCCCAAGGAACTTGCTGATAATGCTCTAAAGGTACAGACTCATTCAACTTCATGCACATCCTCAATAGCTCAGAAAGCTGCAATTGCAGCATTGAAATCTGATCCTGCGATAGTAGAACGAATGCTGAATGCATTTGAAAAAAGGCGTGAATATATTATGAAACGCATAGGCAATATTAATGGAATTGATTATGTGACTCCTCAGGGAGCTTTTTATCTATTCATCGGTATTTCAAATATATTGAAAGAAAAATCAAATAATATAAACTCATCTGAAGAGATGTGTCTTAGATTGATTGATGATTATAAACTTGCTCTTATACCCGGCTCTGCATTTGGAACAGAGAATTATATAAGATTATCATATGCAGCTTCAATGGAGGAAATTGAGAAGGGTGCTGACAGGATTGAGCAGTTTGTTAAGAAGAATTTATGAAACATACACTGATTGACAGGGTTACATTATTCCTTGCATCCGGATCCGGAGGAAATGGTGTCGCTACATTCAGGAGGGAAAAATTTGTCCGAAAGGGCGGACCCGACGGCGGAGATGGCGGCAGAGGCGGAGATATAATATTCAGGGTTAACAAAGGACTGATTACCCTCAATCATTTAAGGTTTCAGCATCATTTCACAGCAGGAAACGGGGAAAACGGCAAGTCAGCAAAGAAGCATGGAAAAGATGGAAATGATATAATCATTGATGTGCCGCCAGGAACTGTTGTTATAGATGAAGAGGGCAATGAATTACTTGATATGTTAGAAGGTAAATATGTATTCCTTAAGGGAGGAGATGGCGGTGCAGGCAATACAAATTTCAAATCATCTGTAAACAGAGCACCAAGAAGATGTACAAAAGGCAAGGAAGGATTGGAAGAAAAGGTCATTCTTGAATTGAGAATTATTGCTGATATAGGTCTTGTCGGTAAACCTAATGCAGGGAAATCAACACTATTAAAATGTATAACAGGTTCAAATCCCGAAATCGCCAATTACCCGTTTACAACATTAAACCCCAATCTGGGTGTTTTGAGCAATTCAGTTGATAATATTATCATTGCTGACATACCTGGCATTATTGAAGGGGCATCTGAAGGCAAGGGCCTTGGATTGCGTTTCCTAAAGCATATTCAACGAGTAAAAATGCTGCTTTATGTAATAGATATAAGTGAAGATGATGTATATAGTGTATTTGATAAACTTCAAAAAGAACTTATGGATTATAATAAGAGATTGAGTAAGAGGGAGCATATTATTCTGTTCAATAAAACTGATTTGGTTGAGGAGCAAAGAATCAATGAGATTAGAGAACATTTTAAGGAGCATACTGTTGCATTTACATCATTAATTCAAAATGATTTGGGTAATATTGAGCAAATAATCTTCAAAAAATTTGATGAATGGAATAGATGATATATTAATCAGGCAGTCAAAAAAGTATTCAGAAGCTGAAGCTGTTGATAAAGCTAAAGCTTGGATATTGAATAATAATGTTTCTATAACCAATGAACATTTGAATAATATTCAATATAAAATTCCTGATATATTGTTTTCTATGGGTAAAACAGCATTACTCAAAAAAAAGAAGATAGCCATAGTGGGCTCAAGATTACCTGATACATATGGTTTAGCAATGACAGAAAAGATTATCAAAAGAATATCAACAGATTATGTAACTGTCAGCGGTTTTGCCAGAGGTATAGATACTGCTGTCCATCAATTTTCTATTGATAACAATCTCGGGACAATTGGTGTTCTGGGATGCGGGTTTAGTGTTAATTATCCCAGTTCTAATGCAAAATTGAGGAAGGAAATGATTGACAGAGCATTATTGATAACTGAATATGGGCCATTTGTCAAGCCGAGAAGACTCAATTTTACCAGCCGTAATCAAATTATTACATATATATCCGATATTGTCATAATCATTCAGGGTGGCAATCGCAGTGGAACGATCAATACACTCAATAATGCCATAAAAATGAAAAAAAGGATTTTTGCATTGCCTGGACCTATTAATAATAAATTATCATTTGCACCCAATTATGCAATTTCCAGAGGAGCTGAAATAATAACAACACTGGATTCTTTAGACTTTTGTAATACTAGTACAAAAACTGTGGATATTGACAGCAGTGAAAGAGAAATTCTGCAGATGATTGAACAGGGTATGGATATTGATGGCATAATGCGTAAATCATTATTTACAAACAAGAAATTATTCAGTATACTTATAAGTTTAGAAATGAAAGGAATTATTGTAAAATCTGTCAATAATACATATGAACTATTGGAGGATATCAATGAAGGATCTGATACCGAGGATTGAAGCAGTGCTCTTTGCATCTTCAGAACCGGTTAGCCGGGAGAAATTATTAAAGGAATTTGGTATAGAAAGAACATTATTACTGCAGGTTATTGAATTTTTGAAAGAGAGGTATAATTCACCTGATAGCGGAGTGCAGATAGTGGATATTGCAGATGGTTATCAGATACTATCAAAACCTCAATATAATGAATTACTGGAACAGTTCTATGGGAACAGAAAAATATCAAAATTATCTATACCTGCATTGGAAACTCTTGCTATCATTGCCTACAAACAGCCGGTTACAAGACAGGAAATCGAGGATATTCGCGGTGTTAATTGTGATGGAGTAATTAAGACACTGCTCGACAGGGATTTGATAATTAAGAGAGGACATGCCGAGCTCCCCGGAAGACCCTCATTGTACTTTACAACAAAGAAATTTCTCTCCTATTTTAAAATAACTTCACTAAAGGAATTACCCTCTATTGAAACACTAACAGAGCAGGAGATTCAGGAGGACATGTTCAATGAAAATGAGACTGAATAGGTATATAGCACAAAATTCATCCATTTCACGAAGAGAGGCGGATGAGCTCATATCTCAGAAGAGAGTTAAAGTGAATAATACTGTAGCTCAATTAGGTATGCAGATTGAGACTGAGATTGACCATGTTTATGTTGATTTTAAGCATATTAAACCTTCGCTGTCATTCACATATCTGCTTGTCAATAAACCCAAAAATGTCATTACTTCCAGAAATGATGATAAACACAGACCAACTGTGATGGACATAGTTCCTGCAAAATTTGAAAAACTCAAACCAGCAGGAAGACTTGACTTTGATTCTGAGGGCTTACTGATTCTGACAGATGATGGGGATTTTATTGAGTATCTCACTCATCCGAGGAATCATGTTGTGAAGGAATATGAGGCAAAGATATTCGGCCGGCTCAGTAGTGAGGAAATAGACAGATTGCAGAAGGGAATACGGATTAAGGGCATAATGTACAGATTCAACAGTATAGAGGAAAAGAGATATCTCAGGAAAACGGAGAAATCATTTGTGAAGATCACATTAACTCACGGGAAGAACAGGGAAATCAAGAATGCACTTATGGGACTAGGTCACCCTGTAATTATTCTGCAAAGGGTAAGAATAGGCAATTTTACTGTCAATATGCTTAAAGGCAAGAAATATATTGAATTTCACAAGGAAGAATTCAGAAAAGATGTATAAAAAACTCATACTGTTTTTATTTGCTGTTTTAGTGACAATATCGGTATTTGCACATAAATGCAATTATTTGAAGGATCCTGAGAATAAAGATATTTCCAATAATCATATATCCGTTTCAGATGCAAGCGAACCATTTGATTTGAAATTTACATCATATGATTCTATATCATATTATATTATCTGGCCTCCAGGGAATGATACAATCATGATTACTGCCGATTCTATGGAGATATTCCGTATTCGTATTAATCCTAATGACTTGAAACCGGCACAGTATTGGGTTGAGGTTTTATCACAGAATAAAGAAAAGGATATAAATTTCTCATTTGAAATAAAAGAGAGGGTTCAGTTTTACATAGTTATCCTGAATGTGCTTTTAGGGCTTGTTTTCTTTATGATAGGTCTGCGGTATACTTCAAAAGGATTATCGCATATCTCTGGTCACAGATTGAAAGAAATATTGTGGAATCTATCCGATTCTCCCGCGAAAGGTACATTAGCAGGAATAATACTGACTGTCATGCTTCAATCTTCCACTGTATTTTCAGTCATGATAACCAGTTTTGTTTCTGATCAGCTTATAGGGATTACCGGAGCAATGGCAATGCTCGCCGGTTCAGCAATAGGTACCTCAATAGTTGTTCAGATTATTGCATTTGATATTTCTTTCTTTTCATTGATGATGATTATACTGGGTTTTGTTTTTTATGATAAAATACGAAAGATGAAGAACATAGGCGCTGTGATGATGGGTTTTGGTTTAATTTTTCTTGCAATAAAAACAATGTCAACTGCCATTATACCAATTCAGAATACCGCTGTCTTTGAATCTATCATTCTATTCCTGCAGACAAACCCTGTACTGCTGTTTATACTGACTGCTATATTCACATTCTCTGTTCATTCCTCAGCAGTAACAGTTGCCCTTGTGATGGGTTTTGCCGCAACCGGACAGATACCGTTTACCGGTGCTGTTATTATGATTGCAGCAGCAAATCTTGGTACAACATTTACTGCGACATTGGCAAGCATGAAAGGAAATAGGAAGGCTCGGTATGTTGCTATAGTGAATGCATTGATGAAACTGCTCATAGGAGCATTATTCCTTGTTATAGTATTGAATTTCGGTCAAGCATATTCATTCCTGGGCACAGATGCACGAGGCATAGCAAATATGCATTTACTATTCAATATAATATTTGCAATTAGCATTATGATGCTTATACCTCTTATAAACAAAATAGGTGAAAAAATGCATAAACTGGAACCCTATGTATTAAATACAAATATGATCAATGAATCAATGAGTAAAACGCCTACACTTGCTTTGGGTCATATTTACAATAAAATAATAAAAATGGCGCAATTATCATATGATCTATTTGATAAATCATATACAGTTCTGAAAACAAATGATACTGTAATGCTGGATGACCTTATAAAGAGCGATGATGAAATTGATAGATATGAAAAAGAGATAACACTTTTCCTTGTGCACCTGTCTGAAGAGGAATTATCACCTGACCTGACTGCAAAGATTAAATCCTTTCTCTTCATTGTTGATGAGATTGAGCATATAGGGGATATTGTTTCAAAGAATCTAATGGTCAGTGCTAGAAAGAAGATAGACAATAATTACTATTTTTCCGAAGAGGGAATGCAAGATATAAAATTAATGTATACAGAAGTAAAAAAGACCATATCAAGAACAATAGGTCTTATGACTCTGTATGATGCGGATGAAGCCGAACATATACTAAGAAGAAGAAAAACTGTTTTGAATGAACTGAATAATCTGCATATGAGACATCTCCAGCGGATGACTAATGCAGTCAAAGAATCAATTGAAACATCAACCTTGCATCTTGATATTCTAAATGATTATGAGAGAGTCAACTTTCATTCATATAAAATGTGCTATTATATAAAAGAACAACAGAAGTGAGGAAAATATGATAAACAATGTAGAGATAAAAGAATTGAATGCTATCTGTGATGAGAGGGGAAGATTGATGGAAATATTAAGAACAGATGACAGGATATTCAAAAAATTCGGTCAAATGTATATGACTACAAATTATCCCGGAGTAATAAAAGCCTGGCATTGCCATAAAATTCAGACTGATTTTGTTACATGTGTAAAGGGTATGATAAAACTAGTACTTTTTGATGGAAGAGATGATTCATCAACAAAAGGGAATATTGAGGAATTCTTTATTGGTGATCAGAATAATAAGCTTATTACTATACCCCCAGGAGTCTACCATGGATGGAAAAACATAAGGGATGATGAATCCATTGTTATATCAATAATTACAGAACTATATAATAGGAAAAAGCCCGATGAACTGCGTCTTCCTTTTAATACTGATAAGATTCCTTATAATTGGGATATAAAATTCAGATGATAAACAATGAAATTCTGTGGATAATATTTCTACTTATTGACCTGAGTGTAACAATCCTTGTATTTCTGAAATTCGGCAAAGAAGGATTATTTGTACTTATTGGTGTAAATATCATATTATGCAATATACAGGTGCTGAAACTTGTTAATCTCTTTTCTGTGACTGTAACACTTGGGAATATTCTGTATGGGTCCATATATTTTGCAACAGATCTATTGGGTGAGTTCTATGGAAGAAAAGAGGCCTATAAGGGAGTTTTCTTCGGATTTGGAGCAATGCTGCTGATGACTGTTTTCATGCAGGCTGCACTGCTTTTTGTGCCTGCTCCGGATGATTTTATCAATGAATCAATGAGGAATATATTTTCAATGATGCCTAGAATTGCATTGGCATCAGTAATTGCGTATCTAATATCACAGCTCCATGATGTCTGGATTTACAATGTTTATAAAAAGAAAACAGGAGGAAAGAAACTGTGGTTGAGGAATAATGCTTCAACAATGGTATCCCAACTTATTGATACATCTGTATTTGTCACAATAGCATTCTGGAATGTTGTTAGCAAGGAAATCTTCATTTCAATTATGATAACAACATATGTGATGAAGGCAGCAATAGCTTTATTGGATACACCATTTATATATATTGCAAAGCGATTTAAATCTGTTGAAAATAATGAGAAATTATATTAAGATTTATATATGAAAATAAACAGACAATTTAAACTAAATATCTTCATTGTCATATTTTTGCTAATTTTCTTTATTGTATTTTTCAATATTATATATTTAAATATCATGGACACTGAAAAGAAGAAGCTTGATGAAATGGTTATGATTATACAAGAGAATCTTGACTCCATCAAACAGGGAACCATGCTGCTTCCGGCATCTATAGAGGCCATTATTATATATAAGACAGACAATTTTGATGATAAATATATAATCGCAAGACCTGGATTTAACCCGGATGATATTAACAAGTACAGGAATGTTCAAACAGTACAGATCAGCAGTATCTCGAGTATAATGATTATTCACAAGAACAGCACACCTATATATGAATTCTATCTAATTGTAACTTCAGCTGTAATTGTAATATTCTTATTATCATTGCTTGTTTATCTAATAATGATTTATTTAAACAGAAAAAGGGAGATTGCAGTTATCATAAATCAAATAGAGCACACTGATAGCGGTACATTGAGGAATATACTGGATTATGATGAAGACCTTTTGGTCATTTTGAAGATATTTGACAATTATTCAGCTGATTTTAACAGAAAGCTTTCCATGTATAAATCCAGAATTGAAGAACTTGAAAGGGAGAACTCATCACTGCGCAATAAGGATGTTCTCAAAACAGGCATAATAGAGAATGTGTCACATGAACTTAGATCTCCATTGACAAAGATTAAGGGTTATCTTGATTATATTTACAGCGGAAAGATGGGTAATATCAATGAGGGACAGCGTTCCGGTCTTCAAGTCGCAAGGAGAAATGTTGATGTGCTGCTGAAACAGATTGAACAGATATTGAATTACGCAAAAGATGAAACATTTGCACTTGAAAAGGAATTGTTTTCCCTTAAAAAATTGATTATTGATGTTATTAATGTATATGAGCACGATTTCAATGAGAATGGTATAAATCTAAATATAAATATTGACAATCTGAAAACGCCTGTTTACGGGAATCGGATTGCTCTATATGAAGTATATAATAATATTTTAAACAATGCCTTGAAATTTACCAATAAAAATGGTAATATTGATATAATTGCATATGAGAAGAAAATTGACAAAATTAATCATGCAGTTGTGAAGATAACAGATACCGGTGTAGGGGTGCCTCCGGGCAAGCTTGATAGAATTTTTGAACGATTTTATCAAGTTGACCAGGATGAGAATAGAAAATACCCAGGCATTGGTTTAGGTTTGACTATAGCAAAAAATATTATTGCGGAACATAGAGGAGAAATTGTTGTGAGCTCAATTATTGGCAGAGGCAGCAGTTTCACTATAAGTATTCCGATTATGCCAAAGGAGGGGTAAATGGCAGACAATAAGAGAATACTTGTAATTGATGATGATGAAGACATTCTTAATTTAATTAAGATTATTCTCACCAATAAAGGTTACAATGTATTTATTGCAATGAATGGTGAAGACGGCATAAGGTCAGCTATTCAAGATAAACCAGATCTTATCCTGCTGGATATAATGATGCCTGTAATGGATGGATGGGAGATCCTGAAAATGCTGCACACAGATGAAAACACAAGAAAGATTCCGGTATCAATGTTGACCTGTAAAACCGATGTAAAGAATAAGCTCATTGGTCTTCAAGAGGGGGCAATTGATTATATCACTAAACCGTTTTCTCCTGAAGAGTTAGTGTCAAGGGTTAATGACGTTTTTAAAATCTTCGACAAAAAAGGCTAAGCATGAACGAGAATGATTATTTCAAGCTTCATACGGAATGGCTGAAATTCAAGAGTTGTTTATATGATATGAATACCGGATTACCAGTATTACATGTAATCATTGAAGATATTCGAAAGGTGATTGATGAATACGGTAAAGTCGGGGTTATTTATATTGATATATCAAAGGATATTGAATCACTATATGGATGGCAGGTTTTTGATAAATTAATGAGATTATCTGTCAATCGAATAAATTCAATAAAAAAAGAGATGTTCCCGGCATCTACACTTATAGGTTTAACATCAGTCCGCTCGGGAGAAATTATCATCATATTTCCCAAAGATAAGGCAGGCAATGCGATTACTGTTTCATCCATGGAGAGAATGATCCATGAGATGAATGATATTCTGGAAACGGAATTACCAGGTTGGGAACCGGATTATGTATTTGCAACACGGGTATTCAGATTCGGATATTCATTTATAAAAAAACAGACAATGATGAGGACTGAAAGACAAATTCAATCAGCTATTGAGAAGGCTAAAAGACTGGTTGAAGTACAGAAGGAAGAATCACGTCTGGACAGGGATTTGAACCTTGAATACATAATTGTCAATAATGACATTAATATGGTGTATCAGCCTCTTGTTGACCTTGCAGATCTCAGCATATTGGGATATGAAGCCCTTGCAAGGGTTCAGAATGCAGGATTTTTATCCAATACAGAGATACTATTTTCCTATGCAGTTGAAACAGATATGCTTCTGGACCTTGAACGTATATGCAGGACCAATGCAATAGTAAATATTCCCGAGAAACTGAATGGGAGAAAATTATTTTTAAATTCATCTGCCAAGGGTATATATGACCCTGAATTCAAATCAAGCAAATTTGATAAATTTCTAAATGAACATGGTATGAGTAATGAGGATGTTGTTATAGAGATAACAGAACGCCTTGCAGTAAGTGATTACAATGCATTCACAACAGCAATAAAGATATTGAAAGACAAAGGTTATAAAATTGCTATTGATGATATGGGAGCCGGGTATTCATCCCTCAGAACAATAGCAGAGATAAAACCCGATTTTTTGAAATATGATATGGCTTTAATCAGGGATATTCATCAAAATCTTATTAAAAAAGACCTTCTTGAAACACTTATCCCATTTACTGAGAGACTCGGCGCAAATATAATTGCTGAGGGTATAGAAACAGAAGATGAGTATAAAGTGCTGAAGAGTCTGGGTATTAAATACGGACAGGGATTTTATTTTGCCAAACCATCCTATCCGTTCCCCAAATTAGAAATAAACAAATAATGAAGATTAATAGACTGTCTCAAAAAGTTTATTCTCTTATAGCTGCTGGTGAAATAATTGAAAGGCCATCATCAGTAGTAAGAGAATTGATGCAAAATGCTCTGGATGCAGGGGCTGATAACATCATTGTGGAAGTAAATGAAGGAGGCAAGACACTAATCAGGATTACTGATAATGGTTCAGGCATGAGTCATGATGATCTCCTGATATGCACTGAACCTCATTCAACGAGCAAGATAAAATCATCAGAAGATATTAATTCCATTAATACATATGGTTTCAGGGGGGAAGCACTTCATGCCATATCATCAGTATCTCTGCTGTCTATTGATTCCTGCGAAAAGAATAGCGGAGAAGCTTATTCTATTGAATTGAAAGAAGGACATATCATTAATGATCAATTATCATCATTACATGACGGTACATCAATAGCTGTTGATAATATATTCTATAATCTCCCGGCAAGAAGTAAGTTCATGAAGAGTGCTAATATTGAACTTAATCATTGTATCCGAGAATTTGAACACCTTGCCATGGTTAATCCCCAGGTGATTTTTAAATTCATCAGTAATGGGAATGTACTTCAATCACTCAATAAAACTGACATTGAAGGCCGTCTGAAAGATATTAATGGTGATTATTTTATTGAAAATTCATACTCAATTGATTATATGTCAGATAGAATACATGTGCTGGGATATATAGGAAAACCAGATATTTTCTCTGATAAGAAAAGTAAGATATCATATATGTTTATAAATAGAAGATATGTGTTCAATCCTCTTGTCAGAAGAGCTCTCTATACCTCGTTTGATACTCAGCTTGCCCATAGAACAGTTCCCTACATTATCTATATAGAGCTTCCTCCTGAAGAACTGGATGTGAATATTCATCCTGCAAAAAAAGAGGTGAAATTCCGAAATGAAGGTCATTTGTTTCCAGTGATCATTAATGCTGTAAGGAGCGCTGTTCAGGTATATGCTGTTAAACAGAAGAATACAGACAATGATGAAACTATTTATCAGATAAACAGGAATGAAGAACATTCAGAACAGTCAGGATTATTTGAAACATTTGAATTGTCATCAAATATCACGGGAAACAGGGACAGTTCTTATTTCTATCAGTTCAAGAATAAATATATTATCACAAAATTGAAAAATCGATTATATATTGTAGATCAGCATGCTGCACATGAACGAATAATGTATGAGAAATTTATTGCTAATAAAAGCAATCTTAATACTCAAAAATTATTATTTTCATTCACAGTCAAGATGGATGCGGATTCAATGGAATTGTATGATAAGATTAAGGATATGCTTTCAAAAAGCGGATTTCAAACAAGAACATTCGGAAGGGATGTAATACTGGTAGAAGGGATACCTTCACTCATAGAAAACCATTTTGATGCAAATGATTTTAATTTATTAATGGATGATATAAGAAAAAATGAGAATATTGCTATTATTGATGAGATTATTAAGATGATTGCCTGCAGAAGTGCTGTGAAGGCCGGCAAAAAGCTCAGTGAATATGAAATGGCAAAGATATTTTCTGATTTGTTCTCATGCTCAAACCCATTTGCATGTCCTCATGGAAGACCCACATTAAAGTATTTTGAAGAGGAAGAAGTGGAAAAATGGTTCAAAAGACAGTAGATATACTAATAGGAGAAACAGGCAGCGGCAAAACAGAGTATATTGCATCTAGTTTTGATGGAACAGATACAGAAATACTAAATTGCGATTCCAGGCAGATTTACATTGGTCTGGATATAGGTACAGCAAAACCCGACATACAAATCCTCAATAGAATAAAACATCACATGATAGATATCGTACGTATTGACCAGGCATATGATGTGATGGAATTTGTGAATAATGCCATTGAATTAATGCTAAGAGACAAACACTTTGTAATAAGTGCAGGTACACCTTTTTATCTCAATATACTATTAAACGGAATATCGGAAATACCGAAAATATCAGCTAATACAAGAACCAGTCTTGAATGTGAGTGCAAAGAACAGGGACTTCTGAAACTCTATTCTGAGCTGAAAGATAAAGACCCGGAGAGGGCAAGACAATTGAATCCCAATGACAAACAAAGGATATTGAGATCCATTGAGGTGATCAGGGAAACAGGAATTCCTATAAGTCATTTTTATAAGAAAAAAATTAAACCAAATCTTTATATAAATAGCATAACCTATATACGTAGGGACAGGGATATATTGAGAAAACGCATTATAGAAAGAACAGATTATATGCTTAAGAGAGGGTTAATTGATGAGACAAGATATGTTGCTGACAAATTCAGCAAACAAGTTTTGTTTGAAAAAAAAATAATTGGATATAATGAGATACTTCAATACCTTGAAGGATTTATAACAATAAATGAAGCAAAAGAAATGATTATTAAAAATACAATGCAGTATATAAAACAACAGAGAACATTTTTCAATAAAATACTCAAAGATAATGAAATTACAAATAATTTAAATATTATTGATTTATAATATTTAAATCATTCACAATACTGTCAATCAGTTTTTTCTTGCATCTATATATTTTAAAATCAGTGATTTGGTTGCCTTTAAACCATCCATATGAACGCGTTCAACACCATGTGAAGCAGATACACCCGGTCCGATAAGTGCAACCCTGTAATCATGTCCGGCTCGTAATGCAGCTGAACCATCTGAACCATAATATGGAAAAACATCTGTTTTATAAGGTAATTTATTCTTAATTGCAAGATTTTCCAATTCCCTTCTGAATTTGTAATCATACGGCCCTGAACTGTCTTTTGCGCATATTGATACATATCTTTCATTACCCTCTGTACCATTGCCGACAACACCCATATCGGCTACCAGCAATTCTTCTATTGAATCAGGAAATCCTGCTGATGCACCGTGTCCTACTTCCTCATAATTTGAAAAGAAAAAGGATATTGGCACATCCTTGATGGAATCATATTCATTGATAAGAATATCATACATTATTCCTGCACATGCTTTGTCATCCATAAATCTTGACTTTATATATTCAGTGTCAGTAAACTCAAATCTTGGATCAAAAAATACAAAATCTCCTACCGAAATACCCAATGATAATGTTTCTTTTTGTGATGATGTATGAGCATCCAGTCTCACATGCATTATACTCATGTCCCTCTTTGCTGACTGAACATCCCTGTTTACATGCGCAGCAGGATTTTGAAGAAGAAATGTACCTCTGATGCGATTTCCGTCTGATGTCATTACAGATACATATTCGCCTTCAAATGAATTGACAGGCCATCCGCCAATCTGTGTGAGAATGAGCGAACCATCTCCCTTAATCTCCTTTACCATACCGCCCAATGTGTCTATATGGCCTGATACAGCATATCGCGGTTTATCAGATGTGCTTACAATCAAAGCTCCTTTATGTGTTTTACTTAGTATGTAATTCATTCCTTTGAGGTGTTTT
Source organism: uncultured Bacteroidales bacterium (assembly GCA_964544145.1). Classification (GTDB taxonomy): domain Bacteria; phylum Hydrothermota; class 32-111; order 32-111; family 32-111; genus CAZJAT01. The sequence goes on along the minus strand of CAZJAT010000008.1, from coordinate 37,762 downwards.
ATTAGATAATCAATAATATTATCCGTATAGCCGGATGGTGAATCAATATCAACAAGTTCCTTAATGCTGTTTTTTATCATGTGTCCTCCTAAAATCAATTTGAATCATTTTATCATTTATTAGCATTATGTAAAGTGGATATCTATAGTGATTATTATTTTAGTGAGGATACGAAATTGAAATATGTAAATATGGATAGATTATTCGTTTATTGTTTTATTATACTATTAAATTAATTATTATTTTAAATTACAAAATTATTGTTGACACAATAAACTAATTGTGTAATATGTTTTTATTATGTCAGAAGTGATTGGAACTGTTATTGACAATAAAAATAATACTCTATTGATTGAAGTGAAACGTGATGCATGTGAAACATGCACAGAGCATTCACATTGCAGATTAATAGAAAAAAATGAAAGTACAATAATATCTGTGGATATGGAAATGGCTCAAAATGCGACACTTGGGGATCGCGTGGTCATTGAAACCGGTGCCTCAAAGATAATAGGATTATCGCTTTTATTGTATGCTTTTCCTGTGTTTAGTGTTCTTATATTCACAATTGCAGGCAATTATATGTTTAAAGCTGAAAATGCAGGATTAATAACAGGTATGATAGGTGGGATTATAGCATTTTTAATAATATATATTATAGATAGGAAAATTGGCAAGAAATTAAAACATAAAATCACGAGGGTAATAAAATGATAGGATCAATTCTTATTGCAGTAGCAGTCCTTGGCGGTTTATCACTTGTATTGGGTCTTCTGATAATTCTTATTCTTAAATTCTTTGAAGTTGAAAAAGACCCTCTGGTTGAGGAATTGCTTGAGATACTGCCCGGAGCAAATTGCGGAGCATGCGGATATCCCGGGTGTGAACAATTCGCAGCTGAAGTCGCAAAGAGGGGAGATGCATCACTGTTATGTCCTGTTGGGAAACAGGAGGTTGCAGATAAAATCAAGAGTTTGTTAGCAAATTATAAGAATGGGGGCATCAATGATTAGAGCAAAAACCTTCAGAATGGGTGGTATTCACCCTGTAGAAAAAAAGGAATTAGCAGAAAATTCAGCATTAGACAGGATGCCCATACCTGAATTGCTTCATGTTCCTGTTAATCAGCACATAGGTGCGCCCTGTAAAATACTTGTTAATGCAGGAGACAGGGTGAAGAAGAATCAAATACTTGCTGAAACTGAGGCAGGTTTGGGTTCTATCGTACATTCACCCGTTTCAGGTGAATGTATTGATGTGAAGGAAATGGTATTCCCTGGAAACAGGAAAAATTCAGTGATCATTATAAAGAATGACAATTTAAATGAAAAGATGGAGAATACTGAGATTCAAATCGAACCGGCAAGGGATACAGGCTCATTTCTGGATATATTGAAGAATGCAGGTATTATTGGTATGGGAGGCGCTGGTTTTCCAACATATTTCAAAATGAATCCGCCTAAGGATAAATCATGCGATATGCTGATCATCAATGCAGCTGAGTGTGAACCCTATTTAAATGCTGATTACAGAGCTATGCTGGAATACTCAGACAAGCTGATTGAAGGTATATCCTATATATTGGACTCAATGGGAATGAAGACAGCAATAATTGGTATTGAATCTAATAAGCCTAAAGCTGTTGATATGCTGAATAAAATAAATAATGATAGTAGAATAACAATACAGCCTGTCAAAACAAAGTATCCTCAGGGAGCCGAAAAACAGCTAATATATTCACTTACAAAAAGGGTCGTTCCAATAAGGAAGCTTCCTTTTGAGGTTGGTGTTATAGTGCAGAATGTAGGCACAATCCTTGCGATTCATGATGCTGCATTTAATGCTAAACCGCTTACAGACAGAATTCTCACAGTCAGCGGTAATGGAATTAAGAATCCGAAGAATATTATTGCAGCTGTGGGTACTCTTGTGAAGGATGTTATAGAATTCTGCGGAGGACTTGATAATGCTATTTATGCTATAAACGGCGGTCCTATGATGGGAAAGGCATTTGATGATTTTGATCTTCCTGTAACAAAGACAACATCAGGATTACTTTTTCTGACAGAGGATGAATGTGAAGAAACTGAAGAGAGGGCATGTATAAGATGCAGTAAATGTCTATTTGTATGCCCAATGGGATTAAATCCTACTGCTTTGATGGATGCCTCTAAAAAGAGAAAATACGAATATATGGATGATGTGCTTGATTGCATTGAATGCGGTTCCTGCACATATATTTGCCCTTCTGGCAGACAACTTGCTGATTCAATTATTAAGGGCAAAGAGAAATACAATAAATATTTAAAACGGGGTAAGTAAAATGTCTGATAATAAATTTATTGTAAGGGCAGCTCCATTTCTTAGACATAGAGATGATATAAAGTCTATAATGTGGACAGTTATAATAGCATTGATGCCTGCTACTCTCTGGGCATTATATCTCTATAGATTCAGAGCTTTGTCCGTTATTTTATTTACAATATTGTTTACTCAGCTGTTTGAGTGGATATTCCTCAAGATAAGGGGGATTAAGAATCTGACATCTGTTGCATTTGATGGCAGTGCTTTGGTGACTGGTCTGCTTATTGCTCTAAATCTGCCTTCTGCATCACCCTGGTGGATGTGTGCCATAGGCGGTTTTGTTGCAATGCTTTTTGGAAAGCATGTGTATGGGGGATTGGGAAATAATCCATTTAATCCCGCATTGGTCGCAAGGGTTTTTCTGCTTTTATCCTTTCCCACAATAATGACCACATGGACTGTTGGATTAAATCCAGATGTTATAAGTGCAGCCACTCCATTGGGTATGATAAAAGCTGAGGGATTGTCAAGCATACAGAATCTTGATATGCTGAAGATGTTTATTGGACTACCGGTATCCGGTACCGGCGGCGGTTCCATTGGCGAAATATCTGAACTTGCATTATTACTCGGTGGTTTGCTTCTTATAGCAAGAGGTATAATTAAACCATTGATTCCCATTATATATATCGGGACAGTATTTATTTTCACAGGTATATTCTATTTTGTTGATCCCGGCGCATATGCAAGCCCAGTATTCCACATGGTGACAGGAGGTCTATTCCTTGGAGCATTCTTCATGGCAACTGATTATGTCACAACACCGCTAACAGCTAAGGGCAAACTTATATTTGCTTTGGGATGCGGTATTATCACATCCTTAATCAGATTATTCGGTTCATATCCTGAAGGTGTATCATTCTCAATATTGATAATGAATGCTCTGACTCCGACAATAGACAAATATACAAAAACAAGAAAATTCGGCGGTTAATATGAAAGATAATATTATTCAAGTCATAAAACTTGTCATAATCTGTGTGATTGCAGCAGCAGTACTTGCTTCTGTATACAGAGTGACAGAAGAACCCATAAAGAGAGCCATAGCAGAAGAAACAGTGAAAGCTGTGAAATCTGTTGTTACCGGTTATAATGATGCAATGAGTATTGATACAGTTTCAATTGAAGATAATGGTGAATTCTTCAAGGTTTTCACTGTTATTAATGAAAGCGGACAAATCATTGGAAGGAGTATTGTCACATTTTCCAAGAATGGATATGGCGGGACAATAGATCTAATGGTCGGTGTTGATACAACAATGAGCATTTCAGGTATATATGTGCTTTCTCACAAAGAAACCCCGGGATTGGGTTCGAAGATGGATGAAGCTTTCTTTAAAGATCAATTCATCAATAAGAATTTCGGTAATTTTAAATTTTCTGTAAACAAGGATGGCGGTGACATTGCTGCAATAACATCCGCAACCATAACATCGCGTGCAGTAACTGAAGCTGTTGAAAGGGGATTAAGCATCATTACAAGTAATTTCATGATAAATAATAATGCACTTATGGATAGTTTGATTATGGATAATGCAACAGATGATGAGTTAGAGGAGGTTGAAAATGTCAATTAAAGATAATTTCCTCAAAGGTATCTGGAAAAATAATCCGGTATTGATATTACTTCTCGGTTTTTGCCCTGTACTTGCTGTGTCTACATCTGTAGTGGATGCATTGGGAATGGGCATATCAACAACATTTGTTCTGCTGGGTTCCAATATCGTGATATCGCTAATACGGAATTTTGTGCCCAAGAAAATGAGAATTCCTGTTTATATTGTTGTTATTGCCACATTTGTCACTATTGTTGACTTGGTATTATATGGCTTCTTTTTTGATCTTCATAAGAGTCTTGGATTATTTATACCCCTTATTGTTGTAAATTGCATTGTTCTTGGAAGAGCAGAGGCATTTGCATCTAAGAATGGAATATTTGCATCAATAATTGATGCATTGGGTATGGGGGTTGGATTTATTCTTGCAATAGGATTACTTGCAACCATAAGGGAATTGCTGGGAAATGGCAGTTTTCTAAATATTAAAATTATGGGTGATTCATTCAAACCTGTGATTGTGGCAATACTTCCACCGGGAGCATTTCTCTCACTTGGATTCATGCTTGCAGGAATGAATAAGATAAATGATATAAGAGCTGAAAAAGAGAAAGCCAGGAAGAAACTGGCTAAACAAAACAAGTAGGTAAATATGGGAAATTTAATTATCATAGCCATTGATGCAATGCTCATCTCCAATATCGTATTAATGAGATTTCTGGGGATATGCCCTTATGTGGGTGTGTCAAAAAAACAGGATACTGCTCTTGGTATGGGCTTTGCCGTTGTTTTTGTAATGACATTTGCGACGATCATATCATTTCTTGTTCAGAAATTCATTCTTGACCAATTCGGACTGGAGTATTTGCAGACAATAGTATTTATTCTTGTAATAGCATCATTAGTTCAAATGGTTGAAATTGTAATGAAGAAACTTGCACCTGCATTATTTGATGCATTGGGTATATATCTTCCTCTTATAACAACAAATTGCGCCATATTGGGTGTCGCATTACTGACAATACAGAAGAATTTTACATTTATGCAGGCATTGGTTTTTTCCATTGCAACAGGTATTGGATATATGCTGGCCATATTTATATTTGCAGGCATAAGAGAGAGATTTGAATTCGCTGATATACCTAAACCATTCAGAGATGCATCAATTGCATTGATTACTGCCGGTCTTCTCTCTATGGCTTTCTTCGGATTTGCAGGCATTGTGAAGGTATGAAGCGGACGATTTATGCATTAATGATAGTTATTCTGGTAATATGCGGATGCGGAGCTGAACATAAGTTCAGCTCCGTTTTTCTTGCTATGGGCAATATACCGGTAGAGATTATAATATACACAGACAGTGACATTGATCATGAAGCCATATTTGCCGAGATAAAGGATACAGTAAAAATGCTTGATTCAATTTTTAATAAGTATGCTGCATCATCTCCCATATATGCATTCAATCACATCTCCCATACTATGAAAAGAAATATACACATAGATTCACTTATCCACTATTCAGATATAGCTTTTAATTTGACAGAAGGAATGTTTGACATAAAAATCGAGACAGTGCTCAGTTATTACAGGCGTGCTGAACAAATTAATTATTTTGACAGTGATTCAGCGGCATATTATAGCAAAATAGAAGCAGATAATGACTTATATGTGGATTCAGAAGGTTATTACAGAACAGATTCAGATAAATTGATGATTGATTTCGGAGGTATTGCAAAGGGCTATTTTGGAGATATTATCAAGCGTATACTGATAAGCAATAATATTGAAAAAGCAATAATAAATATTGCAGGTGATATAGTTGTTTTCAATCACAAGGATGAAGAAATGTTCAGAGTGGGTATCAGAAATGCAGGAGATGAAGGAATATTCAAAACAATTGAGATTGCAAATGGCGCCATAATGACATCAGGAGACTATTTCCGTTATTATACGATAAATGATACACAATACTGTCATATTATAAATCCCAAAACCGGTTTGCCGCATGATGAGTATAAATCAGTAACAGTTATATATTCGAATGCATCATTAACAGATGCTTTTGCAACAGCATTTATGATGATGGACATCGCCAGCATTGAGAAATTAGCTGATTCTATGAATATGCGGGTTGAATTTCAGTAAATTATTACACTAAATAATTATACTAACGAATCTATTTACATTATCAAATTTATATAAAAAAAAATAATTTAATCTTGAAAATTTATATCTTTTGATATAAAATAACAATAGAGATAAAAACGTTACCACATCATAAATCTAAAGGAGCAGCGATGTCAGATATAGTAATAATAGGTGGAGGAATTATAGGAGGATCCATTCTATACTATTTGAAGAAAATGGGATTCAATGGAAAGGTTACTGTATTGGAAAAGAATAATCAATTAGCACAGGAATCAACATCATTATCAGCGGGCGGATTCAGAAACATATGGTCTACAAAAGTAAATCTGCATCTAACAAATTATTCTATTGAAGCATTTAAGCATTTTAAGGAAGAAACAGGTATTAATATCGGATTTGAACAGATAGGATATCTATTTACATACTATGAAGATGATTGGAAGAATGTTGTAGAATTTAAGCCAGTCTGGGATGAGAATAATGTGAGAACAGAATTAATAGCACCTGATGAAATTAAGAAACTTGTTCCCGGTTATTGTGAATCAGTAAAACATCTGGATGAGGAAGAATTGGAATTCCTTAATATGAAAGAGATTGCAGGTGCATTATATGGACCTGATTGCGGTGCATTCAATCCCACATCAGCAGCAACTGCATATTTTGACATATCAAAAGAAAAAGGTAATGTGGAGATAAAACTCAATGCTCATGTAAGTAAAATACTCATTGACAACAATAATAAGGTTGAAGGAGTTAAATTAGATAATGGTGAGATAATTGAATCTGAGATAGTGATTCTTGCTGCAGGAGCATGGTCATCTGATATACTTCAACACTCAATTGAGGATGAATCTGCTCAATTGCCTATTATGCCCTGGAAACGCCAATTGTTCACAGTGAAAATGCCTAATATTGAGGGTTTTGACAAAATACCAATGACAATAATAGATAATGGTGTTTATTTCAGACCTGAAGCTGGTAATCTACTTGTAGGCCGTGCAGACACTGAACAGAAATTCGGTTATGATGTTGAACCTGACACTCATTATTATGAAGAATTAATGAATTATTATATGACAGCCCGTATACCGGGAATGGAATATTGCAGGATTGTATCTAAAGCATCAATGTGGGGCGGTTTGTATGCACACAATACAAAGGACAAGAATGCTATAATAGGATTTCACCCTGATATTGAGAGTTTATTTCTTGCAACGGGCTTCAGCGGTCATGGTGTAATGGAAGCCCCTGCCGTAGGTCTATCAGTGGCTGAGTTCATTTTGAATAAACAGTATATTACCATTCCTGATGTGCATGATCTGCGATTTGAGCGTATAAGGGATAATAAACTAATAAAAGAAACAATTGTAATATAGGAGGTCTAATGCAGTTCTGGTGGAGTTTATTAACAATTGTTATTTTCTATTTCTTCTTGCTGATTATTGATACTACTGTTTTTCACAACAGGGTGAGTGATGTCACTAAGGCATTTAAAAACAAAGCATTCATTTTTCTCTTTTCATTCACAATTGTGCTTGGTGTTTTGTATTTTATAATATGGCATCATTTACTTCCTGCCTTACTTTTTATTATGTATTCTATTTTCCTATCAAAGCTTATTGTGAAAAAGATGTAGGCTGATATGGGAAGAGCAGTAGCCAATTTTGATTATGACAGCGAAGCTGTGCTTATGTATTTTTTGCCTATAATAGAGGTTGAGGATAATGGGTTATATTTCAAATATGATGAAGATGAATGGCGGACATCGATTATATTGATCATAGAGGCATTTAAAGCATTTTCTGAAGCTGATGGTAAATTTGATTTTAAGCTTATGTTTGAGCAGCTGTCAGGCAAGATTCCTTATAAAGGGCGGAGAAAGAATTTAGAACCTATTGGGGGAAGTATTGTTTTTTCTCTGTTCAATGAAGCAATATCTGACTATATGTTTAATCTAAAGATTGACCCAATGAGAAAAAAGATTATAATGAAAACATGTAAGAAATTCAGAAACAGCACGATCAAGCATCTGAAAAAATAGTATGTTATTACTTAATTATATAATTGTGATCGGAATAGCACTATCATTTCTTCTTGCATCTCATATACTCACCAGGTCAGATATCACCTCAAGTAAGCTATTCTCCGTGATAATGTTATATCTGACAGCTAGTCAGATATTTTCATATCTAACATTCTCATTCAATCTGAATGCATCAAATAGCGAAATATGGTTTTTTATATTTATATTCAACAATATACTGTTTAATTACTATTTCCTTTTCTACATATTCCAGATCTACATAAAAAATAAATTAGTGAAAATACTTTCCGTATTTGTGATAATACTCCTCACAGTATTGACCCTGTCAATCCTTATATCACCCAAAGGTATAAGCAGCATAATTAATGACAGCATGAATCTACTTTATCATTTAGGTGTTCTTAATACAATTTCAATCATCATTTGGTCAATTATAGCATTGGTATGTATTATAGGGCGGCGATATATACTAATACCAGCAGTGTTAACCGAAATAATACTTCGAATCCTTCTCATCAATAATATTGGTTTTCCTGTGTATAATATTATAACAACTGTATTATTTATCTATTTCCCATATGCAATTTACAGGGACTTCATGAATAAAAGGGAGCAGACCGATTTCAATATGATTTATAATATAAATTCAGTTGAGAATCTGACTTTCGGTTATATCTATATCAGTGAGAGGGGTTTTGTGGCAAAGAACCGCTTCATATCAGAGGTGTTTGAAAAGGAAACGTGTAATTTTAATGAATGGATTGATAATAATATTGCAAGATTTACAAATATGAAGAATAATGTGTTTACTAAGATGGAATTTGAAATAGGGAAGAGCAGGTATTTTTTCTATGTAATGAAACAGAATCCAAGCGAATATATGAAGAATGAATCTGTTATATACTTGTTTAATGTCACTGAAAATGAAATGCTTGAACGTGTATCACAGCGTTACAGCGAAGCATTGTACAGCGAATCATCAGAGAGGTTATACAATTACAGTTATAAACAGCAGATGAATGATGTTAGGGGATTTCTGAAGGGATTTTCACACAACTCCTTCAACCTGATATCAGTTATAACAACAGGAATGCAGTATGTGAAAGAAGTTATGGATAATCTGGAAGGCGAAATATTTACAGATGGCTCCCTTGATGACAAGCAGGAAAGACTTAAGGAACTCTATTATACGATAGAGAACACACTCAATCTGTCTGATTCAGGGGTGAAGAAACTCTTTGAGACCTTTCAGCTTCTCAATAACAGAATATCGCTTGTAATGAATGGAGGGAAGTCAGTATTCAATATAAATCAAGCTCTCAAACAGGAGATATTCTTTTTTATTGAGAATACAATAGCACAGTATTCAATTCATGTATTGACTGATTTTGATGAAAGGGAAAAGACCATTTCATTTAATTATGAGAACTTTGCGACTATAATACATGATATATTGAAATTCCTAATTGATGAGGTTTATGAAAAACGTGCACCTTCTCTAAATATTGAAACAATATATACAGAACTCAATCATTCGGATATTATATTCAAAATTATGATTAATAATTTCAATTCCAATAAGATTGACAATATACTGGATAATTCAGTTTTTCTCACAGAAGAACATTATGCACCGCTCATCAATGCATTGATACTTGCAAAATCAAATGGCATGACATTAGTCAGAGTGAAAGGAAATGGACTCGCAATCAAATTAACTATTTATGAATAATATTGGTATAGTAATATCAGGCGGTATTTCATTAGGGACATATGAGAGCGGAGCATGTGCTTCCATTCTGGAATCATTTTATTCAGGCGATATATCAGATATAAAAGGCATATCAGGCGCATCTGCGGGCGCGATTAATGCATTTATGCTTGCTTATGCTCTGCACAAGGGTTTATCTCCATATACATTCAAGAAAATATGGTGTGACTATGCAGACATAAACAAATTATTGAAAGGAAGCGGAAAGAATATATTCACTTTTAAATATATGAAAAGATATTTTAGTGAATTTCTATCTATTAATGAAACATGCTTGTATGAATTTAACTCGAATAAATGTCTCGAAAAAAGGTGTGAAAATTACTGTGAAAGAAAAAAATGCAAAAATGCGCGCACATTAGACACATATGCAATAATTGAGATGACATCAATTGAGGGATATATAACAGAGATTAATAACATGAATTTCAAAATGCATAATGATAATTTTGTGATTGATTTTTCTAAATATAATGAATATGATAAGGATTATCTGATTGATATTATATTCTCGAGTGCTGCAATACCATTTGTTTTTTCTCCTTTTCATATTATGAAAAATGTTCAACATATGAAATATAGAATGAGTTCAGATTATGTGCACAAAAGTATTGGTATGAATTATGTTGACGGAGGATTTACAGACAATCTGCCTTTCCATTCATTATTCAGTAAATGCAGCGGTATTGAACATATGGTCCTAATCTCCCCATCTCCGTTTAACCCTGATTCTGTGCTGGAGAAATTGAATAAGGATCATTCTTATAGCAAGATCAATTCAGTAATTACTGCCTTACTGCTTTCATATAATGCAATTTCTTATCAATCGCTCTATCATGATGTACAGTCCCTTGAGTATTACAATAATGTTATAAAAGGTATAAAACATATGGAAATGAATGGAATGATTAGCAGTAAAGCTGCAATAGAAATCAGCAGTATAACTGAAACTACGGACAAGTCAGTTGCTGAGCTTCATATCATTAAATCAAATGACCCGGACAATATGCTTTCAGGTGAAATAATGAATCATTTCGGAGGGTTTTTCAGAAAGGATATGAGGGAATGGGATATGATAAATGGGTATCTCGATGCATGCAGAATAATGAGATGCGATACAGAAGGGTTGTTTACACTTCCATCAGATAACCTGGGAAATGTCAGAATGGATATGATAAGTATGCTACCTTATATACTAAGAATAGGCGGAAGGATTTTGTTAATGCTTATGAGGGAGATATCATTGATTTTGCCCCATTTTAAAGGAAAATGAAATGAATGTTTATAGAGATGTAAATATCATTAAATTTGGTTTGTATGGTTTTTTCAAGAATCTCAAATTCTTTGAGCCTTTTTTCATACTTTTCCTGCTTTCTGCGGGATTATCTTTTTTTGAAATTGGAATTCTCTTCCTTATCAAATATATTGTTGTTTATATAATTGAAATTCCTTCAGGTCTTATTGCAGATCTGTATGGTAAGAAAAGCACATTGATTGCCTGTTTTGTTTTTTATATTATTTCTTTTATTGGATTTTACTTATCAGGACATATTATCATTCTGATTATTGCAATGATATTTTTCGGTCTTGGTGAAGCATTTAGGAGCGGAACACATAAAGCCATTATAGTTGCATATTTGGATCACATAGAAAAGAGCAGTGAAAAGACACGTGTTTACGGATTCACAAGAGCATTATCACTTGTGGGTTCTTCCCTGTCGGGTATTATTGCCGTTATTCTCATTCTATTGCATATTGATGTAAGAACAATTTTCCTTTTTACAATCATACCATATATCTGTGACATATTGCTTGTACTATCCTATCCGGCATATGTTAATGAAAAATCTGATATGAAAAAATTGAATCTGCATGCTGAAGTAAAGAAAACAATGTTACTTGTTAAGAAATTATCCCTGTTAAGGATAATATATTCATCATCAATGTATGATGCAGTGTTTGAATCAATAAAGGATTATATACAACCCGTTATACACATTATAATTACAGGTTCAGCCATTGTAATGCTAAAATACAGTAATGAGATGAATGTAAAAATCATCACTGGTCTATTCTATTCATTGATATATATTATTGCAGCAATATCTTCATATAATGCTCATAGATTCCTGAAAATACACAAATACAGTATAATAAGCATTTTATCATTTCTTTCTGCAATTGTAATCCTCGCTACAGGTGTGGGGTTGCTGGCTGATATGATAATATTGGTTCTTATAATGTATGTGTTTATATATATGATAAAGAATATCAGAAGACCCATAATGGTTGATATTATTGCTTCTGAAAGTGACCGGAGCCGGGTTGCAACAATTATGTCCGGAGAAAGCCAGTTCAAGGTATTATTTGCCGGTATAATGGCACCCATTATTGGTTTATTGGCAGACCATATAGGTTTAATTGCTGTATTTGTATTTTCAGCACTTATTATTCTAAGCACAATGATGAGAAGCAATAAATATAGATGAGAGGATGAGAGGGAATACAGTAAGTGGGATAATAAAGAAATAATAAATATGTCCATTCCCGCAGGTTGAAGACATATATCCAGGCATGCCTCTAGCGTTTATGCAGATTAGAATTGAGGATATCGAATTACGGATTGGGAATTATGAATTATATTGTTAAGAAACGGCTCTGATCCGTATTAAATTATTTATATATTCTTGAAAAATCAAATTATTTGTGTATAATTAAATTTTTATTATAAAGGAGTAGTAATGATTGAGCTTAATGGTAAAAATCTAGATTTCAATAATTTCAAAAAAATTGTTATTGGCAGGGAAAAGGTTAATATATCTAAATCTGCAATGGCAGATGTTAAACGCTCATATGCTATAGTAAATGATATTGTCAAAAAGGGAGAACGTGTTTACGGCATCACAACAGGTTTTGGTAAATTAGTTGATATTGCAATACCATTAGACAAGATAATGGAATTGCAGTTAAACATCATAAGATCCCATTCTGTAGGAACAGGTGAACCCCTTGATGAATTATCGGTGCGCGGGGCTATGCTGCTTAGAATAAATACTATTATCAGAGGTAACAGCGGTGTCAGTCCAGAGACATTGAAAACGTATATAGACATGCTTAATCATCAGCTTTACCCATATGTGCCCGGCAAAGGATCTGTTGGTGCAAGCGGTGATTTAGCACCTTTGTCACATATTGCATTATGTGCTATTGGAGAGGGTGAGTTTATTGAGAATGGAAAGAGAGTTAATGCTATTAAAATTTTAAAAAAGAATAATATTAAACCTGCATTACTTAAGCCAAAAGAGGGTTTAGCGCTCATAAATGGTACGCAATTGATGACATCAATCGCTGCATTGAATATTATTTATGCTGACAATCTTATCAAAACAGCTGATATTGTTGCAGCTGCATCTGTTGATGCGTTGAGAGGAACAGATATTGCTTTCAGGAAGGATATTCAGGAAATAAGGAATCAGGAAGGTCAGAAGGTATCGGCAAGCAATCTGAGAAGATTACTGAGAGGCTCACAGATACGTAAATCACACAAACATTGCGGAAGGGTTCAGGATGCATATTCCATAAGATGTATCCCGCAGGTTCATGGCGCTGTGAGGGATTGTTTTCAATATGCATCAAAGATAATAGAGAATGAAATGAACTCAACAACAGATAATCCGCTTGTTTTTCTGAACAGTAAAGAGGTTATTTCCGGAGGGAATTTCCATGGTGAAACTATAGCAATTCCCATTGATGCATTGAAGATAGCCATAAGTGAAATAGCAAGCATATCGGAGAGGAGAACATACAGATTAATAGATCATCATGAGACGGGTTTATCGCCATTTATAACACCTGATGCAGGACTAAACAGCGGTTTTATGATGCTGCAGGTAACAGCTGCTTCCCTTGTATCTGAAAATAAGATTTTATCGCACCCTGCATCTGTAGATTCAATACCGACCTCATTGGGACAGGAAGACCATGTATCAATGGGCACTATTGGAGCAAGGAAACTTGCAGAGGTTGTCCAGAATTCAGCTGATGTGCTGTCTATTGAGCTGTTTGCGTCAATGAATGCAATTAATATGAGAAAACCTTTAAAATCATCTAAACCGATATCTGAACTTTACAGGGAATTCTCAGCTGTTATCAAACCTGTAACAAGAGACAGAGCATTTTACAGGGATTTGGAGATTATCAGAAAAATGGTACTCAATGGGGATATTGTTAAAATTATTCAAAAAAATATTAATATAAATTAGGAGAGATTATGGAAGCTTATAAACCTGTGAAATCGCCAATCGGAACAAATATTTCATGCAAATCATGGCAGACAGAGGCCCCTATGCGAATGCTTATGAATAATTTAGATCCTGATGTGGCAAAAGATCCTGAACATCTGATCGTATACGGAGGCACTGGGAGAGCAGCCCGTAATTGGGAATCTTATCATAAAATTATTAGTACCTTACAGACATTAAAGGATGATGAAACCCTTCTGATGCAGTCAGGAAAACCTGTAGGTGTATTCAAGACACATGAATGGGCTCCCAGAGTGCTGATAACCAATTCCCTGATTGTACCTAAATGGGCAACATTGGAGGAATTCACCAGGCTTGAATCAATGGGTCTGACCGTTTACGGACAGATGACAGCCGGTTCATGGATATATATAGGAACACAGGGTATTCTACAGGGTACATATGAAACAGTAGGTGCAATTGCATCCAAAGAGTATAATGGGACACTAAAGGGCAAATGGGTTTTGACTGCAGGTTTGGGTGAGATGTCAGGCGCACAGCCTCTAGCTGTTGTAATGAATGAGGGTGTTGCAATTGTAGTGGAAGCAGTTGAATCGCATATAGACAGAAAGATAAAGGGAAAATACTGCGATGTGAAGGCATATTCTCTGGATGAAGCTTTAGCAATGAAGGATAATGCACTCAAACAGGGAAAACCTCTCTCAATAGGACTTTTGGGAAATATTGCAGATATACTACCGGAATTGGTCAAGCGTAATATAGTGCCTGATATAGTAACTGATCAGACATCAGCGCATGATCCGATTAATGGCTATATGCCGTCAGGATACACCATTGAGGAAGCCGAATCACTTAGAATCAGTGATCTGGATAAATATCTGAAAGAGGTATACAGCTCAATGAGTAAACATGTTCAAGCAATGCTGGATATGCAGAGAATGGGTGCAAAGGTGTTTGAGTATGGTAATAATCTGAGACAGAGAGCATATGATAATGGTGTAACAGATGCATTTGATATTATCGGTTATGTACCTGCATACATAAGGGACCTTTTCTGTGAAGGCAGTGGTCCATTCAGATGGGCTGCACTCAGCGGGGATCCAAATGATATCTATGCAACAGACAGGGCATTGCTTGAAACATTCCCCAATAAACTAAATTTAAAAAAATGGGTCGATAAAGCACATGAGATGGTTAAATTCCAGGGATTACCGGCAAGGATATGCTGGTTATCTCAAGGTGAAAGAGCGGAATTCGGAGACATTATAAATTCAATGGTAAAATCAGGCAAATTGAAGGCTCCTGTTGTTATAGGCCGCGACCATCATGATACCGGAGGTGCAGCATCACCCAACAGGGAAACAGAGGCAATGAAGGATGGGAGTGATGCAATTGCAGATTGGCCTGTTCTTAATGCCATGCTCAATGTTGCTTCAGGAGCAACATGGGTATCACTGCATCATGGCGGTGGAGTGGGTATTGGTTATTCAATACATTCAGGTCAGGTTGTACTTGCTGACGGATCAGATATGCAGGCAAAAAAGATACAGCGCGTGTTGACAAATGACCCGGGTAGCGGAGTTGTGAGACATGCAGATGCTGGATATGAAATTGCAATTGATACTGCAAAGAAACATAATATAAATATGCCTATGATAGATTGATGAAGATATTAATAAAGAATATTTCACAGATATGCGCATGTGCATGCAGAGAGAATTATATGCCTATGAGCGAATATGTCCTGCGTTCACCTATATTGGAGGGGAATTCAATACTTATCGAGAATAATCGAATAAGCAAGATAGGTATTGATTTAAAAGAAAATGCAGACAGGGTGATTGATGCAGAGCATTCACTCGTGACCCCGGGATTTGTTGAATCACACTCACATCTTGTATTCAGCGGTACACGGGAGGATGAATTTGAGCGGAGAGCAATGGGTATGGCGTATAAAGAGATTGCTGCAAAGGGCGGAGGCATACTGTCAACCGTTGATAAAACAAGAGAAACTTCCTTTGATGAATTATATGAAAATGCTGCAAACAGACTGAATGAGATGATTATGAATGGAATCACGTCATTGGAGATAAAGAGCGGTTATGGCCTGAGTACTGAAGATGAAATCAAACAGCTAAATGTGATAAAGAAACTGAAGACAGCATTTCCCATAAATATCAGAAGCACTTTCCTGGGTGCTCATGAGATTCCATTGGAAAATAGAGATAATCGGGATGAATATATAAGTAAGATTATCAATGAAATGATACCAATAATTGCGAGCAATCATCTGGCAGATTATATTGATGTATTCTGTGAAAAAGGTGTTTTCACTGCAGAAGAATCAGAAAAAATATTAAAAGCAGGTACAGAAGCCGGAATGAAGGTAAGGATACATGCGGATGAGATGGAGACATCAGGAGGCAGCACTGTTGCTGCAAAGATGCATGCTAAATCAGCAGATCACATGAATGTACCTAATCATGCAGATTTGGCAGTTCTTGCTGACAATAAAACAGTGATCACTTTACTCCCTGCCACAAATTTCATTTTGAAGATACAAAGCAAGCCGCCAATTGAACTCATGAGAGAACATGGCAATATTGTAGCAATTTCAACGGATTTTAATCCTGGTTCTTCACCTGTGAAATCAGTTGCCCTTGCAGCATCAATAGGTATGATAAATTATGGGCTTTCAGCTGATGAACTTATATATGGAATGACAATAAATCCTGCATATTCATTGGATATTCATAAGCAAACAGGTTCAATACAGATAGGAAAAGATGCTGATATTTTAATCCATAATATTGAAAATTATAGGCAATTATTCTATTTTATGGGAACAAATACTGTGAGAAATGTTTTTATAAAGGGAGTTGAGTATTCTAAAGAATGCAGATAATTCTGATGATTTGAAGGATATCATTAATCATTATTTGGAATCTGACAGGCAGGGCAGAATTACTTTTCTTATAAGTGAAATAAAAAACAATAAATATAAACGCATAGCATATGTTTTTTGCCTTTTATTCATATTAATGAAACTGAAAGGTGAAAATGATGAAATTGTATTTCATCTGTGTAGTCATGCGCTTATCTTGGGTCTCAATGAATATGCTTTCACATATATTAAGCATATTGAAAGCAGGGAATTCTTTTCAGAATTACTGATTGAGAACCCACTGCCCAATAATATCAATGATATTAAGGATTATAAGACAATGCTGGATTATTTGACAAAAAAAACCAATGACTGTAATGCATTGTTCAAGGTGGGTATCATTATGCTTGAATTTGGTGAGGAACATGGCTATACTATGATTGAAGATGCACTGAATCTGTCGCAAGGTAAGATAAGATCATATTTTGTACTTAAATATGTAAATTATCTCTTTGACAAAGGCTTAGAGTCAAAAGCTCATGCAATTCTTAACAGATATTTAGATTCTGAAGAAAAAAATCCTGCATTAATATATAAAGCAGCTGTTTTATGTGAAGATACTGATAAACAGAGGGCAATTCGCTTATTCAAAATGATCATTGATATGGGGATGCAGTATCTTGATACAGAAGAGAGAATTAGTAATTTGACAAAAGAAGCAAAACATAGTAAAATAATAAACAATGAAAATAATAGTAATGGAAATGATAATATACAGTTTTCATAGAGAGGGTTATTATGAATTATGAACAATTTTTCAGAATGAGCCAGGAACCATTTGCTAATGTACCTGATACAAGGTTTTTCTTCCAATCAAAACAGCATAAAATGGCATTGCTCAGATTGATTCATTCAGCCGAAAGAATGAGAGGTTTCTCATTACTTGTAGGTGAGGTGGGAACAGGAAAAACAACAGTAGCAAGGAAGTTATTATCATATCTATCCGGTCATGAGCAATTCAAGGCAGGACTGATTGTTTTGACACATGAAGATTTTTCATCCGCATGGTTATACGAAAGAATAGGGAAAATGATTGGCATAAATGACAGTGAGGCGCTTGCATCAGACCCTATGAGTGTAATAACAAGACAATTGCTTGCATTGGATAAACAGGGAAAGAAAACAGTGATAATGATTGATGAAGCCAATAAAATATCCGATGCCAGGATAATAGAACAGATTAGGGGTTTTTTGAATCTTGAACTGAAAGACAGACGAATTCTCACTTTCATCTTAATAGGGGTGCCTGAACTGGAAAGGCATATGATGCAGAATGAATCTATAACACAGAGAATTGCCACAAGGGCATATCTTAAACCTCTTTCATTGGAACAAACCGGCGGATATATCAAGCACAGGCTGAATGTAGCAGGAGCTGATATAGGTATATTTACATCAAATGCCATTGAAGTGATATATGAATATTCGGGAGGCAAACCCCGCTTAATTAACAATATATGCGATAATGCTCTGCTTGAGGCAGCATATCTTGAGCAATTGCCTGTGAACAGAAATATGCTGGAAGAGGTGTGCGAATCATTGGGTCTTCACAAACAGTTGACATCTTATAAGAGAGAGTTATAATTAAATATTGTTTAATAATTGAGGTATAATGGCATCCATTAAAGATGTAAAAGAAAAAGCACAGCAATATGTAGTAAAGGGAAAATATGATAAAGCTGTGCAGCTTTACACAAAGATAATCGAAAAATTACAGGAAAAGGGAAACCCCGATATTTCATTATACAACAGAGTCGGTGATATCTATCTTGATAAATTAAATAATAAAGAGCTTGCAGTTGAAAATTATATAACAGCAATGACAATGTACGGAAAATTCGGACTATTCCCCAATGCGATTGCAATGGCAAAAAAGGTTTTAAAGATTGATAATACATTGATTGAGATGTATGAAAAAATCGGTGAATTCAATAAAAAACAGGGACTGATTGGAGAAGCTCTAAATAATTTTATTCTTTATGCAGAGAAATCTATTCAGAAAAATGACAGAAAATCAGCAATCAAGGCATTTAAAGAAACACTTGATATGATGCCTGAACGTATTGAGATAAAGGAAAAATTAGTTGACCTATATATTCAGGAAGAACAGTATGACCAAGCAGTAGAACTGCTCAAAGAAGCGGAATCGCATTATGTAAAAATGAACAGTATGGAACAGGCTGCTGTAATAAGGCAGAAGATTACTAAATATGCAAAACAAACGGCAAATCCTGAGCCTGAAGCAGTCAAGCTAGAAACCCCGCCCGAACCTCAGCAGAAACATGATGAAATTGAGATGGATGATTTTGATATGAATGACCTTGTTGATGATTTGACCAAGGAATTGGATTCAACATTTCAGACAACTGCTTCTCCCGATGTATCAGATGTTGACAGCAGAGTAAGCCCTGATATTGCTCCCGGCCTTGGATCATCATCCATTGAGAGCCCCTTTGCTGAACCGGCAAAAACAGAGCAATTTGATTTATCATCATTATCACCTGCAGAAGAGAGTGTTGATCTTGGTTCTCCTGATGTTATGCCAAATGCATTTAATTTTGAAGATTTTGTGGAACTTGCCAAATTGCAGGAAGAACTGGATATTAATGAAGCAGTACAATCATATTATCAGGGTGCTGATGGGTATCTGTCAGCAGGGGATTTGAAGAATGCAATGCGTGTTTATTCAAGAATAGTTAAAATCAAAAGCAATGAAAATAAGGCACATCAGGCAATTATTGATATTGCATATAAAACAGGGAATCATTCATCCGCACTATATTCTATGCTGTACACTGCTAAGCAATTAATGGCAACAAATGTCCAGCAGTCATCTAAATTGATTGACCAGATTCTCTCCATAGACCCGGCAAATTCCGAAGCAATTGAATTGAAGAACAAAATTAATCCTCCTAAACCTGAAGCACAGCCTGCTGCACAGAATAATCCTGTTAAAAATGAATTTGAAGAGATGACTGCTGATGATTTTCTAAGCGAATTCAAATCAGAAATATCAGATGGGCTTGAGGGGAATGAGCTTTTTGCAGAAGCTGAACATATGACTGCCAAGGATATTGTATCAGGTAAGAATGAAGGCAATAAACCCAAATTCAAGATAGAAAATGATCAGCCAGCCGGCGGGGATGATGTATGGTCGCTCAATGAATTGCTTGATGAATTAAAGGAAGGCGTAAATGAGAGTATTCCTGAAGATGATGTATCAAGCCATTATGATCTGGGAGTAAGCTTTAAAGAAATGGGATTATATGATATGGCAGTGGAGGAACTGGGTAAAGCACTGAAGAGTAAGGAATTTGAAATGCGTTCATTGGAGATGCTGTCACAATGTCATCTGGAAAAAGGCGAAATTGATAAAGCCGAAAACACATTGATAAAAGCACTCAGCATAAAAGA
Organism: uncultured Bacteroidales bacterium; assembly: GCA_964544145.1. Taxonomy (GTDB): domain Bacteria; phylum Hydrothermota; class 32-111; order 32-111; family 32-111; genus CAZJAT01. The sequence goes on along the minus strand of CAZJAT010000008.1, from coordinate 17,256 downwards.
TAAAGACCCGAGAGAATATCTTGGTATAAAGAATACGCTTGCTATTCTTTATGAACAGAAGAAGATGTTTTCAGAAGCCAGAAAATTACTAAATGAAATAAGGAAAATTGACCCTGGATTCAAGGGCATTGATAAACATTTGAGTATGCTTGAAGAAGCTATTTCAAATCAGAAAAAAGCTGAAAAATCAAATCAGAGCCAGGATTCATTTGTAGATTTCTCAGAATTGCTCAAGGATGACAGCGGAGGTGATGATATGGGTGATTTTGAAGATATTGAGATTGATCTTGATGATGAAGATGAAGATAATAAAACCAAAAATATTAGCTATATGTAGGAATTATGAATTACAATGAATATTTCAAATTTACTGTTTCTCCCTTTGCCACTTCACCGGATGACAAATTTTATTATAATTCCCCCAATCATTCAAAAGCAATAACAAAATTAATACATGCTGCTGAGACAAGACGTGGATTAGCTGTTCTAATTGGGGATATTGGCACTGGGAAAACGACAATATCCCGTAAACTTCTTGATTATTTTTCATCACAGCCTGAATATTCAGTATCACTGCTTGTTATCATACATTCTGAGATAACTGCCGCATGGCTGCTTAAGAGAATCGCAATACAGCTTGGTGCTCAAGTGGAAACAGATAACAAGATTGAGATTATTCAGCATGTATATCAGAGGCTTAATCTGCTGAATAAAAAAGGGAAAAAACCTGTTATTATGATAGATGAGGCGAATATGCTGAAAGACAGGGAGATTATGGAGGAATTCAGAGGTTTATTGAATATGCAGAGCTCAAAAGGGCATATGCTGTGTTTCCTCATGTTTGGCATGCCTGAGCTTGAAGTAAATTTAAGACTTGATCCGCCGCTTTATGAGCGTATTTCAATAAAACAGATATTGCGTCCTCTTGATATTGAATCAACTGCAAATTATATACACCACAGACTGAGAGTGGCAGGCAGGGTAGAGCCCTTATTTACAAATGAGGCTATTCAGGCTATACACCAAATTTCAAAAGGCAAACCGCGACTGATAAATATCATATGCGACAATGCTCTGCTGGAATCATTTATTGAGAAAAAACAATTCATAGATCCCGGCATAATTAAACAGACCGCTGAGGATCTCGGTTTCCAATGACATCCATATATGCGGATTTACATATTCATTCAATATATTCAGATGGTATAAAAACCCCTGATGAAATTATTCATATTGCTGAGAAGAACAGATTGCATTATATTTCAATAACAGACCATGATACTATGGAGGCATACAGACACTTGTCATCAGACAGTGCACTTGTAGATATAATTCCCGGAGTTGAATATTCCTGCATATATGATAATCAGGAAATACATGTTCTGGGATATTTCAAAAAAGTATTTTCAGAGGAATCATCATTTTCAGAAAGAGCAGAAGACCGTTATAACAGAGCATTAGCTATGCTTGAATGTATTAATAGTAAAGGATTTAATTTTACACATGATGATTTAATACAGGAAGCAGGTTCTTCAATGGTGCTGGGCAGACCTCATTTGGCGCGATTACTGCTGAAAAACGGTATAGTATCAACATTTGAGGAAGCATTCCGGAAATTCATAGGCAATAACAGTCCCTGTTATAAAAGGAAAAAGGAATATGGATTATCTGAAACAATTGAAATGATTCATGATAGGAATGGGCTGGCTGTAATTGCACATCCAGAGACATCACAGATAACGCATATTGTGGATAGATTCATTCAACTGGGCATTGACGGTATTGAAGTATTCAATTCAATAAGAAACAGGGATAAGGAATATCTCACAAATATCTGTCTTGAAAATGGGCTTCTTATAACAGGAGGTTCTGATTATCATGGTAGTGATGAATATAACAAACGCGGATTGCTTAAACAATATGCAGATAAATTCCTTGAAAAGTGGAGGGAATTATGAACAGTATAATAGAAAATCTGGCAATTAGTAATGAAAAGAAAATTATACTAATAATATTGGATGGATTAGGAGGTTTGCCGGACAGTAATGGTTTGACAGAACTGGAAGAAGCAATCACACCGAATATGGACAGAATAGCTGTTGATTATGAATGCGGACTGAGCATACCGGTTGAAATAGGTATAACCCCGGGAAGCGGACCGGGACACCTTGGTGTGTTCGGATATGAACCGCTTCAGTATCCCATAGGCCGCGGTGTATTGGAGGCATTGGGAATAAATATTGAAGTAGGGAATAACACAGTAACTGCGAGATGTAATTTTTGTACTATTGAAGATAATGTGATTAAGGATAGGCGCGCCGGGAGGATATCAAGTGAAGAAAATATCCGCTTAGTTGCTCTGCTGAATGATTCCATAAAACATATAGAGGATTATCCCATTGAATTTCACACAGTCAAGGAACACAGATTTGTTTTTGTTATAAGGGATTTCAGCAAAGCTGCTGATGTATCTGACACTGACCCTCAAATTACTGATGCCGAACCCTTGAATGCTCAGCCATTAAATAAGGAATCTGTTTTATGTTCAGACATTATCAATAAAGCAGCTGTGATGATAGGAAAGGTATTGGAATCAGAACAAAAGGCAAATTATGCACTGTTTAGAGGCATATCAAAATTACCTGAAATACCAACAATGAGAGATAGATTTAAATTGAAAGCGGCATGCATAGCTGCATATCCGATGTATAAAGGTCTATCCAAACTTGTAGGAATGGATATAATTGATTCAGGTGAATCCATTGAGGATCAGATTGATGTATTAAAGAATATATATGAAAAGTATGATTACTTTTTCTTTCATGTAAAAAAAACAGATTCTTATGGTGAGGATGGCAATAGAAAGGCTAAAATTGAGGTAATAGAGAGATTTGACTCATTGTTTCCCTCAATTGAATCAATGGGCTTTGATGTAATTGCTGTAACAGGAGACCATTCAACACCTGCTATTATGAAAGCTCATTCATTCCATGCTGTTCCTCTGATCATTAAAAGTCCTTATGCAAGGAAGAATCCGGTCATATCCTTTTCCGAAACAGAATGTTTGAAAGGCGCAATAGGTACTATTAAAGCTAAACATATTATTTCACTGATGCTTGCAGGTTCTGATAAATTAAAGAAGTTTGGTGCATAAATGAAAGCAGGATATGCGGCAATTGTAGGCAGACCCAATACAGGTAAATCAACGCTGCTAAACCGTATACTTGATGTGAAATTGTCTGCTGTAACGCAGAAAGCTCAGACAACACGAAGCAGGATAATGGGTATATACAACAAAAATGATAAACAGATAATTTTTATTGATACTCCGGGTCTGCTTAATGCAAGAAATAATATGGAGAAAATGATGCTGAGTGATATAAGTCAGTCAATTAAAGATGCAGACATTATATGTCATATAATTGATGATATAAGCAGTGTTCCTGAACAGACCATTTTGGATATGGATGAATGTGTGAAATTCCTGATAATAAATAAAATTGACAGAATGAATGAACAAAAGGTGAGTGCAGTAATCAATCAATACAAGGGAAAATTTACAGATATTATTCCGATGTCTGCAAAGACAGGAGATAATGTTGATATATTCATTGAGAAAATAAGTGACTATCTGCCATATAATGATGCCTTTTACCCTACTGATTATCTCAGTGATAAGCCTGAACGTTTTTTTATAACAGAATTCATACGCGAAGAACTTTATAAGCTTTATGGAGAAGAATTACCGTATTCTTCAGGTATAGTGGTTGAGGAATTCAGGGAAAGAGATGATAGAAAAACATATATAAGAGCCAATATTTATATTGAAAAAGAATCGCAAAAGGGTATAATCATAGGAGCAAGAGGAAAGCGTATAAAAGAATTGGGAACTAGATCCCGAAAAGCGATTGAAACATTTTTGGGAACTGATATTTTTCTAGAATTGAATGTAAAAGTAAAAAAGAACTGGAAGGATAATGAACTCCTTCTAAGACGAATGTGGAACATGTAAAGGAGGATTGATGAAAAAGATTATTATTTTTGCCATTATCACAATGATGATTGCATCATGCACAGGCAATCAAGCGGATAAAACAGAAGTAAAAGATGAAATTAAAACGCAAACGGAGGCGAACATGGAACAAACATTCACACAACCTATTGCAGTATATATATGGCAAAATAATGACGGTACAAAAGAAGATACAATGATAATCAGATTCTATAATGAACAAGCTCCCGGTCATGTAGCTAACTTTATTAAACTGGCTATGAGCGGTTTTTACAATGGCAATAAGATATTCAGAGTTGAACCCGGTTTTGTAGTACAGACAGGCAGTCCTACAGATGAGAATTCAGGAGGACCGGGCTACACAATTGATGCTGAATTCAACAGCATCAAGCATTTGAAGGGAACATTGGCAATGGCAAGGGCAATGGACCCAAACAGTGCAGGCTCACAGTATTATTTCACACTTGCACCTCAACCGGGTCTTGACAATAAATACACAGTATTCGGCCAGATCATTGAAAATGTTGAACTGCTTGATAAGATTAAGATTGGAGATTTTGTTAAGGAAATAAAGATCATTGAAGCAGCAGACCATTATGGGGATGATTATATCAATATAATCAATTCAAAGGATATTCATAAATCAGAAACACAGAATGACAAATCAGTAATTATTGATTAAATGTATAAAATCATTATAATGTATTGAAAACAGAGGAGATTATGGGCAAATTAAAGAAATTGATAATAAATCCGTCTATAGGTTCAATACTCTATATGCTTGCAATTGTTTTTTCACTGATATTCCTGATACTTGCAATTGTTATTGTGAGCACATTTAATGAGTATAGCAGTGCTGTTGAATCAATGCTTGACATGTCGCATTATGATAATAATGTTAGTGAACTTGTACCTGTCAATGACGGTATGATTCTATCATATTATCAGTATTCAAAATCAGGCAATGATATTCAAAAGGATAATTTTAACAGGTATTATGACAGATTTATTATGAAGATTAATGCTATAAAAGACCTTTATCCGGATTTTCCGGTAAGTGTATATATGGAATATGCGGATAATCTCGTTTTACTTGTGGATGAAGCCTTCAATCTCCCCATAGGGAATGCAGATAGAATATTCCCCGAGCTTGAAAAGAGAAATATATATTTCTCAGATACATTGGTTGCGGGTACAAAGAATCAAATACAGAGCATCATAGGCAAACACACAGATTTTATTGATAATGCATTGAAGATAAGAATATATATTATGATGATTATATTTGCAGGTATTATTGCAGGTTTGATAATAATTATAATATTCACAAATATTGTTTTGAGAAAAAGAATGAAAGAATTTATATCACGCATAAACAAATTGAGCAGTGACAAGGATTTCAATATGGATGATGCGGTTGATGCCCGTTTTGAAGAATTGAGGAAAATAAATTATTCGGTAATGGAATTTGTTTCTGTTATTAAAGACATCATAATGAAACTGAATGCATCATCATCAGAGATAGCTGCATTTTCTCAGCAGCTGGCTGCCAGTTCAGAAGAAGTGTCATCAGCGACAGAAGAAGTATCAGCATCCACTGAGAATATAACAAGTGATATTATGCTGTTAAAGGATTATACAGATAATATGAACAAAACAGTAGAGCAGATGAATGCGCTCATGGATAATACAATAAGTTTCCTTGAACGAGCAAAATCGGTTAATGAAGAGTTTATGGTGCTAATGAGCAGTGAAACAAAAATGATCAATAACAGCACTGATAATTTCATTACAATGGAAAAGTCCATTGAGAATATCAAGCTATTCATTGATGATTTCATAGGTCAGGTGAAGAACATACAATCAAGTGTGGACAGCATCAAAAAGGTCCATAAAAAGATTGAGCTGTTATCACTTAATGCTGCAATAGAAGCAGCAAGGGCAGGTAAAGAAGGAGGCGGGTTCGCAGTCATAGCAGAGGAGATACGCTCACTATCTTCAAGGAGCAGTGAGGCTTCGAAAGATATAGAAAAAATAATGGATGAAGTCATTTCCAATATCAGGCAATTGCATAATCTGATTAATGAATCATTAACAGGGTTTAAGAATATTCAGGAGGACTGGGGAAAGGTGTCTGAGATTTCAGCTAAGGTATCATCTGAATCTGAGAACACATATAATGAAACAAATAATCTGACTGATGGTATAAAAAAGATAGAATCTCAGTTTTCTGAATTGAGCAATTTGTTTAAAGAAATTAAGATTAGAATTGATAATGTGGTTGCATCAGCAGAACAGATATCATCATCAAATGAAGAAATTACATCGCAAATGGAGGAATTGACATCATCATCGCAGGAATTATCTGAAAAGGCTCAGGATATTAAGGGTTATGTAGAACATTTTAAATTATGAGGTTATAATGATAAAGAAAAAAATTAGTGATGTTAAGAGTTCAGATGTTGAAATGAAAGGCGCATTGAAGGTGAAAAAACAGATTTTAATTGGAAAAGATGATGGTTCAAATGATATCATAATGAGATTATTTACTGTAGGACCGGGAGGCAATACCCCTCTGCATACGCACAATTTTGAGCATTTAGTAAAGATTGAAAAGGGAGAGGCAGTTGTTGTTGACTCAGATGGGGAACATAATGTGAGCGAAGGGTCTGTAGTATATGTCAAACCCAATGAAATGCACCAATTCCTGAACCGCTCGGATGGAGATTTACAGTTTATCTGTGTTATTCCTGCCCAGGATTAATTTACAATATAAACCTTGACAAAATCCCCATTTAAATTATATTTTTCGCAAAATGATAATTACCTAAGAGGTTAAGATGGTAAAAAAAGGTACAAGTAGGAAGAAAAGACTTGTTAAAAAGAAGGATCGATTATTGATTGATGGAAATAAGACTCAGCTTATAGAGGACAGTTATTCAAAATGCAATGAACAGATTGAAGAATTGAAAAAGGAAAATGCTGAGCTAAAGGAATCAGTTCTATCATTAAAGGATCAGCTGTTGAGAAAGGCAGCAGATTATGAAAATGCCAGAAAAATTATGCTTAAAGAAAGAGATTCCCATATCAATGGTTATGTTGATAAAATATTATCCGAAATAATAACAGTCCTGGATGATTTTGACAGGGCAATAATCCATTATGACAAAACAAGTAATACTGAAGAGACAATGAAAGGTATTATAATGATTGATTCTAATTTCCATAAACTACTTGAACGTTTCAATGTGATGCGATTTTCTTCAATAGGAGAGAAGTTTGATCCTTCTTTTCATGAGGCAATAAGTGTTGGTAATGATATATCAAAACAGGACGGCATTATACTGGAAGAACTGGCAAAGGGATACAAAATAAATGATAAGATACTCAGGCCTGCAAAGGTTATTGTGAATCAGAATATAGAAGAAGAAAATGATTAAAATAAATATCAGGAGGAATTCAATATGGCAAAAGAAAAAATTATAGGAATCGATCTGGGAACAACAAATTCCTGTGTATCAGTAATGGTAAACGGAGAACCTGTTGTTATTCCCAATCAGGATGGAGACAGAACAACACCATCTGTAATCGGCTTTCAAAAGGGTAAAGACAGACTTGTGGGTGCCATGGCAAGAAGACAGCAGGTGACGAATCCGGAGAATACAGTCTATTCCATTAAGAGATTTATGGGAAGACGGTTTAAAGAAGTGCCTGAGGAACAGAAATTGGTTCCATATAAGATTGAAGAGGGCCAAAATGGTGATGTACGCGTGAATATTGATGGTAAATTATATTCTCCGCCGGAGATATCTGCAATGACCCTGCAATATCTAAAAAAGGCAGCAGAGGATTATCTTGGAGAGGATGTTACAAAAGCAGTAATAACTGTACCCGCTTATTTCAATGATTCGCAGAGACAGGCTACCAAGGATGCCGGCAAGATAGCGGGCCTTGAAGTTATGAGGATTATCAATGAACCGACAGCTGCATCCCTTGCATATGGTTTGGATAAAAAATCCAATGAAAAGATTGCTGTATATGACTTAGGAGGCGGTACATTTGATATATCAGTGCTGGAAATCGGAGATGGTGTATTTGAAGTATTGTCAACAAATGGAAATACACATCTTGGAGGTGATAATTTTGATGAACGTATTGTTAATTTCCTGGCTGACGAGTTCAAGAAGGATCATGGTATTGACCTGAGAGGAGATAAGACTGCTCTTCAGCGTTTAAGAGAAGCCGCTGAAAAGGCTAAAAAGGAATTATCCTCAACAATGGAAACAAATATCAATCTTCCATTTATAACAGCTGATCAGAATGGACCGAAACATATGGAAATGACAATAACAAGGGCAAAATTGGAAATGCTTGTAGAAGATCTGCTGAATGATACTATTGAGCCATGCAAAAAAGCAATAAATGACGCAAAGGTGTCACTTGATGATATAAATGAGGTTGTACTTGTAGGCGGAATGACACGAATGCCGGCTGTACAGAAATTAGTTAAGGAATTCTTCAAAAAAGAACCGCATAAGGGAATTAATCCTGATGAAGTTGTTGCCATTGGTGCATCAATACAGGCAGGTGTCCTGGCCGGCGATGTAAAGGATGTTTTACTCCTTGATGTAACGCCTCTATCTCTTGGAATAGAGACATTGGGCGGTGTTATGACAAAAATAATTGAACGGAATACAACTATTCCTGTAAAGAAACAGCAGATATTTTCCACTGCAACAGACAATCAAACAGCAGTTACAATTCATATTCTGCAGGGTGAAAGGGAAATGGCAGCCGACAATAGGACATTGGGTAAATTTGAATTGATAGGTATTCCACCTGCACCAAGGGGTGTCCCTCAGATTGAGGTATCATTTGATATTGATGCTGATGGTATTCTACATGTATATGCAAAAGATAATGCAACGGGCAAAGAACAATCCATTAGGATTACATCTTCAAGCGGTCTCTCTGATACTGAGATAGATGAAATGGTTAAACAAGCCAAAGAGCATGAAGATGAGGATGTGAAGAAGAAAGATTTAGTCCAGGTGAGAAATGAATCTGATCAATTTATATATTCTTCCGAGAAATTCCTAAAGGAAAATGAGGACAAAGTCAATCAATCCCTTGTTGCTGATGTGAAGAAAGCCCTCAAGGCATTGAAAGAAATTATGGTTACAGATAATACAGATGATATTAAAAAGAGACTGGAGGATTTGAAACAGAAATTCTATGCAATATCCAGCGATATGTATCAGAAAACCGATAATACTCAGCAACAGAACCAGGAAAATGTTCAACAGCCTGAAACTGAACCCGAGAAGACTCCTGAGGCAGAAGAAGCTGATTTTGAAGTAGTTGATGATGATGATGAAAATAACAATTAAAACTCAGAGGGGAGCATTGCTCCCCTTTAATTAATATGGCAGACAAAGATTATTACAAAATTTTAGGTATTGAAAAAAGTGCATCTTCATCAGATATAAAGAGTGCGTATAGAAAGCTTGCAAAAAAATACCACCCAGATCTCAATCAGGATAATAAAGATGCTGCTGCGGAGAAATTTAAAGAAATATCAGAAGCTTATGAAATACTTGCTGATCCCCAGAAAAAGAAAATGTATGATACATATGGTTATGAAGGGGTTTCTCAGCAATTTGGCCAAGGCGGATTTTCATGGAGTAATTTCTCGCACATGGATGATATCTCGGATATTTTCAATGATTTCCTTGGAAATTCCTTTGGTGGCGGAGGTTCATTCTTTGATATGTTTTTCGGCGGACAGGGAAGAGGGGCAAGACGAAAAGTTATCAGGGGCAGTGATTTAACACTTACATTGAAACTAAACCTTGAAGAGATATATACAGGAACTGAAAAAACACTAAAATACAAGAGATATGAAACATGTTATGAATGTAATGGATCAGGAGCCGCATCAAGTGATGATGTAGAAACATGTAAGGATTGCGGCGGAAGCGGTCAGAAACAGTATAAAAGGCAGTCAATATTCGGTACAATGGTAAATGTGGGTACATGTCCATCATGCAATGGGGCAGGAAAGATAATCAAAAAACCATGTAAAAAATGTAAGGGCGAGGGCAGATTAAAGATGGACCATACTGTAAAAATCGACATACCAGCAGGTGTTATGCATAATTCATTTATGGTGCTGGAACATGAAGGTAATGGACCAAAGGGAAAAGGCATATATGGTGATTTAAGGGTTGTCTTTCAGGAATTACAACATAAAAAATTCATAAGGGATAATCATCATTTACATATGGAAATGGATATTGAATACACAGATGCAGTGCTTGGAACACAGAAAAAAGTACAGACAATTGATTCAAAATCAGTTAAATTAAAGATACCTGCCGGAACACCGGGTGGTAAAGTGTTTGCATTAAAAGGAAAAGGCATGCCATATCTCCATTCATCTGACAAAGGAAATCTGTATATAACAGTAAAGATCAGAATCCCGCAGAAAATTGATAAACAAACAAAGAAAATACTTGAGGAATTGAGAGAAAAACTTAACGGGGAATAATGGACTCAGTATTCTTCTGTACAAGAAACTCAAAGAATGAATTCATCTTAAGTAAAACAGAATTACATCATATTGTCCGTGTTCTTCGCTATAAATTACCTGCTGATATATTCTTTACTGAGGGAAAAGGTGTGCTCTACAGGGGTGTAGTCAATTCATCAGGTAATATTCTTAATTATTCCGAGATCCGTCAGTCTGAGCAGGAAAATATCAATATTTATTTTGGCATATGCGATCGTAAAAGAATGCGATTTATACTGGAAAAATGTACTGAACTTGGAGTCAGATCATTCCACCCCATAATAACGGAAAACAGCACTGCTTATGCATTAAATCAAGAACAGAGTGAACGTATAATAATAGCCGCTGCCAAACAATCAAGACGTTTTTATGTGCCTTGCTATTATCCACCTGTTTCACTGTATGAATTGAATGAATCAGTTTTGAATAATGCATTATTCGGTGCATTGCAGGGAAGCACAGACAATGATATTCAGACAGTGCTGAATGGAGATATAAATATCTTTACAGGACCGCCTTCGGGGTTTTCACTGGCTGAAGAAGATTATATGATCTCCCATAATGCAAAGCCATTTCATTTGAATACATGCATATTGAGAACTGAGACATTTACAATTGCAGTATTATCAATTATTAAATATTTACAGGGGATTCATTGTGAATAAATGTATTTTTTGTTCAATTATAGAGGGTACTGTTGCTGCAGATATAATATATGAGAATGAATTTGTCATTGCTTTCCGTGATATGTATCCGCAAGCTCCATTTCATGTATTGATAATCCCGAGAAAACATATTTCATCTGTTCAGGCAATGGAAGACAATGATTCCACAATTGAACATATTTTTTCAGCCATAAGACATATTGCTCATGTAAATGGATTGGATAAAAAGGGCTACAGACTTGTAACTAATCATGGAGAATCAGCAGGTCAATCAGTATTTCATGTACATTTCCATTTGATTGGCGGCAGGGATATGAAGTGGCCTCCAGGATGATATGGTGCAGATTCCGTGTCATTTATCATTAATAGTGTAAATATTGCACTAATACAAATTATTTTACAATTATTATCATTATAAGTAAACAAATACAGTGATTTATAAATATTCAACTGGCATATTAATTGCTATTATTTTACAAAACAATACTGGAGGCAGAATGAAGAAAATGCTTTTCATAATCCTATCCCTATGCATGATGATTTCATTATTTGCTGTGGAAAGGATAACATTCATTAAGGGCGAAGAAAGAGGTTTGGAAATAATTAGTCACAATGATAATTCAACATTGATGCATATCAATATTACCGGTATGTTCTATGATAATAGCGGTGATTTCGATATTCTGACCTTTAATAATGGACAATTATTATCTGATGAAAACGGAAAACCTCAAATCCCCTTTTTCAGAAGGAAAATTGCAATACCTGATAAAGGTGATGTGCAGATTTCTGTGAAGAATGTAAAGACAATAAGCATTGATAACACATATAGGATATTACCGGTTCAGCCGCCTCTTCCTGAAATACCGGGAATCAATCCTCAATTTGAATATGATGAGGAATTCTACAGAACAAATGTGAATTTCCCCAATAAGATAGCTGAGGTAAAGGAGACAGGCAGCATACGTTCATTTCGATATGCTGATATATATATTTATCCCATGCAGTATAATCCTTCAACAGGTGAAATTGAGATAATATATGATTTTGATATTGAGATAACATATTCAGGAACAGGTGATAATGAGTTGAACCGCATTATTCCCGTTTCAGACAGATGGATACCTATTTATGAGATGATGTTTGAAAACTGGGATTATGTCAAGAACTCAAAACCCAATGTCAATATGATGAAATCAGCTCCCAAATCATTTAATGAGAATACATTCTTTGATGAGGGTGATTACCTTATTATTGTTGTATCAAATGAAATGACGGCAAAGATAAGGGAACTTGCTGCATGGAAAGCAAAACTGGGCTATACCCCTGTTATCAAACAGGTACAATCCTCAATATCAGTTACTGCATTATATGATACTATAGCATATTGTTACAATAATTGGTCAACACCTCCCGAATTTGTTCTGATAGTCGGTGAAGGCGAAGAAAATGAAGTTGCTAATCATATAGAGGCGCACAGATATACTTGCCCATACTCATACGGAGTGGAATCCGGTATTGCAAGGAATGATCATTATTATTCATTAATGCCCACTTCAGACAGGCATAGCGATCTGTTTATATCAAGAATACCTGCAAGGGATGCTGCAGAACTCGGTATCTGGATTGATAAAGTTATTGAATATGAAGGTAATCCGCCTGCAGGGACATGGTACACATCATTCTTTGCAATAGGGGATGTTGAAAGCGGCAGGATATTTGACATAACAGCGCGCCAATTCGGACTTAATCTGGCCAATAATGGTTATTATGATGATATAGACACATTGCTGGAAAGCAATTTTGCCAATGGTGAAATGGGAGCACATGTTGTTGATTCAATTGATGAAGGTCATAATGTCATGCTCTTTAGAGGTCATGGCGATGAAGGTACGCTCTTCGGTTTCTATGGCGGCGGTGATTATGGATATGATGACATGTTTATGCGCAATGATGTACCTAATATGTCAACAGAATCAATGGGTGTAGGATTTATGTTTGCACCAACATGCCTAGCCAACAATTATACATATCCCAATTACGAGAGTATGGGAGAATTGATGTGTAATATGTCAGGAAAAGGTATTACAGGATATTTTGGTGCAACCAATGTATCATTATCATTTTATAATGATTCAATGGCATTGGGTATATCCCATGCACTTACAGGAGCAACATCATCAGAATTCCAGGTCGTTTCTGTTTATGGTAAGGAATATATGGAAACATATGCAGCAGGTTCTGCTTTGTATTTTGAATTGGAGCATTATCTGATGAATGAAGTGGGTGACCCTGCAGCTCGTTTATGGACAAAATCTCCTTCTTCACTTTCAGCAACACATAATCCATCATATTTTATAGGTTCAAATGAAATCAGTATTCATGTTACTGATGGCGGCAGTTCAGTGCCGAGTGCAATCGTTACCATATGGGATACCACAGGTGCTGACAGTGTTTATGCTGTAGGCCTAACAAATGCATCAGGTGATATCACATTCAGTAATGTTGAATTCTATGATGAGGGTATAGGCGAATTAATGATAACTGCATCAAAGCAGGATTATATACCATATCAGGGCAATGCTGACATAGAAGCCGGTAATAGGATCAGCTATGTTTCATCAACAGTGCTTGACAGTCCTACGCCTATATTGATTGATGCAAAATTAAATAATGGAGAAATAACTGATATAGATATATCAATCAAAAATAATACTGGAAGCAATCAAAACACAGTAACAGGCATTTTATCAACATCCAATGTGTATGTAACAGTTACAGATAATAGTGATGCATATGGCAATATTGCAACAGATGCAAGTGCTACAGGCACATTCAGGGTATCTGTCGGAAGCAGCGCCCCTAATGGCGAATCAGTTGAATTCAAGCTGCTTATCACATATGCGGGTAAGACAGACACATCCTCATTCTCATTGCCTGTTGCAGGTGTCAGCTATGTAAGCTCGGATAAGAGTGAGATTGTTTTTGATTATTATGGGAAGAAAAAGGGCATTGACAATACAGTATTATTGCCTCTCAAATCCGGACATAAAGCAATCACAGGATATGACACACTGAGTTATGATAATTATCCCTCAGAGAGCAATCTCAGGTCCGGTGTTTCATACTGGGGTGTAAAATTCAGTCCTTCATCAGTATGTTCGCTTAAAACAGTATTCTGGGGCAGAAGTAATACAAATGCAACATTATCAGATACTATTTATGTATATACTGATAATGCAGGTCAACCCGGTACACTGCTTGATAAACGTGCAGTTACGGTTGGCACAGGTTCCACACGGTTATTGGCATACAATTATGATGGACCTTCTATTGATGGTGATTTCTGGATACTGATGTTTGCACGCACGAAATCAAATGGAGGAACAAGATATTATATGGTGTCAGATAATGCCAATTCCGGAAACTCTTATACTGCTGCCTCTGTAGGCGGCACATGGAGTCCATATGCAAGCGGGGACATTGTACTGAGAGCAGGTATTACATATTATACACTTGCATCAGATTCAGCAACCGTATTTGTGCTGAACAATGACAATGATTCACAAAAGGATATTTCCATTACAAATGTTCAGATAAAACACAATGCCTCTTGGATTCCCGGCGTATCACCGGTTACTGGTATAGCTGCCATGGGTGATTCATTAGGCATTACAGTATATATTGATACAGTGGGCCTGAATCCCGCACTGACATATATAGATACATTGATGATATTCACTGATGCTGATCTCACCAAGACAGTTACACTTGAAATACCCATAATACTGCAGAATTTAAGCACAGGCATGTATATTACATCTGCATATGCATTGATTGAAAATAATGATGTCATATTACAGTGGAATTGTGCAAAGAATGCCGAAACATATATAAGCAGAGCTGATGACAGTGAACATAAGAATATTATAAATGTATTGATGTCAATTGAAGGTATAAATAAATTCAGAGACATAAATGCTCAGTCAGGCATCAATTATTATTCATTCGGATTCAAGGGTGATAATGGCATTGAATGGTCAGCTCCAATGATGGTAAATTTGCTGCCAATGATCAATAATATGAGCATAAATTCCAATATCACTGACAGCAGAATGAATATACAATTTACTGCTGCAAATGAATCTAATGTAAGTATAGGAATATACGACAAATCGGGTAGAATGATTAAAGTATTGATTAATAATAATATGGCATCTGGATTATATAATATCAATGCAGATATCAGTGATATACCTGCAGGTCTATATTTTATTCACATGCATGCAGGTGAATTTAATAAAACAGTAAAGATTAATAAACTGCATTAATACAGGGCAGCTTTGCTGCCCTTTCCTTTCCCATATGCACAATATAAATCAATTGATTATATTTATTATAATCAAATTATAAAATATGTAATAATTATATGACATTGAATATTAATTACATCACTTTTTAATATATATATCATTGTAAGTTACCGAATATATTAACATATATTAGGCATGCATGTTGCTCAATATGAGTGCAACAGGAGGTTACAATGAAAGAAGTAAAGAGCAAGGGACAAACACTTATCATAGACGGCAAGTATATTGATCTCAGCAGAGAGGTGCATATACTGTTTAATTTTCACGGTTTATTCGTCAGTTCGGCAATTTCACTTAGTTCACTGAGAATGTTTATGATATGCGAGCATTTGAGGCAGAATAAGCTTCTCAATGATATACTCAGTGATCATATGTATATGAAACAGATGATAAGGCAGCTGCGCCATGAGAACCAGCATCATCAAATGCCTGCAGGGTCAAAGAAGATGCTTCCGGCAATGGGGTGAAATAATATGAATCATCAGAAGATTATTATATATATAAAGAATTTATTGAATTGTCTTAGACGAAAAAACATTATATCATGTTTTTTGGATAATATCATGAGGCGCGCTATGAATAGGCATTCACAGCATATTGAGTATAATAATCTGTTTAAGACAATGAATATAGGTATATGCCTCTCTGACTCTAATAATGGAACACTATTATGGGTCAATAGACTCTGCCTGCAGATACTGCATATGGATAGATTACCCAATGCTCCTGCTGAATGTTATTTGGAAGATATAGTGGGCATTGATACATATAATAAAATCCATAATCTATTGAAAGAAAAACATAATGCAAGGCATATTGAATTCCAATTCAATATATCTGATGACAGATTCAAATGGGGTGAGATATCCTGTTACGGAAAGGGAAGACATTCAGAATGTTATATATATAATATTACAGATAGGAAGAATATGGAATTAAAACAGAAAATACTGCAGGACAGATTGATAAATGCTCAGAGAATGGAATCCATTGGCGTATTGACCGGAGGTATTGCGCATGAAGTTAATAATTGCCTTACTCCTATCATTATACATAGCGAAAGGATAATGAATGATTACCTAGATAATGAGAATCTGTATTCAAGAAGCAGTGAGATATACAGGTCTGCTCAATCTGCAAGAACAGTGATTGCCAAGATGATGATTTTCAGTAAAAAGCATGTTATAAAGATTAGGATGCATAATGTCATTGACATTATGAAGGATATTGAGAAAATGCTGAGACATGTCCTTAGTGACAGGATTGAACTGATTATTGATTATTCACTGGATGAACAGATGTTTCTTCAAATTGATAAGAATCAGATGGAACAGGTTATCATGAATATTGCAAACAATGCTGAGCAAGCAATAGCGCATAATGGCTATTTTTCCATAAAAGCCGAATATATAGATAATAGGCAGGCAGATACACCCATTGTTCCGGATATAGAATCAGGCAGATATATTTTATTCACATTCAGTGATAATGGCTGCGGTATTAAGCAAACGATTATTGATAATGTATTTGAACCATTTTTCACGACAAAATCAGATAAGCAGGCCGCAGGACTGGGTTTAGCAACTGTATATGCATTTGTTGTCAAAAATAAGGGATTCATAAATATTGAGAGTA